>JBFLZG010000156.1:0-48764 GCA_040756235.1 bacterium | reverse complement strand
GTCGGGCCTCCGGAACGGGCGACGCATGCGTCGCCCCTACAAGATGTGGTCTGCCAGCACCCGCCGCACATCAAGCCCTTCCCTGGTTGGTGGACACGCTTCGCTTTGTCCATCCTACCGAGTGTCCACGTCCCTAGCCCGCGTTGCATTCCGACCGCAATTCTGATGAAAATGTTTCGATGTGCGCCTGCCTGGCAAAAGCTGCCAGGCGAGGCCATCGCGTCGTTTCCGGAGGAAACCCATGAACTGGCCCATTCACGACAACCTGGACACGCTCGAGAAGCTCAAGCAGGAGGCGTTCGTCGGCGGCGGGACGGCCCGCATCGAGGACCAGCACCGCAGGGGCAAGCTCACCGCCCGCGAGCGGATCGATCTGCTCCTGGACGAGGGCTCCCTCGAGGAGTTCGATACGCTGAAAAGCGGCAGAGGGGGCACCCTGGGCGGCGACCGCTCCTTCCTGGGAGACGGGGTCGTCACCGGCCACGGCACGATCGACGGCAGGGAGGTGTTCATCTTCAGCCAGGACTTCACCGTCATGGGCGGTTCCCTGGGCGAGGCGCACTCGCAGAAGATCTGCAAGGTCATGGACCAGGCGGTGCGCGTGGGCGCCCCGATCATCGGCCTCAACGACTCCGGCGGCGCCCGCATCCAGGAAGGAGTGGATGCGCTGGCAGCCTACGGCGAGATCTTCCGCAGAAACGTGGACGCCAGCGGCGTGGTCCCGCAGATCTCGTGCATCATGGGGCCTTGCGCGGGCGGGGCCGTGTACAGCCCGGCCATGACCGACTTCGTCTTCATGGTCGAGAATTCCTCCCACATGTTCGTGACCGGCCCGAGCGTGGTCAAGACGGTCATCCACAAGGACATCAGCATGGAGGAGCTGGGGGGAGCCGAGATTCACGCCACCCGCAGCGGGGTGGCCCACTTCGTCGTGCCCAACGACATCCTGTGTCTGCGCGCGGTTCGCCAGCTGATCAACTACCTCCCCTCGAACAACCGGCAGACCGCTCCCTTTCTCGACCTCCGCGACCCGCCGGACCGCACCGACCCCGCTCTCGACCACTTGGTCCCCCCGGGCCCGCACCAGACCTATGACATGCGGGTCCTCATCGAGAGCGTGCTGGACGGCTCCGAGTTCCTGGAGGTCCAGCCCCAGTTCGCCAGGAACCTCATCGTCGGCTTCGGCCGGTTGGGCGGCCAGACCATCGGCCTGGTGGCCAACCAGCCCGCGGTCCTCGCCGGCGTTCTCGACGCCGACGCCTCGGCCAAGGGCGCCCGGTTCGTTCGGTTCTGCGATGCATTCAACATCCCCCTCATCTGTTTCGTCGACGTGCCCGGCTTCATGCCGGGCCCGGAGCAGGAGCACGGCGGCATCATCCGCCACGGCGCCAAGCTCCTCTACGCCTTCGTGGAGGCCACGGTGCCGCGCATCACCGTCCTCATCCGCAAGGCCTACGGCGGCGCCTACCTGGTGATGAACTCGAAGCACATCCGCTGCGACATCAACTACGCCTGGCCCACGGCGGAGATCGCCGTGATGGGGCCCAGGGGCGCAAGCGAGGTGATCTACCGCAAGGAGATCCAGGCGGCTGACAACCCCGATGCCGTGCTGTCCGAGAAGATGGAGCAGTACCGAAAGTCCTTCGCCCACCCGTTCCTGGCCGCCAACCGGGGCTACATCGACGACGTGATCTTCCCGCGGGACACCCGCCACAGGCTGATCCGGACGCTGCAGGTCCTCGAAGGAAAAAAACTGGAAAGACCGAACCGCAAGCACGGCAACATCCCCCTGTGAGGCGCGCCTCCATGTTCGAAAAGATCCTGATCGCCAACCGCGGCGAGATCGCCCTGCGCATCCTGAGGACCTGCAGGCGCCTGGGCGTGAGGGCCGCGGCCGTGTACTCGGAGGCAGACTCCCGGTCCATGCACCGCCTGCTGGCGGACGAGGCGGTGCAGGTGGGCGCCGCCCCGGCGGGGCAGTCCTACTTGGTAAAGGAAAGAATCATCGAGGCGGCCCTCTCGACCCGCTGCCAGGCGATTCATCCCGGGTACGGCTTTCTCGCCGAGAACCCGGATTTCGCCCGCATGACCCGGGAAGCAGGGCTCGCGTTCATCGGGCCTTCCGCCGCCGCGATCGCCATCCTGGGCGACAAGCTCGCCTCCAAGAACCTGGCGGTCCGGGCAGGAGTGCCCGTCATCCCCGGTCCGCTCGCGCCCCTTTCAGACGCCCGTGAGGTGATCGCGGCCGCCGCCGCGACGGGCTACCCGATCCTGCTCAAGCCGGTCATGGGCGGCGGCGGCAAGGGGATGCGGATCGTGGCCGGCAGGGAGGAGGCGGAGAAGGCCCTGGCGGTCTCCCGCAACGAATCCGGCAAGGCCTTCGGCGACACCCAGATCTTCCTGGAGCGCTACCTGCCGGACCCGCGCCACATCGAGGTCCAGATCCTGGCGGACGAGCACGGGAACGTGGTCTGGCTGGGCGAGCGCGAGTGCTCGGTTCAGCGGCGCCACCAGAAGGTCATCGAAGAAACCCCCTCCACGGCGATTGACGATTCGATGCGGCAGGCCGCGGGCCGCATGGCCTGCGCCCTGGCCCGGGAAGCCGGGTACACGAACGCCGGCACCGTGGAGTTCATCCTGGACCCGGAGTCGGGCGGCGTCTGTTTCCTGGAGATGAACACGCGGCTGCAGGTCGAGCACGCCGTCACCGAAATGGTGACCTCTCTGGATCTGGTGGAGCTGCAGCTCCGGGTGGCCTGCGGGGAGCGGCTTCCGTTTCGCCAGGAGGAAGTGGGCTTCCATGGCTGGGCGATCGAGGCCCGGGTGTGCGCGGAAGATCCCGAGCGCGGCTACCTGCCCTCGACCGGCATCGTCACGCGTTATTTCGAGCCGCGCGGCCGGCACATCCGCGTGGACAGCGGCATTCAGGCCGGCAGCGTGGTCAGCCCCTACTACGATTCGCTGCTGGCCAAGGTGATCTCCTGGGGCGAGGACCGGGAAGAGGCGCGCAGGACCTTGGTCCGGGCCCTGAACAGCTATCACATCGAAGGGGTGGCGACGAACGTCCATTTCATCAATGCCATTCTCAACCATCCGGCCTTCGTGAAGGGCGACCTCTCGACCGGGTTCATCGACCGCCACTTCGAGCGAGGCCAGATGAAGATCAGCCCTCCGGTCCGAGATCTTCATTACATGGCGACGGCGGCGACGCTCGTGTACCACAACCGCCGGAGCCTGGTGCGCGAATCCCTGAAGCCGATGGCGGCGCACGTGGGCGGCGCTCCGGCTTCCAAGCCCTGGTGCGACTACATGGTGAAGGGCGATGAAGACGTTTTTGAGGTGCGACTGCGCCAGGTGGAGCCTTCTCCGGACCACTGGGAGGTGCGGGTGAACGGAACCGATTACCGGGTGGTGACACCCAGGTTCGAATTCTATCGCAGAAGGCTCAAGCTCGAGATCGACGGCGAAGTCCACCGCTTCATCCTCCACCCCCGGGTGAACTTCACCTGGGCGGCGTTCAACGGGATCACCCGCACGCTGGAGATCTACAGCCCGCTCGAGTGGAAGCTCACTCCCTACGTGCCGCTCCCGCCGGAGAAGAGGCCGGAGAACGTCCTGCCCTCTCCGATGCCGGGCATGATCGTGGACATCCGGGTGCGAGAAGGGGAGCGGGTCTACAGGGGACAGGAGCTCGTGGCCATCGAGTCCATGAAGATGGAGAGCGGCGTGGCCGCCCCGCGAGACGCGGTCGTGGAGAAAGTGATGGTGCGGCCGGGACAGGCCGTGGACGCGGGCGACGTCCTGTTCGTGTTCGGCTCCTGAAGGAGAGGAGGTTCGGTGTCGAGGTTCTGGAGGTGGTTCACCCGGGACTTCATGGGGATCTTCCGGGAATTCCGGTGGAGCTATCTGCCGCCGCTCATGGTCTACTTCGCCGCCGGCGTCTCGAGCTTCACCGGCATCATCGAGACCTTCTTCGTCAAGGACAGGCTCGGCCTGAGCGCGGCGTTCCTGGCGACCCTGGGCTTCTGGGCCGGGCTGCCCTGGGCGCTGAAGATGCCCGTGGGCCACATGGTGGACCTCTTCTGGCCGAAGAAGTCCCTGTTCGTCTACGCCGGCGCCGGGCTGATGGCCGCGAGCCTGCTCATCATGGTGGGCCTGACCGGCCATCCGGACCGGATGGCCGCCGTGCTCCCGCTCGGCGTCTGGTACATCATCTCCGTCATCCTCTCTCCCATCGGGTTCATGCTCCAGGATGTGGTGGCGGACGCCATGACCGTCGAGGCGGTCCCCGCGGTCCGGGAGGACGGGTCGCCGATCGGCGAAGAGCAATCCCGCCGCATGCACGTCACCATGCAGACCCTCGGCCGCATCGCCATCGTGGGGGGCAGCGCCCTGGTGGCCGGCACCGGCGGCTGGCTGGCCAAGGTGTTCTCGTACGAAGTGATGTACCAGATCGCCCTGGTCATTCCGGTCATCTCCGTCATGGGTGTCCTGCTGGCCGGCCGGCTCGCCCGGCGCCGGCGCAAGCGGCTTCGCAGGGAAGGCTTCAAGGAGGAGGAGATCCGCAGGATGGTCGAGGTCCGGGACCAGGCTCCGGCCCCGAACTGGTACATCCTGGCCGGCAGCGGGATGTTCGTGGCCGTCACCCTGGCGGTCGGACTCTCCGGGATCGGCTTCAAGGAAGAGCTGATCCTGTTTGCCTCCCTGGGGGTCATCGGCTTCCTCATCGCGCTGCTCTTGAAGGAGCTCGAGCCCTTCAAGCGCCGGGAGATCGTCGGAATCGCCGTCGTCATCTTCGTCTTTCGCGCCATGCCGACGGCCGGCGCCGGGGCCGGCTGGTGGCAGATCGATTCCCTGGGCTTCGACGAGGCTTTCTTCGGCACGCTCCGCCAGATCTCCTCCATCCTGGTGATCGTGGGCATGATCGCGCTGCGGGGCTGGATGGGAAGGCACTCGGTCCCCTACATCGTCGTCTTTCTATCCCTGTACGGCACCCTGGTCTCGCTGCCGTACGTGGGCATGTACTTCGGCCTGCACGAGTGGACCATGCAGCACTTCGGCTTCGGCGCCCGCACCATCGCCATCGTGGACACCATGGCCGACTCGCCGCTCAATCAGGTGGCCATGATTCCGATGCTGGCGTGGATCGCGCGCGAGGCGCCCCGGGAACAGAAGGCGACCTACTTCGCCGTGATGGCGGCCTTCACGAACCTGGCCCTGTCCGCGAGCAGCCTGGCCACGCAGTACGTGAACCAGATCTTCGTGATCGAGCGGGGGCACTACGCGGAGCTGGGGCACCTGCTGATCACGGTCCTCGCCGTCGGACTCTGCGTCCCGCTCCTGACGGTCCTCCTGATCCATCTCTTTCTGATGCCCAAGCCGAGGGCAGGATGAGGATGCGGTCCCGCAAGCGGATCGCTCTGGCCGGCGGCGACGTGGCGGGCTGCAACGGAGCACTCAGGTTCATCCGCGGCCTCGTCACGGCAGCGCCGCGTGTTCCCTGAGAACGGCCAGCGTGCCCTGCGCGACCTCCTCGGCCAGAGCAGGGTCTATGAGGGGCCGGGCGTACATGAACGTGAAGCAGGCGATTCCGCCCAGCGTGTAGGCGATCAGAAAAAGCCCCTTGCAGACGTGAGGAGGGCCGAGGATGACCAGGGAACGCAACCGCATGCTGCCGTAGTCTGTCGAAATGCGGAGCGCCCCGAGGCTGGAGAGCACACCGGCGGTCCTCGTGTTGCGGGACAGGGTGTGTGCGAACCTCTCCCGGGAACGGGCCCAGAGAAGGAACCACCTCCTGAGCGGGTAGGCGGGAAAGAAGAGCTCGCCCCGATCGATTGCTTCGGACACCGCCGCCCTGGCCTCGGCCGCCAGGCGCCAGAAGCGCGAGGCATCGGGGGCGCCGTGGCTGGTCGTGATCGCGCCGACCGCGCAGCAGCAGACCCGCTCCCCCAGAGGCGGTTCCAGGTAACTCCGCAGGCTGACCGCGTTCGAGAGGGCCATCATTTCGCCTTCCCGAAGCCTCAGATGGCGGCCCATGGCGATCAGGAAGGCTGTCGCCGTGGCTCCATAGAAGCTGACCCGGTGGCTGCGGCAGGCTTCGATCAGGCCCCGCGTCTCGTCCGGCGACAAGGATTGGAGGACGAAATGGTTCGTGCGTTCGGCCATTGGACAGTCGGGCTCGGATCGAGAAAGTTGCTTGAAGACGGCCGATCTCGCCCTCCACCTCCTCCGGAGGACGCGCAGCAGCCCCACGCCCGAGAGCCGCCGGTACCTGCGCGGGACCCGCGACTCGACCGGATCCGGGAGGGTCTCGGCCGAGAATGCCGGCGACTGCCCTTCGAGGACCCGGCCGCACGAGGACAGCAGGTCCTCCATGATGTAGACCGCGCAGAGGTCCGCGATGCCGTGGTGGATGGTCAGGATAATTTCGGAAGCGCTCGCGCCGCTCAGGAGGACCGCCCGAAAGAGGGGACCACGGTCCGGGAGGAACGAGGTGTTGTGCTCCCGCTCGGCCTCGGACATCCACTGGCTTTCCGAGGTCCGCTCTGTTGTCCGCAGGGGGAGCGGTCCGTCTTCCCCGACAGGCACGAACCTGGGTCCACCCCGGGTGACCTCAAAGCAGACGCCCAGGAGCGGGTAGGCCTTGCAGGTGGCGCTCAAGGCCTGCCGGAAGGCCTCGACCGGCAGATGACCGTTCACCTTTGCGATCAGGGTGATGTTGACGATCGCGCAGAGCCCCAGTCTCCGCCAGAATTCTTCATCGATTCCCAGCTTCCGATCCATGCCTTACCTCATGACGAGCGGCTGATGCACAATAGCCGCGCGGCGAAAGCACGGTCAAGCGGAATCACGCGTGCGGCGGCGGACCTCCGGCCGCTCCTGTCCGGCACGGCCGCCGGCCGGGTGAAGAGTGCGCCCCGGGGCCGGGCGCCAGGATCCGGCGGGAGCGATACGAGAATAAATGCTTGTCTCGTTTTTTTGCGCCATGTTAAAGTTCGCCCCACGGGTTGTCGGTCGGCTCGATATACAAGGTCAATAGGAGCATCCGCCAGGTTGGGCTGAGGAGGGCCTGACACCTGACACCCGAAACCTGGCACCTGATAGCAAGGGGCCGTGCATGGAGAGAGACCTCGGGACGGGCGAGCTGTTCTGGTGGAGACTCGGGCTTTCCAGCGCGGCAAACCTGATCTGGACGGTGTCCGTCCAGGGTCGCCTTTCCCTGCAGACGCTCGAACAGGCTCTGCGGCTGGCGCAGCAGAGGCACCCGCTTCTTTCGGTCCGCGTCGATTCTGCGGGGGGGCGGGCGAGATTCGTCCGGGACGGATCGCTCAGGGTCCCGGTCCGGGTCCTGCAGGGCAGCGAGCCGGACCGCTGGGTCCGCGAGACCGAGCTCGAGCTCAACGTGCCGATCCCGGCCTCGAACCACCCGCTGCTTCGAGTCGTCCTGATCGAAGGGAGAGACGCAACCGACCTCGTCTTCACTTTCCATCACTGCATCACGGACGGACCGTCATCGGCCTGCGTCGTGCGCGACGTTCTCTCCGACTATCACCGACTCTCGACGAGGGAGCGGTTCGAAGTCCCGGCTGCCGGCCTGCCGCCGGCCTTCGACACCTGCATCGAGCGGAAATACCTGCGGTTCGGCAGAACGAAGTCGCTTCTGGTGTTCTTCCGGCAACGGCTGGGCAGGATCGCCTCCCGGGAGAGGCAGCTTCCCGCAGAGAGTCGCGGCGAGAATCAGGGGGTCTGGCTCCGGTTTCTGCCGGGCTCGCTGAGCCCGGAGGAGACCCAAGCTCTCCTGGGAAAGTGCCGTGCCCGCGGCACAACCCTTTTCGGCGCCGTGGGGGCGGCGTACCTCGAAGCGATCAGCCGCCATGTCCGTCTCTCCGGTAACGAGCACATCGGCCTGCAGAGCTCCGTGGGCGTGCGGAGCTTTCTCGACCCGCCGCTCCCGGACGACGTCTGCTGCTTCGCTGCCTCGGGCGTGCCTACGATGCATCGGCCGGGCGAGGCAGCCGATTTGTGGGACCTGGCCGCCGACGTGAAGACGAAAGTCGCAGACGCCATCTCCCGCGGGGAGATGTTCTATCCGGGCCTCCTCCTTCGAAGGATGGCCTTCCGGATCCACCGATCTCAGGACTCCTTCGTCCGGGCGCTCAGGAAGCCGAGGATCTTCAACCACATCACCAACGACGGCGTCGTCAGGGTGCCGCCCGGCTTCGGTGATTTGAAGGTGCTCGACATGACCACCGCTGCCAGCGTCCAGGCCCGGCAGACGGGAGTCATTACACTGGCCATGTCCACGTTCAACGGCCGTGCCGGGCTTCACTTCTTCTACGTGACCCCCCTGGTCGGAGACGCGCTCGGCCAGGCCATCGCGCGGGACACCTTCGACGTCCTCCGGAAGCAACTCTCCCGCTGACCTGCCCCTGCAGCCTTTCGTGCGGGCGGCCTCGGGCGAACATGCGGCCGCGGCTCTTCTCCCAAGTACTGCGGGCCTTCCTCTCATTCTGATAAATTTTGCGTCCATGATTCTCATTATGAGGGGAGCGCGGGAGATCCTCTGTCGGGGGGGGGCGCGCGTTCAATTGCGAAACCAGCGGGTTGGGATCGAAGCGTGCGGCCGCCGGAGCTGGCAGAGGAATTGCACCGGCTTTCCTTGCCAGGACGCAAAGGACGGGCCGGGTGAAATGAGCACCAAGACGATCCTCATCATCGAAGACAGCATTCCGACGATCGCCACGTACATGCAGATCATCGAGGCCGTCGGCCTCGATGTCATCTCCCTTGTCGCGCCCACCTACGAGAAGGCAAAGCGGATCATGGAGGCGGAGCAGGTCGACCTCATCATCCTGGACCTCATCTTGCCGGACGTGGTGGGCACGGACGTGCTCGAAGAGCTTCGGCGCGCCTTCCCGATCGTGCCCATCCTGCTGGTCACCGGCCATCCCGAGCAGATCGACCGGCAGAAGGCGCAGCAGCTCGGGGCTTCTGACCTGTTCATCAAGCCCTTCCGCCTGGAGGCGTTCCGAAATGCCTTGGACAACTCCCTGCAGGCCTCTCCGTGCGGCGGCCCCTGCCCTCTGTGAAAGCCAGGCGATCGTGAGGGGGACACCTCGATGAAGAACCAGGAAAAGACGAAGGATGAGCTGATCCGGGAGCTGGACGAGCTGCGCCGCAGATTCGAAACGCAGGAGCTCATCCTCTCGGAGATCCAGCCCTATGTCCTGATGGTGGTCTCCCCGGACAGGACGATACAGATGTGCAGCCCGGCGGTCGAGGAGATATTCGGCTATCGGCCGGACGAGATCATCGGCAGGACCACGGACCTGCTCTACTTCGACAGGCGTACCAAGACGGACCGCTGTAATGAGATCTACGATCTGCTCGAGCTGCAGGGCTACCACATCGGGCTGGCCACCGGCAAGAAGAAAGGGGGAGGCACGCTGGCCCTGGAGATCGTCACGAGCAAGCTGCGCGAGAGCGGAGGCGCCCTTCTGCTGGTGCGGGACCTTTCCGCCTACGGGTGGCAGCGCAGCGTGTCCCCGGAGATCGCGGAAAGGCCGGACACGGCGCAACAGGAGGAGCTCCTGCCGCCCCTGGCGGAAGTCCAAGAACATGCGGCGTCGACCGACGAGGAGTTGCGAAGAATCAGCGAGGAGATCGAGAAGCGCGTCATGGAGCGGACCGCGAAGCTGGAAAAGGCCTACGAGGATCTGAAGGCCCTCGATGCCATGAAAGACGCTTTTCTTTCATCCGTGTCGCACGAGTTCCGCACGCCCCTGACCTCGATCCGCTCCTTTGCCGAGATCCTCCTCAGCTACCCGGGAGAAGATCCCCAGACCCAGAAAGAGTTCCTTTCCATCATTCAGAGCGAGAGCGAGCGGTTGGGCAGGCTCATCGACAATGTGCTGGATCTCTCCAAAATCAAAGCCGGGCGCATGGAATGGCGGTTCGAGAAGCTTGCGCCCCGCACGGTGATCGGACGGGCCGTACGGAACGTTCAGAGTCTCCTTTCCTCCAGGCAGCTCGAAGTGGAGGTGTCCATTCAGGACGGCCTGCCCGCCTTCAGCGGTGACGAGGACAGGATCCACCAGGTCCTGACCAACCTGCTGGCAAACGCCATCAAGTTCAGCCCCGAGGGGAGCCGGATCCGGGTGGAAGCCGAGCTTCTGGAGGGAAGGAGAGCCGGGGACCGTACGGATTTCGTCCACGTTTCGGTTGCGGACAAGGGCGGCGGCATCCTTCCGCACGACCTCCCGAACCTGTTCGAGCGGTTCAACCGCGTCGGGGACACCTTGCGCGGGATGACCAAGGGGACCGGCCTCGGACTGTCGATCTGTAAGGAGATCATTGCGGCGCATCACGGCGAGATCTGGGCCGAGAGCATCTATGGCCACGGGAGCACGTTTCACTTCACCCTGCCGGTCTCCGTCATCGGCGACTCGCCCGATTTCGGGCTGCGTCCTCCGGACCTGTCCCCCAGGCCCAAGCACCTTTGCTGAAACAATGGGGGCGAGCGGCCGGGCGCCCTCCCGACTTCCCCATTTCTTTACTTTTCCCTCCTCAAGTGTTAGTTACACTTGAGCATGGATTCGTCCGGCACCCTTCCAGAGCGCTCCTTCAGACCGACCCTGGCCATCGTCGATTTGGATGCGATCGCCTTCAACTTCCAGGCGATCCGGGGACTTCTGTCTGCCGGCACGCAGATCTACGCAATCGTCAAGGCGGACGCCTACGGACACGGCGCGGTCCCTGTAAGCCGTGAGCTGGAGGCTCTCGGCGTGCAGGGTTTCGGGGTGGCCACGGTAGAGGAAGGCCTCGAGCTCCGGAGGGCGGGCATCCGCACGCCGGTCCTGGTCCTGGGAGTCTGTTCCTCGGGCATCGAGGAAGCTCTCGAAGCAGACCTGACGCCGGTCGTTTATTCGCCCGGCTCGGCCGCGAGAGTGTCGGAGGCGGCGCGCAGAATCGGCAAGCGGGTCTCCGTGCATCTCAAGCTCGACACGGGCATGGGCCGTCTGGGGATCGCGCGGGACCAGTGGCTGATCGTGATGGCCGAGCTCCGGCAAAACCCCTGGATTCGCCTCGAGGGTGTGCTGAGCCACCTTGCTGCGGCGGAATCGGACCCGGGGTTCACGGAGCTGCAGTTTTCGCGGTTCGATGAAGGAGTGCTGGAAGCCACCCGCCTCTGGGGAGAGGCGCCGCAAAAGGTGCACCTCGCCAACAGCGCGGGCATCCTCGGGTACCCGGAGCGGACCTGGTCCGGGGTGCGGCCCGGCATTATGCTTTACGGCGTGCGGCCGGATCCGAAGCTGGGCGCCGGGGTCGAGGTTCGGCCCGCCATGACCTTCCGGACCAGCGTGCTCGCCGTCAGGGCCGTGCCGGCCGGAACCCCGTTGAGCTACGGAGGCACTTTCCGAACGCGGCGAGACTCCAGGATCGCCGTTCTGCCGGTCGGGTACGCGGACGGCTACCGCAGGGACTTCTCCAACCGGGCGCGGGTGCTCGTCCGCGGATCCCTCGTTCCCGTGGTGGGCACGGTGACGATGGACCTGACTCTGGCGGATGTGACGGACCTGGCGGCCGCGGCGGAAGGGGACGAGGTGGTCTTGTTCGGCCGCGGCGCGGGCGGCCATCTGCCCGTGGAGGATCTGGCCCGCTCGGTCGGGACGATCCCCTACGAGTTGCTGTGTGCCGTAAGCCGCAGAGTGCCCAGGATCTACCTCAAGGGCGGCAAGGCTCTCCGGGCATCTTGAGCAGGCCTGCTCGAACGACCCTCACGAAAGCGGACCGGGGATCGGAGTGCGCAAATCTCTCTCCTTTTCCGTCTCTGTCCTGATCCTGGCGGTCGCTCTCTGCTCGGCGGGCTGCATGACGGGAAAGGATCGGGTCGAGCTCGGACCTCTGTACGCCAGGAGGCCTCTTCTGGAGGAGCCGGGGACCGAGTGGTCCTTTCTCTGGCCCTTCTTCGACGGGCGTTCGGGCGAAAAGGTTCGGCAGTTCGGGTTCCGGCCCGTGCTCAATCTGCGCCGGGAATCACAAACCGGGCGGGAAGGCGACCGGACCGAGCTCCAGGCCCTGTGGCCTCTCATCCTGTACCGGCAGACCGAAGGATGCGAGCGCCGGACCTTGCGCCTGTTCCCCCTCGTCTATCACCGGGAGTTCGTTCACCCGGAAGGCCGGGAGGAGACGGACGACTTCGTTCTTCCTTTCTTTCTTCGGGGTCGGTCCAGCGACTCCGAGGAGAACTACCTCGCACTGTTTCCCCTGGCGGGATCGCTCAGGGGGCTGTTCGGCAAGGATCGGATCCGCTTCCTCCTGTTTCCGCTGTACGCCGATTCCCGCGACGGGGAACATCGGTCCCGGAACTTTCTCTGGCCCTTCGTCCAGTACAGCAGCGGAGGCGGGAAGAGCTCTTTCCGGGTCTGGCCCTTCTACGGCAGGAAAGAGAAGGAAGGATCTTATAAGAAGACCTTCGTTCTCTGGCCGTTCTTCGCCCACGTCCAGGAGCGGCTGGGCAGGGAGCGGCCTCTGGACTCCTGGTACTTTCTGCCCTTCTACGGCAGGCAGCAGACCCCGTTTGGAAAGATCGAGTACTTCTTGTACCCTTTCTTCAGCTACCAGAGGAACGAAGCTCCCGGAAACCGGTTCCGGGAGTGGAACGCTCCCTGGCCTTTTTTCAGCATCGCCCGCGGGGACCGATATCGCAAGACTTATCTGTGGCCGTTCTGGGGCAGGCAGGAAAGGGGTTCATACGAGCGGGATTTCATCGCTTACCCGATCTATTCTCATTCCGTCTACGCGAGCGCCGGACGGATGAGCGAAGGCCGCTACCTTCTTCCCTTCTACTGGGCCTGGTCTTTGACGGACCGGAAGGAGGAGCGGACGGCCCATTTCAAGATCTGGCCGATCCTGTCGCGCTCCGCAGGGCTCGAGGATCGCAGAAATCTGAACGTCCTGTCTCCTCTGTGGTTTCGGGATCGCGACGGCTTCGAAAGAAATTACGGACCCCTCTGGACCTGGTACCGGCATCGGTCGACCGATTTCGAAGAGGAATACAGGGTCTTGTGGCACGTCTGGCGCTCGCCCGGCGAGACCTGCAATGAGGCGGGCGTCGGCGCCGCCGCGCAAGTCCCGTCCGGGGAAGCGGCGCCGGAGCTCGAGCCGGAGCTCGCAGCCAGCGCCGACTCCGGAGAGCCGGACGCGCGGGAGGACCGCTTGCCCGGAGAGGCGTGGCTCCGCAGGCTTCTGGGGAGCGTCGTGCTCCCTTAGTGCCGGGTTCACGTGCGGTGGCGTGTTCTGGGATTTCGATGGGAGGACAGAAATCAATCCCCCCTGACCCCCCTTTTTCAAAGGGGGGAAAGAAGAAGACTCACGAGCTCTTCCCCCCCCTTTCGCAAAGGGGGGGCTGGGGGGATTTTGGATGGAGAAGCTGAGCGAAAAGGCGTGTCCGCCGTCTCTCTCGAGCATGATGACCGCGCAGCGTGAGGGATAAATGGACCCTTTCAGCCGGGTCGGGCAAGCGGTGTTCCGCATGATCGAGCGGGCCGGCAGGCTCCTGATCGTGATCGCCACCACGCTGCAGTGGTTCGTCCGCCCGCCCTACCGTTTTCACGAGACCTTCCGGCAGATGGAATTCGTGGGCGTCAGGTCCATCTTCGTCATCACGCTCGCCAGCATGTTCACGGGCGGGGTGCTGGCTCTTCAGACCTATTACGCCTTTGCCATCTTCAATGCCGAGAGCCTGGTGGGCGCCACGGTAGCGCTCAGCGTGACCCGGGAGCTGGGGCCGGTTATGGCGGCCCTGATGGTGACAGCCCGTGCCGGGTCGGCCATGGCGGCTGAGCTGGGCACGATGCGGGTTACGGAGCAAATCGACGCCCTCAATACCATGGCCGTGGATCCGATCGAATACCTGTTCGTTCCGCGCATCGCGGCCTCCCTCGTCATGGTGCCGGTGCTGACCGTGTATTTCGATTTCCTCGGCATACTCGGCGGATACCTGGCCGGGGTGAACTACCTGGGGATCGAACCTGGGCCGTTCATGAAGTCGATCGTGCAGTTTACGGAATACCAGGACATGACACACGGACTGATCAAGTCAGCGGTTTTCGGATTGATGCTGGCTTTCATCAGCTGCTACAAGGGATTCTTCGCCGGACAGGGAGCCGAGGGCGTGGGACGGGCGACCACCGAGGCGGTCGTGCTCTCCTCGGTGCACATCCTGGTCAGCGACTATTTCCTGACGGACCTCTTGTACTGACCCGGACGGTCCCGGTCGAGCTGACCGCGGGCACGTTCTTGCGGCCCGAGTCTTGGGCAAGGAGCGATCTTGATTCAGATCGTCGACCTGCACAAGTCGTTTGCGGGGGTGCCGGTCCTCAAGGGGGCATCGCTCGAGGTCCCGGACGGGAAGATCGCCGTCATCATCGGCGGGAGCGGGGCCGGCAAGAGCGTGCTCCTGAAGCACATCATCGGCCTCATCCGGCCCGATTCCGGGCAAATCTACGTGGACGGGAAGGACATTTGCCGCCTGTCCGGCTGGGAGCTGAGGGAAACGCGGAAGAAGTTCGGGATGCTCTTCCAGGCATCTGCGCTGTTCGACTCCATGAGCTGCGGGGAGAACGTGGCCTTCCCCCTGAGGGAGCACACCCGGCTGCGGGAGAAGGAGATCCGGGCGCGCGTGCGGGACATGCTGGCCAAGGTGGGCCTGCACGGGATCGAGGAGAAGTATCCGGCCGAGCTGAGCGGCGGCATGCGCAAGCGGGTGGGCCTTGCCCGCGCCCTGATCCTGGAGCCCGAGATCGTCCTTTTCGACGAGCCCACCACCGGCCTGGATCCGATCACGAGCTCGGTCATCAATCGTCTGATCCTGAGCACGCAGAAGAGGCTGGGGCTCACGTTCATCCTCATCAGCCACGACGTGGGGGGCGCTTTCGAACTGGCGGATCGGATCGCTTTTCTGTATAAAGGAAGAATCGTGGTCGAGGGCACGCCTCAGGAGGTCCGCGGCAACCCGGACCCCGCCGTGCAGCAGTTCATCTCCGGAAGCGCTGAGGGCCCCATCACCAGTGGGCAGCCGGAGGAGGGACTTTGAGTCGATTCAAGACGGAGTTCTGGGTCGGGCTTTTCACGATCGCAGGTGCGGTGCTGGCGCTCTACATGGTGGCGCGCACCGGCGACCTGAGATTCGAGCGCAGGGAAGGGTACCGCCTGCAGGCCACCTTCCGGGACGTGTCGGGCCTGGACGTGGGCGATACCGTGCGCATCGCGGGCGTCTACGTGGGCGAGGTCCGGGACATCCGGCTCGAAGATGCCGTGGGAAAGGTGACTCTTTCGATCCTGCCCCGTGTGGTCGTGCATGAGGATGCGAGCGCTCGGGTGGGCACGTACGGGCTGCTCGGGGACCGCTACGTTTCGATCGACCCGGGAAGCCCGGAGCTCCCGCCGCTGGGCCCGGGGGACGAGATCCGGAATACGCAAGTGCCGGAATCTATGGATGTCTTCTTCGACAGGCTCAACCAGGTAGCCGGCCAGGTGGAGCAGGTGACCGATAACCTGAGCAAGGTCCTGGGCGGCCCCGAGGGCGAAAAGGCGATGCGTGAAATCGTCACCAACACGCAGGAGGTCAGCCGGGACCTGGCACGGATGACCCGAGAGAACCAGGCCCAGATCCGGGAGATCACGACCAACCTGGCCGGCCTGACCCGCCAGCTCGACGGGATCGTCGCCGAAAACAGGGAAGCCATCCGCAAGACGATCGCGGTCATGCCGGAGACGGCCGAGAGCCTCCGCGGGGTCGCGCGGGAGGCCAACGATCTGCTCAAGAACAACCGCCAGAACATCTCGGATACGATCGAGCAGCTCCGGGTGGCCTCTGTGAGGCTGAACGCATCGCTCGAGAACATCGACCTCATTTCCCGCAAGGTCAAGGAGGGTGAGGGGACGCTGGGCAAGCTGGTGCAGGACCAGGGGCTGTACGACGATGCCAGGAACACGCTGGTGGAGATGAGAAACCTCATCGAGGATTTGCGTGAACAGGCGCCGATCTCCGCTTTCACCGCCGTAGGGGGTGCAGCCTTCTGATGCGAGCCGGATCCGGGCGGCAGATGACGCGAGGAGAACCGATGAACGTCTTGGTCGTTGGAAGCGGGGGGAGAGAGCACAGCCTGGTCTGGAAGATCCGGCAGAGCCCGAAGGTGGCCAACGTGATTTGCGCTCCGGGGAACGCCGGCATCGAGGAGATCGCCAAGTGCGTGGACGTTTCTCCGAGCGATACGGAGGGCCTTCTGCGGCTGGCGAAGGAAGAGCAGGTCGGGCTGACGGTCGTAGGGCCTGAGCTGCCCTTGACCCTGGGGGTCGCGGACGCTTTCGCGGCCGAGGGCCACCGGGTGTTCGGACCGACGCGGGACGCCGTTCAGCTCGAGGCGAGCAAGTCTTTCGCCAAGGAGTTGATGAAGCAGAAGGGCATCCCGACGGCATTCTTCTCGACCTTCACCGATTCTGAAGAGGCGATGCGGTACATCCGGGAGGTCGGTGCGCCCATTGTGGTCAAGGCGGACGGGCTCTGCGGGGGCAAAGGGGTCATGGTGTGCCGGACGGTCGAGGAGGCCCTGGATGCCGTCAACCTGATCATGATCAACGAATCGTTCGGGGACGCGGGAAGGAAGATCGTCGTGGAGGAGTGCCTGCAGGGAGAGGAAGCTTCCTTCATGGTGCTCACGGACGGAGAGAGGGTGCTGCCGCTGCCGTCTGCGCAGGATCACAAGGCGGTCTTCGACCAGGACAGGGGGCCCAACACGGGCGGAATGGGTGCATACTCGCCCGCGCCGGTGGTCACGGAGACGGTGGAGAAGCAGGTGCTCGAGGAGATCATCGGGCCGACCATCGAGGCGATGGCCGAGCTCGGCCGGCCTTACCGGGGCGTGCTCTATGCCGGGCTCATGATCGACGAAGGGAAAGCCAAGGTACTGGAATTCAACTGCCGGTTCGGGGACCCCGAGGCGCAGCCGGTGCTCATGCGCTTGAAGGGCGACATCGTCCCGATCATGGAGGAGGTCGCCGAGGGCCGGCTTTCCGCTCCGGGCCTCGACTGGGACCCGCGTGCGGCGGTCTGCGTGGTCATGGCTTCCAAGGGCTATCCCAGGAGCTACAAGAACGGCTTTCCGATCTCCGGGCTGGAGAAGGTCAAGGAGCTTTCCGATACGGTCGTGTTCCACGCGGGCACCCGCAGGAACAGAGAGCAGATCATCACGCACGGCGGTCGCGTTCTGGGGGTCACCGCACTGGGAGAGACGATCGGGGAAGCGATCTCGAGGACCTACGACGCCGTCGAGCGGATCGAGTGGAAGGGCGTCCACTACCGGAAGGACATCGGCCGCAAGGCGCTGGACCGGCGCCCCCGCTCCGGAGCCTGAAAGAGAAGGTCACCCCCCCCACTCCCAGATCATCCTCACACTGAGGGGTCTCGACTTAACGTTCCTTCTCCCCTCGGTGAGGGGAGAAGGCTAGGATGAGGGGTGCATCACGTTTGGCCTGGCGCTACCCCCTCACCCCGACCCTCTCCCCCGTGGGGCGGGGGAGAGGGGGATGGGGCGCTTGGGCTTCGAGGAGAACGATGGACAAGTCCAAGCCACTCGTCGGCATCCTCATGGGAAGCCCGTCCGACATCCCCGTCATGGAGGAAGCTTCCAGGGTCCTGGACCAGCTCGGGGTGCCGTGGGAAGCGCACATCTGCTCCGCCCACAGAAGCCCCGGGAAGGCACTGGCGTACGCGGCCGGCGCGGCCGCCAGGGGGCTGGACGTTCTCATCGCGGGCGCCGGCTGGGCGGCGCACCTGGCAGGGTTCGTCGCGGCCCAGACCCCCCTGCCGGTCATCGGCGTGCCGATCGACTCCTCGCCCCTGAAGGGGATAGATGCCCTGCTGGCCACCGTGCAGATGCCGCCCGGCGTTCCGGTCGCGACAATGGCGATCGGCAAGGGCGGCGCGCGCAACGCCGGGGTGCTGGCCGCCCAGATCCTTTCGACGAAGTACCCGGAGCTGCGCGAAAGGATCGTCCGCTTCAAAGGGGACATGGCCGCCGAGGTGGAGTCGAAAGATCAGGAGCTGCAGGCGAGCCGCGGGTCCCGGGACGACCGGAAGCGATAGCAGGGGTCATCAGCTGCTCTCGCCTGGACGTCGTTGCCGGCCAGCGTTTCCATCCTGCCTTGTAGGGGCGCCGCTTGCTGCGCCGTTCACCGGGCTTGGTGGAAATGATCACGTCATCCCGGGCCAAGGCCGCATTGAGCGGGCGGAGCGAGGACGCCGATTGTTGCGGACATTGCGAGAGCCACAGGCGACCGAAGCAACCCCCAGAGCCAGGGAGGTTGCTTCGCTCCGCTCGCAATCTCCCGATACCTTCAAGCCGCGCAGCAACCGCGAGCCGGGATTCCTGGAAGCAGAGGGATTCCCGTTTTTCGCGGGAATGACGGCCTTGATAAGATCGGGACCCTTGCCGACCCCCACTTGCTGAAACGGCCATGTCCCTGATCCTCTCCGTCGACCCTGCGAACCCTCCTGACGACGCCCTGGCAAAGGCCGCGGACACGCTCCGGGCGGGCGGGATTCTGGCCTATCCGACCGAAACCCTGTACGGCCTTGGCGTGGACCCGTTCCGCGCGGATGCACTGGAGAAGCTCTTCCGCCTCAAGGCCAGGCCCGAGGGCCTGGCCGTTTCGGCCCTCGTCAGGGACGAGGCCATGATGCGGCAGGTGGTCCTGGAAGTGCCGGCCCTCGCCTCGAGGCTCGTCGAAGCCTTCCTGCCCGGCCCTCTCACGCTCGTGCTTCTCGCCCGGCCGGAACTGCCCGAGCGGCTCACGGCCGGCACCGGCAGGGTAGGGGTACGGATCTCCTCCCACCCGCTGGTCGCACGCCTGTTCTCCGTCCATACCCATCCCTTCACCACGACCAGCGCCAACCCTTCCGGCATGCCCGGCGCCAGGAGCGGCGCCGAAGTCGCTGCCTACTTCCCGCACGGGTTGGACTGCCTCCTGGATGCAGGGCCGGTTCCGGGCGGGACCGGCTCCACCGTGGTGGACGTTACGGGGGCGGCGGCCCGTATCCTGAGGCAGGGCGCCCTGTCCCGGGAGGATCTGGCCAGGGTGGTCCCGGTGCAGGAAGCCCCGTAACGCCAGGAGTAGAAGCAGACTCCGTCATTCCCGCGCAAGCGGCTGTGTCCTATTTCGTCATCCCGGCCCGGTTGCGGAGCGCGTGGCAGCCGGGATCCAGAAGGGTGCATCCAGGGACTGGATTCCGGCCTGCGCCGGAATGACGGAAAGCATGTGGCTGCACCCCTGAGTCCTCCGGAATGAGTGGCCGCATGAGGGCTTGACCGGCTTATGACACAGCCGCGCAAGCGGGAAACCCTCTGCTTCCGGGGATCCCGGAGCGGCCGCTCCGATTGACCGGGCCGGAGGGTTCGGATATGGTGACTTGGCAGACACCCTCCGTGAACTGCGGTCGAACAAGAGGAGATGCAGAGATGAGAGAAGTGGTGATTGCAGGCTACCTGAGGACTGCACAGTCGCGTTCCAGGCCGAAGGATCCCGAGAGGGACTGGTTCCATAAGCTCAGGGCCGACGAGCTGCTGGCCCGGCTCATGCCGGCTCTGCTCGAGAGATTGAAGCTCACCCCCCGGGACCTCGATGACTTCATCATGGGCACCGCCATGTGCGTGCACGAGAACTGGAGCTACGGGGGGCGGTTTCCGATCTTCCTGGCCAACTTTCCGGAGACATTGCCCGCCAAGTTCGTGGACCAGCAGTGCGGTTCCTCCATGGCGGCGATCCACGTCGGCTACATGGAGATCCTGACCGGCAACGCGGACATCGTCATGGCAGGAGGCACGGAGCACATGACCCGGGTGCCCATGGGGGGCGGCGTTGCCCCGGCCCCGGCCCTGTTCTCGGACGAGAAATACAAGCACTGGGATGCCATGACCAGCCTGAACATGGGCCTTACGGCGGAGAAGCTGGCAGGCCTGGCCGGGTTCAAGCGGCCGGAGATGGACGCCTGGGGGGCCAGGAGCCACCAGTTCGCCGCCAAGGCCCAGGCAGAGGGCTTCTTCGATGGCGAGATCCTGCCGATCGAGGCGGAGCAGGCGGACGGGAAGATCCTCAAGGTGACCAAGGACCAGGCGGTCCGCGGCGACACCACCGTCGAGGGCATGGCGGGTCTGAAGCCTGCCTTCAAGCCGGACGGCGTGATTACGGCCGGAAACTCTTCCCCGCTGAACGCCGCCGCTTCCTGCATGGTGCTCATGGAGAAGGAGAAGGCCAAGGCCAAGGGCATCCGGCCTCTGGCGACCATCCGCTCGATCGGCTTTGCGGGCGTGGACCCGACCATCATGGGCGCGGGCCCTGTCCCGGCGTCCAGGAAGGCGCTGAAGTCCGCCGGCCTTTCCGCTCAGCAGATCGACTACTGGGAGATCAACGAGGCGTTCGCCGTGGTCGCCCTGAACTGCATCAAGGAGCTGGGGATCGATCCGGACCGGGTCAACGTGATGGGCGGCGGCACCGCCATCGGGCACGCCCTGGGAGCGACCGGCTGCAGGCTCGTGGGCACTCTGGCCCGGATCCTGAACGTCAGGCAGGCCCGCTACGGCCTGGCCAACGCCTGCATCGGGGGCGGTCAGGGGGTGGCTACGGTCATTGAGCGCGAGGCGTAAGAGCCTGCCGAAAGATCTGCCATGCCGAGCGAGGAGGCTTGCGAAAGCTTCCTCGCTTTTTTTGTATCCGCAGCGTGCGTACCCTGTAGAATGCACACTTGGTAACCGCGGGTGCGCGCCTCATGTCGCACCACGGAGAGAGTATCGTGGACACAGTGACTCTCGTGCTGTTCGTGGCGGGACTGGCGCTGCTCATCGCGGGAGCCGAGGCCCTCGTGCGCGGTGCATCGCGGCTCGCCTCCGGGATCGGAATCTCTCCGCTCGTGGTCGGGCTGACGGTCGTCGCCTTCGGGACCAGCTCCCCCGAGCTCGCGGTCAATCTCCAGGCCGCCCTGGCAGGCAACCCCGACATCGCCCTCGGCAACGTGGTGGGCAGCAACATTTTCAACGTACTCTTCGTTCTGGGTCTCGCTGCGGCGATCGCTCCGCTGGTGGTGGCGCAGCGCCTCGTTCGACTCGAGCTGCCCGTCATGATCGGGGTGTCGGTGCTGCTGCTCGTCCTCGCCCTCGACGGCAGCATCGGGCGGGTGGACGGTATGGTCCTCCTGGCCGCGATCATCGGCTACAGCGTGTTCGTGGTCGGGCAGAGCCGAAAAGAGACGGAGGCGATTCGCTCCGAATACGAGCAGGAGTTCGGCAAGCCCCCCCGGCGGATCACGCAGTGGCTGGCCAACGTGACCCTCGTCGGCGTCGGTCTGACCCTGCTGGTCGTGGGCTCCCGCTGGCTCGTCGACGGCGCAGTCGCCCTCGCCAGAGCGCTGGGGCTGAGCGAGCTCGTGATCGCGCTCACCATCATTGCGGCGGGCACTTCCCTGCCGGAGGTCGCAACGTCGGTGATCGCGACCCTGCGGGGAGAGCGCGACATCGCGGTCGGCAACGTCGTGGGGAGCAACATCTTCAACGTGCTCGCGATCCTCGGGCTTTCGGGGATGGTGGCGGCCGACGGCATTATCGTTGCGCCGGCGGCGCTCAGGTTCGACCTGCCGGTCATGATCGCGGTGAGCGTGGCCTGCCTGCCCATCTTCTTCACGAGTTATCGCATCGCTCGCTGGGAGGGGTGGCTCTTCCTCGCGTACTACGCCGGCTATACGATCTACCTGCTCCTGAAAGCGGCAGAGCACGACGCCCTGCCGGCATTCAGCGCCGTGATGGCGTTCTTCGTGCTCCCGCTCACGGTGGCGACGCTGGGGGTCCTTGCGGCTCGGGCGCTGCGCGCTCAGCGGGCGCGCCGAACGGGAAGCACCGGCTGATCCCTCTATGGGGAGCCCTGAAGACGGGTGGCGGCATGGGGCATCTGCATGTCGCGTGAAATGGCCCACCAAACCAGGAGGCTTTGAAGCCTCCTCTTTCTTCCCGGGCGGAGCCGTGCGCCCATCTGTAACGTTTGAACCATTACGCCGGCGCCGTGGTCCTGAATCCCGAGTTCTCCTTTGCACAGCCTAATCTCGGGATGGCATACGGAAGGAGAGGGCATACCGGAATGGCCTATCTGCACACCGGGCTTGCCGAAGAATTTGCCGGCCGCCGCCTCCGGGCGGTCCAATACTTCAGGAAGGCCCTGCGCAGGTTGGATCCAAAGGGCAGAGAGGCCCTGGCCGCCCGCGAAGAGATTCAGCGTTTGACAGGGAAGGAGAAAATCGACGATCGCGCGAACTCTTTCCTTCCGTCCTCCCTTCCGTCATTCCGGTGTACCCCGGAATCCAGTCCCCTGCACCAGACTCTTCGTCACCCCGGCGAAGGAGGCTGTGTCATAAATCCGGTCAGACCCTCGTGCGACCACTCATTCCGAAGGACTCAGCGGTGCGGCCACATGCTTTCCGTCATTCCGGCGAAGGCCGGAGCCCAGCCCCTGCGCCCAGTTACCACAGCGGGTCTTGGTGCACCCTTCTGGATCCCGGCTCACACGCGCTCCTCCCCTTCGGATAGTCCTGCAGGATGCTGTAAGATAGGCTCTTGCGAAAGGGCTCCCGAGCGGCGCCTGTCGGCGCAACGGAGCAGGTGAGGAGAGAAATCAGCAAGACCAGACTCGGTCCGAACCGGGCGACCCCGCGAATCTCCTGCTCCTCGGGTTCGGGCGGTTCCGACCGGGGGCCTGCCTCAACGTCCAGGCTGCCGCGCGGCCGAAGGATGATCAACCCTCGAGTCCGAAAGGCGCCTGTCGGTGGCGCTTTGACGATCCGAGACCAGCCGGCTAGAGTCGCCGGTGAGGCGGTCCAGGATTCTCGCCTCCCGGTGGCGAGACAGGCGCTCGGGAGCGCCCGCAGGCCGCACGGCAGGTGTTCCTCGGACCTCTCGAGAGTGTAACGGAATGCACGGATGAGCCGACCTGTGCCGCGAGCGGGATCGAGCCGATTGGGCTGGCTGGACACGGCCAGAGGGATCTCGATCGTCTGGATCGCCTTCTTCCACTTCCTGATCGCCTACGACAACGGGCGCTATCCCTGGCCGCTCTCGTTCTCCGCCATGCGTTCCTTTTCCGCGCAGTGCGCTCAGTTCCCCGGACAGGACGCGGCCGGCTGCGTGGCGGAGGGTCTCGTGGCCGCGCTCTTCCAGCGAGGCCCCCATGCGGTCGGGGTCTTTCTGGTCCTCAGCGGCTTCGGCATGACCCTCTCGCTCGCAAGGACCGGAGGCCCGCAGAAGGGCTGGGCCCGATGGTACTGGAGGCGGTGCGTCCGCCTTTTCCCCATGTACTGGCTCGCCCATCTCCTGTACCTCGTCTCCCCGTTCATCCTTCGGCCGGATCCGGCGGACTGGCGGCTCGCGCTGAGCTTTATCGGCGACCGGGTCTTTCCGGTCGACCAGCTCTTCTTCTACGCCAATCCGGCATGGTGGTTCTTCGGGCTGCTCCTGGAGCTCTGTCTGGTCTTCCCGCTCCTGTTTGGATGCATGAACAGGTGCGGCCCTGTCCGGTTTCTGGCCGCGTGCGGAGTCGCGACGGTGGCCAGCCGCTACCTGCTCACTCAGGTGATCCACGCTCACGGCGACTACCTGCAGGGCGCTTTCTTCGGCGCCCGCCTGTTCGAATTCGCTGCAGGCATGGCTCTGGCTTGCGCCTGCCACCGTGCGCCGGCCGCAACCGAAACACGCCTCTTCTCGAGATTCGTTCCGCTGGCCGGGCTCGCCGTCTATGCGCTCGGCGTGTACTGCTACCGGCCGGGCCTTGCCATCACGCTGAGCGACGGCCTGACCGGGGTAGGGCTCTTCCTGGTGATCGCTCACGTCTCCCGCTGGGTCAACGCTCTACCCCGCTTCGGGTCGGTCCTGGCTTACGTCGGTGCATACTCGTACGGGATTTACCTGATCCACCAGCCGTACATGATGTACGTCGGTGACCGGCTCAAGGACCTCGGGATGGCAGTAGCCGTCCCCGCGGCTGCTGCGGTCCTGGGAGCGATCGTGCTCGGGGGGAGCGTGGCGGAGCGGGCGCTCAACCGCCTCACGAGATGAGCGCGGCAGCAGAAATCGCAGGTTTCGCGGCTGAATGCCGTCCTCTAGGGCTCCAGGATCACCGGGCGGAGCACAGGGGCGGCCTCATCCGGCCTCTGGAGGCGCTCCGGCGGCTCGCGCCGCCAGCTCATGGCCAGCTCGCGGTGGAAGCTCACGGCGAGCACGTCCATGCGGGCTTTCACGCCGGCCCCCAGCCGATCCACACCGAGCCATGCGCACGGCAGGAAGGCCTCGAAAGCCATGTGGGGGAGGGTCTTCTCGATACGCTGCACGTGCCCCTCGGCAGGCATCGGCTCCGGGGCGGGTGTCCCGTCCAGACGGCAGAGCCGTGTCCTGATGCGGAAGCCGTCGCGGGAGCGAGGGTCCCGCACGGGCTGAAGGTAGACGGCAAAGTGGCGCGGCCTGCCCTCCAGCTCGATCCACAGGTGGAGCTGGAAGCACTCCTCCGGAGGGAACTCGGCACCGCAGGCGAGAAAGCCGGCATTCACGTAGGTGTTGGCCAGACCGGCCAGGTAGAGCCCCTCGGTCGACCAGCAAAGGTGCACGTCTCCGAAAGGCACGTAAGGGGCCGGGGCCCGGAATCCCGCAAGACGGCTCTGCTCTTTGTTCCAGTCCGCCAGAGACTGATCCGCCAGGTCGATCGGCCCCGGGAGGCTGCGGATGCGGATCGGGGCGACCCGGGCTCCGCCCCCGGGCCCGGATTCCTCTCCGAAGAATGGCCCTGCCTCGAAGGATGCGCCGATCGCGCGGGCGCTGCGGTGGCGGGCCTCCAGCTGCGGGTTGAGCTCTTTGAAGACAACGGCAAGCTCCTCGTAGGGGCGGTTCGCATTGTCCACGAGCCCCATGTTGTAGTCCTCGCCATCCTCCCTTCCCCCGCGCGGCTCGTCACTGTGCTGGAACCAGTGCGTGCCCACGACGTTCGGGAACCGGGCGAAATTCGCCAGGGCCTGGGCGGTGCCTCGGGCGCGCTCGGCCTGGGTGGCGACCGTCATGAGATGGCCGGGGTCCGGGTGCTCGCTGCGCGCGGTTTCGTTGCGGTTCCCGCTGCGGTTCTCCTCCGCGGCGAAGAAGAACTCGGTCACGAGCACCGGCTTGCGGGCAAGGCGAAGAAGCCCTTCGAAGTAGTAAGGGGCGACCCAGCCGTCCGGAGCGTCCACGTTGTAGTTGGTCGAGATGACGTCCACCTGGTCCGCCATGGCCAGGACCGCATCCTGATGGTAGTACAGGGGGAGGCGGTCTCCCAGCACCAGGGCGCGGGGGTCGGCGTTCCGGATCGCGGCGGAGGTGAGCTCGTAGTAGCGCCTGGCGCAGATCTTCAAGAAGCGGTCGACCAGGAGGATGCCGCTCCCTCCGGGCCGGAGCTTGAGCCTGGCCTCGGCTCTCTTGAGGTCCTCGAATCTGCCGAGGACAGGCCCGGGCCCGGGGACCCAGTCCCGGAGCAGAAGGTCCCAGCGGCCTGCGTAATGCCGGAACATCAGCTCCCAGAGGACCCGCTTCGTGTGGTTCTCCCAACCCTTGCCCAGGAACCACTCGAATAGCGGCGAGCTCCACCAGCCGATCTCGTTGTCCGTGAAGTACCCGATGAGCCTTCGATCGTGGCGGTAAGGGGCCGTGAGATCTTCGGCCAATTGCCGGATCCGCTGCTCCATGGCGGGGTGGAAGGGGTCGAACCAGTGGAAGTCGGCCCTTCGGCCCAGCTCGAGGTTTACGGTCATGGCGAGGGGGATCTCCGGGGAGGGATCGGACCAGGCGCCGAGCGTGTTGAATCCCCAGCCGAGGAGCTGCTCGCCTGCGGACCGCCGCCAAGCCTCGAGAGAAGGAAAAGAATGGCCCCAGAAGTAGGCCTGACCCACCCGGCTCCTTGCGCTTTCCCGAGAGCCGCCGTTGACGACGTTGACTCCTTTCGAAAAAAAGAGCTGCCCCTCCGGATCGACCAGCCAGAAGACACCGTCGCGCTCCGTGACGCTCCAGCCGCGCTTCCCGGCCGGTGGCGCGGTCGCGGCCAGGTCGGCTGCAGCGGACGCGCAGGCTAGGCCGAACAGCAAGGGGAACAGGAGCGACCAGAGGGCAAAGATCGGCCATGCCGCTTCCGCGAGAGCCCTGACGCCCGGCGCGGAGCAGCCGCAGCGAGCCCGTTCGGTTGGCACGCGAAGAAGCCGCAAGAGGATCCTCGAGAGTTGACAGCCCGAAGGAGTGCAAATCCTATACAAGGCGCTGCGTGGTGTCCAGGACCCGCCGATTGCCTGCCGGGCGTTTCTGCTGTAGGCGCGCCCGTCACGGTGCCTCTTGGCAACTCTGTTCCATTAGGCAGGCGATCGCCCTGACATGAAATCTCTTGCCCGAGGCCGCGGCTGCGCAACAGGATACGGTTGCTTGGCTCCTCCGGGTTTCGGTTGTGGGCCTGAGAGTTCACGCAAGAACGACTTCGCAGGGGAAGGGGCAACTGCCTTATCAGCGGCGGGATGCGAAATGGGAAGTTGTTCTCGCGCGAACCCGGAAGGAGGCAGAGGCATGGAGATGTCCGGGAGGCGAGAGAAGGCTCTTTTCGGTGTTCGAAGACGGCATCGTCCGGGAAGATGAAGGATGGTCGGCGAGGAGTTCGATGCGATCCTGAAAACCGTGCTAGGTCCCCTGGAAGGAAGGCGACCTCATGTACGACAACGGGGGCATGCCGGGGTACGGGTCCTGGCTCCTGTTCAACCTGGCGCGCGAGACCGGCGAGGCCGAATATGCGGAGGTCGCGACCGCCGTGGCCCACCGGATCGTGCGCCTCATCCGCGAGGACCTGCTCTACAACATCTCCGAGATCTCGTTCGGGGGCTTCTCTCTCTCTACGCGGCCAAGCGCTGTTACGGCTCGGAGCGGCCGTCTACGAGCCTTCTTGCCCGTCATTCCGGCGGAAGCCGGAATCCAGTCCCTGCTTCCAGTGACCACAGCCTGTATTTGGGGCAGACTACTGGATCCCGGCTCGCACGCGCTCCGCACATGGGCCGGGCATCATAGACGAAAGACGGCACAGACGGCTCCCGGCTCGGAGCCGCCACGAAGGCGCTTTCGCCGGGAGCCGCGATCCGGAGTGTCGCTGCGCCGCTGTGCCCCGCTCTCGCTCTGCGTCAGCGCACCCGCCAGCGGAAGGCGTGCGGCCAGGCCGTGGTGTTCGTGGAGACCTGGGTGTGGCACACCCGGCACGCCGTCGGCCGTCCGTTCGCCCCCGCGTGCTCCTCCCCGAACTCTTCGAGCTCCCCGCCCTCCCCGTGGGAGCTGTCGTGACACACGGCACAGGTTCCGATCGTCTTGTTGGAGCTCTGATAGTGCACGGGCTGGTAATTGTCCGAAGCCTCCCGGCTGGGGTACATCGCGTGCGGGCTGTGATGGCAGGCCGCACAGTAGATGTCCCCGTGGCCTGTCGCGTTCCGGTAGAGGGTCGTGCCCGTGTCCACGCCGGGCACCCCGGTATGGCAGCTGACGCAGTTGGGCTCGTCCGCCCAGGGGATGCGAGCGCCTGTCTCGATGCTCTGGGCGACCTGCTGCATGGTGCCGTGGCAAGTCACGCAGTTGCCGTCCTGAGGGTTGCCCATATGCGCCAGGCTCCTGTTGCACTGGGTCGTCGCACCCGGGTGGCAGTCGAGGCAGGCCGCGCCCTCGGTGGCATGAAAGCCGTGAATGGCCTGGGACAGGTACAGACCTGACGAGCCCGGCCCGGACTGGCCCAGCGCAGGACTCCCGTGACAGCCGGCACAGAGCACGGGCGTGCTGGCGAGCAGGTTGGTTCCCATGTCCTCGTCGTGGGCCTCCAGAACGTCCTGGAAGGCGTTGTTCCCGTGGCACCGCGTGCAGTTGATCTCGTCCGAGGTCGGAACCGTGACCCTCGTCTGGGCCACGACCGTCGTGCCCTGCTTGACCGTGACCTCGGCCACCTGGTAAGCGGTCCAAGCCCCGGAGTCCTTGACGGGCGTCACCGGAATGCCGCTCACCTGGAAGTGGTCGCCCTTGGCCAGCATCTGGCCGGAGAGACCGTTGTGGACTTGCGGGTCGTCGAGGTTCAGGCCCGTGTCCTGCGCCAGGGGCGTGCCGAACAGGGCCTGGACGTTGTCCCAGAACTGCGCGTAGTCACCGCCGAAGGAATCGGTCTTGCCGTAAGAATAAGTGTTGTCGACGATCCGGTACTCAGCGGTCAGGCCCGAAGTCACGATCTCCGGGGGGTTGCCCCGTCTCACGACCTGGGCCCAGACCGTGTTGTATGGGGGCAGCAGCACGGCGGTGTCGTAGGTCGGGTTCAGGCAGTGCATGCCCAGGTCGTTCCAGGCAAGGACAACGATATCCATCTGATTTCCCGGGATGTCGCCCCCCTGTACGTCACCGCTCTCGTCCCCGCCCCCTCCTCCTCCTCCTCCTCCGCATCCCCACGTTCCCAGAGCCGCCAATGCAAAGACCCATCCATAGACCCAAACCTTCCTTTGCATGGATCCCTCCTCCCGTACATCTTTCGTGTTGCAGGTTCTGAAGAGCCGAATCGATAAGGGTCGGGGAAGGCGAGAAGCAAGAACGCAATAGAATGACCTTACGTATGATGTATCGAACCTGAGTTTGGATATCGTGCGAATGCTCCTTTTCTCACTTTTTCAGCATCGAATCACCAAGCGGATTGACGAGTCCGTCCGAATGGATTAAAAAGAGGGTACAAGAAACCGCAATATGGATCACGTCACTGGCTGATTCTTCAGAAAGGGACAGAGGGTGCCGACCGAAGTGCGAGTCAAGCGCAACCGGGAGAGAAGGGACCGGACCCGGCAAGAGCTGCTGGAGGCGGCCGCACGGGTGTTCGCCCGGAACGGTTATCATCGGCCTCTCGTCTCCGACATCGTCGCCGAGGCCGGAGTCGGGCAGGGCACATTCTACCGGCATTTCAAAGGCAAGCGGGAGATCTTCGAGGCCCTGCTGGAGGGCTTCATCGCGGAGCTGTTCGCGGAGTTCTCCGAAATGAGCGCGCACCTGCCGGAGAGCGCCCGGGAGTACCGCGATGCCTCCCTGGCCGCGATCCGCAGGGCGGCGGCCATTGCAGAACGGAGCCGGGACATCTGCCTTCTTCTCATTCGAGAGGCGCCCGCCGTGGATGAAGAGATCGCCGGCATCGTTTCAGGCATCTACGACCGATTTGCCCGGCTTGCCCAGTCCTATCTGGACCACGCGATTGCCAGGGGGTTCGCCCGGCCCTTCCGGTCGGATGTCATCGCCCAGGCGATCGTCGGCATCGGCCTTCGGACGGTCGAAGCCTGGCTCGGCGGCCGGTACAAGGACCTGCCGTTCGAGGAGGTCATTCGAGAGCTCGTGGACTTCGCCTTCTGGGGAATTGGCGCCGGAGGCTCGAAGTCAGGAAAAGAGAGAGGAAGCCTCGAGCCTCGCAAGCAGTGAGATCAGCAGGGGGCATGACATGAAAGACGCCAGAGGCAGAAGAGTCCTCATCACGGGTGCCGCCAGCGGGATCGGCCTCTCGACCGCAGAGGAGTTCGCCCGGTGCGGAAGCGAGCTGATCCTGACCGACCTCAACGCCGAGGGCCTGCTGGAAGCAAAGCGGCGGCTCGGCGGCCGTGGGATTCCGGTGCACGTCCGACAGGTGGACGTGGCGGACCGGCTCGAGGTGGAAGCGACGGCGGCGTGGGTCGTCGGGGAGCTGGGCGGGCTGGACATCCTCATCAACAACGCCGGCGTGGGATATCAGGGCGAGCTCGAGGAGACCAGCCTGGAGACCTGGAAGAAGCTCCTCGAGGTGAACCTCCTGGGCCCTCTTTACCACATCTATGCGTTCCTCCCTCACTTCAAAGAGAAGCGCTCCGGGCACATCGTGAACGTCTCCTCCGGCCAGGCCTTCTTCCGGCTGCCTACCTGGGGCGCGTATGCGAGCGTGAAGACGGCCCTGGGCGCTTTCTCGGAGATCCTCCACTTCGAGCTCAGGAGGTACGACATCCGGGTGACGACCGTCTATCCTTTCCTGGTCAACACCCGCTTTTACAGGGACATCCACGGGCGCACCTGGGGCAGCCGGATGGCCATGCGTCTGATCCCCTATTACTCGATGTCCCCGCAGAAGGCCGCCCGGATCATCTGCAGGGCGGTCCGCAAGGATGCGAAAGTTGAGAAGGTGAGCTTTCTGAACGACCTCGGTTTCTACGCTCAGGTCGTGCCGCTCGCAGGGGACATCCTGGCCAGGACGAGCGAGCTGCTGCTGGCCGGGACTGGAAAGAAAAAGGCTGCCTGAGCCCTAGTCTATCGGCCGTAAGGGCAGAGGCGTTCCAGCCCGAGGAGCTGCGCCACCCCCGCGATGGTGTTCCCGTAGACCACGAGCGGCTTGCCCGCGCTCCTGAACCGACCGAAAATCGCATCCAGGGTGCCGTTCACGATGGCCGAGCCGGTGGCCAGCCCCGCGTCGCACGCCTCGACCAGCTGTGCCAGGTCGCGCTCACCGTCGAGTACGCTGACGCCGGAGCGGCGCTGTCCGATGTTCTCGGGGTTGAGGTCCGAAACCGTTACCGAGGAGGCGCCGAAGCGTTCCACGAGCGCGCGCAGCAGGGCGGGCTGCAGGCCGATCAGCCCCACGCGGACAGTCTCCCCGAAGCGTTCCCGGACGATCCTCGCGATTTCCGGTCCGCACCGTTCCGGGTCCTCGTTCCTGCAGTGGAGAGTCCCGCCGGCCTGGTCCCAGCTTCGCATTACGGCGTTGAGCCCGGCCACGAAGACCGCGCGGTCGGCAACCTGTTCGAGGTCCAGGGCGAGCAAGTCCTTCAGGGTCCCCTGCCAGCGGGCCGGACGGTCGGTGAAAGCCTGGCCTCTGGAGCCCCGAAAATCGGCCTCGATGACCTGCTCCTTTCCGCGCCGGATGGGAAAGTCCTCATCTGCCGTAGGTCCGATCGCCTCGACCGGCGAAAGCGGCCGCACCGAGATTCGAAGGGACAGGTCCGGTTCCCGCCCCCTCACGCGAGCGGCAAAAAGCTCACGGGTCTTCGCGAGAAGATCCATCCGCCCTTTCCTCCGGTGTCGCTCCGCCAACCGGGTGGGCTCCAAGGGGAGAATGTCCCTCGCGCGCGGCTGGAACGAAGGCCAGCGGACCACCCCTTGTGAGACTGTTGAAAAACCTCCCTCTCCCCCGTGCGCGGGGGAGAGGGTCGGGGTGAGGGGGAAGCAGGAGCAGATTCACCCCTCATCCCTGACCTTCTCCCCTCGATGAGGTGAGAAGGTGTGAAAAGACTGACACCTCTTCCCGGGGCGACGCACGCGTCGCCCGCGAGCGTGGCAATCCCCCGTGAATACGCCATCGAATTCAAGGCACTTCCGGGTCGATCAACGGCTCTCCGTCCAGATATACCCGGTGTGATTCGTCCAGACCGTATCGCCCGCGGGCAATCCGTTCCAGGGTCGCCGGCAGGATGACCCAGTCGCCGGCCTGCTTCAGCCGCTCCTGGTGCTCGTCCGCGATCTTGCGCGCGAGCTCGCGGTTCTCGGGCCGGGCGAGGTCGCCAGGCCCGAGCCCTTGGGGCAGGACGACCGGCACCGGCTTCGACACCATGAGGACCTCCCCGTAATCTACCTCCGCCCGCACGATGTGGGTGCTCGAGCGTACCGACGGCTCGCCCGCCAGAATGGCGTCCCGCACCGCCCGGTCTCCCGTGTACTGGCGCTTCCCTCCCTCCAGGATCCTCAGATCCGCCGGGTGCACGTTCACGATCCTGCCGGCAAAGGCATCGAGCAGTGGCGCGGTCACCACGCTCATGTAGCCGGCCAGCACCACGGCATCGATCGAGAAGGGCGCCAGCGCCTCGATCACTCTCCTGTCGAACTCCGGCCTCAGGGAAAGGTCCTGCTTGCCGCGGTGGCCGCGGGCGCGGTAGAAGGCCAGGATGTCCTCTGTCACCACCGGGATGCCCCGCTCCCGGCCGATCCCCGAGGCGTTGCTCGCGGGCTTGTCGGTGAAGATCACGACCACCCGGAAAGGCGACCCGCAGGGCTCGCGCTCCAGCTCGGCCTGCCTCTCCAGAACCTTTACGAGATTGGTGCCGGACCCGGACATGAAGCCGGCGACCCGCATGGGCCGGCCGGCAACCGGCGTGTAGAGCCTGCGCAGCATGGTCGCCCCCGCCTTTCCCGGGCTATTTGTCCCCTGGCTGCCTGTAGATCTGCCGCATCAGCTTCTTGTCGAATTTTCCAACGCTGGTCTTGGGGATTGCGTCCACGAGCTCGAAGCGATCCGGGACCCCGTACCGGGGCAGCTTGCCCTCGGCGGCTGCCAGTTTCAGATGCGCCTGGAGGTCCGCGGCCGTCACCTTGCCTCTGGCCTCGGGCTTGAGCACCACCACGAGGAGCGGGCGCTCTCCCCATTTCTCGTCGGGAACGCCGATGGCTGCCGATTCCAGGACCGCTTCGTGCTGGCTCATCTGGTTCTCGAGGTCGAGAGAAGAGATCCACTCGCCGCCGCTCTTGATCACGTCTTTGATCCGGTCAGTGATCTGCAGGTACCCTTCGGGATCGATGTGTCCCACGTCGCCGCTGTGGAGCCATCCGTTGCGCCACAGCTCCCTCGTCTTGTCCGGTGCCTTGAAGTAGCTCCTGGTCAGCCACGGGGCCCGCAACACGACCTCGCCCGTCGTCACGCCGTCATGGGGAAGCGGCCGGTCCTCGGCGTCGACGACCTCCAGATCGACCAGGGGCAAAGGCAGCCCGGTCTTGACCACCACGTCCAGCAGCCGGTCTTCCTCCCAGCTCCTCATGTGCTCCTTGGGCAGGGCGAGGCTGATGACCGGACAGGTCTCCGACATGCCGTATCCGGCGTGGATGATGATGCCGCGCTTTCGAGCCTCCCTGGCGAGCCCCTTGGGCAGCTTGGCCCCGCCGATGAGCACCTTCCAGCCGGAAAGGTCGATGCCGGCGGCTGCCGGGCTCGTCAGGATCATCTGCAGGATCGTGGGCACGCAGTGGGAGAAGGTCACCTTCTCGGTCGCGATCAGCTTGAGCAGCATCTCCGGCTCGTACCGGCCCGGATAGACCTGCTTGGCACCCAGCAGAGTGGCCACGTACGGCTTGCCCCAGGCGTGGACGTGAAACATGGGGGTGATCGGCATGTAGACGTCCGTGGAACGGAAGAGTCCGGCGGAGCCGTAGGACCCCTCTACGAGAGCGACGGAAAGCGTGTGGAGCACGAGCTGCCGATGGGTGAAGTGGACCCCCTTGGGATCGCCCGTCGTGCCGGTGGTGTAGAAGGTCGTCGCCTTCGTGTTCTCGTCCAGGTCGGGGAAAGAATAGTCCGGACGAGCTTCCGCGAGCATCGTCTCGTACACGGCGGCCGCACGCGGCCGGGAATGCGCGGAATCGCCGTCCTCGGTCAGGACGACGACTCTCTCGACGTTCTCCAGCTTCGGCCGGATGCCTTCCAGGACCGGCAGGAAGTCCTCGTGGATCAGGATGAGCCGGGCTCCGGCGTGGTTGAGGGTGTAAAGGATCTGGTCCGCAGAGAGCCTCCAGTTCACCATCTGCAGCACGGCCCCCATCATGGGGATCGCAAAGAAGCACTCGAGGAAGCGGTGGCTGTCATAGTCGAACACCGCAACCGTGTCCCCGAGCCGGACCCCCATTTCAGCCAGGCCCCGGGCGAGCCGGTGGATGCGCTCGTGGAGGGTGCGATAGGTGTAGCGCCGCCTGTCCCGATACACGATTTCCTGGTCCGGCGCGTAGATGAGCGGCGTGGTCAGCAGCTTCTTGATGATGAGCGGATAATCGTAGGGCTCTCCAGGTCCGAAGACTCTCTCGTCCATGTTTCCCCTTCCGTCCTGGTGCAAATCGGGTCTTCCGCTCCCCTTCAGAGGGCTGCCCTCCGGCCGCTTCTCCCCAGGGGCGGTATCGGGACGGGCTCCATATTACCGGTTTTGCCTTTCCCATCAAAATCCCGGCGCATGGGAAATGGACGGCGGCCGATCCCACGATTCGCAACATGTTGCGAAAGACGTGGCAACATATTGTCCAGGCGAGCCTCCCCGGCCATCCCGCGAGTCTGCCTGCTTTGCAAAATTTTCCTGCAATCAATGACTTGGCCGATGCATTTGGCCGAGGCACGGAGACTGCACTTCCAGGCTCGCAGGGAAGGTTCGGGAGGCGCTCGGGACGATTACAGGATGCGATTCGTCCCGGTCCGCCACGAGGCCGCAGCCGTCCACATGGCCGAGGGCATGTACAGGTCGAGCGGACTGGTGGCTGCCGTGCTCGGCAACCCGGGCCCGGGCTCTGCCGCGCGCGAGAACCTGCGGATTACGACGGTTGTCATGGCGGAGGGCTCGTGGACCATGGAAGAGCCGAACGAGCGCATGCTCTACGGCAGGACCTTTGGGACCGACATGGGGACCGTGCGGTGGGACAAGGTCGGCGAAGGCCTGGGGTGCCGCGGCGAGTACGTGGAGAGAGTCGAGGATCTGGAGCCTGCTCTCGGGCGCGCCAAAACGTCGCTGAGCTCCCTGAGCAGGCTCCTTTGGACAGAGAGAATCTGACCCGCACCGGCATCCGTTCGTACGTGTCGGTTTTGTTAGAGGCGGGTGGTCAAACGACAGGCGTGCTCGAGCTCGGATCTTGCCGTGCCGTCCCCCCCTTGTCCGGCGAAGTCGTCCGGCAGATTCGAATGGCGGCCAGGATTTTTGCCCACGCCCTGGCGAGCCGAGAGATCCGCCAGACGATCCAAGAGCAGATTCGGTTCGAACAACTCCTCTCCGAGACTTCCGCGAAGTTTGTCCATGTGCCGGCGAGCGCGGTCGACAACGAGATCGAGCAAACCCTCAGGACCTTTGTCGAGTCCCTCGATGTCGACCGTGGAACCGTTTACCAGATGGACCCCCGAAAGAAGGAACCGTATGCGACGCACGTCTGGGGCAGGACGGGTACGCTTCGCAGGCTCCCTGAGGGTATGAGGATCGAAGCGAGTCAGTTCCCGTGGTTCGTCAGGAGACTTGCAGGGGGTGAAGTTGTTTGTAACCCTTCGACGAGAAATCTTCCGGAGGAGGCCTCGATCGATCGACAGAGCCTGGACTTCTTCGAGATCAAGTCGAACGTCGCGGTCCCGTTGACGGTCGGCGGGAGGCTAGTTGGCGCTCTGACCTTCGACGATCTCCAGGGGGAGAGACAGTGGCCTGAGCCTTTTGTGAAGAGAGTCAAGGTCCTCGGGGAAATCATTGCCAATGCTCTGGAGCGCAAGGTTGCCGAACAGAAGCTGAGACGCTCCTTTGCAGAGATCAAACGGCTCAAGAATCAGCTCCAGGCAGAAAACGCCTATTTCCGCGAGGAGATCAGGCTCCAGGGCGACTTCAGCGAAATCATCGGCAAAGGCAGGGCCATCAAGTACGTGCTGTTCAAGATCGAGCAGATTGCCCCTACCGATACGACCGTCCTCGTCCTCGGCGAGACCGGTACGGGAAAGGAGCTTGTGGCCCGCGCCATCCACGACAAGAGCTGCCGCAAAGACCGTCCTCTCATCAAGGTCAACTGTGCCGCCCTTCCCGGGACGCTCATGGAGGGCGAGCTGTTCGGACATGAGAAGGGCGCCTTCACCGGCGCTCACCAGAGACAGGAGGGCCGTTTCGAGATCGCCCACGGTTCGACCCTCTTCCTCGACGAGATCGGGGAGCTGCCTCTCGAGCTGCAGGCCAAGCTGCTCCGCGTGCTCCAGAGCGGCGAGTTCGAGCGCTTAGGGAGTCCCCGCACCGTCAAGGTGGATGTCCGGATCATCGCGGCCTCGAATCGCGACCTCGAGAAGGAAGTGCATGCGGGGCGCTTTCGAAAGGACTTGTGGTATCGTCTGAACGTGTTTCCCATCACGGTGCCTCCTCTGCGGGATCGCAAAGAGGATATTCCCCTCCTCGTGAACTGGTTCCTGGCAAGATCGTGCAAGAAGCTGGGGAAGGAGATCACGCGGATCCCCCAGCAAGTCCTGCACGAGCTCCAGGCGTACCCATGGCCCGGGAACATCCGGGAACTGGAGAACACGATCGAGCGGGCCGTCATCAATACGCCCGGGCACTCGCTCAGGTTGGGCGAGAAGCTGGCTTTGCCCGGCCAGGAAGAAAGCTCTCCGCAGTCGCGTCGAACACTGGCCGACGTCGAACGAGAACACCTCGTGCACGTGCTCAAACAAACACAATGGCGCGTGAGCGGTCCCAACGGAGCTGCCCTGATCCTGGGACTGAAACCCTCGACGCTGCGTTTTCGGATCCGGAAGCTCGGCATCCGGAAGCCTTCCCTTACCAGATGAGGAACAAGCCAGACACGCAATATGTTGCGTAGGTTTTTGCAGCATGTTGCGAGAATGGCGGCTTCACGGTCCTCCTCCTTCCCCCTGGCTTGACGAAATCCTATGTGAAACCAGTGATTGACGGACCCATCCGGCCCCGGCACGGGACTTGTATTCCGAGGGCGTGCAAGTGTCGGCCAGCTCAGGGGAGGGAAGGTTCTTGGATTTCGTCACCGTGCAGTTCATCTCTAAGCCCAGAAAGCATCACGAGTTCCTGCTGACGATCCGGTCCCTGGTGAAGCTCACACGGCAGGAACCGGGGTGCACGGGCCTGCGCTTCTTTCATGATGCGGAAGACGGGATGGTTTCTCTCCTGATCGGCACCTGGGAATCGCCGGAAGACCTCCATCGCTATTTTCAATCGGAGCTGTTCCAGGTTCTGCTCGGCACAGCGAGTCTGCTGCGGGGAGATCCGGAGGTCCGGGTGAACGGGTTCCCGTAAGCCCGCTAAGAAATGCTCGACGGCCGGATCAACATGCGCCGGACGTCGCAGTAATCTGCCCGCGTATCCACGAAAGGAGGGCCTTTGCATGAAAGCTTTCAAAATGTCGATTGGATCGTTCATTCTCTTGGCCTGTCTGGTTCTTTTGGGGGTGCCTGCCGTCCCGGCCGACCTGACGCCAGGAAACGTCATCGACAAGAGCAACTGGGACGAGGCAAGAGGCTCGCTGCCGGAATCGATACTGGAGTGGGTGAAGAAAGGCGATGTCCTCCAGGTGGGAGCTTTGAGCTACGATCCCGGCGAATATGTGATGCCCTGTGCGCAGGCATCGTTCGAGGCCAACGCAGGCAGGTATGAGTTGGGCGAAGACGGCAGCATCGTCGATCCCAAAACCGGCACGTCACCCGAGCATATCGACGGCTTTCCCTTTCCCAAGATCGACCTCACGGATCCACAGGCCGGCACCAAAATCATGTGGAACAAGTATTGTTACAATTACTCCCTTCAGACCTACCTCAGTACCGTGTTCATCAAATGGATCGGGCGCACGACCGGCCTGGAGAGGGAGATCTTGCTGGAAGAGCGGTTCAAAGTGATTCACGACCGCGGGGATGCTTACTGGAAGACTTACTGGCAGGTCTCCAGCTCGGGCGGCAGCCCGGACCAAAAGGTCAAAGTCGTAACGCCCAGGGTGATGATCGCACGGACGACCGCATGGATCACGCGACCGTGATCTTGGTTTCCGGCCCGGGAAACGAGCTGAGAGCGCTCCTCCCCTGGGACCTGAACGATTTTTCCCTTGCCGGTTTTCAAAAACTGTGCAAGTAGATGGTCAAGGGGCGCAAAACGAGGGACGCGGGAGCCAGCGCGCTGCCGAAAAGGGGGGGCCCTTGCATACAGCCATGGAAGGGAATCGGAAGTTCACGGGAGGCAGGTCATGAACCGGAAGAGGTTGCGGTTCGAGATCGTCTTAGGGGCCGTTTGCATTGCACTGTACGCGATCTTTTCCTTCTGGTACGGAGGCTGGGGCAGGGGCAAGCTCACCCGGGATGAGGTCGATGCCTATATATCGAAGTTGGAGAAGCATGCGAACGTTCCCGAGGAAGCGAAGAAGGATGTGCTGGAACGGCTCCGCTCGTGGGGCGCGGCGGATGACGGCGGGCCGGTGTATATGCTGAACCTGATGCGCGCCCGCGAGAAGCCGTACTTGTTCCCGGGTGCACCCGCGGACTTTGCCGGAACGGCCGAAGAAGCGAACCGGCTCTACGAAGACGGCGCCATGCCGTTGTTGTTCAAGCGGGGCGGTATCCCGGCCGTGTGGGGCAAGGCTCAGGGGAAGAACGTGATCGGCGGCGGGCCCGGGCTGGATGACTGGACCAACTTGGGTTTCATCCGTTATCCACAACGGCGTGCGTTTTTCGAGTTGCTGACGGACGCGCACTATGAGGAAATCGGGCACTTGAAGTGGATGGGCATGGAGTTCATCCTCGTGCCCACGTCAGCGGAAATGGCCGTCCCGGATCTGCGGCTCCTCGTCGGGGGGGCGCTCCTGATCCTTTTCCTTGGCATCGGATGGCTCCGTTCGGCTGTTCGGGGTGGCCGCACACGGGCTTGAGAACGGTACAAGCTCCTCGAGTTTGTGTTCAAGGCTCTCCAGCCTTTTGCGTTCCGATCTGCTTCAGACCGGGAGGGATCCCATGGAAGGCACCGAAAGCGTCCACGTAGCGGCGAACGGGATCATGTTCCACTGTAAAGTGGCAGGCGATGGCCCCTTGTGCCTCTGCCTGCACGGTTTTCCGGAGACGCACTACTCGTGGCGGAACCAGGTGCCGCTCCTGTCGCGGAAGTTCAAGGTCGTTGTCCCCGACATGCGGGGTTACGGAGAGACGTCCGCGCCCCGGGCGGTCGCGGATTACACGCTCGACGTTCTCCTGAAGGACGTGAGGGGATTGATCGATGCCTTCGGATACCGCGAGGCGGTGCTGGTATCTCACGACTGGGGCGCCGTCATCGGGATCCATTACGCCGAAACCTATCCCGAGACCGTCACCAAGCTGGTCTGGTCCGACGGCGCGCACCTTGGGGATTATTACAACCTGGTCGTCAGGCAGAAGAACCTCATGCAGATGCTGAGAAGCTGGTACGTTGTCTTCAACCTGGCTCCGAGTCTTTCCTCGGCCTTGTTCTCGCTGCACGACTTCTGGGTACTGGACAAGCTGGTGAAGAAGTACGCGGTCCGAGAGGAGAAGCTCGACCGCGAGGTCATGGCCACCTGGAAAAGGATATTGCGCAGATCCGGGCTGAGGGGCGGAATGATGTATTACAAGGCTAATCTCCTCAGGCTTGCGGATTACTCCCCGGAGAGAGTCGATGCCGGATGGAAAAGCCGCGGCATCCCGTGCCCCGTAAGGGCTGTGTGGGGGGACACGGACAGGGCCCTTTCCAAGGAGCTTGCGCACGCGGTCAAGGACCGCATAGACGGGCCATTCGACCTTCATTTCATCAAGAATTGCGGCCACTGGGTCCAGCAGGAAGCTCCTGAGGAGTACAACGAGCAGTTGGCGGATTTCCTCGAAATCCGATGAGTTCAACCCAAGCATCGGGAGGAAGAAGATGCAAGAGACGAGCTACATCAAACTGGCCGAGAAGTTCGATATGTTCGTGACCGGCGCGCCGAAGAAGGAGGGCGATTTTTCTCCCGCCTTTCTGAAATATCTGGAGCTATTGTACACGCCCGAGGAAGCCGAGCTGACGGCGCTCCTGTCCATTACGCCACATCTGAAGACGGCCGAAGAAGTTGCCCATGAGGCGGGGCGTCCAGCCGGCGAAGTGGAACGGATGCTCGGTCACCTGGTGGAAAAAGGAGCCGTCCTCGGATTGGGCGGGCGGTACATGCTGCCGGTCATCCCGATCCTGGTCAACCATTACCCCTTCAGAAACACCCACGACGAAGACACCATAAAGGCCGGGCATCTCTATGAGGAGTATTACATCAAGGACGGTTTCTACAAGTTCTACGAGTCGTCAGCGTCGGGAACGCCGTACCGCCGTGCCGTGCCTGTCGATCAGTCCCTAGCAGCAGGGCAGCAGGTCCTCTCACATGAGGAGATCGACGCATTCCTCGACCAGGCCAACATGGGGGTCTATGCGCTGGCGCCCTGTCCCTGCCGCAACAGGAAAGAGAAGCTCGGGACCCGGGAATGCAAAGACAAGTTCCCGGTGGCTTCGTGCGTGTTCGTCGGCATGTTCGCCATGCTCATGATCGGCAGAGGGGACGCGAAGCAGGTCTCGCGCGAGGAGGTGAACAAGTACCTCGACGAGATGAGAAAGCTCGGCCTCGTGACCATGACCGACAACGCCAAAGAAATGAAGGACGGCGTGATCTGCCTGTGCTGCGGCTGCTGCTGTTCGATCACGCGCGGTCTCACCCGGTGGGACAATCCGAAGGCGTTCGCCAGGTCGAACTTCGTTGCGCGGGCGAACGATGACTGCGCCGCCTGCGGGACCTGCGTCGACCGCTGCATGTTCAACGCTCTCTCGCTCGGTGAGGGCGACGACAAGGTTCGGATCGACGAGAACCGCTGCATGGGATGCGGCGTGTGCACCGTGACCTGTCCGACCGAGGCGCTCAGGCTCGAGCGGCTCGAGCGGGAGCCGATCTTTTCCGATTCGCACGAAATGTATTCGAGGGCCGGCGCGGAGAATGAAGCCGCCGGCCAGAAGCGGCCTCTCGCGTAAGAGAGATCCGGGGCCACAGGTTATTCCAGCGCGTTGGCCGTGCGGCACCGCTCGCGTCCAAGCCCAAGAGGCGACGGCTCGAGGGCGCACGGAAGGCGCTGTTCGCCACCCTTCTGCTCGTTGCGGTGTTCATCCTGGGGGGGGCAGCAACCGAAATCTGTCTTCCTCGCGCTCCGATCGTGGTCATCCGCTCCCTCCTGAAAGCCGAGCCCCTTCGTTCTTCAGAAGTCCCTCGGTGATTTCTGCGTCACTTACGAGCTGAACGCCTTTTCCCGCGATGCGCACGAAATGACGAGGATGTACACCGATCTGCACCGGAACATTCTCGACCTGTTCAACGAACACGGGGTGCAGAATCTTGTGCGCACCTTTTTTCCGTCGCTGAGAATCTAAGTTGCGTTTCATAACATTCTGACTCAAGCCGCTACTGCCTTTGCTCAGGCAGGCAGCTGAGGACAAGGATTCCAGATGGCGCCGTACGCGCCGGGAGGCTGTGCGCAAAGAGACCTCCTTCGAGGGCGAACCCTCGCCGCCGACGCTGCATGTCAAGCTCCGCGTCTTCAGGCCCCGCCTGGAAGTCGAAACTTCCTCGGCATAACGATACTTCGTCGCTCGGAACCTCCCCTGCGGGCGCACCGCAGATCGGCCTCACTCCAAGTATTTGATCCGCCAGGGCGGAAAAGGGGGAAGCTCATGCACAGACCCTGCGAACCGCGGAGCTGGAGGCGCGGCCTATGAGCGGACCGCGACAGGCACCCAGGGCAATAGCAAGCAGTACCGGAACGGCTGCGATGAAGCGAATCAAGGGTATGAAACTCACGGGGGCGGCGGCCGCCGTGCTCATGCTTCGTCCCCAGGTTGCTCTGGGCGCAGGAAACGGCGGCAGCCGTGCGGAGGGAGAAATTCACGCTGCGGAGATCCGGGTTTGGGTCGTCCGGAGAGACCGGGCAGGGCCTGAGGACAAGAGGAGAGAGAAGATGAAAACCGCGCTTCGTCGCAACGCGCCCCCCGCCTGCCTGATGGCGGCCGGTCTGGCGCTGGCGGCGCTCGCCGCAACGGCCTCGCCCGTGCAGGCTGGCGAGATCGGTCACTACGTTCCCGGCTTGCCCAACCTCCGGGACTTCTTTGTGCCGCCCGAGCCCGGCTTCTATGGCATCCTGTACAACTACTTCTACACGACCGGCCGTCTCAACGATCGCAACGGCGACGAGATCGATTCCGTCACGATCGGACCCGGCCCCGGCGCAACGCTGGACGTGGATGTCGATGTGGACTTGTATGCCTTAACGCCTGCGGTCATGTGGGTATCCCCCTGGAAGATCTTCGGTGCCCGTTACGCTGCCGTCATCTTCCCCTCGTTTGCCAACTCCAGCATCGGGGCGTCGCTGGCCACTGAGACCGGCCGCGGCGTCGACCCCGAGACGTCGCACTTCAATGTGGGCGACCTGTTCGTACAGCCGGTGACCTTGGGTTGGGCGTTGAAGCACTGGGGCTTTACGTTCGCCTACGGTTTCTATGCGCCGACGGGCAAGTACGACGTGGAGGATGTGACCCTTCCCGCCATCGGCACGCTGGAAGTGGAAGCCTCCGACAACATCGGGCTGGGCTTCTGGACGCACCAGATTCAAGGCGCCGCGGCATGGTATCCGTTCGGGCACCCGGGCACCGCCGTCACGGCCGCCCTGACCTATGAAATCCATCACAAGAAGGAGGACTTCGACTTCACGCCGGGCCAGAACCTCACGCTCAACTGGGGCATCAGCCAGTACCTGCCGCTCAAGAAGGATCAAACCCTGCTGCTCGAGGTCGGGCCGGCGGGCTACAGCAGCTGGCAGGTGACGGACGACAGCGGCAACGACGCGCGCAACGCGGACGTGCATGATCAGGTTCACGCCGCGGGCGGACAGCTCGGGCTGACCTATGTGCCATGGAACGCAGGCTTGACCTTTCACGCCCTTTACGAGTTCGCAGCCGAGGACCGCTTCCAGGGCCAGGCGTTCGGCGTGACCATAATCAAGAAGTTCTGAGCTCTGTGAACAAGGCAAGCACGGACCAGACAAACAAACCAAATGAACCGAAAGGAGGAGCTCATGGCCAGACCTCACGCACTGCGGCGGCGGACGCCCGGCCTTTGTGCTGCCGCGCTGATGCTGACGTTCGCCCTGTTCGGCGCCGTCCAGGCGCACGCACAGGCGAAGAAACCCAACATCCTCATTATCTGGGGCGACGACATCGGGTGGTTCAACCCGAGTTCTTACAGCTCGGGGTTGATGGGCTATCAGACGCCCAACATTGACCGTCTGGCCCGGGAAGGAGCACGCTTCACCGATTGGTACGGCCAGCAGAGCTGCACCGCCGGCCGCGCGTCTTTCATCACCGGTCAGAGCGGTTTCCGCACCGGGTTGCTCAAGGTCGGGCTGCCGGGCGCGAAGGAAGGGCTCTCAGGTAAAGACCCGACGATCGCCGGTCTGCTCAAAGCGCACGGCTACGTCAGCGGCCAGTTTGGTAAGAACCACCTCGGCGACCGCAATGAGCACATGCCCACCGTCCACGGGTTCGATGAGTTCTTGGGCAACCTCTATCACCTCAACGCAGAAGAAGAGCCGGAGCACCCTGACTATCCGAAGAATCCGCAGTTCAAGGCGCGCTTTGGCCCGCGCGGGGTCATCCATAGCTATGCCTCCAGCAGCGAGGACCCGACCGAAGACCCGCGCTTCGGGAAGATCGGGAAGCAGAAGCTCACCGACACGGGTCCGCTGAACATGAAGCGCATGGAAACCGTGGACGATGAAGTCACCGGGGAAGCGCTGCGATTCATCGACCAGGCGCACAAGGACGGCAAACCGTTCTTCCTCTGGTGGAACTCCACCCGCATGCACATTTGGACGCACCTGAAGAAGGAATCGCAAGGCAAGACCGGCCTCGGAATCTATCCCGACGGCATGGTGGAACACGACGCGCACGTCGGCCAGTTGCTCAAGAAGCTCGATGAACTGGGCATCGCCGAGAACACCATCGTCATGTATTCGACCGACAACGGCGCGGAGGCATTCTCCTGGCCGGATGGCGGCACAACCCCCTTCCGCGCCGAGAAGAATACCAACTGGGAAGGCGGGTACCGCGTTCCGTGCATCATCCGCTGGCCGGGCGTCCTCAAGCCGGGCACGGTGAACAACAACATCGGCTCCCATGAGGACATGCTCCAGACACTGTTGGCGGCCGCCGGCGAACCGGACATCAAGGAGAAGCTCCTCAAAGGCCACAAGGTCGGCGACACGACCTACAAGGTCCACCTCGACGGCTACAACCTCTTGCCCGCGCTCAAAGGCGAAGCCGAGTGGCCGCGCCACGAGTTCTTCTACTGGACCGACGATGGGAACCTCGCCGGCCTGCGCTACGACCGCTGGAAGATTGTCTTCATGGAGCAGCGGGAACACGGTTTCAACGTGTGGCAAGAGCCGCTGGTGACGCTGCGCCTCCCGAAGCTGTTCTGTCTGCGTACCGACCCGTTCGAGTTGGCTGACCACCAGGCAGGCGACTACGAGCGTTGGCGCACTGAACGCATCTTCGTGTTAGTGCCGGCGCAGGCTTTCGTGGCGCAGCACCTGGCGACGTACCGCGAATTCCCGCCGCGCCAGAAGCCCGGCAGCTTCGCGCTCGACCAGGTATTGGAAAAACTCCAGGAAGCAGGCGGCGGTGCGAAGTAACGTTGCGTTCGCGGGCACGCTGCCTCAAGCGACCGGGCCGCTGGGAGCCCTACAAGGTCGCGGAAGACTTCAGCCACGCCAACGCTGGGTGGTCGAGCGATGAAGGAGCGCTGGCGGATCACGGCTGCTCGGAAAAGGGAGGTCTCCACCTCACATGGGGGCCCGCACTGGGACGAGCGGGGCCAACGATTCCGGCTGGGGAAAGACAGAACTATATCTCGAAGACAAAACGAGGATGGGTCTGCCCCTCCTATCGCAAAGGCAGACTGCTCAATCATCCAAGGAGGAAAGTCATGAGGCTTTCTACAATCAAACCACACGGACGGGGACAGTTCGGCGTATCTTGGGCAGGCTTCCTGGTGCTTGCGATCGCGCTTTCATCCTGCGCAACAACGCGTCAGCCCAGACAGGCTCCCGAGCAATCTGGTTTCCTCGGAGATTATTCGATGCTGAAGGAAGGAGAAGGGGACCAGGCGGCTCTCGTGTACATAGACCCGGCGGTGGACTTCGCCAAGTACGACGCGGTCATCATCGATTCCGTCTCGTTTTGGACGGAGAGTCCCGAGGGGATCAAGGGAGTCACCCCGGAGGAACAAAAGGCGCTGACCGATTACACCTATGAAGCCCTGCACAGAGAGCTTGGCGAGGTGTTGAATATCGTGACCATCCCTGGGCCTGATGTCATGAGACTGCGCGTGGCTCTCACGGAGGCCAAGGGAGCCAGGGTGGCCTCGAAGACCGTTACCACGGTGGTCCCACAGCTCAGACTCCTGACGACCCTGGGGGGCATGGCCTCAGATACAGCAGTCACCGTAGGCTCGGCCAGCATGGAAGTGGATGTAACCGATTCGATGACCAACAAACGGATTGCAGCAGCAGCGGATGAGCGGTGGGGAACCAAGACGCTGCGCGGGGGCTTGAAGAAATGGAGCGACGCGAAGAACGCGATCGACTACTGGGCTGAAAGGATGAGGGCCCGGGTTGAAGAGCTCCGCGGCGGCGACAAGGAGATCGGTTAGTCGATTGGAATACAAGAAAGAACGATGATCTCGAGTGAGGAACGCATAGACGGCCGCCACGTCGCGGTGTTCGTGCCAGGCGCTCCCAGCCCCGGGTCGGGGTCCGTCTACTTCATGACCAAGGACCGGATCAAGCCCATCCCGGGAGAACTCAAATCTGCACTGAGATGCGTCCGTCGCCTCGGCATGGGGTCGAGTGCGCTGCTCGGCGGCCGGCTGTGAGTGCTTGCAGCGCACGCCAGATCCTCAGCCTGCCCCAGCCTGCCCGCACTCTCGTGGTAAGGCGGGTGCGGCAGTCCGTTGCTTTCCGGATCGGTTTCCTGTAATTACCCGTTCCGCCCGATGGTCGTGGGAGCCCTCGAGGGAGGCCGCGTGGGCCGCTGGAGCTGTGTGATCATTCGATATTCGGGGGGACATCTGCATGCACCGGGGATTCCGGAGTGGACGGGTCTGCAAGGTTTTCCGGATTTTTGCTTGGGCTGCCTGCCTTGCAGCCGCAGGAAACGCGGAGGCAGCGGAGCCCTGGCGTCTGCAGAGCACGCTCGGTCTGCCGGAGTGGCTGAGCCTCGGGGTCGAACAACGGACGCGCTATGAGACGGTCGGCAACCAGTTCCGGGCGGGCGGCGAAGGGGGCGATCAAGTCATCGCGTTTCGGACGTTGGTGACGGCTGAGGCCCGTCTCCAGGGCTGGCGCCTCGGGGGCGAGCTCATGGACTCCCGTGTCGTCCTCGACGACTCCGGCACACCGCTGGACACCACCCAGGAGGACCGGACCGACCTGCTTCAGGGCTACCTGGCCTGGGGGTCCAAGGGCTTCGCGGGTTCCGGGCTTGCAGTGGAGGCCCGCGGCGGGCGCCAGACCATGGACCTCGGGAGCCGGCGGCTGGTGGCGCGCAATTCCTTCCGCAATACCATCAACGCGTTCACCGGGCTCCACCTGCGGGTCGAGAGCCCGAGCAAGTGGCAGGCCCGAGGCTTTTTCGTCCTTCCGGTGGCACGGCTGCCCGACAAGACCGAGGACATCGAAGCCGGTGAGGTCCGCTTCGACCGCGAGGACCCGGAAACATACCTCTGGGCCGCCTTCTTTCGTTACAGCCGGTTGCCCTGGAACATCTCCTGCGAGCTGTATCTCGTCCGGCTGCACGAGAACGACACGTCGGATCTGGCTACCCGGAACCGCCGTTTGTACGCTCCCGGCGTGCGCTGGTTCAAAGAGCCAGCCAGGGGCAGCCTCGATTTCGAGGTGGAATCCATTTACGAGGCGGGCAACTCCAGGGCCTCCACGAGGCCGGACGACACGACGGACCTCGATCAGGCGGCACACTGCCAGCATGCCCAGATCGGTTACACCTTCGACGTGCCGTGGGCCCCTCGCTTCCTTGTCCAGTACGACTATGCGAGCGGCGACCGCGACCCGAACGACCGCGACACCGAACGCTTTGACACCTTGTTCGGCGCCCGCCGCTTCGAGTTCGGTCCAACAGGCATCTGGGGAGCCTTCGCGCGCAGCAATCTCCATTCACCCGGCTATCGCCTGATCATCAGACCCGCCGAGACCCTCTCGACGTTCCTGGGACACCGGATGTCCTGGCTCGCGTCCGATCGCGACGCGTGGGTCCCCGCGAGGCTGCAGGACAAGACGGGCGGCTCGGGCGACTTCATCGGCCATCAGATCGAAGGCAGTATCACGTGGAATGTCGTCCCCAAGAATCTGGCTCTCGAAACGGGATTCGCCTACCTGATCAAGGGGGGCTTCGCCCGGCATGCTCCCGACGCCCCGCCCGAGGATGAATCGACCTACTTCTACGCTCAGACCGTATTACAGTTTTGAGGCTGTCTCCTCCGCAGGCTGCTCAATCATGCCCGGATGGAAGCCGGGCGAAGCAGGGGCGAAAAATTTTTCGCCCCTACAGATTGCCCTGGTCAGCGCCGGGAAGACCCGCGGCTAACTCCGGTTGCCGCCGCGGCATGATGATCGGGAGGTTGCTTCGCGAAGCTCGCAATCTCCGACTTCGCTCGCACAGGCTCCGCAGAAGGGTTTTCAGCCGCCTGCTCATCTGCCGTGGTGCGGGGCCTCGTCGAGGCGGGCGGCAGGCAAGCCAGCGCCCGCGCCCAGCTCCGCGTCGGCAGCCCGTGCGATCGCCCGGATCAGCGCGGGAAAATCATCCTGGGTAACGAGATTGCTGCCTCCCCGGGGAAGGACGAATCCGTTCCTGGCCAGCACCTCGTCAGGGCGAATCTCCAGGGTCGCCAGTTGCCGAAAGGGCACATCACCGATGCGGTCGGGCACGTTCAGACCGAGAGGGGTCCAATCACCTCCGCAAGCCTCGTCGAATTCCTGCCCGGCGGCGGCCAGCGCTTCGGACACCTGCGCGTCCTTGAGCTTCCACGGGTAGAGTTTCGGCCCGATGTCGAAGTTGCGATGACGCACCAGGCGGTTGTCAGGGACCCGCCTGGTCGAGTCCCACCAGATGCCGTCCACGTACGCGAAGGCGCGGCGGCTCGCGTCCTTGGGAAGAGGACCCAGCTTGACGAGCGCATCCTTGAGGAATGCGGTGACACTGAGATTGTAAGCGTGCTCCGAAGCCGCCGCATGACGCCGAACGACCGCTCCCGCGATCTTGGCCCCTATCAAATTGGAGTAAAGGTCTTCGGGCGAAAATGCCGAGGGCCTCTCGCTGAAGGAAGTGGACGACCAGTTGTACCACGTCGCGATCTCGTGCCAGATGGAGGCCTGAAAATCGATCCACTCGGCCAGGATGACGATGACCTCGCGCGCGCCGTGTGCCCTGATGAGGACAGGGTCGAGGGGCCGTACCACGATCCGGCGCTCGGCGCCTTCGCTGACCAGAGGAATGGTCCCTCCGCTTGCGGCCAGGCGGCCGATCTGCGCGATCAGGTAGAGCGTACGGTCGGCATTGTCGCGCACGTGGGCGATGTCGATGAAGCCGCCCCGGCAGGTGTACAGGATGCCCGAAGCCTCGTCGGAGACGACCCGCCCTTCTTCGGGTCGTTGCAGCGAAACCAGCCCGTTATTGTAGTTGTGGGTCCCCAGCTCATCGATGTCGAGGACGTTGCGTACCTCGTAGCCGGGGACCGGTACGTGGCCGACGCTGACGCCCACGTCGTTGCCGAAGATGCAGCATGGACGCAGGCGCTGCGGCTCGGGAACGTCGGGGATCTCCACGGAGTTGAGACCGGCGAAGAAGGCAGAATCCAGCTCCTCGTCCTTGACCGGATGCCCCGAGACGTCCCATTTGTCGCGGCACCCGAAGGACAGCAGGGCGAGCATCAGTCCCGCACAGGCTGCGCTGCGGAACAGCAGACGGCTCACGTTCGGTTCCTCCGTCAGGTGGTAAGGCTCGAAGGAAGGAGCACGCCTCTCTCGAG
>JBFLZG010000155.1:0-5281 GCA_040756235.1 bacterium | reverse complement strand
TGATGTGGGGGCGAAGGATCATTCGCCCCTACATGTGGCCGTTTCAGGCCGCCGGTTGCCAACCTCCGGCAGGATCTTGTGGGGGCGACGCATGCGTCGCCCTGGTCTTGTCATCCCGGCCCAAGTGCAGAGCGCGTGTGAGCCGGGATCCAGGAGGGTACACCATGCACAGCGGTCGTTGCCCGGTAACAGGGCCTGGACCCCGGCCTGCGCCGGGGTGACGGAACACCGGGAGCCGCGCCGCGGGACCGCGCACCATCTCTTGTAGGGACGACGCATGCGTCGCCCTGCCCCTGCAAGAGCACGCCAGCGGCTTGACCCCGCCACCTCTTTTTCCTATACTCCCCACCGGCGCTTTTCGCCGCCTTCGCTCTCCTCGCTAACCGTTTCGTCAAGCACCGGGAACCCGGTCCGCCCCGTTCCGATCGGCAACTCCGTGTCACCCGCGAAGTGAGGTATCTCTGTTCATGGAGTCGGAAGATTACGTGCAGCCGGAGCCACCGGCTTCTTCGTCCAAGGAGTTTTCCGCCGCGGAAGCGGCGATCGAGACTTTCTGCGCTCAGGCAGAGGAACAGGTGCCGGTCCTCAGGACCCTGTGGGAGGGATGGCCCAAGGCACTGGAAGTCGTGCGCCAGAAGACCTCCCAGGCAGCTCCTTGCTCGCGGGTCGCGGTCATCGGCTCCATCAAGTCCGGCAAGAGCACCTTCGTGAACGCCCTGCTCAGGAGCGACATCCTGCGCCGCGGCGCGGGCACGCTCACTTCGGCCATCACCCGCATGGTCCCCTGCGACGCCCCCCGCGCCACGATCACGTGGAAGGGATGGCAGCGGGCCAACCGGGAGGCCGGATTCGCCGCGGCCCTGCTGGCCGCGATGACCGGCCTCGAAGCCCCTCCGCACGAGCTGGATCTCAGGGAATCGGCGCAGCGCGAAGCCATCCTGCGGCTCCTGGCCGGTATCGGCCCGTCACCGAACGGCCTGCCCGGTCACGCCCTGAACCAGCTCGCCCGGCTGAGGTCGCTCTCCAACGGCTTCCCGCGCGTCAGCCCTCACATGCTGGAAGAAAGCACGGTTTCGGTGCTGGAGCGGGAGTGGTTTCTCCAGCATCGTGAGATCGTCTGTTCCGACGAGACCGCCTCCTACGTGGACGACGTTCTGGTGGAGTACCCCTTCCCGAAGGGGCTGGCCGCCGCGGAGATCGCAGACTGCCAGGGGAGCGACTCCCTGAACCCCTCTCACCTCGGGCACGTCCAGGAATACCTGCTGAGGGCCGACTGGGTCATCTACCTGGTCAACTCCGTCATGGGCCTGCGCCAGGCCGACGAGAAGCTGCTGGACGTGGTCAAGAGCCTGGGGCTGGCCGAGCACGTGGTCTTCGTCCTCAACACGGAGGTCGACGTCCACGGCGACCTCAAGGACCTCCAGCGAGTGCGGAGCGCCGTGGAGAAGTGGGTTGCGGCGCGCATCGGCCCGCCGCGGCTCTACACGGTCAGCGTGCTCCTCGAGCTGTTCGACGAGCTCGCCGCGAGGGAGCTCCTCTCCCAGCGCGAGTCGGACCGGCTCGCCTCCTGGAAGCAGGATGCGGAGATGGCGGCTGCGCTCAAGTCCAGGTGGCAGGAGCTGCTGACCTTCTGGCGCGACGAGATTGCTCCGGCCGCAGGCCGCTTCCAGCGCTCCTTTACCCAGCGCTGCCTGGTGAACCTGCTCGGCCGGCTCCGCAACTGCGTCCGCATCGCCGCCAATCCCTACGAGCTCGATCAGGCCGCCCTGGAGGTCTGCTCGATCGAGGCGGAAAAGCTCCTGCCGAACATGGAGGCCCACCTCGACGGCGCCTCCACCCGGACCGAATCCGAGGTGAGAGCCGAGCTTGGCCGTTTCCTCGACCCCAACGCCAGCGAGATCGGCAAGAACCTGAACCGTTTCGTGGACGCTTTCTCCAGCCAGTGGGATCCGACGGCGACGGCCGCCGACGGCCGCCTGCCGGATGTCAACGGCATGACCCTGGCCATTGCCGAAGAGTTCAACCAGGCCCTGCACGCCTTTCTGGTGGAGCACGTGAACACGGAAATCGCCCGCCAGGCTCAGGTGCTCGTCCGCAAGACCCAGCAGGATTTCGACACCGTGGTGGACATGTACCAGGTGGTGCTGCGCAACAACTATCTCAAGCTCAGTCAGAGCCACCAGCCGGTGACCGGCGGCAAGGGAAGCGAGGCTGCCTCGGGGGAGGCCCGGGACTTCAGCGCCGCCCAGGCGGACAGGGCCCAGAGGAGGGCCGCACCCGCAGACTCCCGCGAGCACCTGCCGAGCCCGTCGATCGGCCTCTTCTCCACCGAGGTGCAGCTCAGCCTGACGCAGAAGACCCTGGTCGCCGCCCGCCAGAGCTGGATGCTGTCGTTCAGGAAGCTCAGGGCCTGGTTCTCGGAAAGGGTCATGAAGAAGCCGCCGCAGGATCGGGCTGTCATGAAGGCCGAGGTCCTGCTCCGCTGGCGGGAGCGCACCCTCGGGGTGATCAAGACCGAGGCCAGGACACTGATCTGCGAGGAGATGGTCCGTTTCCGCGACCATCTGAAATACCAGGCGATCGGCGGCTACATCCGGGACCTCGCGTCGGCCTGCAAGAAGGATCTCAGAAAACAAATCGAGGACTTCCGCTCCGACCTCCAGCACGCTCAGCAGGCGCCCGGGTTCACGGACAGAGAGGTGCTCGCCGCCCGCAGCCAGTTGCCGCTGTGGGAAGAGAGGCTCAGGGAAATCGAATCCTGGGTCCGCCAGTAGAAAAGAATCCCCCCTGCCCCCCTATTTCAAAGGGGGGAAAGCTGTCGACAATCCGCCCCAGGTGCTCGCGAGAAATGCAGGCGAGCAAACCGACCCGGCATCTGTTTCTTTGCCCCCCTTTGAAAAAGGGGGGTTGGGGGGGATATTCAAACTCGGCCTCTCCAACCAAAATCACCCCAGCCCCCCCGTCCGACACCCGCAAAAAATTCCTTGACAGGCAGGATGGCGCTGGCCTAGAAGAAGATTAAATCAATTTTAGGCATAAAGAAACGGTTTGGGGGCAATCCCGGCTCGCGCTCACATTCTGTTACCCGCTGCTCGCCAGCGGGCCCGCGGATCCGATCGCACGCGCCCCGGGTCCGCCGGTCCCGGAAGCCCGCTCCCCGCTCCTGCCGAGGCCCACGCTGTCCGCCAACCGTGGTCACGTTGCGCTTTCATCGGCTCCCGAAGAGTGCCGACAGCTTCTCCCAGGAGGGCGTGCCATGAGTCGTTCTTCCACCAAACGCAAGCCGGGCGGTAGAGCGGCCCGGAGCCGGCCGGTCGCGGTCGCAGCGCTGAGCCTCCTCGTTCTTGCGTGGCCCGTGCTGCCCGCCGAGGCCATGTTCCGGGCGGGCGCCGCCAAGCTCACCATCACGCCGCCGGAGTGCAGCCCGGGAGGTCCCTGTCCCGGGTACTCCCTGGCCGGAAGCGGGTACGGCCGCTCGAGCACCCGGGTCCACGACGACATCTACGTGCGAGCCCTCGCCATGAGCGGCGATTCGGAGTCCGTGGTCCTGGTGAGCGTCGACGTGCTCGGCCACCTGCCTGACCGGATCCGGAAGATGCAGGCCGCACTGCACGAGGCCTACGGGGATCAGATCCGGCTCCTGGTGGACAGCGACGGCGTGACGGCGCGCACCCGCACCTACGCCGACGGAACGCCGGTCGTTGCCAACGCGCTCATCGCCAATGCCCACGTGCACGCTTCGCCGGACACCATCGGGATCTACGGGCCGGACGAGCTCACCTCGGGAATCAATCCGGCCTGGTCGGACTACGTGGACCAGCGCGTCGTCGAGGTCGTCGGCCTGGCCCTCGAGCGCATGAACGCCAACACCGAGGGCGCCTGGGTCAAAGCGGCCCAGTACCACGTGCCGGGCTACTACGGGTTTCCCCTGATCGTCGACAACAGAGAACCGATCATCCTGGATGAGGACCTGGCCGTGCTCCAGGTGGTCCGCAACAACCCGCAGGAGGAGGTGATCTCGACGCTCGTCAACTACAGCGGGTATCCGGAGATGATGGGGCACGACAACACCGAGATCACAGCCGACTTCCCCGGAGTGACGTGCGGCGCGCTCGAGGAAACCTATGGCGGAACGGCGATCTGGATCACCCGCCTGATCGGCGGGTTCACGATCTCCTACTACGACGTGAACGGCAACGGGCTGGCGGACGACGGCGGCTACCTGCCCAACCAGTTCCTGAACACGTTCCCGGGCATGACCGCTTACGGGCTTCTTCTGGCCGATGTCACCCGGGAAGCCCTGGACGGAGCCTTCGAGGACCGCGCCCCGGAGCTCGAGCTCAAGACCGACGTGGTCAACCTTCCCGTGGAGAACCCGTTCTTCAAGATCCTGCTGGGAGAGGCCAACACCGTCATCCCCGGACTCCTGGGCGACCTCTGGACGATTCTCGCCGCGTGGATGGGCATGACCTCGATCATCGAGCCGGACAGCACCCTGATGCTGGACCGCAGCGGCCAGGGAGCTCTCGGCGCGACCCGCAAGGTGGAGGTCCTGGTCCACGTCTTCAAGATCGGCGACGCCCTGTTCGCGACGAGCCCCGGCCAGCTCTTCCCGGAGCTCTGGACCGGCTCGAGCCCGCCGGAGCTCCTCGCCCAACCCGACTGGGTGTTTCACCCGTCGGACCTGAACCCGGCCGAGTACGAGTTCCACCCTCGCATCCCGGGGCGGGCGGGCATCCGGGATTTCATCCGGGAACCCTGCCAGTTCCACCTCGGCAGCACCGAGGCCGAGCTGGCCTATCTCATCCCGGATTATGAGTTCGATCACTCCATGAAGACTTTCGACGACCTGCTCTGCTACGTGACGGGCAAACACTGTCAGCCCGGCTGGTTCATGCGGTACGAGGAATCCGACTCGGCCGGCCGGGAAGCGGGCAACATCGTCCAGCACGCCCTCATCCGCATGATCTCCGAATTCAACGCCGGCGTGGGGCAATGAGATTTCGTCATCCCGGCCCATGCGCGCAGCGCGTGCGCGCCGGCTTCCAGGAGCGTGGTAGGGAATGGATCCCGGCCTGCGCCGGGAGGGACTGGATTCCGGCCTCCGAGGCTGTGTCCTATTTCGTCATCCCGGCCCGGTTGCGGAGCGCGTGGGAGCCGGGATCCAGAAGGGTGCACCCAGACCAGCTGCAGGAACCGGGTGCAGGGACTGGATTCCGGCCTGCGCCGGAATGACGGAAAGCATGTGGCCGCACCGCTGAGTCCTCCGGAATGAGTGGCC
>JBFLZG010000154.1:0-99045 GCA_040756235.1 bacterium | reverse complement strand
GCGCCGCAATCGACCTTTTGCGGTGCCCGGTGAGCACAATCACCTTCGTCGCCGGGTAGGTTCCCACGCATTTGCGCAGAAGCTCCAGGCCGCACTCGGGAGTGTTGAGCGGCGGAATGGAGAGATCGAGTAGGAGCAGCGGCGGACGCATTTGCGCGATCTTCTCTTCGGCGGTGACGGCGTCGCCGGCGATGTCCGCCAGGTAGCCTTTTTCCTCGAGGGTCACCTTGAGTAAGCCCGCAAGCTCAGGCTCGTCCTCGACGATCAAGATCTGCCTTTCAACTCCGCTTGCGAACGCTGCGTCGGACATTCCAGCCCCCCCGTTTCATGGATGAGTCTCGTGGAGCTGTTCCCTGCTGCCCGGCTTCACCCCACAAGACCGTCGGCCAACGGTAAGCGTACCGTGAAGAAGGTCCCCGCCCCTGGCTCGCTCTCCACGGAAACGCTCCCGCCGTGCGCCTCGACGATTCTGCGAGCGACCGGCAGCCCGAGACCGTAGCCCATTCCGCTCCCCTTGGTCGTGAAAAAGGGCTTGAAGATACGACTTATCGTATCGGCAGACATCCCTTGGCCGTGGTCTATGACCTCGATCGTTGCCCAGAGGGCATCTTCGACCCGAAGCCTCACCGTGACCACACCCCTTGCCCTGCCCGCCTCAGCGGCGTTCCTCATGATATTCGCCAAAGCCTGCGCCAGCCATTCCTTATCCGCCATTACGGGGGCCCTGCCCCGGGGGCACGTCTCGAGCTCGATCCGTACCCTGCTGGAATTCTCTGAGAGGGCCACACGGGTCATTTCCACCCCAAGCTCGACCACCTCCGAAGCCGGTACCGAATGCAGAGGGACATCCCCAATGGAGCCGTAATCGAGGATTGAGTTCACGAGCTTCTTCAGCCGAAGCACACTTCCCCTTATCCCCTCCACGTCCTCCTCCCTTACGACGGTCCCAGGCGTAAGCCGGGTCACCCCCAGCAGCACCGCCATGAGGGGAGGCTTGAGCTCGTGCGAGAGCCCCAGGACAAACGAACCCACCTCCATGAGGCGCTCTCGGCCCCGGTACTCCCGTCCAATCAGATAGCCAATGACTCCAAAGACCAGCATCCCGAAACCCTGGAAGAGGAAAAGACTCATGTACTCGCTCCGCATCCTTGGTCCAGGCTCGGTCCCAGCTGAGAGCAACCCGTTCCACTCCAAGTAGGAAAGCCCCGTATAGAGCAGGATGCAAAGAAAGATCACGTATCTCGTTTGCGCCGGAGAGAGTACTGACCCCGTAAAGGCGATTATCAGGGCGTAGAACATCGCGGCCACGCCGAAGTTGATGCCTCCGATCGAGTAGATGTAGAGGGTCGTCATCAACGCGTCAATGGTCGCCGTAAGCGTATCGATCAGCCCTTCCCGATCCGGATATCGGCGCCGCGCCCAGTAGTACGGAACGAAGAGCAGACCTTCCACGATGAGCACCGTGGAAGCCGCCCAGATCCTCACCTCCACATCGACCATGTGGCCCAGAAACGGAATGCGACCGGAGAGGGAACTCAAGAGAACGGCCAGAACCCAGCCGACAATCGCGAAAGCAGAACGGGTGGCAAAGATGTTGCGAATCAGCCGCTCGCTGTTTTCGGGCTTGAACCGAAGATGATGAAGCATTTCTCACCCCTCCAGCCCATTTCACGATGCCGACTGACCGGCCATAGGTCTCTTCGACGTCACTTCATCACGGCGGCTCCCCGCTGACCGCTCTCTTCTCCAGCACTCTCGTCCTGAGGATCAGCCGCGGCGTGAGCAGGAGATCGGCGAGCATCGCCGCCACCAGTGCAAAGGCCACCAGGGCCCCGAAGTTCCTCGTCACCTCGAAGGAGGAAAAGAGATCGATCCCGAAGCCAAGCACAAAGATGATCGAGGTAAAGATCATGGCCTTGCCGACCGCAAGCATGGTGCGATGCAGGGCTTCTTCCGGGCTTCCCGAACTCCGTCTTTCGATCGAGTACCGGCCGAAGAACTGCAGCGTATCGTCCACGGCAAGGCCCAGGGCGATGCTCGCGAAGGGCGCGGTAAACATGTTCATCCGGATGTCCAGGAGACCCATGACCCCAAGGGTCATCACGACCGGAAGCACGTTGGGGAGCATGGCCACGACCCCGGCCTTGAACGAGCGAAACACAAGGGCCATGGAAAGCGTGATCGTTACCAGGGCAAGAAGAGAGCTCGTCTTCAAGCCCCTGACCATGGGCTCATGAAACCTGGTCCGCAGGAAGTTCACGCCGGTGAGCTGCATGGTGAGCCCGTCGGTGGCATGGGCGCCGATGAAACCGTTCACGCTCTGGATCACCCGTTCCCAAACATCGAAGTCGTGCCCCTTCATGCTGATCGTGACAAAGCTTTCGTTCTTGTCTCGATCCAGGTACACGTAGTTCTCGAAGAGCGAGCCGTCTCCGGCCATCGAGGCCAGTTCCACCAACTGCGCGGCTTCTGCCTCCGTTGAAGGGAGCGCGCCCTGTTGCTCCTCCCCCATCCAGCGCATGCGCACATACTTGAGCACGTCCGTGACCGCCGTGACCTTGCCTACTCCCCGGCCGGCATCTTCTTCGAGGTGCTTCCGGAGCCGATCGATGATCTCGAGGTTCGCCGGCGCCAGAATCGAGACGCCGTTTTCAGCTTTCACGTGAACGTACATCACTCCGGTGCCGGCGAAGTGACGATTCACGTACTCGTGCGAGGCGTTGAGCTCGCTCGAGGGCAGCATGCTCGTCAGATCCGTGCTGAAATCCACCGCCAGGAACCCCGAGCAGCAGAAGGCCGCGACGACGACCGCTGCCCGAACGCCCCAACTGCCGGGCGTGACCGCTTGTCGCCAGGCCCACTCGAGCACTCCGTCCAGGCGGCGTCCCAAGAGTACCTGCCTCTCAAGGAAGTCCCCCAGGTGCACGGGGCCAAGGAACGAGAGCACGGCAGGGGCGAGCGTGATCGCCACAAGGTAGGAGAGTCCCAGCCCGACCCCGGCATAGATACCCATCTCCCGTATCGGGGCGATCTCGTTTACGAGCATCGAGAAGAAGCCGAGCATCGTCGTGAACGAGGTCATGAAGCAGGGGAGCGCACTCAACTTCACCATGCGCACGATAGCTTCCAGCCTGCTTCCGCAGCACACCATGCTTTCCCGATAGTTCGAAAGCATGTGCACCAGGTCTGAGGTCCCGATCACCAGGAGAACGGTCGGCACGATGATGGTCACGAGGTTCAGTTCCCCGGAGAAGATCTGAACCAGGCCCATCGTCCAGATCACGGGGATTCCAATGACCACGAAAGGCAGGATCGTAAGGAAAAAGGATCGGAAGATCGCAAAAAGCGCTCCTACCACGAGGAGCATCGCCAGGGGCACGAAGACACAAAGATCCCGGGTGACCCGGTCGGTCCAGGCTGCGCGCAGAACCGGCGGACCCACCACGTGCGTCCTCATCCCCGTCTCGGTGCTGAATCCCTCCATGACCCGCACCACATCCCCAACCACCTGCTTCCCTATAACGGTATCGGACGACACCTCGGGGGCGAGCTGCAGGTAGAGGGCGGCTGCCTTGAGGTCGTCCGAGATGAGCAGTGAACCGTATACGGGGTTTGCCTGGATGTCGGCTGCGATCCTCTCCTGCGACCGTCCCCCAGGGGATGTCACCTTCTGGTAGGAGAGTTCTCCGTCCGCCATGACGAGATCCTGTGCGTTCGCAAGGGAAACCACGCGCCCAACCGAGGGAAGCGCCTCAAGCTTCGAGTGCAAGGCCCGAATCAGTTCCAGGTTCTTCGGCTCCAGCACGTCACCGCACTCGACGGCCACCAGGACCATGTCGTCGTGACCCAGCTTGTCCATCGTCCGACTGAGATCTTCGTAGCCCAGATCCCCCCTGTAAACCGACTCCTCGAAGTTGTCGTTGATCTTGAGCTGATACATGAAATGCATGAAAACGAGAGTGATGGCTGCCATCGCCGCAATGACCGCAACACGCTTCTTAATGAGGAAGATCGCAAGGCGCTCCAGCACGGTCTGCCCCTCCTCTGACGACGGTCTGTTGGACGCCTGAAAGCCCTGCCATCCGGCTGGGATGTGCGACCGGCGGCGATCGAGAACGCCTGCGTGCTTTTTCGTATAACATAAGTCTTCACCAGCTAACAATTGGAAATTTTTGCATAGCAAAAAGCCTGCCACCGGGATTTGACCCGGTCGCATTTCTTCCCCGTAATCTCATGCGACGGCGGCAATGCGTGGGACTGGTGGGTAATCAGAAGAAGTGACCGTGGCGGGCTACTACGAGAGTCTGTATTCAGACCCTTGCCGGATCCATCACGCGATCATATGCCTGAGCCTGCAACCGCAGCTGACCGCGGCCTGGTCCACAATGCCATCATGCAAAACGTGTTGGATATCGTGTCTGGCTCGTTTTCCCCCTGAGGAAGACGGGTGACAGCTAAAGAGGCTTACGGCAGGGGGTACCGTTTCGGGGCACTGAGATCAGATCCTTGTCGCCACCCGAGCCTGGCGGCCACGTTCTAAGGGCGTGTACGGGGAATCCTGTGTCCTCACCTTCCTGGTTTCCATGAACCCGATAACGTCTTCCAGGCTGTATCGGATCGAGCGCCCTACCTTGACGTATGGAATGCCCCGGCAGAGATGTCTCTCGTTTCGCAAGGTCTGGAGCGCTCTGCCGGTCATTTCCGAGACCTGCTTCTCGGTCAAGTACTGAGCTTTCATTATGCCTCCAGGAGTCTTTCAACTTCCTTCAGAGGGCATAAGCACGAGGCGTGCCACAAGGACGTACCTTCGCGGGTTCCCGGCGTGATCGTCGCTCGATCTGTGGTCGGCGTGTTGGGAATGCTGTTGGGAATTCTGCGGATAAAAATCAAAAGGGGTTACGATTTCTCGTAACCCCTTTATTTTACTGGCGGGAGCGACGGGGCTCGAACCCGCGACCTCCGGCTTGACAGGCCGGTGTGCTAACCAGCTGCACCACGCCCCCTTAATATGTCTGCTTCTTCTGGTAGGCGGAACAGGACTCGAACCTGTGACCCCCGGCTTGTAAGGCCGATGCTCTTCCAGCTGAGCTATCCGCCCTCTGCCTCCTCGAAGTCCTCGATCGATTTCAGACGGTTCTTCTCTGCACCGGCCCCGCCCCTCACACGGCATAATCTACCATGGAACGGGGCTTCCTTTCCACCTTCGAGCTCCGGAGCTTCACGAAAACCGGGAAGAGAGTCCAAGCCCTTACGCCGACCGGCTACACCAGATCGGTACGCGGATGATCCACGTAACCTTTCTTCAGGCCGTCGTGCTTCGGCTGTTGCTCCCCCTCGGTCGCTTCGGCCACGACGACCGGTTCGGGGATCGGATCCGCAAGGAGGGCGCGGTTGAGCACCTCGTCCATGTGCTCCACCATGACGAGCTTCACCTTCTTCAGAACCCGGGCCGGGACTTCGCGGATGTCCTTCTCGTTCTCGTTCGGTATCAGGACCATCTGGACGTCGGCCCTGTGGGCGGCCAGCACCTTCTCCTTGAGGCCGCCGATCGGGAGGACGCGGCCGCGCAAGGTGATCTCTCCGGTCATGGCCAGGTCCATCCGCACGGGACGTCGAGTCAGGGCGGAGGCGATCGAAGTGGCGATCGTGATTCCGGCAGAGGGGCCGTCCTTGGGGATGGCGCCTTCCGGGATGTGCACGTGGATGTCCACCTTCTGGTAGAAGTCCTTGTCCAGCTTCAACGCTTCGGCACGCGACCGCACGTAGCTCATGGCGGCCTGGACCGACTCCTGCATCACGTCTCCGAGCTTGCCCGTGATGATCAGATTGCCCTTGCCCGGCATGACCGTGGCTTCCGTGACGAGGAGCTCGCCTCCGAGCTCGGTCCAGGCCAGCCCGTTGGTCAGGCCGATGCGGTTCTCGCCTTCCTTCATGCCGAAGCGGTACTTCGGCACGCCGAGGTACTTCTCGAGCGAGCTCGTGGTGATGCGGATCTGCGTGTCCTTGCCCTGCCTGACCACCTCCCTGGCCACCTTCCTGCAGATGGTCGCAATCTCCCGCTCCAGGTTCCGGACCCCGGACTCCTTCGTGTAGTCCCGCACGATGTGAATCAGCGCGTTGTCGGTGAAGGTCACGTTCTTCGCGGACAGCCCGTGGGCCTCCAATTGCTTGGGGATGAGAAAGCCCGTGGCGATCTGGATCTTCTCGGTCTCGATGTACCCTTCGATCCGGATGATCTCCATACGGTCCTGGAGAGGCCGGGGGATGTTGAACAGGGTGTTCGCCGTCGTGATGAACATCACGCGGCTCAGGTCGTAGTCGAGATCCAGATAGTGGTCGTTGAACGCGTGATTCTGCTCGGGGTCGAGCACCTCCAGCAGGGCCGCCGCCGGGTCGCCGCGGAAATCGGTGCTCATCTTGTCCACTTCGTCGAGCAGGAAGACCGGGTTGCCGGAGCCTGACTTCTTCATGTACTGGATGACCTTGCCGGGCAGCGCGCCGATGTACGTTCTGCGGTGGCCGCGGATCTCGGCTTCGTCCCGCACGCCGCCCAGAGAGGCGCGCACGAAGTTCCTGCCCGTCGCCCGGGCGATCGACTTGCCGAGCGAGGTCTTGCCGACGCCCGGAGGGCCGACGAAACACAGAATCGGCGCCTTCATCTTTTCGACCAGTGCGCGCACGGCCAGGTACTCCAGGATTCTCTCCTTGACCTTGCTCAGCCCGTAGTGGTCTTCATCCAGGATCCGTTCGGCCTTGTCGATATCGACCTCGTCTTCCGTGTAGTCGTACCACGGCAGGGACAGGATCCAGTCGATGTAGTTGCGTACGACCGTCGCCTCGGCCGACATGGGCGACATCATGCGGAGCTTCTTGATCTCCTTCTTGACCCGGTCGACGCCCTCCTTGGACATCTTCTTCTTGCGCAGACGGGACTCGAGCTCGTCGATCTCGTTCTTGAATTCGTCCTTCTCGCCCAGCTCCTTCTGGATCGCGCGCATCTGCTCGTTGAGGTAGTACTCCTTCTGCGTCTTCTCCATCTGCTTGCGCACGCGGCTGCGGATCCTGCGCTCCACCTCCAGGATGTCGATCTCGCTCTTGAGCAGCGCGTAGAGCTTTTCCAGCCGCTCCTGCTTGTTCACCGTCTCCAGGATGTCCTGCTTGTCCGGCAGCTTGAGATTGAGGTGCGCGATGACCGTGTCGCTCAGCTTGCCCGGCTCCTCGATCGAAGATACCGAGAGGACCATGTCCTGGGGGATCTTGCGGTTCAGGCGCGCGAAGTTCTCGAACGAGTCCTGCACGCTCCGCATCAGGGCCTCGACCTCGGTCGCCTTCCCCTCGGACTCCGCCAGCTCCTTCACGCGCACCAAGAAGAGGTCTTTCTTGGACAGGTAATCCGCCAGAGAGGCCCGCTTCTTGCCTTCCACGAGCACTTTGACCGTCCCGTCCGGAAGCCGCAGCATCTGGATGATCGTCCCGATCGTCCCGATCTCGTAGATGTCTTTCTCATTCGGCTCCTGGATCTTGGCGTCCTTCTGGGCGACCAGGAAGAGCCGCTTGTCTTTGTTCATCGCCTCTTCCAGGGCATTGATGGAGCGTTCCCTTCCGACGAACAGGGGGACCACCATGCCGGGGAAGACAATGATATCCCTGAGGGGGAGCATCGGCAGTATATTCTGTTGGTCTTTCATTCTGCTTTCTTTATCGTCCCGTCTGAATGGAAAGAGCATATCGGCCTTCTCTGCGGCCTTCTCTCGGATGCCCTGCGGGCCGCCCTCACTCCTGAAAGATCGACCGGTCGACTGCTTTTCAATAGCTCTTTCACGAGAGGGACCGGAGGAGAGATCTCACCGGCTCAGGCGCTTTCCTGTTTCTTCTCGAACACCAGGATGGGCTCTGCCTTTCTCGAGATCACGTCCCGATTGACGATGCACTCTTTCACATTTTCCAGGCCTGGCAAGGTGTACATGATATCCAGCATGCGCTGCTCGAGAATGGCCCGCAAGCCCCGGGCGCCCGTGCCCTTCTGGAGGGCTTCCCTGGCAACGAGCTGAAGCGCTTCCGGCGCGAAGCGCAGCGACACGCCATCCATCTCGAACAGTCGCTGGTACTGACGGGTGATGGCGTTCCGTGGTTCGGTCAAGATCCGGACCAGATCGTTCTCGGTCAGATCGTCGAGCGTCGCGATAACGGGAAGACGTCCGACGAACTCGGGGATGAGGCCGTACTTCAACAGATCTTCCGGCTCGACGAGCTGGAGCACCTCCCCGATGTTGCGCTCCACTTTCGAATGGATTTCCGCTCCGAAGCCCATAGTCTTGGAGCGCACCCGACGCTCGATGATCGACTCGAGCCCGTGAAAGGCACCTCCGCAGATGAACAAGATGTGGGTCGTGTCCACCTGCAGGAAATCCTGCTGCGGGTGCTTTCTGCCGCCCTTGGGCGGAACCGAGGCCATGCAGCCTTCGACGATCTTCAGGAGCGCCTGCTGGACCCCCTCGCCGGATACGTCGCGCGTGATGGAGGGGCTGTCGGATTTGCGGGAGATCTTGTCGATCTCGTCGATGTAGACGATGCCCCGCTGCGCCCTCTCGATGTCGTAATCGGCGGCCTGGAGGAGATTCAGGATGATATTCTCCACGTCCTCGCCGACGTATCCCGCCTCCGTCAGACTGGTCGCGTCCGCGATGGTGAACGGCACGTTCAGGAAACGCGCCAGGGTCTGAGCCAGCAGGGTCTTGCCCGAGCCGGTCGGCCCCACCAGCAGAATGTTGCTCTTCTGCAGCTCGACCGCGTCGCTCGAGGCGCCCTGCTGGATCCGCTTGTAGTGGTTGTAGACCGCAACCGACAGGGTCTTCTTCGCCCTCTCCTGTCCGATCACGTACTGGTCCAGGAAAGCCAGGATCTCGTGAGGCTTGGGGAGCGACGATCCTCTTTTCCGATGGTCTTCGTGCTCGCACTCTTCCGCAATGATCTCGTTGCACAGCTCGATGCACTCGTCGCAAATGTAGACCGTGGGTCCCGCAATCAGCTTCCGGACCTCGTCCTGGCTCTTGCCGCAGAAGGAGCAAACCAGTTTGCCCGTATGGTCGTAACTCCCTTTTCTGCTCACCCTTGTCCTCCAGTCAATATGGGCCCCCCTTTGGCCAACGATCTTGACCCTTCGCCTGCTCCCCCCGGGGTCTGGAACTCAGACCTTTCTCTTTAGGATGACTTCATCGACGATGCCGTATTCTTTTGCCTGCTGCCCGGTCATGAAAAAGTCTCTTTCCGTGTCGGTCTGAATCTTCTTGAGCGGCTGGCGGGTATGCTTGGCCAGGATGTTGTCCAACTCCTCGCGGATGCGGAGGATCTCGCGGGCCTGGATATCGATGTCCGTGGCCTGCCCTTCGAAACCTCCCATGGGCTGATGGATCAGGATCCTTGCGTGGGGGAGGGCGAATCGCTTCTTGGATGCTCCTGCAGCCAGAAGAACGGCCCCCATGCTGGCCGCCTGCCCCATGCAGATGGTAGAGACAGGCGCTTGCACGTACTGCATCGTGTCATAGATGGCCATTCCTGCCGTGACGGAGCCTCCCGGTGTGTTCAGGTAGAGCTGAATGTCTTTGTCAGGGTCCTCGCTCTCCAGAAAGAGCATCTGAGCGATGACCAGATTGGCGATCTCGTCGCCGATCGGAGTGCCGATGAATATGATCCGGTCTTTGAGCAGGCGGGAGTAAATGTCATACGCCCGTTCCCCCCGACTGGTTTGCTCAACGACGATCGGGATCAGACTCATGGCGATCTCGCTTGTTTGAAGGTCATGATAATAGGTTTGCATCAGTCGATAGGTCTTCGGAGGGCTCTGCCGGATCGGGCGCTACTTGGCCACGGTTTTTATTTTAGACTTGCCCAACAGAAAATCAAGGGTCTTCTCGTTGAGCAGGCTCCTCCTGAACAAGGCCAATCCGTCTTCCTGCTTCTGAATTTCCGCCCGCACCTTCTCGAGGCTCTGATCGTGCTTCCGGGCGATCTCTTGCAGGCGCTGCTCCACGTCCGCATCCGACACTTCGATCGATTCCTTGCGTGCGACCGCATCCAGGATCAGCTCTTTCTTGATCTCCTTTTCCGAGAGGCCCTCCAGATCTGACTCCAGGCGCTGGTAGCCTTCGGTCTTTTCTTCCAGGAAGAGCCCCTTGGAGAGGAAGTGACCTCTGGCATCATCCATCATGCGGGCATGCCGCGCCGTCACCAGAGAGCGCGGCGCCTCGAAAGGGTTGCGCTGGATCAGCTCCTGGAGCAAGTCCTCCTCCAGGCGCCTGCGGATGCGGCTGCGCTTCTCCCTGAGGACCTCCTCCTGCAGCCGGCCCTTCAAATCCTCCAGCCCCTGATACGGCCCCACGTCCTTGGCGAACTCATCGTCCAGCTCCGGAAGGACTTTCCTGAGGAGCTTTTTCGCCGTCAGGCGATAAAGCACTTTCTTGCCGGCCAGCTCCCGGTTCATGAAGTTCTCCGGATACTCGACCTCCGACTCGCGGGTTTCCCCCGGCCTGACGCCCAGGAGGGCTTCCTCCATCTCCTTGCGGGCCCCTTCGGGCCCGATCTCGATGTACACGTCTTTCTTCTGATTGCCCGAGAAAGCGACCCCCTCGACAGAGCCCTCGTAGTCCACCAGGACCACCTCACCCGCCTGGGCGCCGCGCTCTTCGCTGATTCCCTCCAGCTCTGCGTGCGCCTTCTGAAGCTGCCGCAGAGACTCGGCGATTTCCTCCTCGGTGACCACGGCCTCTTCCTGCTGGAGCTCGACTCCTTCATAGTCGCGGATGTCGATCTCCGGCTTCACGTCGATGGTGACCGAGAACGAGAACTCCTTTCCCTCCTCTAGAGGCGGCACGTCGAGCTCAGGCTCCCCGACCGGAGTAAGCGATTGCTCCTTAACGAAACTCTCGAGCGAGGTCGATACGATCTGCGCGCCCACCTCGCGGCGGATCTGCTCCCGGAAATACCTGCGGACCACGCTCGAAGGCGCTTTGCCCTTTCTGAAGCCTTTGATTTCCACTTCTTTCGAGAGCTTCTTGCAGTATTTCGCGATCTCCTCGTCCACCTCTTCGGAAGGCATTCCGAAGGAGATCTTCTTGCGCGTGCCGCTCAGGCTTTCCTGTTCCGTTCTCATGGATTCTTCTCCCTCACGTTCTTCCCGTGCGCCGCCGTCGCTCGTCCGCAGTCAACCGATTCCGCTATCGATACCCGGCATCACCGTCAATGAGACCGATCTGCGATCGTCTCTCTGGTGCGAGAGGGGGGACTCGAACCCCCACGGTTGCCCACTGGATCCTAAGTCCAGTGCGTCTGCCAGTTCCGCCACTCTCGCAGCGCTCCCCGCGCGCGGGCCTCCGCCCGCAGGGCAGGAGGCTCTCTGGATGAGCACACGCCTGTTCATTCTAGCGATCTCCCGTGTGAATCGCAAAGGAAAGGTCTGAAAAACCAGGAGATGGGGCTTCGGAGGGGTCAGCGAAGAGGCCTCTCGAGGAATTCCAGCGGCCGGGTGCTCTCACCCGAGATCTGATCTTCGGTGCACTGTTTCGGGTCTTTATCAGGCCTCACAGGAATTTCTCCATCGGGAAGCGGCCCTCCGGACGGGCCATGGGAAGCCAGAGGTCCCCCAGCCTGGAGAGCCGGCCGAGAACGTTCCGGACAGTGAAGTCCCGGGCGCCGAACCCGGCTTCGACTTCCTTCCATTTGACCGGTGTGGAGACGGACGCCTCGGGGTTGGGTCGGACCGAGTAGACGCTCGCCAGAGTCCGCCCCCACGCGTTCTGATTGTAGTCGACCAGGACGCGGCCCCGGGGCCGCTTGGTCACCCGGTACTCGGCGGTCAGCACCTCCGGATGCAGCTCCGCCAGGCGCAAGGCCAGGGCCTTGGCAAAGGTCCAGACCTGCTTCTGCGTGGGGCCCCGCACGATGGGCACGTAAATGTGCATGCCCCGGGACCCGGTGGTCTTGGCCACGTTCGGCATCTCGAGCCGATCGAGGGCCTCGTGCACGAGGAGCGCCGCCTCGCGCACCTGGGCGAAGTCGGCCCCTTCCACCGGGTCCAGGTCGAAGTGGAGGTAATCCGGGCGGTTGACGTCGTCGCACCGCGCGTACCACGGGTTCAGATCGATGCAGCCGAGATTGACGATCCAGAGCAGGGAGGCAAGGTCCTGCACGACCGGAAAGGAGATCACGCTCCCGGATCCGTGCTCGATCGGACAGAGCTGGACCCAGGGCGGCCTGGGGGAAGGCGCCCTCTTCATGAAGAAGAACTCTCCCTGTATCCCGTTGGGATACCTCTTCATGACCATGGCGCGGCTGCGGAGATGCGGCAGCAGGTACGGGGAGACGGATGCGTAGTAGCTCAGCAGATCGCCCTTGGTCAGGCCGAGATCGCGCCAGAACACCTTCCCGAGGTTCGTCAGCCGCACGGCGCGATCTCCCGCCTCGACCGTCACCGAATCGACGTCCCTGGGGAATTCAGGCGTCCGGTTCTTCCGGCCTGCGGCTGCCGCAGCCGCCCCCTGCCGTCTTCCTGGCATATTTCTTCCTGCCATGTCCGTTGAACTTGAACGCTTTCTCCATGCGATCCGGAGAAGGCGTGAGCGGAGCAGGCTCCGGCCCTCGTTTCTGTCTCTTGGATGCAGCTGCCGGACGCATGGCGTTCGCCCTTCACTTGGCGTATCATCCCGGGGCAGCGGCAGAAACGTGCTAAATGCCGCTGCAACGGACCCGCGGAGCTGAAAAGAAAGATCAGGCCGGTGGCGTCTGAACGAATCCTGGTCATTCGCCTGCGGCGCGTGGGCGACCTGCTGCTCTTGACGCCGACCTTAAAGGCGATTCGCAAAGCGCGCCCGGAGGCGCGCATCGACCTCCTGGCGCAACGGGGGTTTCACAGGGCTCTGGAAGGCAGCCCCCTCGTGGACCACCTGCTCATCCTGGATCCGGGTCTTTCCGGGCTCGCGCGCGCGTTCGGCCTTTGCAGAGCAGGCCGCTACGGGATCACCCTGGATCTGCAGAGCAGCCCTCGAAGCGTACCTTTCGTCCTGGCCTCCGGCGCTCCGGTCCGGGTCGGTTGGAAGAAACGCGCCGCCCGCGACTGGGTGTACAGCCTTCTCGTGCCCGGCTGGAACGCCCCGATCTATCTGGCCCGGAACTTCGCCCGCATGGCCGAGCTCATCGGCGTGCCGTCCCCGGAGGAGTTCGGGCTGGAGTTTCCCGTCTCGAGCGCGGACCGGGCGCGAGCCGACGAGATCTTCCGGCAGGGGGGCATCCGGACGGACCTGCCGGTCGTGGCCTTGTCGCCGGTCGCGAAAGTCCCCCGCAAGCAGTGGCACCCGGGCGGGTTTGCCCGGACCGCGGATCTCCTGATCCGCAACCGTGGGGCACAGATCGTCCTCACCGGCGGGCCGAAGGAACAGGCGCAGATCCGCGCGGTCGTGACCCGGATGCAGGAAAAGCCGGCCCTCTGGGATTACGGCGACACGAGCCTCAAGGAGCTGGCCGCCCTGTATGAACGCTGCCATCTCTGGATCGGCAACGACGGCGGCCCCAAGCACATCGCGACTTCGGCAGGATGCCCCACGGTGGTCGTGCTGCGCGCCGGCGACGAGAAGTACTGGACCGACTGCGGCCGGGATGCTGACCAGCAGGCGGTAACGGCGCCGCCGGGCCCCGGGCGCCACGATCATCTGGAGAACGTGCGGCCCGAGCAGGTCTTGGAGGCGGCCCTGCCGCTGCTCGGCCGCCGGATGGCACGCGGCGCCGCCGGGCCGGGAAGGATGCGGCAATGAGCGACGGGACGGAAAGGAAGGGCACGCCATCCGAGCCGGGGGTCGGCCCGGAGATCCCGCTATCAGCGGTTTTCGAGCCTTGCTCGTTCTACGACAGGGCGCAGGCTGACTGGTATCGCAGCACGCCCGACGAGGCTCCGGCGGGCGACACGCTCGCTTCGCTCCTCGCCTCGCTCCATTTTTCCAACTTCACCTTGTGGGGGCTCGAGGACCAGGCACGCAGAACCGATGTCGACGACAGCGTCATCGCCGGCCTGAAACGCTCGATCGACGCCTGGAACCAGCGCCGCAACGACCTGATCGAGCGGATCGACGAACGCATCCTGGCCGCCCTGCCTGCAGTCGACCCGAGCTCCGCGGAACTGCACTCGGAGACGGCCGGGCAGATCCTGGATCGGCTCTCCATCCTCTCGCTCAAGGTCTGGCACATGAGGCGCAACGCCCGCCTGAAGGATCCGTCCCTGGCCGCCGAGTGCGCGGCCAAGGCGGCCGTCCTGGAAAGGCAGCGGGCGGACCTCGCCGGCTGTCTGAACCGTCTCTACGAGGACGTCCGCGCCGGCCGGCGCTTCTTCAAGCAGTACCGGCAGTACAAGACCTACAACGATCCGCGCCTGAACCCGGCCCTGTCCAAGAGCTCGGAGCCCTAGCCCCATCGTGCAGCGAGAGGCCGCCCGCCCCGGGGCTTTTGCTTCTTCCGTCATTGCGCCGCGGTCCGCCCGCTTCCTCGGCCCGCCTCACGCGCCTGGCGGCTCTCTCGTGAGCCACGCGACGAGCTCGTTGCACTGCTTCTCGATGTGGAAGGCACGGACGGCATGCTCCCAGGCCAGCCGCTTCCACTCCAGCACGCGATCGTCCGGGGCCTCCAGGATCGTCTTCAGGACCCTGGCGAAGCCCGCCGCGTTCTCTTGAGGAGGGAACAGAAAAGGCTCCAAACCGGCAGGCCAGATCTCGGGCACGCCTCCCGCGCGGCGCGCGACGGGAACCAGCCCGTGGGCCATGGCCTCCTCCAGCGCGATGCCGAGGGGCTCGCTCAGGCTCGGCAGGACGAAGATGTCCGCCCGCTGCAGCAAGCTCGTCACGTCCTGCACGAAGCCGGTCCACTCGATGGCGTCGGCAACGCCCAGGGCATCGGCCTGCCTCCTGAGCGCCTCTTCGCAGGGGCCGGTCCCGGCTATGACGCATCGGCACGGGTGTCCTCCGCGCCGGATTTCGCTCAACGCTTCCAGCAGATGGCCGTGGCCCTTTTCCGGCCGCAGCTGACTGGTGAGGACGATGCGCCGGGGGCTGCCGACGGAGCCCGGCGCTGCCCCGATCGGAAGCACACCCGGGTGTATCGCAACGAACTCGTAATCGCGAAAGAGCGGGATCTTCTCGAGCAACTCGCGCCGCACGTAATCGCTGCAGGTCAGCAGCCGAGGTGCAAGGAATCGTTGTGTCAGCCGCGTTTTCAGTCGGTCCCTCAGATCCTCGGGGGCCCCGATCCGGTGCACCAAGGGGATTCCCAGGAGCCGCGCCGCGACTCCTGCAGTGCGCATCTCCTTGGAAAGGTTCACGACCACGTAATCCACATTCTCCGTACGAAAGAATCTCAGAAAGCGGCCTATGGAAACCGGGTTTCCGTCCGCCCCGAAGCGGACCTTGCGCACGCGCAATCCCACCCGCACCGCCCGCTCCACGAAGGGACCGTCCGGGGCGACGATCCAGACCCTGTGTCCCCTTCGCTGGAGCGCGAGCCCCATGTCCAGGGACCAGGTCTTGACACCGCCCCATTTGCGCGTGGAAGCGAAGAAGGCAATCGTCAGAGGCGCTGCGCGCATGCAACCCCACCTCCCGAAGACACCCGCAGGAGCTTGACGGCGGTCGAGGCTATCACAGGGAACGTTCGGCCAGCAAGGAAGCTCGAAGGGCTTTGCAGGCCCCAAGCCGAAGCCGGCCCGAACAGCTTGCCGCTCATCTGCTGCTGCATCGGTCCGTATCCTCCTCGGCTCCGATCGTCTGCTCTGCGGTCGCCCAAGAGAGACCGTCGCCCGGGGGAGACCGCGTCTCCCGCTCGCCGTGCGCTCCGGGGCGCGTTGACAGGACTCGGTGCGGCGGACCACTATGTTACTCCCTCTCCGGCAGCATGGGGTTCGAGCCGGCGAGCGGCAGCTGGATGGGCCCGGCCGGCTGACCCGGCAGCGCTGAACCGAAGATCAGGTGCGAGCGATGATTCGATCTGCTTCGCCTCCCTCGGAGAGACCGACTCGGCGGGCCGGTCCCGGCGTTCGACTCCTGGGCTTTCTCGGCACGACGGCCCTCGTCCTCTGGGTCACGGCGCTGATGGTGCTCTTCAACGGAGGGATCACCATCGGGTACCGCAACCATGCCGCTCTGCTGCCGGTGGTGCGGCGCATCCTGGATGCCGATTACCTGCCACAGGACTTCGGGATCGCTTTGCGCCTCTATCATCACCGGTTCTTCGCTGAAATCGTCGCCGGCGGGTCCAAGCTTCTGGGCGAGGACGGCGCACTCATCGCTCTCACTCTGCTCGGAATGTTTCTGGTGGCCTTGTGTCTTCTGTATCTCTCGAGAAGCCTGGGGCTCTCTCTTCCCGGATATGTCACCGCCGGCGTGCTGCTGGCGCTCCACGCCGGCGAGGCGGGGAGAGGGCTCGAAGCCAATAAATTCCTCGGCAACGACCACATCATGCCTCCCACCTTCGCACACGCGCTCATCTTGCTCGCGGTGGGGCTGCTCATCCGGGGCCGGTATACATCCGCTTCGTTCGCGGCCGCTCTCATCACCCTCTTCCACACCCAGATCGGGGTGCTGTTCGTCTTCATTCTGTTGCCGCTGCTTTTCACACGCCTCCGGAGCCGGCCCCGGCGGGAGAGCCTGATCTGCCTGGCCCTGCTCGCAGCTCCGGCGATCCCGCTCCTTTCGCACATGGCGGCGATGGCGCAGCACGGGGCTGCAGACACTTCAGGGCTGATCGAGTACTTTCGTTTCCGGCAACCCCATCATTTCGCGTTTCGAGCGGACCGAACGCTTCTCGTCGCCGCTTTTTTTCTCGTCCAGCTGGGCACGCTCGCGTGGCTCAAGCGCCGGCGCCGGGTCGAGGCGGACGCTGTCCGGTCCCTGGTCGCCCTGAGCTCCGCAATCCTCCTCCTTTCCGGTCTTCACTACCTGGACTACCATCTGCTGGGGTGGGGGCCGATCGCCCGTATGCAGTTCCTGCGCCTGAGCCCGCTGATCAGCGTCTTCGGGACGCTCTGCGTGGTGTTGTGGGGGTCGGTTGCAGCAAGCCGGTGGGCGGCCCGCCGCCGAACCGAGCTCGACCTGCGGCGCGTGGGTCATCTGTGGCTGGCAGGGCTCGTTCTGGCGACTTCGGTGTACGCTTACGCAGCCAAGGCAGGCCGCGCCGGCTATGACCTCATTCACAAGTACCGGGAAGAACGCTCTCCATGGGTCGACATCTGCCGCTACGCGAGAGAGAGCACCGGTTCGGACGGCGTCTTTCTCACACCGCCCGGCAACGAAGGGTTCACCTATCTGGCGGAACGTTCCACCGTGGTGGAGTTCAAGGTCAACCCGGACGGCGGGATGTACCTGGGGCAGTGGTACGAACGGCTGCGGGATCTCTCGGGCGGATCTCTGCCGCTCACGAGCGGCATGGAAAACGAGCGGCTGCTCAACGAAGCCTACGCGCAGCTCGGCCCCGAAGAGCTGATTGCGCTCGCCGTCAAGTATGGGGCGCGCATGGCCGTTCTGCCTTCGAGCTCGCCCGTGCCCTTCGAGCCGGTCTACTCCAATGCCGGGTACCGCCTCGTGCGCATTCCTGTGGAGCCGTCCGTTCGACCCGGGAAAGAGGGTTGAAGGAGTCGACGGTTCTTCAACAGCCTCCTGAGTGAGTGCCCGGATCGGGGGTGAGCTGGCATGAGACCTGAAACGGAATATGAGGAAGAGCAGACCCTGGAGATGAGGGTGACTCGCAGGGCGCGCATCGCGAGCTATCTCCTCAGCCTTGATGCCGAGGTTACCGCAGAAGGCCGATTCCGCGGGCCGGGGTGGGAGATCGAGCTCAGCGAGGAGCAAGCGGTGCCGTTCGGTGCCTTCACGCTCCCGGCCACCTTCGTCACCATCCGCTGCAGGAGAGGGCTCCTGCAACAGGTCATCGATTCCCTGCGCCGGAAATTCATGGCGTACGGAGCTTGAATTCCCGTCTTCGGATCCTGCCTCCATCGGGCGTCCAGCAGCCCGTCTGTCACCAAATCAAATGCACGCATATCTAAAGCAGCAAACGCATCCGGCAATGCCCAAACGAACCAGCTCTCTCTCGAGGAGAATCGGAGGAGATCCAATGACACGACCGGCTCAACACAAGGTGACTCTTGCAGGGGCATTTCTGTCCGTCCTGGTCCTGTGCGGACTCGGCTCACCCGCGCATTCTCTTGCCGCTCAGGAGACGGCGATTACCGGCACGATCCTGCCCCCGCGTGATCTGGGAAGTCCCAACACCTACACCCTTCAGTACGAAGGGCGTGAATATCCCTTCAGGATCGATGAGATCCGCATGCCTGTGCGGGGCGCAGGGGAGCAGCCCGCCTCGGGTATCCTTTCGCAGGTCGGCCCGAACGATATCACCCTGGTGGGCAGGGAGGAAGAGATCAAGAAGCTCGAGCCTTGTGAGGGCGCCCGCATCTGGGGCCGCCTTTACACCTCATCCCGACAGCTCTTCGTCGCCTCGGTGGACAGGGCGCCGGAGTCGGACAGCCCTCAGCTGTGCCCGTAACTCCCTCGTACCGCCTGCCCCGCTCCAGGCAAACGAATCCACTCGAGGACGCACACAAACGAGCAGGGGGTCACGGCTCGGGCCATGGCCCCCTGCCCTGCTGCCGCCGCCGGGCAAAACCGGCCTCTGAATAACGCGTTGCCCGGATCGGTCGAATTGCCGTGTCGACGGCTCAACCGGAAGATTCCTGGAACAGCCAGGTCGACAAGTAGCGCTCGCCGGTGTCCGGCAGGACGACCACGATCGTCTTTCCGATCGCCTCGTCCCGTCTCCCGATTTCCAGGGCTGCCCACAGGGCGGCGCCGCTCGAGATCCCGGCCAGGATGCCCTCTTCCCGGGCCAGACGGCGGGCGGTGATGCCGGCGTCCTCGTTGGTCACCCGTATCACCTCATCGATCACGGAACGGTTCAGGACGTCCGGGACGAAGCCGGCGCCGATACCCTGGATCTTGTGAGGCCCGGGCTTGCCGCCCGAGAGGACCGGTGAGCTCTCCGGCTCGACGGCGATCATCCTCGCCGACGGCTTGCGGGCCTTGATCACCTCGCCCACACCGGTGATGGTGCCGCCGGTGCCGATCCCTGAGACAAAATAGTCCAGGTCCCCGCCGGTGTCGTTCCACACCTCCTCGGCCGTGGTCGTGCGGTGGATGTGCGGATTCGCCGGGTTCTGAAACTGTTGGGGCATGAAGCTGTTGGGCGTACCCCCGAGCAGCTCCTCCGCCTTCTCGATGGCACCCTTCATGCCTTTGGCTCCTTCGGTCAGGACCAGCTCGGCGCCGAAGAGCTTCAGCAGGTGGCGGCGCTCCATGCTCATGGTCTCGGGCATGGTCAGGATCAGACGGTAGCCCTTGGCTGCGCAGACGAAGGCGAGCGCAATGCCGGTGTTGCCGCTCGTGGGCTCGATGATGATCGTCTCCGGGTTGATGCGCCCCTCCTTCTCGGCAGCCTCGATCATGGACAGGCCGATCCTGTCCTTGACGCTTGAGAGCGGGTTGAACGACTCCAGCTTCGCCAGCACGGTGGCCCTGGAGCCCCGCGCCATGCGGTTGATCCTGACCAGCGGAGTGCGACCGATCGTCTTCGTGATATCTTCGTGAATGCGACTCATTTCTCTTCTTCTGCCTCCTGACTGCTGCGGGTCTTCTTCCAAGTGCGCGTGAGATGGATAGCGGGCAGGTCGTCTGCACTCCGGAAGGAATGGGGCCCTCCCGGGAGCGATGCGCTCTCACAGATTTTCTACTCTTCTTTGTCTTGGATGCCAAACCGGCAGGCAGGGTGTGGGCGTTTTGCGGTCGTACTCGGCGAGAGGTCACCCCTTCACAGCCCGACCTCCAGAACGACGGTCAGTGTTTCCACCAGGCCTGGGTCATGGCGAGGTCCGGCGCGCCGAAGAAGAGGAACCGCAGGCCCACCGAGTAGCCGACCGCGGCCAGGGAGACGATGGTGTTCAGCCGCGATCGGCAGCGCACGGCCATGAAGGCGGAAACGACCAGGATCCCGACCAGGATGCCTTCGTAGTAGCGCACGTCCAGGGAGCGGGCCGGCGGCCAGGCAAGCCCCGATCTCGCGAAGAGCGCGTAACCCACTGCGGCCGTCACCGCAGCGAGCACGGTCAGCAAGTAGACGCTCAGATAGCCGCTCCGCAGGAGCCGTGTCTGGAGCCGCCCCCCCCGGAGCGTTCCTCCGATGACGCTGAGGTACCAGCGCTCCGGTCGACCCGTCCAAGCAGGCGCCCCAGACGCCGCCGAGCGGCATAGACCGCCAGGCCGGCCGCAATCGTGACCCCGCTCAGCGCAAGCTCCGGGGTGAGGCCGTGCCAGAGGGCGAGGTCCGCCTCGACCGAAGGGCCCGCCCTCATGGGACGAGCTCGGATCCCGAAGCAGCCGCCCGGACTCAGGCGCTCGAATTTGGTGGTCGCTTCTCCTCTCCTGGTATTAGAATGCCTGTATGCGCGTAAATCGCTCTTTCTCCCCGGATTGACGGAACCAGGCAAGGAGGTGCGCCATGCTGACTCGTATGCTCACGGTCCTCTCCATCGTGCTGCTGGCCGCTCTGCCGGCCTCGGCGCAGCTCGAGCAGGCGCTGAAGGGCCTGGGCATCGGCACGACGGGTGAGCCCGGCGATGCAAAAATCGGATCCGGATTGAAGGAGGCCCTGAAGATAGGAACCGAGAGAGCGGTCCGTCTGACGGGAAAGAAGGACGGCTACTTCACCAATCAGGCAATCAAGATCCTGATGCCTGAAAAGCTCCGCATCATGGAGCAAGGGCTGAGGGCGGCAGGCCAAGGGCCCAAGATAGACGAGCTCGTGCTCAGTATGAACCGGGCCGCCGAGCAGGCCGCCCCTTCTGCAAAACAGATCTTCTGGAACGCGCTCGGCGAGATGACTTTCGTGGATGCCCGGAAGATCCTGACGGGAGGCAAGACCTCGGCCACGGAGTATTTCAGGGCAAGGACGACCGACGAGCTCACGGTTGCATTCACGCCGGTCGTCGAGAAGACCATGGAGCAGGTAGGCGTGGTCCGGAAATACGAGGCGCTGGTGGGTCAAGCTCAGTCCATTCCCTTCGTCAAGAGTAAGCCGTTCGACGTCAACCACTACGTCGTAACGGAGGCCCTCGACGGCTTGTTCTATGTGTTGGGTGAAGAAGAGAGCAAGATCCGGACGAACCCCGCAGCACGGACCACCGATCTCCTGCAGGAGGTATTCGGAAAGTAGATGGAAGATGGTTGCACAACGAGTATCGCGACGCGTATCGCGGCCGCAGGGGGTTTGCTCTCCGGCGACGAAGGGTGCTAACTTGCGATTCTCGCGGGAATGTGACCGATGTGCAGGACCCGGCTTGCCGGAGGAAGAAAACGCGATCCGCAACAACGCGAGGTGTTCGGTCACCTGAAGGTGCAGACATGACGAGAACACTACCTCTGGACCTGAAGGGGACGCGAGATTTTCTTCAAACCGGGGTCTGGCGCATCCGCGCCCGTCTGCTACCTCCGAGGAAGTCCTTCCTTCTGCGCCAATTGAGAATCCTACTCCTGGCGCTCAGGAGATATCGTGACGACCGCTGCCAGCTTCGGGCATCGGCCCTCACCTTCTACTCGCTTCTCTCCGTGGTGCCGATCCTGGCCATGGCCTTTGGCGTGGCAAAGGGATTCGGGTTCGAGAGGCGCCTGGAGAAACAGATCCTGGAGGCATTCCCCGATCACCGGGAGACGGCCATCCAGATCGTGCGCTTCGCAAACTCCCTCCTGGAGCAGACCCAGGGGGGTCTGATCGCCGGGATCGGGGTCGTCGTCCTGTTCTGGACGGTGATCAAGGTGCTCGGAAACATCGAGACCTCCTTCAACGACATATGGGGGGTGAAGAAAGGCCGTTCCTTCGAGAGGCAGTTCAGCGACTATCTGTCGATCATGCTCGTCGCTCCCATCCTGCTCGTCGTGGCCAGCAGCGTCACGGTTTTCGCCATCAGCCAGGTCGAAGCCGTCAGCAGGATTTCCTTCCTCGGGACCGCCGGCTCCCTCGTCCTGTCCTTGCTGAAGTTGCTGCCGTACTGCGTGATCTGGTGCCTCTTCACCTTCCTTTACGTCATGATCCCCAATACGAAGGTCAAGATCCGCTCGGGCCTGCTCGGGGGGATCATCGCAGGAACGGTCTTCCAGGTCGTCCAGTGGGTCTATATCCAATTCCAAATCGGCGTCTCCTCCTACGGGGCCATCTACGGGAGCTTCGCGGCCCTGCCCCTGTTCCTCGTCTGGCTCCAGACGAGCTGGCTGATCGTACTCTTCGGCGCGGAGATCTCCTTTGCCGAGCAGAACGTGGAGACCTATGAGTTCGAGCTGGACTGCGGGGCCGTGAGCCGCGCATTCAAGCGGCTCGTGGCGCTGAGGGTGGCGCACTTGTGCGTGAGGAATTTCGAATGCGGCCTGAGAGCGCCGGGCGCAGAGGAGATCGCCGAATCCCTGGGGCTGCCGATCCGCCTGATCCGGGACGCCGTTTTCGAGTTGACGGAATCCGGGATCCTCACCGAGGCCGGACGGGGCAGCGAGAAAGCCGTCGGCTACCAGCCCGCAAGATCGATCAGCACCCTGACATTGAAGAGTGTCATCCAGAGGCTGGAAAGCAGGGGAACGGACACCATTCCCATCGACGATGCGCCGGAGTGGGGAAAGCTCGCCGAGCACCTGGAGAGGTTCGAGAAGGATCTGGAGGAATCTCCCGCCAACATCGCGCTGAAGGACCTCTGATCGATCCGGACGGATGCAGCCGCCTTTTGGGGCGAGGGAACACACCCGAGGCGCCCGATGCCAGGACCTGAACGCCTGTTTCAAATGCACGTATCCGGGAATTCCTTGACCGCATGAACCTTCCCGTCCTGGATCTCGAAGCGATAGTGGTATCTCTTCTCCCAGACCTTCCCCGTCGCCATCTCGCCACGGGAACGGCCCTCCACCGCCACGAAATCCCCCACCTCGATGGCGCCGTCAACCTCCAGCTTCAGCCCCTTGGGGAAGAGACTCAAGAGAATGCGGATGGTCTCAGCTATTTCCTTCTTGCTCTTCAAGCGCGCAATACGAGACGGGTTGCCGGAGACCCGCCAGGTAGCACTATTCTCGAATGCGCCAAGTGCGGCCTCGATCCTGCCGGCTGAGAAGTCTTGGATAATTCCCAGGACAATCTTCTTGTTCTCTTCTTTCCCAACCCCATGGACAAGGAAACCCGCCCCAAAACTCCCACCTGAACCTTGGATTACCTGACCATGGACGTCATTCATGCTGCGAGAAGACAGCAACAATCGTGCCCTTTCCGCTCTTCATCCGAATCTCTATCAGAATAGCCGTTGTTTGATTCGTGGGAGATCACCGACGTGCGAAACCGAGGAGAAGAAGAATCCTACTTTTGGGCAACCATTGGGGATAGGATCCAGCAACCACCCCTCGTGCGTGAGCGCAGGGGTGTGCGTCAGCACCTGAACAGTGCTCGCCGATTCGGTATGGGATAGGGTTTCGGTGTGGTGATCGAGTCGGTGGTTATCCCCGGGTCTCCCTGATGCCGTCCATCCCCCATTCGATCCCGAAATGAATCCTCCTGCTACCCCTCAAGAACGAAAGGGCTAGGCCAGATGACCTAACCCCTTGTTTTTACTGGTGGGCCGTCGGAGACTCGAACTCCGAACCTACTGATTAAGAGTCAGTTGCTCTACCAGTTGAGCTAACGGCCCCGTCAATCGCTTCGCGCCCAACCGTCCTGGAGAGCCGCACGTTTCGATGCGTGGAGGTTGGATTCAGAATTGGCGCGCCCGGCAGGACTCGAACCTGCGGCCTGCGGATTCGAAGTCCGACGCTCTATCCGGCTGAGCTACGGGCGCATAATCGACATTTATCGACTGGGGTGAGTGAAGGGATTCGAACCCTCGACCTCTGGGGCCACAACCCAGTGCTCTAACCAGCTGAGCTACACCCACCATCCGCGCGGTCCCATTACCGCAACTTGCGAACCCGAGAGAGATTCCCTTCTCCCTCCATGCACATCGCCTTTGGTACGCCTGGCAGGACTCGAACCTGCGACCTACGGATTAGAAATCCGTTGCTCTATCCAACTGAGCTACAGGCGCTCATCCGAGCCCCCGTCTCCTCGTAGGACGCTTGTCCCCGTATGCCCTGCCTTTGTTCCGTGGTCGGGGCGAGAGGATTTGAACCTCCGACCCCCTGCGCCCAAGGCAGGTGCGCTACCAGGCTGCGCCACGCCCCGCCGATATGGATTCGGAGACTCCCACTTGCTTAACACAAAGCCGGCGAAGATTCAAGCAGAGCAGGCGCCTGCCAGGCTTTCCGGCACGGCCGGCCGGATGGCGTCTGGCGGGCATGGGAAGGACAGGTCGGGCAGCACCTTCTTTCTTGTGCGGCTATCTCTTGTACAGCTCGATGAACTCTCTGAAAACCTCCCGGAACTTGTTCATCGCGTCCGCGCGGTGACTGATGCGATTCTTCAGCGCCGCGTCCATCTCTGCCATGGTCGTTCGATAACCGTTCGGAACGAACACCGGATCGTAGCCGAACCCATGGGTGCCCCGCATCTCGAAGCTGACCTTTCCCCGGCACACCCCCTCGGCGGAGACGGTCTTGCCCTTCGGGTCGGCCGCGCAGATCACGCATACGAACCGTCCGCATCTCTTTTCCCAGGGCACCCCGTCCAGCAGCTTCAAGAGCTTCCGGGCATTGTCACGATCCGTGGCTCCTTCCCCTGCAAACCGCGCGCTCCAGATGCCCGGTGCGCCATTCAGCCAATCCACCTCCAACCCGGAGTCGTCCGCAATCGCAATCCGGCCCACCGCCTTGGCGATCGCCTTGGCCTTCTTCTCGGCGTTCTGACGAAAGCTCTTTCCGTCCTCATCGATGACGGGGAGGTCCGGAAAATCGAGGAATGAGAGGACTCGCAGAGGCATACCCTTCAGGAGCGAGCGCAGTTCCGCTATCTTGCCGTGGTTCCGAGTCCCCAAGACCACATCCGACTTCGCTACCGTCATGACCCCTTCCCCCCAAGCGATCCTGGTGCGCAAATGGGTGCCCGACACTCGCGCTTTTTCGGGCAGCTCCAGATTGCATGCAAAAAAGCTCGAACCATCCGCTCGCAAGATGGGTTTATGTGATACCCACCTTTCAGGCACTATCTAAAACAATAGTCGTCATCTGTCAACAGGCGAAAATGCGCGACTTCCGGAAGCCGGCCGGCCCGGAAGCGTTTGGGCCGGTCTGTGTCAGTCCAGAATGGCCTCCAGCACTTGGCCGGAAAGCTGCCGGCAGGCCGCACAGACGAGCCGCAGACAGGCTTCGTAGTCGCCCAGGTCGATATATCCGACCGCATTGTGGGCGTACCGGACCGGCACGGCCAACACCACGGTCGGCACCCCCTGCCCGGCCTTGTGCAGGGCCCCCCCGTCCGTGCCCCCGCTCCTCCTGACGGCGACCTGCCAGGGGATCCGTTCCTTCTCGGCAAGACCGACCAGGAAGTCACGCAAGCCGGGGCTGGCGATCATGCTGGGATCGTAACTTCGGATCTGCACCCCCCGGCCCATGCGCGCCTGCGCCTGCCAGTCGGCCGCAGAGGGGAAGTCGTCCGCAGGAGCTCCTTCGAGGATCAGGGCCGCGTCGGCCTCGATCCGATCGGCAACCGCCATGGCGCCCCTGGAACCTACTTCCTCCTGCACGGTCGCCACCGCGCAGATCGAGTTGGGATGGCCCCGCTTCCCGCTCTCCAGCCGAAGCAGCGCTTCGGCCATGACGGCACACCCGATTCGATCGTCCCAAGCCTTGCCCATCAGCGTGCGGCCGTCCGCAAGAGATCGGAAGGTGACCGCAGGCACGATCATGTCTCCAGGGCGGACGCCGAAGACATCCCGGACCTCCTGTGCGTCTCTGGCCCCGAGATCGATCCAGAGGTCCTGCCACTCCGGTACGGCTCCGCCGCCTCCCTTTGGCTGATGGTGAGGCGGAACGCTTCCAATCACGCCCTCCACCAGCCCCTTCTTCCCCTTGACGCGCACCGGCATGCCGACGGCACACAAAGGGTTCCAGGACCCCACGGGCAGAAACGAGAGATATCCCCGCGCATGAACGGCTTGAACGGTGAACCCGATCTCGTCCGCGTGAGCGGCGAGTAGGATGCTGGGTGATTCGCTGCCGCCCGCCTTGGTGTACACCCGGTTTCCCAGGCGATCCCGAGTGCCGGCAAACTTCTTCTTGAGCTGCCCGTCGAGGATGGCCATGACCTCGCCTTCCGCTCCGGAGACGCCGAAAGCCGAGGAGAGAGACTCCAGAAAAGCGATACGCTCCAAGAAGGCCTCCCGTTGTCTGACAGAGTCGCCGGCCGGCTGCTGCCGCCTGGCGAAATGCCGCTGCCTTGCAGGGGAAAAATCCAGAGGACGTTAATCCAATCCCTTCTCTGCGTCAAGGAAGGTGAAGCCAGAGGAAGGCGGCGCCAGAACAGCCTGAGCTCTCCTCGGCTCAGCACCGGTCGGACAAAGGAAGCGGCCGATCCATTGCAGCTGAGGACCAGGTCCTGCACGGACGGTTGCCCGGGGGCGCACGCGAAAGGAAAGCCGAGCGGCAGGAGATCTCTGCAACCGCGCGATGCCCGGTGGTTGCGATAGCAGAATTCTGGATCCCGGCTCGCACGCGCTACGCAGATGGGCTGGGATGACGAAGCATGACAAAGCCCGGGCGCGGGAATCCTGCCCCTCGAGCCTGCGGAAGACGTGAAGCAGCCTAAGGGGAAGAAGGAGACGCAGACGGCGCAGGCGGCGCATCCGAAAGGGAATTGGCGGTCTCCAGGAGCTTTTCCTCCTGCATGTCGCCGACCACGATTCTCCTCTGGCCGCGAACTTCCAGCGTGAGCACGTTGATCAAACCGAAGCGCTGGATGCGCGGGCCCTGTTCCGGACCCGAGGCGAGGGTTCCCGAGTCCGAGGACGGCGGCGCCGTTCTCTGCTGTGGCCGGTCCATCCACTCCAGGAAAATGGAGAAGCTGCTGAGGCCGTCCGCATAGACGATCTGGAGGCGCTTGCGCGGGCCCCCTGACCGGAAGACGATGTTGTACGGCACGTAACCGGGAGGAACAAACTTGGGGAGCTGGATGGGCCGTTTGAGGATGCGCTGAGCCTTTTCCAGAGTGAGCTCGGCCTGCTCCTGGATTTCGTAGACCCGCGTGTCTTCAGCAACCTTCAGCTCAAAAGAATCCGGCTTGATCTCGGGGTCCCAGCAGATCCTTCTCATCTCCGACATGTAGGAGGTTCTGCCGTCCGGCAAAGAGACGCGCACTCGGACCGGGACCATCCGCTTCTCTTCGAGCCAGATTTCCCGACGCGGACGGTCCTGCCACTTCGGGATGAACTCGATGATGCGGCACTGATCGTCGTTCACGGGGACCGGGCCTCGGATCACGAAGTCATAGTTCTTCCGAATGAGGCTCAGGTTCTCGGGAAGGTCTCTCGCAAAGAATTCGTCCACCCCTTCCCGCAGCGGCTCCTTGACCACGATCTTCCTGTTGATCAGATATCGCCACAGGTGCTTTCCGTCTTCCAGGATCAGCACGTGAGCTTCCGGCCGGTCGCCGGTGGATTCACACTTCAGGTAAGGATAAGCATACAGCACCTGAAAGCGGGAGACGGCCGTCTTGTGCATCGTGAATACGTAAACGACCTGTTCGGCCTGGTAACGGACCTTGGTCCTCGCCGCCTGGATCTCTCTGAGCAGGCGATCGAGCTCGGAGGATTGGGTGGACGAAGGCGCTTCCTGCCCCCACGCCCCGGAGGCGAGACCTCCCAGGACCAGAATGAAAAGAGTCTTCAGGGCCGGGCGGATCATGCGGGCGGGCCCGTTCATGGATTCGGATCCGAGGCAAGCTGAATCATCGGCAACTCATCTCCATAGCGTGCCCACGGCTGCTGGGACGCATGTTCATAGAGGTAGAGCTCCAGCTCACCCGCATCCTGATCCTTCGCCGGAGCAGGCAGCCTCGAGTCCGCAATGACCTGCAACTCGCCCACGTCGACCTTGCGGTCCCGAGCGATCTTCATCCAATCGTCCTGCCTCCAGAGCACTACGATGGCCGCGAGCACCAGCAGCGGCAGCGCCAAACGCCAGACCGCTGCCGGCGCCTGGAAGGGCATCCATTTCCACGCAGGTCTCTTGCGCAAGAGCCCGATCTTGCCAGGCGGCTTCCTCGTCTTGTCCTCCTGCAGGTTCCACTTCGACGGTCCTCTCGGATGCCGGGAGTCCTCGGATTCCTCCGTACCGGCTTCCGGATTCGTCGACCCGAACGGCTCCGCCCTGTCGAAGTCGAAGCGGAGATCTCTGAACCGCACGAACTGCAGGACTTCGTTGCCGGCGTCGGCTGCATGCAACCATGCCCGGAGACGATACAGGGCTTCGAGCTCCTCCCGGCAGTGTAGGCAAGACGAAACATGAACGACGACATCATCCGTCTCCGAGGCGGCGAGATCGTCATCCATGTAGCGTGAAAGCAAGGGAGCGTATTTCAAACATTTCATAGCCGAGCTCCGATATTGGGGTCACATTCAGGTCAGATGAGGATCCTCACACTCAGTCGCCCCCCCTTGTTCACTGCTGCTCCAGTTGAACGTAAGACGCCAGCGACTCCCGGAGCCTGGCCCGTCCTCTGAAAATCCTGGACCGCACCGTCCCGAGAGGAATCTGAATGACTTCCGCAATCTCCTCGTAATTGAGCCCCACGAACTCCCTGAGCACGATCGCCACTCTCAACTCTTCAGGCAGCTGACGGACGGCATCCAGCACGTGCTCGTAGAACTCCTTGCGCATGACCTCCTGCTCGGGCGTGCCGGCCGTTGCCGCGGTCACCCCTTCCTGCGCCGACAAGGTGCCGATGTCGAGCGGGTGCTGCTCCCGGCTTTCCTCCGGAGTATCGCGTTTGACGTAGCTGAGACTTGTGTTGACCGCAATTCGGTAGAGCCAGGTGTAGAATTGTGAGTTTCTGCGGAAGGAGTGGATCGCCCGATACGCCTTGAGAAAAACCTCCTGCGCCAAAGGCTCGACCGCACCAGGGTCCTGGGTGATGCGGTAGATCAAATGGTATATCCTGCGCTGGTACTTCTTGAATAAGAGTTCAAAGGCGCTCTTGTCACCTTCCTGGCACCGGATGACAAGCAGCTCGTCTGAGTTTGGCAACTTGAAGCCTTTTCTGATGCCAGGCTCGGCTGCCGCCGCGCGGCTGTCCGCGGCTGCCAAAGTCAACAAAATAGACCCGACGCCCCGGGAAAAGTTCCGATCCGCCGAGCCGGCAAGATCCCCGAATGATCCATATTTAAAGATATTCCTGACCGCTTGTCCAGGAGCCAGCGAATAACGCAGGCTTCCGGCCCTCGGCGCCGCTTTGCATCGCTCGAGGATCTTGGTCTATCTTGGCAGCCGACGCTCCAACGCACCGGCAGGGATTGTACGGATGCGACCCGACACGGCTGACACGCCCTTCGACTACGCGATCGTGAGCGATCTGCACCTCGCCGAGGGCAAGAACCCGGAGACCGGGAGGATCTCCCGCTGGGAGAACTTCTTCTCCGACGAGGCGTTCGAGCGCATGCTCAGCCGGCTGCGAGACCTGGCCCGGGACAGAGGGCGCCCCAGGATCCTCATCATCAACGGCGACTGCATCGATTTCCTCAGGGTCACTTCCATTCCGCAGCCCGCTGCCATTCCGAAGGGGTTCCCTTCGATTTCGCCGACCAAGCAGAAGTACGGCCTGGGGACCTCCCCTGCCGAATCCAAGTGGCAACTGGAGCGAGTCCTCGCGGGCCATCCGGTCTTTTTCCGCGGGCTTGCCCGATTTCTCCTGGCAGGACATCGCCTCGTCATCGTCAAGGGCAACCACGACGTCAACTGGCTCTGGCCCGAGGTCCGATACCGGTTCCTCGAGTCCATGGAGGGGTTTCTGCGCGAGGAAGGCTCGCGGCAGAGCCTGACCGAACCCGAGATCTCCTCCGCCCTGGATCGCATCGAGATCCGGCCCTGGGTCTACTACGTGAAGGACCTGCTCTACGTGGAGCACGGGAACCAGTATGACCCGGTCAACGCCTTTCGCCATTTCCTCTATCCTTTGCTGCTCGACCCGGACTCTCCGATCGATCGATACGAGATCGACCTGCCGTTCGGCTCCTTTTTCACCCGCTACTTCTTCAACAAGCTCGAATCCCAGGACGCCACGGCGCCGAATTATCTGCACCCGGCCTCCTATTTTTCGACCCTCTGGGGCAGGCAGTTCTACGTGGTGTGGAACGTAGTCAAGAACTACCTCCCCTATTTCTTCCGGACCATTCGGAAGGTAAGTCACCGGGAAGGCGGCCGCTACCGCGAGATCCGGGACCACCATTGGCGACTGGTTCGGGAGACCGGAGAGGAGTACGGGAACCCGAAGTTGTTCCAGGAGATTGCCGGCTTCCATCAGCCCCCTGCCCACGACAGCAGGAGCGAATTCCTGAGCCATGCGCTCAAGAAGCCTCTGCGCAAGGTCGGTACCGCGATCGGGGGTCTCTTCCTGCTGAGCTTCTTCTGGAGCTTCCTGTCTGAGTGGATCGCCCACTCGCCCCTGAATCTGTTGCTGCGGACCACCCTCTCCCTCGTCACCGCCTACGGATTCATCTTCGTCGGACTCCTGTGGATCCTCTTCTCCCTCAAGCCGACCCGCGAGGGAGCCTCCTATCGGGAGGCCGAGCCCGGAGTGCTCCGCGCGGGGGCGGCCCGGATTGCCCACCTGCTAAACGTGCCGTACATCGCTTTCGGCCATTCCCATCAGGAGGACATCTGGAGGGTCCCGGGCCGCAACACCTGGTACTTCAACACCGGGACCTGGACGCCGGTCCTGGACGCGGAACATCGCGTGGTCCGGCCGCAGGTCCACTTTCCCGTTCTGCTCGTCGAAAGCGGCCAGGCCCGCTTGTCTCGTTGGAACGATGCGGCGCGGGAGTTCGACGACCTTCCGGTGCTGAGTGAGCCTGCTCCCGCGTAGTCACTTTCCCGCCGCCGCCGCACTTCTCTTGACATGCCCTGCCAAGTGCTTAACTTCCCTCACGAAGATGCCGGTAAGCGCTGGACCGCGCAACGAAAGTCATTGCGGCCCGGGCGCCTGGCTGGCGCAGGAAGATGACATCGAGAAAGAGGGCATGTTCATGAACCTGAATCAATTCACGCAGAAGGTGCAGGAGGCGTTGTCCGACGCTCAGAACCTGGCGGTCCAGTACGGGCACCAGCAGGTCGACGCCGAACACCTGCTCCAGGCTTTGCTCCGGCAGCCCGAGGGCCTGCTCCCGCGGTTCCTCGAAAGGATGGACATTTCGACCGACGCCTTTGCGGCGGCTCTGGAACGACTGCTCGACACCTTGCCCAAGGTTTCCGGACCCGGCGCCCAGCCGGGCAGCATTTACGTGACGCCCAGGCTGAATCAGATCCTCGTCCGGGCACAGGAGGAGGCGAAGCGCCTCAAAGACGATTACGCGAGCGCGGAGCACGTCCTGCTGGCTCTCCTGGAGGAAGGGCCCAAGACGCTCCTGGGCCGGCTGTTCCAGCAGTTCGGTCTCACCCGCGACCGGTTTCTCAAGGCGCTGACCGAGATCCGCGGCAGCCAGCGCGTGACCAGCGCCACCCCCGAAGGGACCTACGAGCCCCTGAAGCTCTACGGCCGGGACCTGGTCGAGCTGGCTCAGAAAGGAAAGCTCGATCCCGTGATCGGACGGGACGGGGAGATCCGCCGGGTGATCCGCATCCTTTCCCGCCGCACCAAGAACAACCCGGTGCTCATCGGCGAGGCCGGCGTGGGCAAAACGGCGATCGTGGAAGGCCTGGCGCAACGGGTCGTCCGGGGCGACGTGCCGGAAGGTCTGAAGGACAAGACCATCTACCAGCTCGATCTGGGCTCGCTGGTGGCCGGGGCCAAGTACCGCGGCGAATTCGAAGAGAGGCTCAAGGCCGTTCTCAAGGCGGTCGAGACGAGCGCGGGGCGCATCCTGCTCTTCATTGACGAGCTGCACAACATCGTGGGCGCAGGCCGAGCCGAAGGGTCGATGGACGCAGGGAACCTGCTCAAACCGATGTTGGCGCGCGGAGAGCTCCACTGCATCGGCGCGACCACGCTCGACGAGTACCGCAAGCACGTCGAGAAGGACCCGGCCCTGGAGCGTCGTTTCCAGCCGGTCCTGGTGCAGGAGCCTTCGGTGGAGGACACGGTTTCCATCCTGCGGGGCCTCAAGGAGCGCTTCGAGGTCCACCACGGCGTCGTCATCCGGGACAGCGCGCTGGTTGCGGCTGCAGTCCTCAGCCACCGCTACATCACCGACCGCTTTCTGCCCGACAAGGCGATCGACCTCATCGACGAAGCTGCGGCGATGATCCGGACCGACATCGACTCGCTGCCGAGCGAGCTCGATGAGACCACCCGGCGGATCATGCAGCTCGAGATCGAGAAGGAGGCGCTGAAGAAGGAAAAGGACCGTGCCTCCCGGGAGAGGCGGGAGCACCTGGATCAGGAGCTGTCCGGCCTGAAGGAGAAGGCGGACGGGATGAGAGCCCAGTGGGACGCCGAGAAGGCGGAGCTGCAGAAGCTCCAGGCTCTCCGCTCCGAGATCGAGGAGACCCGGCGGGCGATCGAACAGGCCGAGCGACAGTACGATCTCAACAAGGCGGCCGAGCTCCGCTACGGCAAGCTCCAGGGGCTGGAGCGGCGCCTGCAGGAGATCGATGAGAAGATGGCGCAGAGCCGCAAGGGCAAGAAGCTGCTCAAGGAAGAGGTGACCGAGGAGGAGGTCTCGGAGATCGTTTCCAAGTGGACCGGCATCCCGGTCACCCGGATCATGGAGAGCGAGCGGGAGAAGCTCCTGCGGCTGGACGAGATCCTGCACCGCAGGGTCGTGGGCCAGGACGAAGCCGTGCAGGCGGTGGCGGACGCCGTGCTCCGCGCCCGCTCAGGCCTGAAGGACCCGAAGCGGCCCATCGGCTCGTTCATCTTCCTGGGGCCGACCGGTGTGGGCAAGACGGAGTTGGCGCGCACCCTGGCCGAGGCGCTGTTCGACACGGAAGAGAACATGATCCGGATCGACATGTCCGAGTACATGGAAAAGCACACGGTGTCGCGGCTGATCGGGGCGCCTCCGGGCTACGTGGGCTACGAGGAGGGAGGCCAGCTCACCGAGGCGGTGCGCCGAAGGCCTTACTGCGTCATCCTCTTCGATGAGATCGAGAAGGCCCACCTGGACGTGTTCAACGTGCTCCTGCAGATCATGGATGACGGCCGGCTCACGGACGGCCAGGGCCGCACGGTCGATTTCAAGAACGCGGTCATCATCATGACCTCGAACGTGGGGAGCCTCTATCTGCTGGAAGGGGTGAACGATCAGGGAGAGATCGAGGAAAAGGCGAAGACCCAGGTCATGCAGGCCCTGCGCAGCAGCTTCCGTCCGGAGTTCCTGAACCGCGTGGACGAGATCGTGCTCTTCAAGCCGCTCACGATGGCCGAGATCAAGCAAATCATCGAGCTCATGCTGGATCAGATCCGCGCTCGGCTGAAAGATCGCGCCGTCCGGCTCGCGCTTTCGGAAGAGGCGAAGGACCTCATCGCCCGCGAGGCCTACGACCCGGTCTACGGCGCGCGGCCGCTCAAACGATTCCTGCAGCGGGAGATCGAGACCAAGCTCGGCAGGAAGATCCTCGCCGGCGAGATCCCGGATCGCTCCACGGTGGAGGTCGAGGCCGTCCAGGGCGCGCTCGCCTTCCGGGTCGCGCCCCAAGAGGCCGCCGAACCGGCCGCGGAGGCGAGGCGCGCCTCCGGCGGCAGATAGGAGCCTCCAGACACCGGTCTTATTTGCAGGCATCCCGGCCACTGCTTCTGCCGAGCCTTTGTAGGGACGCTGCTTGCTGCGTCCCTTATGTTCGTCATCCCGGCCCATCCGCGTAGCTCGTGTGAGCCGGGATCCAGCAGTTGCCTGAAAACCTGGAAACACGGACTGGATTCCGGTCTGCGCCGGAATGACGGGACAAAGCCGGATGCCTGTATAGCATCGCTCGCCAGCCGTCTGAACGGGAAAAGAGGCTCTCTTACAGGAGGGACCTGCCGGTGTATTCGGGCGGGCTGGGTACGCCCAGGGCCGCCAGGATCGTAGCGGTCACGTCTTCGAGGCGCACGCCCGGGTGCGCCTTCAGCGGCCGGTTGGAAACGAGGATTCCCGGCAGGAGGTCGGCCGCCATGCAGTGGTCGCCGCTCCATTTCTTGCCGTTGGTCTCGAAAAGGGCGTGCGGGATCTTGCCCAGCGCCGTCTGCCACGAAGCCCGGCAACCTCGGTTGTAGCCCACGATCAGGTCGGGGCCGGCATCCCGGTGAGCTCCCGAGTAACACTCCCGAGCCTTGTAGCACTTCAGGACTGCAGGCTGCCCGGTCAGGGGGTCGGTTGCTCCTTCCAGCTTGGAGGCGATTTCATCCACCAGGGCAGGCTTCCGGGAAACGGAGACGATCCCCGCGGCCTCTCGGCCCCTCTGGTTGATGTACAGACCGTTGAACCCCAGGGCATAGGCCCGTGTGCGGGTCCAATCCGCCTCCTGCAGAAACTCTTTCTCTCCCCTTTTCTTCTCGTCCAGGAGCTGCAGGAACCCGTTCTCCTTCAACCAGCAGTTCAGGTGAAACGATCGGTAGTAGGGCGTGAACCCATGGTCCGAGAGGACCACCAGCAGCGTGCGGCGGTCCGTACGGGCCAGGGTCCTGTCCAGCAGGCGGTCCATCTCGCGGTAAACGTCCTCGATCGTGCTCCCGAAGCGCTGCGCCAAGGCAGGGTCATAGGCCGGGTGACGCGGATCGGCCAGACGCCAGAACATGTGCGAACGCTGGTCCGTGCTGGATACGTAGAAGTAAAGGAGCCCGGCATCGAAGCGGCCGAGCTCGTACTCGAAGATCCCCAGGCTCTCCTGGAGAATGGCCTCGTCGGAGGCGAGAAACTCCCCTTCGTCCAGCACGCCGTGATCCAGCGCCTTGGTATCCGCGGGAAGCCCCTTCGTGTGGAACGGTCCCAGCCGCCTCGAGAGCTCCTGCGCGTAGTCCCCCGGGGTGCTGATGGGCAGGGTCGGGTCGGCCGGGTCGATATGAATCGGGGACACGTAGAGCTTGAAATGAGGATGGACTTGCTTGAGGTAGAACTGGCAGATCCCGCTGAGCCGCACCCCCGGCATCATGTGGAAGCTCAAGCGCACCCAGGGGCTCCATTCTCCCTGGTTGAGCAGAATCTCGCGCCCCTGGAGCTCGATCTTGGCAACCGGATAGCCGGGATCCACGAAAACGGTGAAATCGACGCGGGAGCTCGGCCGCTCCTTGCGGAAGGGGTTTCTGGGCCCGACCAGGGACGCACGCACCGTCTGTCCCTCGATGGCAACTTCCTGGACCCGACCTCCTCCGATCTCCGGGTCGAGCTCGAACGGCTGATCGCTGAAATAGGAGAAGATCCCGTACGACCCCAGGAGATCAGGAGTGCCCATCCCCGAGAGGGTCCTCTGGCGGGTGGCCGTCGGAGGGAAGTTCGACGGGATCTTCAGGACCGTAGCCGGTATCTCGTGCTCTTGCAGCACGTCCCAGAAGGCCCTGCCCCGCCTGAGATCGCGGATCCTGTCGCGCGCGAGGGGAACGATGTAGTCACCGAGCTTGAGAGATCGTTGTGAAGGTTCCGTTCTCGACGTGGAAAGGTAAGGAAGATAGGTCGCAGGATCCCGGTGGATGAAATCGAAGATGCCGTGTCCGCCCGGGTTGGTGCCGGCGATGAAGTTCGACCAGGCCACCGGGCTCTGCGGAGGCGTGCTCGTCCCGAGTTTGCTGAAGGTCCCCACGCGTGCCAGCTTGGCGAAGGTCGGAAGCTTGCCCTCGCGCATCATGCGGCCCACGATCCCCGGGTCCATGCCGTCCAGGCCGAGGACGATCACGCGGGTGCCCGGTTCGCGGTGCGCGTTGCGGCTGCAGGCCAGGCCCAGCATCCCGTCCAGGGCCACCCAGGCGCTGCCATAGAGCTGCAATCGCACGAACTGTCTGCGCGTCATCCCCGCCACGGCATCCTCTCCCGTTGCCGAACGGCACGGACGAAAATTATCCGATCGGTGCTGATGGGTTGTCAAACCAAGTGCCCTTGTGTTCTGTCCCGAACGCGTTCCGGTCCCGGAAGCGAGTTTGCATGAAACCGTTGACCTGTGCGATATGGGTGAGCATGGCGTGCGAGAAGGAAAACGAAAACGAAGGAGTCGCTCATGGGCCGGAAAGGTAAGAGCCTGTTGCTGTCGGCGGCGATCCTGCTGCTCGGTTCGACTCTCTCCGTAGCAGCCGAAGCGGCCGAAGGCGCTCAGGGATCCGTTGTGGTCAAGGCCAACCAGCCGCTGAACGACGCGAAGCTGTTCGTCCAGGCAGGGGACACGGTCGCATTCCAGGCGGAGGGCCAGTGGACGGTCAAACCCCAGGAGAAGGTCCTCGTCAGCGCGGACGGAGAAGCCGGCACGTCCGCCCCGCAGGGTTATGAGCTTCCCGGCGCTCCGGTGGGAGCGCTTCTGGCCGTGGTTTCGGGCAAACGTCACCTCGTAGGTTCCAAGGCAGAGATCACCTTCGAGCAGTCCGGGCAGCTGTTCTTCACGGCCAACACGCAGTCGAGGTTGAGCGCTTTTGCGGCCAACCAAGGGTCCCTGACCGTGAAGACGCAGGTCCGGAAAGCGGCGGCCGCGGAGGCAAGCGGTCTCTACGCGATCTCTTTCGCCACGGACCAGGTCGTCCTGACCTCCGGCAAAGAGAAAAAGGTCCTCTCCCTGGACCAGCTCCGCAATGAGAAGATCCGCAACGAAAGAGGCGAAAGCGTGGCCCTCCCCGAGAACGCGCCCGAGCACCTGGAAGCCTTGCCCGATGAGGTGCGGATCGAGATGAAGGGGGCGCAGGTCTTGCTGACGGACCCGAAGGCCCCGCAAGGGCCGGTGCAGAAGGGATTCTACAACGCGGACCAGAAGGAGTTTCTCGTTCACCTGGAGGGAAGCTTCAAACCGGTCGGCACCTGTTTCTTCCTGTACAGCAAGAACATCACCGGGAAGATGCAGCCGGCCGGCCAGAGCGCGCAGATCCAAGGGGGCGTCAATCTCATCCTGACCCTCGCCTGCAAGGGCCCGCAGGGGCAGCCCGGCAAGGGAAAGGTCGTGAGCCTCTCGCTGCCCTTCACCGGGACGCGCAGGTCCGCCCCGCCTTGACCGTCCGGAGAGCAGTCTGGAACGGATCTGAGCTCTTCAGCGGCCCGCATGAGGTGGCGTGAACCGGTAGGGCGAACAAAGCCGCAATGGTGTCCGCCAACCTGCTTCAGGAGGGAGTCGAAAGACTCCGGGGCCCGTCGAGCAAGCGCAGGACTTCCTTCATGGGGTCGAAGGCGGCCGTGCCCTTCCCGCGAAAGATCCTCGAAAGCCTTGCCCGCCGCCTGCGGCTTCAGACCTTGTTGAACGGGCCACGCATTCGCGACTTTGTCACGGGCCGCTAGAGGTTCACCTGGAGCCCATTGGACTTCAAGTATCGCTTCACTTCACCTATGCTAACTATCCTGAAGTGAAAGACAGATGCTGCGAGAACCACACTGGCTCCGCCCTTGACCACCGCATCGTAGAAATCCTCGAGCTTGCCTGCGCCCCCTGAGGCCACGACCGGTAGGTCGACGGCGTCCGAGATGGCTTTCGTGAACTCCAGGTCGTACCCTGCCTGAGTGCCGTCGCCGTCCATGCTGGTCGGCAGGATCACGCCGGCGCCCAGTGCCTGGCATTGCTTGGCCCATTCCGCCGCGTCCTTTCCGACCGGCTTCGTGCCCCCGGCCACGACCAGCTCGAACCCGCTCGGCAGGGTCGGGTTGCGTCTGGCGTCGATGGCCACCGTGATCGTCTGTGACCCGAACGCCCTGGCCGCCTCCCGGACGAGCTCCGGGTTCTTCACCGCGGCGCTGTTCATGGACACCTTGTTCGCACCCGCCGCCAGGACCTGCTCGATGTCCTCGAGGCTGCCGATCCCTCCTCCGACCGTCAGAGGGATGCGGATCGCCGCCGACACGTCCCGCACCCAGGCCAGACGCGTCTTGCGGTTCTCCACGGTCGCGGCGATATCGAGCATGGCCAGCTCGTCCGCCCCCTCCTGCTGGTAGAACCGCGCGTTCTCCACCGGATCGCCGGCCTCCCTCAAGCTCACGAAGTGGACGCCCTTGACCACCCGCCCGTCTTTCATGTCCAGGCATGGCATGATTCCGATCGTACGCGCCTTCCCGCCCATGCTTGCCTCCCTGTTGCGTGGGCGCGGCCTCTTTCCGACAAATCCAGAAGCCGCTTCCACGAGGTTGCTACCTTGTACCCGCTGCACCCGTTCCGGGGACTTCATTCTATTGGCAAGTCGAAGCCCTTACAAGGAAAGACCTGCCGCCGCACCCTATAGTCCCGCCCGAGGCGTCGGGAGGGGCGCCCGGGGTCCCGCTGTCGCACGCCTCCGGCCGGGGTGCGCCGGCCGGGGCCCGCCTTGACAGAGAGCCGGCTTTTGGTTAGTTAAGGGAGTCTGTATTTCCATGATGATCGATCAGTGCATCTGAATATCAGAAACCTCGCCTGCCCGTGGCCCGAGCCCCCCGCCGTAACGTCACGCAAAGGACCTCGAAAGGGATCTCTCTATGCCGAAACGAGAAGATATCGAAAAAGTGATGATCATCGGCTCCGGCCCCATCGTCATCGGCCAGGCCTGCGAATTCGACTATTCCGGAACGCAGGCCTGCAAGGCCCTGCGCAAGCTCGGCTACCGGATCGTCCTGGTGAATTCGAATCCGGCGACCATCATGACCGACCCCGGCATGGCGGACGTCACCTACATCGAGCCCCTCAACGTCCCCACCATGACGGAGATCCTGGAAGAAGAGAAACCGGACGCCATCCTGCCCAATCTGGGCGGCCAGTCGGGTCTGAACCTCACCTCGGAGCTCGCCCGCTCCGGGGTTCTGGAAAGATTCGGCGTCCGGGTGATCGGCGTGGACGTGAGCGCGATCGAGCGCGGCGAAGACCGGATCGCCTTCAAGGAGACCATGAAGCGTCTGGGCATCGAGATGCCTCGGAGCGCGCCCGCCTTCACCGTGGAGGAAGCCGAGAAGATCGCGGCCGAGCTGGGGTACCCGGTCGTCATCCGGCCAGCCTACACCCTGGGCGGCTGGGGCGGCGGGCTCGTCTACAACATGGAGGAGCTACGGGTCGTCGCGAGCCGCGGGATCGCGGCGAGCCTCGTGGGTCAGATCCTGGTGGAGGAGTCGGTCCTCGGCTGGGAGGAGCTCGAGCTCGAGGTGGTGCGGGACGCGAAAAACCAGATGATCACGGTCTGCTTCATCGAGAACGTCGACGCCATGGGCGTGCACACGGGCGACTCGTTTTGCACCGCCCCGATGCTCACCATCGACCCCAAGCTCCAGCAGGTCCTGCAGAAGTTCTCCTACGACATCGTGGAGGCGATCCAGGTCATCGGCGGCACCAACATCCAGTTCGCCCATGACCCGAAGACCGGCCGCGTCGTCGTCATCGAGATCAACCCGAGGACCTCCCGCTCTTCGGCGCTCGCCTCCAAGGCCACGGGTTTCCCGATCGCCTTGGTCTCTTCCCTGCTGGCCGGCGGGCTGACGCTGGACGAGATCCCCTACTGGAGGGCGGGGACCCTGGAGAAGTACACACCCTCCGGCGACTACGTGGTCGTCAAGTTCGCACGGTGGGCCTTCGAGAAGTTCCGGGACGCCGTGGACAGGCTCGGGACCCAGATGCGGGCGGTCGGGGAGGTCATGAGCATCGGCAAGAACTACAAGGAGGCCCTGCAGAAATCGATACGGTCCCTTGAGATCGGCCGCTACGGCTTCGGCTTCGCGAAGGACTTCAACCGGAAATCGCTCGACGAGCTGATGGAGATGTTGCGGGAGCCGACGAGCGAACGGCAATTCATCCTGTACGAGGCGCTGCGCAAGGGCGCCGGCATCCGGGAGCTCTACGAGCGGACCTATCTCAAGCCCTGGTTCCTCGAGCAGATGAAGGAGATCGTCGAACTGGAGGAGGAGATCCTGAAGTACAAGGAGCGGGGCCGGGAGTTGCCGGATGAGCTGCTGGTCAGGGCCAAGAAGGACGGATTCGCGGACCGCTACCTGTCGAAGCTGCTGGGCGTGAGCGAAGCGGAGATCCGGGAGCGCAGGACCGCGCTCGGCGTGGTGCAGGGCTGGGAGCCGGTCCCGGTGAGCGGCGTCGAGAACGCGGCCTATTACTTCTCCACCTACAACGCTCCGGATCAGGTGCCGACGAGCCAGAGGCCCAAGGTCATGGTCCTGGGCGGAGGGCCCAACCGGATCGGCCAGGGGATCGAGTTCGACTACTGCTGCGTGCACGCGGCCTTTGCGCTGCGGGACCTGGGGTACGAGTCGATCATGGTGAACTGCAACCCCGAGACGGTCTCCACGGACTACGACACCTCGGACAAGCTCTACTTCGAGCCGATCACGGTCGAAGACGTCCTGAGCATCTACAACAAGGAGAAGCCGGTCGGCGTCATCGTCCAGTTCGGAGGCCAGACGCCGCTCAACATCGCCGCCGAGCTGGCCCGGGCGGGCGTCTCGATCCTGGGGACCACCCCGGAAACGATCGACCTGGCCGAGGACCGGGACCGGTTCCGGCAGATGATGCGCAAGCTCGGCATCCCGATGCCGGAAGCCGGCATGGCGAGTACTCTCGAGCAGGCCCTCGAGGTCGCCGGCCGGATCGGCTACCCGCTCATGCTCCGGCCCTCGTACGTGCTGGGCGGCCGGGGCATGGAGGTCGTCCACGACGAGGAGATGCTGCGCCGGTACGTGGCCGACGCCGTGGACGTGACCCCCGAGAGGCCGATCCTCATCGACAAGTTCCTGGAGGACGCGATCGAAGCCGAAGCGGACGCCGTCGCCGACGGTGCGAGCGCCTTCGTACCGGCCGTAATGGAGCACATCGAGCTGGCCGGCATCCACTCCGGGGACTCGGCCTGCGTGATCCCGCCGATCAGCATTCCGGCCCGACACCTCGAGACGATCTACGACTACACCCGCAGGATCGCGGTGGAGCTCGACGTGGTCGGCCTGATGAACATCCAGTACGCCATCGCGAAGGATACGGTCTACGTCCTGGAAGCCAATCCGCGGGCCTCTCGGACCGTGCCTCTGGTCTCCAAGGTCTGCAACATCGCCATGGCCCGGTTGGCCACCCAGATCATGCTCGGCAAGAAGCTCGCGGAGCTGGACGTCCGGCCCAAGACGATCCCCCACTTCGGCGTGAAGGAATCGGTCTTCCCCTTCAACATGTTCCCCGAGGTCGATCCCAGGCTCGGACCGGAGATGCGCTCGACGGGCGAGGTGCTCGGAATGGCCGACTCTTTCGGACTGGCCTTCTTCAAGAGCCAGGAGGGCGCCCAGCAGCGGCTCCCCACGGAAGGCACCGTGCTCCTCACGGTGGCCGAAAGAGACAGGCCGGCCGTGCTGGAAGTGGCCCAGCTTTTTCAGAAGCTCGGCTTCAAGATCAAGGCGACCGAAGGCACCCAGCTCTTCCTCGATCGGCACGGGGTCCCGTCCGAGCGAATCCTCAAGCTGCACGAGGGCAGGCCCAACATCGTCGACGGGATCACGAACAAGGAAATCCAGCTCGTCATCAACACGCCGAGCGGCAGGCGCGGCCAGTACGACGACTCCTACATCCGCAAGACGGCCATCAAGCACAAGGTCCCCTACATCACGACCCTGGCAGCCGCAGTCGCCGCCGCCAAGGGGATCGCGGCCTTCCAGAAGGGACGCGGGAAGGTCAAGTCCCTGCAGCGCTACCACGGGGACATCCGGTAATGTAGGGGCGACCGACGGTCGCCCTTCCCCGTGGCCGTTCCCCGGCGCGCACCAGCTCTTGTTGGGGCGACGCGCGCGTCGCCCTTGCCGGAGGCTACAACACCGCGCTCAGCACCCTCCTCGGCCTTCCTTGACACCGGTATGAACCCGATGGTAAAGCCCAGTATGTGTTTGCGGCAGCACCTACCGCATCCAATCTTTTAAAACGACCCTTCCTTCCTGATACAGGAGCATTCATGCGGACAGCCTTCCTCTACACGAACGCCTACTTCGCCTATGACTACGGTGCCGGGCACCCCCTCAAGATCGAGCGACTGCGGCTCACCCGCGATCTGTGCAATGCCTACGGGCTCTTCGATCTTCCGCAGACCGTCGTGGTCGAGCCTCGCCCCGCCGCCGAAGACGAGATCCTGCGGTTCCACACGCCCCCTTACGTCGCCGTCCTGAAGCAGGCGAGCCGGCTCGAGATCGATGGGGAATACGGGTTCGGTCTCGGCCCCGGGGACAACCCGGTCTTCCCGGGCCTCTGGGAGTGGTCGCTCCTGCAGACCGGCGCCTCGCTCGAGTGTGCCCGTCTGGTCTGGGAGGGAGAGGCGCGCATCGCCTTCAACATCGCCGGCGGCCTCCACCACGCCGCCGCGAGCCGGGCATCGGGCTTCTGCTACGTGAACGACCCGGTCCTGGCGATCCGCTATTTCCTGGACCGGGGCCAACGGGTCCTGTACGTCGACGTCGACGCCCACCACGGCGACGGGGTGCAGTGGGCCTTCTACGCGGACCCGAGGGTGCTCACGGTCTCGTTCCACCAGGACGGCCGCACGCTCTTTCCCGGGACCGGAGCAGTCACGGAGAAGGGGCGCGGGGAAGGGCTCGGCTATTCGGTGAACGTTCCGATGCTCCCGGGCTCGGACGACGAGGTGTTCTGGCAGGGCTTCTCGACCGTCCTGCCAAGGCTCATGGAGAGCTTCAAGCCCGATGTCGTCGTCTCTCAGCTCGGGGTGGACACCTTCGTGTCGGACCCCCTGGCGAATCTCGAGCTGACCACGAACGGCTTCTCGAGGGTGATCTCCTACTTGAAGCAGGGGGCCCCGAGGTGGGTCGCTCTGGGCGGCGGAGGCTACGACGTCGCAAACGTGGCCCGGGCGTGGACCCTGGCCTGGGCCCTGATGAACGGGGTGGATCTGCCGGACGAGCTGCCCGAGGCGATGCGACCCGTGCTCACCCGCTACGGGGCCTCCGGCGGCAAACTCAGAGATCCGGAGCACAAGGGGCAATGGCAGGACCGCTGCCTGGATCATCTGCGCCGCGTCCTGGCTTATCTGGAGGAGGATGTCTTCCCGAGAATCCGGTAGCCCGAGCCGCCTGCTGGAATTCGGGTCAAATCAAGTGCGGTAGGTGTCCCGCCGAGGAGACGAGGGCGAATCGCGGAGGCCAGTCCCGAGTCCCGTCAGGCCTCTGCAGGCTGTCGATAAAGGCCCATCTGCGGCGTTACGCTCGCCCTTCGTCACTGCGGCGTACGTGAGTACGCCTCGTTCCTCTGGACTTCGCGTGCCTTGCATCTGGGCATTTCTCACCAGCCTGCGGCGTTGTCCTTGAGGAGCGAAGCTCTCATGGAATGAGCGCGCCGTTCGGGCAGCCGAGGGTCATCAGGCCGGAGCGTTCTGAGCCCGAGACGATCGAGGCGGGATCCCCACCGCACTTGCCGAGCACGCCGCCACAGCAGAAAGTGTTCCGTAGCAGCCCGCCGCCAGCCCGCTCCCGGCCGGAGTCTCACCCCTCCTCCTCGAAGCTCCCGTGGCGCCCGGCGCCTCCGGCAAACCGGGCCGCGCCCTCCAGGGTCTCTCCGCTCAGGATGGTCTCCAGGCCGAGGCGAAACTCGTTCCTCATGGCCTCGTCGAACGGCAGGTCGAACTGCCGGTGGGCGGACATCCGGTCGCTCCTCAGGCATTGCTGAGGAAAACGCGCAATCTCCGCCGCCAGCGCCTCGGCCTCTGCCCTGGAGGTGCCGGGCTCGACGACCCGATTGGCCAGCCCCATGGCGAGCGCCTCCTCGGCGCCCACCGCCCTGCCTGTGAGGATCATGTCCAGGGCCCGGGAGAGCCCGATGAGCCTCGGCAGCCGCACGGTCCCGCCGTCGATCAGGGGCACGCCCCAGCGCCTGCAGAAGACTCCGAAATAAGCATCCCGCTCCACGACGCGCAGGTCGCACCAAAGGGCCAGCTCCAGCCCTCCGGCCACGGCGTATCCGGCCACGGCCGCAATGACCGGCTTGGCGAGGAGCATGCGGGAGGGCCCCATGGGGCCGTCGCCGCCTTCTTCCGCCCGGTTGCCCCTCCCCTCGGACAAGGCCTTGAGGTCGGCGCCGGCGCAGAAGCACCCCCCGGCGCCGGTGAGCACCGCGACACGGGCGCCCTCATCCCGCTCGAAGGCCCGGAAGGCCTGCGCCAGCTCCTCGGCCGTGGGCCGGTCCACGGCGTTCCTGCGCTCGGGACGGTCGATGATGATGGTGGTCACCGGTCCGGATTTCTCGGTCAGGACGGTCATCTTTCTTCTCCATGCAGGAGCCGAATTCCTGGACAACTCTCGTGCATCTTTCATTACATGCGATGCGCGATCGTAGCTCTTCGGAACGCCCGGTCGGGGCAGGACTCGCAGGAAGGCTCGGTCCTTAGGGTTCGCGCAGAAATAACTTCCCATTTCGCATCCCATCTTCGGGCCATCTTCGACCGCTCCTCAATCGCAAGATCCTCGACATAGCCGTGCTATGCCTGCGGTCTCGCTCAATCGTCGCAGCCGAATCTGACCCAAATCTGGGCGCGAAACCTCCCCTCTCCAAAAGGATACAGTTGGCCCGGCCCCTGCAAAGTTATTTTTGCGCGAACCCTTACCCAGGGGGGAGCCGGATCCCGACCGGATCCTCGCCCACGGACGCCCGTTCGGGTTGGACCGATGCTTTCGCCGACAGGGGAAGGCCGGACCGGATGTGAAGGTCCCGCTGGGGGAAGGGGATCTCGATCCCCGCTTTTCCCAGCGCATCGAAGATCGCGTGATACAGCTCGCTGCGGATTCGCCTTTCGCCGATCTTCCGGATGTCGATCCAGACGAGCAAATCGAAGTCCAGGGAGCTCTCGCCGTAGCCGCTGAGCCAGACCTCCGGCGGCTTCAGCCGGCTCAGGTTCGGATTCAGGGCCGCCGCTTCCAGGAGGATCCGTTCCACCTCCCTCGGCCTGCAACTGTAGGATGCGCCGACCGGAACGTGAACCCGGACGAGCGGGTCCGACAGCGTGTAGTTGATGATCGTATTGGCAACCAGATCGGCGTTGGGGATGAGGTACTCGATGTTGTCCCGGGTGCGCACCTTGGTGGACCTCAGGCTCACCTCCAGGACATTTCCGAGCGTGTCTCCCACCTGGATCCAATCCCCCTTGCGGACCAGGCGGCCGAACACCAGGCTGAAACCGGCGGCGAGGTTCGCGAACAAGCTCTGCAGCCCGAGGCCGATCCCGATGCCGAGCGCGCCGGCAAAGACCATGAGAACCCTCAAGTCGAGCCCTACCGCCCGGAGGGAGAACAGGAAGCCGACGGCCAGGAGCATGTAGCTGAGAAAAGTATTGATGGCGTAGGCCAGGCCTTCGTCCACGCCAATGGAGGGATAGACTTTGTAGTCCAGCCAGGCCCTGACGAAGCGCGAGATGTAGACGAAGGCCAGCAGGATGAATGCGGCCTTGAAAAGGGTCCACAGCGACAGGGCGGCGGAGCCGACCTTGACGATGGGAAAGGACATGACGCGCTGGGCCGGACCCATCAGACCGAGCAGCTTCAGGGTCGCCAGCAGGATGAAGATGACGGTCGCGTACAGGAGCAGGGACCGGACCGCGCGGTAGAGGAAGTGGGCCGACTCGTCGGCGACCGTCTTGTTCGCGATCCACTTCTGGAGGCGCTCCTGGACTAGGTGATAGGCCACCATGATCCCCAGGAAGGACCCGGCCACGGCCCAGGTCTTGGTCCACAGGACGACGCAGAGCCGCTGGTAGCCCACGCACCAGAGGAGCCCGGTCAGGAAGGTGAGGAACATGATCGGGAAGTAGAATCGCTGCAGGGCGCGGCGAAAGGCCTGGTAGCTCCCGTACGGGAGGTCGGGCAGGATCCCCAGAATCGACTTCTTCTTCAGGATGAGGAAGAGCAGGGCGAACACGATCGAAAGGGACAGGAGAAACTTGAGGAGCGCAAGGAAGTCCTTGGGCAGCCGAAACGCCTCCGCAGCCCAGAATACCGCCACGCTGCCGAGGATATAGAGGACGACCATGCGAGCGACCCGGTGAATCGAACGACCGTAATCGCGGGGGACGGGCAGGAGGTCACGGGTCAGGGACTCGCGCAGCAGGTTGAGCAGCAGCGCTCCCACGGCCCAGAGCTTGAGAAGCTTGCCCGTCAGCCAAAACCAGGAGGCCTGGTAGGAGGTGAAGGCTTGAATCAGGGCGAAGGCGCCGAACAGGATCAGCGGGATGAGGGAAGCGACCAGGATCTTGAGGAAGGAAAGGAAGTAAGGATAGAGCCCCTGCGGCATCCGTCTGATCAGAGGCTCCACCCGCCTTTCGACCCGGTCGAGCACCTTCCTCTGGCCGAAGAGGCTGTAGAAGACGGCCACGAGAAAGGCCAGCATGATCATCGAGCCCACGAAACCGAGCAGCCGGCTCTGCTTGATCACATGCTCGATCAGGGCCGGCACTCTCAAGGGAAGCGCGATGGCTTCCGTCCGCACGCGATCGATCGTTTCCAGGTCGAATCCCAGGGGTTTGCGCTTGAAAAGGGGGCGGACTCCCTTACTGAGCTCCTTGCTCATCCGGGCCGCCTCCTTGCGCATCGCCTCACCCATGTCGTCGGCGAAGGTGATGGGCAGGACTTCCGACTTTTGTCCCGGCGCCTGGCTCTGCGCCGCCGGCGGGCTCTGCCTGGTCTGTGGCTGCACCGCAGGGCTCGCGGGCGGATGCGCCGGCTGCGACCCGGACGGCGGCGGTGCCGGGTCTGCGGTGGGCCGGGCCCCAGTCGTTGGCTCTCCGAGAGGCTGCGCCTGTGTCGCCAGCCCGACCTGCGGCTGAGCTGGCGCCTGCCCCTCGGTCTTCGGCTCCGCCGGAGACGCGGTCCGGGCATCGGGGGAGAGATCTTGTTCCAGCGGGACCGCGGTCTCGGTCAGCCCCTGCAGCATCACCGCCGCCGGGAACGAGGTGCCGGAAGCGGTCCGGGGATCCTGAGCGGCCAGCGGAGCGGCCAGGCAGGTCAAGGCGATGAGTTGCAGGAAGATCGCCGCCAGCAGCAGGCGGAGCCTGGGACCACAGAGCTCATTTGCGAGCACGAGCGCCATCGCTTCTCCGCTGGACGTTGACGGATCCCGCCGGAGCCGACGCAGGCGAAGTCCCTGGGGAATGAGGCGGCGTACTTGCCGGCGCCCCGCGGGGATGCACGGAGGTTGCTTCGCAGAGCCTCGCAATCTCCGACTTCGCTGCGCTCGCAACAGGCTCCCAGATGGGCGTTTCAACCGCCTGTCAGACCGCCTCCATGGTCGAAGGCGGCTTGGAGGTGATGCCGTAGGTGACGCTCACGACGCCCGGGACTTCCGCGGTCATGCGCCTCGCAAGCGTCTCGAGCTTTTCCCAGGGAAGCCGCGTGGGCCGGGCTTCGCGCGCGTCCAGGCTGTCCCAGCAACGGATCTCCACCTGCAGACCGAACTCGCGCTTTCCGTCGCGCATGCCGGTCACGCGGTCCTCGTGCAGGATCGCCATGTACTGGAAGGCGGTCGTTCCCGCCAGCTCCTCTTCGACGATGCTCGTGGCCCTCCGGACTGTGGCGATCCGCTCGCGCGTGGCCTCGCCGATGACCCTGGCGGAGAGCGCCGGGCCCGGGAAGGGCATGCGGCCGAAAACCGACCCGGGCAGGCCCAGGGCTTCGGCGACCTTTCTCACACCGTCCTTGCGGAGCTGTACCAGCGGTTCCAGGATCCGGTAGCCGAACGCTTCCTGCGGATCGATCCCGAGCTGCTCGAAGACGTTGTGCTGCCTCTTGATGCCGGCCACGGTCTCGTCCACGTCCGTCAGGATGGTGCCCTGCAGGAGGAACTTCGCACCGCTCTTTTTCACGAGCTTTCCGAAAACGTCCTTGTAGAACGTCTGGGTGATGGCCTCGCGTTTTTCTTCCGGGTCCGTGATCCCCTTCAGGGCTTTGAAGAACGGCTCCTGGGCATCCACGATCTCCACGCGCACGCCGAGCTTTGCGAAGCCGGAGACGATCGTCTCGGGCTCTCCCTCGCGCATGAGGCCGTTCTGGATGAAATAAGTCTTCAGCCGGTCCCCGAGCGCCCGATGCCCGAGCATCGTGACGGCGGAGGAGTCCACCCCGCCGGACAGGGCGTTGACGGCCAGGCCCGTTCCGACCGCCGAGCGGATCTCGTTCACCTTTTCCTCGATGAAGGCTGAAGCATGCATGTCCGTCGCGCGTATTTCCCGGATCGCCATCTTGCGCCTCCTCTGCAGGCGAGATCTTCCCCTGCGCGTTCATCAAAGGCGACCTTATTTAGCACAGCCCGACCGGTCTTACAAGCCTGTGCCGGTGCCGCTTCGGCTCCTGCCGAATGGCCCCCTGCGCCCTCCGGGAGCGAGCCGTTCTCGGCCCCGGAGGCGGCTCGCTCGGAGCCGCTCATTCGATCGTCTTCCGAAAGCGCAGGGCGCTGGCCGTGATGAAGACGATGGAAAAGGAGGCCAGGGCGGCAAAGTCCCCGAGCAGGACCTCCAGCCCCACGCCTTTGAGCATCACGCCGCGCGCGACGTTCAGGAAGTACGTGAGGGGGATCACGGCGGGCACCGGCTGGAGGACCTTCGGCATGGCTTCGATCGGAAAGACGAAGCCGGAGAGGAGAATGGAGGGAATCATGACGAAAACGCCGAAGAAGATCGCCTGGGTCTGCGTCTGGGCCAGCGTGGAGAGAAACATGCCGAGGCTCAGGAATCCGACGATGTAGACGACCGCGAGCAACAGGAGGAGAAGCTTGCTGCCCGCCACGGGCACATCGAACATCCAGTGGCCGGCGACCGTGATGACGAGGAAGTCCAGGAAGGAGACGACGGCATAGGGGGCGATCTTGCCCAGGACCAGGGGCAGGCGGCCCACGGGAGTGACGATCAGCTGCTCGAAGGTCCGGTATTCTCTCTCGCGCACCAGGCCCATGGAGGTCACGACCAGGGTGATCTGCATGATGAGGATGCCGATGATCCCGGGAATGAAGAAGTTCTGGTCCCGCAGCTCCGGGTTGAACAGGACCCTGCTGTGAAGCTGGACCGGCCGCGGCCGGTAGCGGACCGGCGGCGCCTCCGGATCTTCCAGCACGAAGTCCGCGGAGGCCTGCTCGGAGGTCAGGGTGGCTGCGCCCAGCTGGGCCGCGATCGCGATGGAAGGCATGGTCCCGTCCACGTAGAGCGTGAGGTCCCCGGCACGGCCCTCGAAGATCTGTGCGCTGAACTCCGCGGGTATGTGCAGCCCGGTCTTTGCGCGGCCCTCCCGGATCGAGTCCTCGAGCTCCGCCATGCTGCCCGCCTCATGGAGGATGAAGTAGCCGTCGTCCATGAGCCTGTCCTTGAGGATCATGGACAGATAGGTGCGGTCCTCGTCCAGGACCGCCATCGGGATGTTGCGGGGCTGGAGCCTGAGAGCGTACCCGAACAGGATCAGCAGCAGGACCGGACCGGCGAGAATGATCACGACGAGCCTCGGGTCCCGGCGGATGTGGATCCACTCCTTGCGCATCACGGGCACGAAGCTCCTGGGGGAGCGGGTCGGACCTCTCACCTTCTTTCTCTGCCTCCCGCCCGCTGTGTCAGGTTGACGAACACGTCCTCCATGGACGGCTGCGACCGCTGGACCGCTTCTCCGAGCAGGTCCGGCCTGGCGGCGAGCCGGCACAGGCTCGCAGGATCGTGAAGGCCTCTGCGGGCGATCACCCGGAGCGTGTTGCCGAACTGGCTCACGGTCTCCACCCCTTCGGCCCGGCTCAGCCTGTCCACGAGGTTCCGGTCATAGGGGCAGCGGAGCGCGAACACGTCGCGGTCGGCCAGAAAGGCCCGGATGCGCTCCGGCGTATCGTGCAAGACGAGCCTTCCGCCGAAGATGAAGCCGAGCGTGTGGCAGCGCTCGGCCTCTTCCATGTAGTGGGTGGTGACGAAAAGAGTGGTGCCGCGCTCGGTGAGGCGGTAGAAGAGGTCCCAGAGCTCCTTGCGGGTCACCGGGTCGACGCCCGCGGTGGGTTCGTCCAGAAAGAGGAGATCCGGCCGGTGGCTGAGGGAGCAGATCAGGGCGAGCCGCTGCTTGTACCCTCCGGACAGCTCTCCCGCCCTCTGGTGCCGCCTGTCCGAGAACCCGTAGCCCGTGAGCAGTTCCTCCAGGCACGCGTCGTCGCGTGCCCCGTAAAGATCCGCGTAGAAGTGCAGATTTTCATCGACCGTCAGGTCGGCATAGAGCCCGAACTGCTGGGAGACGTAGCCGATTCGTCGCTTGACCGCGTCGGGGCGAGCGACCACGTCGTGGCCAAGAACGGCAGCCCGGCCCGACGTCGGCCGCAGGATGCCGCACAGCATCCGGATCATGGTCGTCTTGCCGGCCCCGTTGGGACCGAGAAAGCCGAAGATCTCTCCTCGCCGGATCCGCAGGCTGACCGAGTCCACGGCCATCGTGGGGCCGAACCGCTTCGTCAGCCCCTGCGCATCGATGACGATATCCTCTTCCGTAGGCACCTTGGAAAGCCCTCGCGGGAGTCTGGCCGGCTGCAGGAATTATGTCCCGGATCCCCGCAGGCTTCAATCTCGGAAATTGCGGCCCTCTGCTCGGCCTCGCCTCGAGCTCGCGAATGCTCCTGCGAGTCCCGAGCTCGGCGCAGGCAGTTGTATCTCCCCAGGTCCTGCTGCTATTTTTCGTTGCAGGTGTGCCATACGACCGGCCACCGGTCGGGCCAGGCCACCAAGGAGGGAGCAGAGGATGCGATTCCATTCCCGTGCGGACGGATGGGCGGTGCTTCTTGCGCTCTCACTCGTTATCGGCTGCGGAGGCGGCGGCGGTTCGAAGGACACCCTCTCCGAGGGTGGCTCCGCTTACCCGGCCACGGGCTGGCCGGTGATCCACCACGACAGCCGCAACTCGGACGCCAGCGATGCTCCCGGCCCGGGCGCCGTGGCGCCCATCTTCCACGTGCTCACCGGCAAGCCGATCGCGGCCGGCGCGACCGTTGGGCCTGAGGGAAATCTGTACGTCGGGGTCGGCCGCCACCAGGACGCAGCCGCGGAGGGCTCCTGTCATCTGTTCGCCTTGGATGGAACGACCGGCGAGCAGCTCTGGTGCAGCGATCAGGTGAACGAGCACGCGATCACCTCCTCGCCCACCATCGACAGGGACGGCAACATCTACATGGGCGACAACCGCGCGATGAGCTCTTTTACCAGCGCCGGCGCTCTGCGCTGGAGCGAGCCGATCGTGGGGTTTCCTCTGAGCGCTCAGTTCACGCCGGACGGGCACCTCATCTTCATCACGCAAGTGGGCCGCATCTATGTGCTGCGCAGGGACACGGGGGCGCCGGCGCTCGAGACGGTCGTCCTCCTGCCGGAGGTCATGTACGAGCCCAAGCCGCTGGACTCCCTGGATTGCCTGGCCGGGCTCGCGAACGGCACCTGCTACTGCGCGAACACTCTTTCCATGGACTTGAATACGGGGAGCTTCTTTTTCACCCTGACACACCCCGGAGAGGCAGCCAGCCGTCTCTTGGCGATGCGCTACCGGGCAGGCGAGATCCCCCGCATCGAACCTCTCTGGGAGACCTCTGCGCTCGAAGGCGGCAGCGCGTCGAGCCCGGACATTTCCGCCGACGGCTCCCGACTCTATGTGAACGATCAGGCCGACCACCTCCTGGCCATCGATTCCGGCAGCGGCATGATCCTCTGGAGCTTTGACCTCGGATTCTCCCCTCTCGGCAGCGCCTCCACTTCGGCGTCCGGGGTCGTGATTCCCACCGGAGGGGCCGGAGCGCCCCTGCTCGCGCTCCGGGACGCCGGAGATCATGCAGAGGTGTTGTGGGAGCGGCGGGACGTGGAGTCCCGCGGCATCGCGGTCCAGCGTGGGACCGACCGCGCTTACGTGGTGGCGGCTGCGGCAGGCAGGCTGCTGGGTCTCCGGCTGCTCGTCCTGGACATGAGGAGCGGGGCAACCCTGGACGAAGAGCCTGTGAGCCCTGTTGAAATTGCCAGTGTGGGGACCACCATGTCCGAAGAAGGACACGTCTATGTCCCCGGCCTCTTCGGAGGGATCTGGGCCTTTGCTCCGGCGGGCGGAACCTGACAGGCCGTCTGCCTGCCCGGTTGCCGCGAGCTTCGACGCTTTGCGTCGACATTCCGGGTCCCACGTGGTAATTTGGGTCTGGAGCGTATATTCGCGCATACCTGCTCGCCTTCTCCTCGTTGTCGCGCAAGAGGACGGAATGAGAGAGCTCCCACGCTGGCTGTATCAACCCTACAAGTTCCTGGCCTTCATCCCTTTTCTGATCGCCTCCACCGTCGTGTTCGGCCTCACGGCCATGCTCGTGGCCGCGGTTGCGGGCCCCCGCGCCGGCAGCAGGCTCGGGGGTGTCCTCTGGGCCAGGCTCAACAGCTACTTCACCCCGATGTGGGTCCAGGTCGAAGGCCGCCAGAATATCCACCCCGAGCGTTCCTACGTGATCGTGGCCAACCATCAGAGCCACTACGACATCTTCGTCCTCTACGGATGGCTGGGCGTCGATTTCAAGTGGGTGATGAAGAAGGAGCTCAGGAAAGTGCCGATCCTGGGGGTCGCCTGTGAAAAGCTCGGGCACATCTACATCGACCGGTCCGACACCCAGGCCGCAATCGCCTCCCTCCAGGAGGCCAAGAAGAAGATCGCCAACGGCACCTCGGCCCTTTTCTTCCCCGAGGGGACGCGAAGTCTGTCGGGAGAGTTGCTGAAGTTCAAGAAGGGAGCCTTCCAGATGGCGATGGACCTGGGCCTGCCGATCCTGCCGGTGACGATCACGGGCACCCGCGAGGTCCTCCCGCCCAGGACCATGGACCTGTTCCCCGGGCGCGTGAAGATGCAGATTCACCCGGCTCTGGAACCTTCCGTATACAAGAGCGGGAACCTGGAGGACCTGATGGCCAGGACCCGCGCCGTCATCCAGGCCGGGCTCGACCGGAGGCAGCCCGGCGCATGCCGAACAGGAATCGCAGGGTCCCCACTCGCCTGACCAGGAGCTCGTACGAGGCGACGGTGGCCACGAGCCCGGCCGTGCTGATGGCCAGGAACTTGGCGGGCACGCCCCAGTCCGACTGCACGATCCGGTATCCGATGACGACGAGCACGGTCTCGTGCAGGATGTAGAAAGGGTAGGCCGCCTCGCTGGCGTAAGTCAGGAATCGGTTTCGCGTCCGCAAGCGCCGGCGGGCCAACCCCAGCCAGACGAGCACCCAGCTCCACGAGTTCAGCGATCGCAGCATCATGAGCAGGGCCCATCCAGCCGAGCCGACGGCCCCCGGGCTGCCGTAGCCCGGGATCTTCCCCGACAGGAACAGCGCAACCCCCGACGCCGTGGAAAGCAGCGCCAGGCAGAGGGCCGGCTTCAGACTGCGCTCCACGACCCCGACCAGCCGATCCTCTGAGTAGAGGACGTAGCCGCCGGCAAAATAGATCGCAAAGAACAAGACGCTCGCCCAGTCGTGCACGAAGTCCGGCGGGCCGGGGAACCGGCCCCGCAGGACCGTATCCGTTGCGGCCAGCACCAAGGCAGGCAGGAAGATGCCGCCGGGGCGCTCGCACACCCAAGCCGCCCTCGACAGGTGTGCGCGGCCGCGCCCCCTCCCGAGCCACACGAAGAACGGAAGCAGGGCGAGCGCAAAGACGAACAGATAGGCGACGAACCAGAGGTGGTGCCAGCTCAGGTCTCCGGCCGGATAGATGCCGTCGAACAAATGCAGGTAGAATTGCGGCAAGCTATCGTAGTGCACGGGATCCTGGAGGCGCTGGCAGAAGACCTGAGGGGGGACGATGACCAGCATGCCGAAGACGAGCGGCACCAGCAGCCGCCTCGTCCTCTCCCCCGCGTACTGCAGGGCCGACCGGGAAGCCAGCGAGAAGCGCGCGGCAGCGCCCGCGATGACGAAAAAAAGAGACATGTACCACGGGTCCATGAAAAGAATGAACAGATCGGCCCAGACGCTCCCCTGGCTGTTGTTGATGACCGAGTCCCAGTGCACGAACATGGCAGCCGTGTGGTAGTAGATCAGCATCAGCACGGCCAGGATCCGCAGCCAATCGAGCTCGGTGAGGCGCACGGCGGCCGGCTCCGGCTTCGCGATCGATGTCTCGGTGTGAACAAAGGGCTGAGGGGCTCGCGTCATGATGAAGAACCCGTGTCCGGCAGTTGGAGGGCGCGGGCATCTTATCACGGTTGTATCCGCTTCGCACCCTTTCCGCCCTGAGCTCCCTGTCCGGACCTTACGGCCGGCTCAGCCCGCGGCCTGCGCGGCGCTTGGCCGTACAATTGACGGAGCGGCACTCGGGGAAGATACTGGGGTCCGAATCCTGCGCCCGGCTCGAGGGCGTGCACCCTCTGCACAAGATCTACCGATTCCCGGCCGCTCGCTCGCCAAATCCGGGGTTGGGAACCGATCACTTGCGAGGACCACGAGACATGGATGCGCGACAGGCTTTGATCGAAGCGATCGTGACGATGCGGGAACGGGAAGCCCTGCTCGCAACCGACAGGATGCTCGAGCAGGGGGTCGATCCGCTGGAGATCCTCGAAGCCTACCGCGAAGCGTTGGCCGAGATCGGAAGACAGTACGAGCAGGGCCGCTATTTTCTGCCGGAGCTGATCCTCTCCGGCGAAATGTTGAAAACCGCCTCGGAGAAGATCAAGCCTCTCCTCGAAGGCAGGCGGCTCGAGGCAAGCAGCCTCGGCAGGGTCCTCATCGGGACGGTCGAGGGGGACATCCATGACCTCGGTAAAGACATCGTCGTCCAGATGCTCGATACGAGCGGGTTCGAAGTCCGGGACCTCGGCATCAACGTCCCGGCACGCAACTTCGTGGAGGCCGCCCGGGAGCTCGCGCCGGATGTGATCGGCTTGAGCGGCTTCCTGACCCTCGCCTTCGACGCCATGAAAAGCACCGTCGAGGCCCTCGCCCGGGCGGGGTTCGCAGAGCGGGCGAAGATCATGATCGGCGGCGGCCAGATGGACGAGAGGGTGCGCGACTATGTGGGCGCCGACGCCTATGGCAAGGATGCGGTCGAGGCCGTAAGACTCTGCCGGCAGTGGACGGGGAAGAAAGAGATCAGGTAGAGGGAATGCGATGAGCCGCGGGAAGCACAGTCATGCTGTAGATTCCGGGAAGGCGCGATCGGTCGTCAAGTCGGTCTGCCGCATGTGCCACGGCGTCTGCGGCGTGAAGGTACGCCTCGAGGACGGCAAGGTGGTGAAGGTGAACGGCGACCCGGACCACCCCATGAGCCGGGGCTATATCTGCTCGAAGGGGCGGGCCTCGGTGGAGCTTCTCTATCATCCGGACCGGCTGCGCTACCCGCTGAAGCGGGCGGGCGCCAGGGGCGAGAACCGCTGGGAGCGCATCGGCTGGGAAGAAGCGCTGGACACGGTGGCCGGCAGGCTCATGGAGGCTCGGCGAGCGCATGGGCCCGAGTCGGTGGCGATCGCGCTCGGGACGGGCCGGCCCTACATGTTCTACGCCGCCCGCTTCGCCAACGCGTTCGGCACTCCCAACGTCGTGAGCTACAGCCACGTCTGCTACCTGCCCCGGATCCTGGCCTCGGCCCTGACCTGCGGCAGAATGCCGCTTCCGGTCTGCGACTTCTACGGCTTCGGCGGCGACCGCCCAAAGTGCGTCCTCGTCTGGGGCTGCAACATCCCGGAGACCGGTGCGGCCGACGGCCTGTGCGGCCATCAGGTCACCCTGGCCCTGCGGGAGGGAGCCAGGCTCGTGGTCGTCGACCCGCGCAAGACGCGGCTGGCTTCCAGGGCCGACCTCTGGGCACAGGTCCGGCCCGGCACCGACGCGGCCCTCGCGCTGGCCGTGCTCCACGTCCTCGTCGAGGAGCGGCTCCATGACCGGGAGTTCGTGGAAAAGCACACCACCGGGTTCGATCGGCTCGTCGAGAGAATCAAGGAGTATCCTCCCGAGCGGGCGGCCGCGATCACCTGGGTCCCCGAAGAGACGATCCGCGCGATCGCGCGCCTCTACGCCGCCTCCAGGCCCGCCTGCCTCCTCTGGGGCAACGGCATCGACCAGGGGCCCAACTGCTTCCAGACCGCCAGGGCCCTCATGATCCTGCGCGCTCTGACCGGCAACATCGACGTGCCGGGCGGCGACGTGTTCTGGGTGCCCCCGGGCGGCGTCTATCAGACCTCGCCTTTTGCGGCGATCGAGAACATCCTGCCCGAGCGGCTCGCGCCGCAAGTCGCAGCGAGGAAGCTCGGCGCCGGCGAGTCCATTCCCCTGAACCCCGGCGTGCGGCACTCGGTGTTCTACGACGCGGTCCTCACCGGCAGGCCCTATCCGATGAAAGCGCTCCTCCTGGTGGGCACGAATCCGCTGCTCACGGCGAGCGATCCGCTCAAGGGAGAAGCGGCCCTGCGGAAGATCGACTTCTCCGCCGCCGTCGACCTCTTCATGACGCCGACCGCGCAGCTCGCGGACATCGTGCTGCCGGCCGCATCCTGGCTCGAGCAGGACGACGTCGCCGACCTGCACTTCATCTGGTGCGTCGCCGCCCGGCGCAAAGTCGCCCGGATCGGCGAGTGCCGGGACGACAAGGAGATCTTCCTGGAGCTCGCCCGCCGCCTGGGGCTGGAGGACTGCTTCCCGTGGAAGAACGTGCGGGAGTGGTGCGATTTCGTCCTGAGCGGCGCCGGCATGGACTTCGGTGCGTTCGCAAGAGCGGGCCTGCTGCCGGGCGAGATGCGGTATCGGAAGCACGAGACCGAAGGGTTTCCCACGCCGTCCGGCAAGCTCGAGATCGCATCGAGCGCTCTGGAGGCCTTGGGCTGCGACCCGCTGCCGGATTACCGCGAGCCGCCCGAGAGCCCTTCGAGCACGCCGGAGCTCTACGAACGGTATCCCCTCATCGCCCTGGCCGGCGCCAAGATCGAGCCCTTTTTCCACTCCGAGCACCGACAGCTCGCCTCGCAGCGGCGGCGAAACCCCGATCCGCTCGTCGAGATCCACCCGGACACGGCCGCCCGGCTCGGCGTCCGTGACGGCGACTGGGTGCGGATCGCCTCTCCGCGCGGCGCCATCCGCCAGCGCGCACGACTCACCGCCGGCATCGATCCGCGGGTGGTCTCCATCCAGCACGCCTGGTGGTTCCCCGAGCGGGAGCCTCCGGAATATGGCTGGAAGGAGTCGAGCGCCAGTCTCCTGCTCGACCCCGCGCCGGCCGACCCCATCTGGGGCTCCGAGCCCTGGAAGTGCTTCCTCTGCAGGATATCCAAGGAGGGGAAGAGCTGAAGCCCGGCCCCCGGCCGTCCTCCCGCACGCCCTGTGAAGACGCGAGGGCGCCGCGGGAATCCGCATGGCGTCCGGGGCCCGAGGAGCCGCCCTCCAGCGCGAATCCTGCCGTGTCCTGCGGATCATGACGAAAGGGCGCAGATTCTGCACCGGCCTCCTGCAGGATTTACACTCCGCCGCCACCCGCCCGCCTGGGAAACCGCACGGCCGCAAGGCTTTGACCCTTGGCACAGGAATTGATCCGAGGGGTGGGGCCGGGCAGCCGCATGTACGTGCAGGCGGTCCGGGAGTCCCCCCGAGGGCTCTGGCTGCACGCGCAAGGGCCGGCAGCCGGTTTTGACCGAAGACCCAAGAAAGGAGAAGAGAATGCCTCGGAAAGACTTCATCGCGGTGGGCTGTGTCATCATCGCCGGCGTCCTGCTGGCCGCAGGGGCGAGCCTGGCGGCAAATGGTTACGGTGCGGGGGACGGCTCGGGGCCTCTGCACGATGTGCTCGGCGGTCAACCCTTCACTTACGCGGGACTGGTCGCGAGCACCGGCTCCGCAGGCGGCGGCCTGGTCATCGCCACGGACGCCGGCAACGTCACGGTTTACGGCATCGGGCCAAGAAGCTACTGGGACGATCTGGGCGTGGAAAGGCCGGCGGTCGGCGACTGGATCGAGGTGAGCGGGTTCACGGTGGACTTCGGCGACATCGAGCGGAATATCGCCATGTCGGTCACCCTTTCGAATGTTCTTGTACCCCTGCGGGATCCCGACACCGGCCTGCCTCTGTGGTAGGCGTCGGCTCGCAAGAGCCTGTTCCGATCCTTGCGCGTTAGTTAGAGCTTGTCCCACAAGGACTATCTTGAGAGCCTGTTCAAAAATGCCTAGATGCAAGGCGCGCGAAATCCCGAGGAATGAGGCGTACATTTCGGTACGCCGCAATGACGAGGGATGAGCGCAACGCCGCAGATGGGCGTTTTGGGACAGGCTCTAGTTAGAGTCGGGACGGCGGAAAGCATACGCGTCAGAGTCTCTCGGGGGGACTTCCGCGTCCGGCTCCATCCGCTTTCAGGAGAAGCGGGCCCGCGCCCGCGCCTTCCTTCTGCACCGGCGCCAGCGCGCCGGTTCTGCTCCCTCGGACCTGTTCGTCACCAGCGCGCGCCCGGACAACAAGTGCGGGCGGCAAATCCGGCCGGAGGCCGTGCTCATTCGCAAGGCCCTCCGACGCACCCCCGCACCAACCTCCCCTTGCGGCAAGTCATCCAAGAAGAAGGGAGGGGGAGGACAGGTCTGCGCAGGAGACGAGAGATGCCCATTCGAAACGGATACCGGAAACTCACAGCGGAAGAGGCCGCCGAGATGATCCCGGACGGGGCGACCGTGGCCTTCAGCGGGTTCACGCCGGCAGGAGCGGCCAAGGCCGTGCCCAGGGCGCTGGCCGCCCGGGCAAACCGGATTCACGCACAGGGCGACCCCTACCAGCTGCGCGTGCTCACGGGAGCGTCCACGGGGGATACGATCGACGAGCTGCTGGCCAGGGAAAAAGCGATCTCCTGGCGCACCCCGTACCAGTCTTCGCCGGCCTTGCGCGCGCAGATCAACAACCAGGAAGTGGAATTCCTGGACATGCATCTCTCGCACGTGCCCCAGTACGTGTCCTTCGGGTTTCTGGGCCCCATCCACTTCGCGGTGATCGAGGCAACCGAGATCACTCCGGACGGCCGCGTCTACCTGACCACCTCCATCGGCGCCAGCCCCACCTTCCTGCGCCACGCGGACAAGGTGATCATCGAGATCAACCGGTATCACTCCATGCGCACCCGGGAGATGGCGGACATCCTGATCCTGCCGCCGCCTCCCAACCGCAATCCGATTCCGATCCACGAGCCCCTGACGCGGATCGGCTGGCCCTACGCGACCGTGGATCCGGCCAAGGTCGCGGGGATCGTGGAGCACGAGGAGCCGGACCACGTCCAGGGCTTTTCCCCGCCCGATCAGACTTCGAGCCGGATCGCCGCGCACGTGGTCCGCTTTCTGCTCAAGGAGATGAGGTCGGGCCGGATCCCCGGGGAGTTCCTGCCCGTTCAGGCCGGCGTCGGCAACGTGGCCAACGCCGTCACGGCGAGGCTGGGCGAGGACCCGGACATCCCGCCCTTCGAGATGTATTCCGAGGTCTTTCAGGACTCGCTTGTGGGGCTGATGGAGAAGGGCAAGCTCACGGGGGCGAGCGCGACCAGCCTGACGGTCACGTCGGGCCAGCTCGAGCACATGTACGACAACATGGACTTCTTTGCGCCCCGCATCGTGCTCAGGCCCCAGGAGCTGTCGAACAACCCCGGCATCATCCGCCGGCTGGGGGTCATCGCCATGAACACGGCCGTGGAAGTCGACATCTACGGGAACATGAACTCCACACACGTTTTCGGCACGAAGATCATAAACGGGACGGGCGGGAGCGGCGATTTCAACCGCAACAGCTACCTCTCGATCGTCGTGTGCCCTTCGACGGCCCGCGAGGGCAGGATCTCCACGATCGTACCGATGTGCTCTCACGTCGACAACAACGAGCACTCCGTGCAGGTCGTCGCGACGGAACAGGGGTTGGCCGACCTTAGGGGACTGGGGCCCATCGAAAGGGCCATGGCGATCGTCGACTGCTGCGCCCATCCCGCCTACCGCGACTACCTCCGCAACTACCTTGAGGACTGCCCCATGGGCCACTACCGCCACGACCTCACCAAGTGCTTCGAGCTGCATCGCAACTTCATGGAGCACGGCTCCATGCTGCCGGACATGGCGCCGGGCGAATGACCGCCCGGTGTTCGTCATCCCGGCCCACCTGCGAAGCGCGTGAGAGCCGGGATCCGGAAGGGTGCACCGAATCCAGCGGTACTATTTTGGAGCAGGGACCGGATTCCGGCCTGCGCCGGAATGACGACTTGTCGGGGCGACGCTTGCGCCGCCCTTCCCCGACCCAGCAGCTCTGTAAAGTCGAGCCTCCTTTCCTTCCGAAAAGAGAACCAGGAGCCGAATTCTTGGCCGGCCCCCAGGGATCATGCTCCACCCCTGCCTGAGAACGGCCCTCCTTACAACAAGACAACAAATCCGGTCGGAGTCTGTGATGCAGAGACATGCGGTTCGACGAGGAGTCTACCTTGTGTGCCTCCTGCTGCTGACAGGCGCGCTGGCGACAGTCGCTGTGGTCTCGCGCAGGCCCAAGGCGCCCGCCCCGGGGCAAGGCCTGCCCTCCATACGTTCGGCTCTTCCGGAAGGTTCCGCCCGGTCTTACGATTTCACCGTTCTTCACGCCGTGCTTTACGAAGACGGGCCCACAACCGTGCCGGCCCGAGAGTCATTCGTGAGGCGGCTGCGGTTGCTCGAATCCGTCCTGGAAAGCGAGTCCCTGGGCAGGATCCGGATCTCGCCCGTCCTGAGCCTCGTCCACGTGAGCGAGCTGGGCGACGACCGTCTGGACTACTCCACGAGGTCCGTCTACGGCTGGATCACGGACCTTGAAGAGTACTATGCAGGAAAGGGCCTCTCCTACGATATCCTGATCTTCACGCCGCCGTCGCAGGATTACGCCCCCTGGTGCACGGACGGCCCCAGCATCGGGTACAGTCATCACGACAGGAAGTACTTGTGTCTCGAGACCTTCCTGAACCCTTCCAATCAGGAGGAGGACGGGCCGGCCGTAGCTCTGACGATTCACAAGATCCTTCACGGCTTCGGATATCATCACGTCTCGCGGGAGAACCGGCCGACGCGCCTCCTCGAATGGAACATCGGCCTTCCGAACACGGAAGTCGTTCCGTTCACGAACTTCGGAGATCGACATCGAATGATTTTCGATCCCCATATCATGAGGGTGCTCGGGCTCCTGCCGAGAAGCGCCATCGAGCAGCGGTGCCCGGACCACGACGGGTTCGTCTGTGCGGGCGCGGGAGGCTACGTCTGCCAGAACAGTTACGACGTGAGCTGCCTCGATTCCGATCAGGACGGCATCGGGGACGGCGAGGACGACTACCCGTTCACACCGTACGGATCGTCCGGCCAGCCCGACACCGATCGGGACGGCATCCCGGACCTTCTCGATCTCTGCGCCGGGGAGGCCATCCAGGTGCACACCAACCTCGAGCCGGGGAAATCAAGAGCGATCGTGGACCAGGACCGGGTCACGGTCCGGATCGAGCCGGGAACCATGGTCAGAGGAGTCGAGATCTGCGGCGCCACGAGCATCGACGGGCTCGTCCGATTTCGGAAGGCGGACACGAGACGGGTCGACGGTAACCAGCTGGCGCTGGATGCGAAGTCCTTGCCGGCGATCACGAGGCTGCTCATCCGCTACGAGTCGTCGCAAGGGGCGTTCGCCAGGCCCTTCTACCTGTACAAGAGACCGCAGCAGATCGAGTACGTCCAGGAGAAGGAGTGGTTCTACTTCTCGCGGTTCGGGTGTGACATACCGGGCGGGGTCGATTTTTCAAATCCTGCCACCTATGACGCCGATCTGGACGGCCTGCCAGATGCGGCTCGGTTCCGCTTTGCCCGGGGCATCACGGACCGCTACGACTGGGACGCGGACGGAGTCCCGGACCTGGTGGACAACCTCCCTGCCGTGCACGGGACCTGTCAGGACGGGTCCGTGAAGGGGGTCCCGGATTCGGACCAGGACGGCCTGTGCGACCCCGCTCTGTTCGCCTACTCGGAAGAGCCCGGGGACGATGAGGGGGACCTGACGATTCGATTCATGGAGGATCCCTCCTCCGACGCATGCCCTTACGTCTTCGGGCTGGGGGAAAGGGGATGCCCTTGAGCCAAGGGCCGGAGGAGAGTATTGTCGGAAAGGCCTTTGTCTCGAGCTCGCGATCTTCCGGCACCATCCCGAAGCGTTCTCCCCCTTCCGAGGAGACTCCCGTAACAGCGACGCGCAAGGAGGAATGAGATGGCCCTGATCTACGAAAAGAAGGATGGGATCGCCTATCTGACCCTCAACCGGCCCGAGGCTCGGAACTCGCTCGACCCGGAGACCATTCTCGAGCTGATCGCGGCGTGGCAGGACTATCGGGATGACGCCGCGATGCGCTGCGCCATCATCACCGGGGCCGGGGACAAGGCCTTCTGCGCCGGGGCGGATCTGGGCAAGCTGATTCCCCTGTTCACCGGTGCCAAGAAGCCGGAGACCGAAGCCGACAAGGCCGTCGCGGCGGACGCGACCATCGCCAGCAAGGCGCTGCTGCGCGATTTCGAGCTCTACAAGCCGGTCATCGCCGCCATCAACGGGCACGCCATTGCCGGAGGGATGGAGCTTCTCTATTCCACGGATATCCGCATCGCGGCCGAGGGCGCGAAGTTCGGCCTCCAGGAGGTCAAGTGGGCGATCTTCCCGATGACCGGCTCGACCGTCAAGCTGCCGCGACAGCTCCCCTATGCCCGGACCATGGAGATCCTGCTCAGTGGGGAGCTGATGGACGCCGACGAGGCCTATCGTCTGGGATTTGTCAACCGCGTGGTGCCGAGAGAAAAGGTCATGGAGGAGGCCGAGAGATTTGCGCGGATCATCGCGGAGAACGGCCCTCTCGCGGTCGTCGCCTTGAAGAAAGCCGTGCTCCAGTCGATCGGCCTGACCCTGCGGGAAGGGCTCGCCAAGGAGCTGGAAATCGGGATGCCCGTGTTCATGACCGAAGACGCCCAGGAAGGCCCCCGGGCATTCAAGCAGAAGAGAAAACCCCAGTACAAGGGGAAGTAGAGATCCGCGAAACGCGAGCGGCAGGCGGCCGTGCTCGAACCGTTGACGCGATCTATCACACATTCGTATGGTGCGCCGCGAGGACCCGAGGACCCATTTCCCCTGAGGTGAATCCGGGCCATGCCGTGCTTGCAGGTTTCAAGAAGGGCCGTGATCCGGACCGGCCTGGCTGCTGGCTTCCTACTCGGCTCCGGTGCTCTGCTGCCCGCTCGCGCCGGCCCGCAGCCGCCCAATATCGTCTTCATCCTCTCCGACAACCACGCCCGCCGCCCGCGCCGCCCCGTCCGCGGCACAGGGCGCGGCAAGTGACGCTTTCCGTCATTACGTCAAATTTGTGACAGTCCCCGTCACTCGTCACCGGCCCCGTCGACCGCCTCTTTTTTCCAGGGGCGCTTGCAGCAGCGCCTCCTTTCCTTTTTAGCTCGACAACTTACCTTCTCGGCCGGCGCGCCTTGCCCGGAGTTTCGTTCCTGGCACAGGCCTTGCTCCCAGTACAAAATTGCTCACCCCCCGGTTCTCTTCAAGAACGGACTTGTCCCGGAGGTTCAGACTCGCCATGGCAACGCGCACGCACGAGATGGGCTTTACCCCGTTCACACAGGAAACGCACTCGCGAGAGTCTGATTCCGCCGCGGGGCTCATCGAGGAACTCCGGGACTCCTTCGCCCAGGTGAACATAGCGGCGGACTTCCTTCTGCTGGAGACCGATCCCGCCCGCTCCAGCCCCCAGCTCCAGCTTGCCTGCCTGATCAAAGAACGCATCGCGCGCATCCAGGAACAGGTGCAACGGCTCTACTGCTCTCTGAACGACTGCTGAACAGGCTTGTTTCTCCGCATCCGGTCGGCGAGCACTCCCGAGGCCAGCTTGAGCACGCTCGAGGTCGTCTCGGCCACCCTTCCAGCACGCCGAGAGCGACCGCCCCCGAACCCAGGAGCGAGAGGAAGAACGGAATCGGGGGCAGATCATCTCGCGGGCCGCATCGGTCAGCACGCTCACGGTCCCGAGCAGCACGACGTTGCGGGGGATCCCGCGCCTTGCGCCTCTTTCGCCCACCCGCACACCCGGGACGCGTACGGTCACGGTCTTCCTCCGGTCTCCTGCTGTCCTTTCATATCTTGAGAATCTCCCGCGCGTTCTTCCAGAGGATCCTTTCCTTCCCCTCATCCGGCAGGTCCAGCTGCAGGAATGCCTCCAGGGCCACGGCCGGCCTGATGAACGGAAAGTCGCTGCCGAACAGGACCCTTTCAAGGCCCATGTCTTTCATGAGGGTCGAGAGAGTCGAGCTCCAGGATTCCCGGGTGAGCTGAGAGAGAAAAGATGGGTCGATGCGGTGACGTGCCGCAAAGGCGCGGACTTCGTCGTATACGACAGCGCCGGACAGGTCCGTGAAGACGTTCTCGTGCTTGGCAAGAACCTCTTTGGTCTCATGGAAGAAGGGCACGCCCATATGGGCCATGATGATCACCAGGCGCGGGAACGCGGAAGCGATCACATCGACGTCCCGCGGGTGCCCGAACAGCTCGCACCCGGGGACCGGATCCGCGCCGGTGTGGACCAGCACCGGCATCCCGGCCGCTTCCGCCTTCTCGTACGCGGGGAACAGGCGCCGGTCGGTCAGGAAAAAATGCTGCATGCAAGGCACGAGCTTCAATCCGCCGAGCTTGTACTCCTGCACCAGCCGATCGAGCTCAGCGACGCAATCGCTGTCGTCCGGGTGAATGCCGCCGAAACAGAGGAGCTTGCTGTTCTCGCTCTGTATTTTGGCGAGCCATTTGTTGATGTAGTAAAAGTAGCACCTGTTGTAGAAGCGGTCTGACTCGGCGGCGAGCCTGATGTTCTTCGACTCGAACGGCTTCGTGCTCTCCCATTCCTGGAGGATCACGTACTTCAGCACGTCGATCCCTTCATACTCTCTGAAGAGCTGTTGCAGCGTCGGCCTGCAGGCGGCGGGGAGAGAGCTGTGGGCGCTGTAGTTCTCCATGTATGCGTCCACGACGTCCTCAGGAAACAGATGGACATGTACGTCGACGACCTTCATTTCGGGCCTCCTGGTTCGTGAAAAATCGCGCTGCCTGCTCGGTTGCTCCCGAGCACGCTCAGAGGAATCCCCAACTCTTCAATTTCCGGGGCAGCCCCAGCAGGTCCGTGAATCCGATCCTCTCCTTCTGCATGAACGCTTTGAAGGACCGGGCCGCCGGGGATTCTTTGTATTCGGCCATGAGCCTCTCCAGGGAGTCGAACGGATCCAGCTCCATGGCTTCCTGCGGGCACTTCAAGACGCACAGATTGCACCCTCTGCATCGTTCTCTGTCCACGACGGGCCGATCGTCTTCGATGCGGATCGCCCCTTCGGTGCAGAGCTCCGCGCAGAGGCCGCATCCGGTACAGAGATCCCGGTCCACGGCGGCGCAGAGCTTCCCGTGGAGCCGGTCCCGGGCGAGCATGAATTCCCCCAGGGCGAGAGACGGGATGTAATCCCGGCTGGCGACACCGATGATCTCGGCCGCGCGGGGGATGGCATGCTCACCCAGATAGCGCTCCAGGTCATCGAGGATCTCCGTGACCACCGCTGCCCCCCTGTCCAGAATGGCCGTCTGCAACTGCACGGTCGTGGCGCCCAGAGCCATCGAATTCACTACACCCTCGCAATCCCGGATTCCGCCGGACGCCGAGAGAAAAGGACGATCCGTTCCCAGGCAGCTGCTGAAGGTCGCGAGAGCCGAATAGGTCAATTTGGCCAGGCTCCCCTGCCAGCCGAAGGTGGGGATGTGCCGGACCAGGGGCTTGAGGGTGGCCAGGTCTACTCCGGGGTTCTCATCCAGTTGGCCCACGAGGGTCACAAAATCCGGCATGCGATTGCGGATCCGGGTGCGGACGAGCCCTTCGAGCAGTCTTGCGTATACGTAATACGAGACCGTGGATTTCGCTCCGACCGGCACGGATACGGTGTCGCGGACCGCTTTGACGAGCCGCGCATACCGTCGGGGGGAAAGCGTCGCGTTCTGACCCGCGTACTTGTAGCGGAAGGTGAATTCCGGGATGGTGCAGCAGAGGTCCAGCTCGATGGCGTCTGCTCCGGCGCTCTCGAGAATCCTGGCGCTCTCCTGGTAGCCCCGGACGCCCAGGCCCATGATGCTCCCGATGATCGGAACACCGAAGCGCTTCATCCGTTCTATGCGTCCCGCCATTGCGGCGACCGGAACGTCGGCCAGCGTGGGGAGGCAAAGGAGCTTTCCGTTCTGCAGGGCCTGGTACTTGTAGACGGGCTTGTAAGGGAAGATGTCCCTCCTGCCCACCCATTTCTCGTACTCCTTGCGCGTGAACCCCGTCTTGGTCACGATCGCTCCGATGCCCGAGTCCGCAAGCCTCCCGACCATCTCCACGCGCGCCGTGATGGGCCCTGCCGATGCGATCAGGGGATTGCGCAAACGAAGTCCTGCAAACGGAACCGACAGATCCGGCATTTGTGTCCCTCCTCTCAGCCCCGAGTGGTCGTGCAGGTCAGGCACGGAGGCCCAGCGCCTGAGCGATCCGCCTGACTTCCAGGGAGGAGTCGCCCCATGGGTCGAACCCGACAATCGGGATCGCCAGTCCCTTACGGCGCATCTCCTTCCAGACCTCCCTCATGAAGATCCCCTGTCCCTTGCTGCAGAGAGCTGGGAGCGTCCTTTTCATTTTCTCCAGGTCGGGGTGATCGAGATCGGCACCGCTCCAGCCGAGCCGCTTGAGGATGCGGGCGGCCTCGAGCAGATCGATCGTCTTCGTGACACCGCAGGTGGGGCTGTCATCCATCGCGACCACCCCCAGGACCGAGCCCCCTGCGCGGACGAAATCTTCCATCTCCGCCGCAACGGCTTTGCTCCTGGCTCTGCAGAGCCTTGCGAAATGCCACAGCCACGCTCGAATGCAGAGCCGGACGCACGGAAACCAGCGCGCATCGACGCTGGCGATGATGCGGGGCTGGAACCGGAAAAAGGTCTTCCTGGTCACGCCGCCCCAGCCGTCCCTTTCCAGACAGGGCAGCGCTGCGATCCCGACCTCATTTCTCAACAGCAGGTCCACGACTTCCGTGAAGGCCCCCTTTCTGAGCGCGATGCCCGGAAAGCGGAGGTTCTGATTCAGCAGACAACCGGAGACATAGACGATCCTGCCCGCTCGTTCATCCATGCGCGTTCCCCGCTGCGGAAGAAATTCCCGACGGACTACTTTGATGTTCAATATATATCTGCAAAAAAAATCACCTGGACAGGAAGCGGTTGATCTTCTTGAGCACCGTTAGGATGATCTCGCTCTCGTCCTCGCTCACGAGAGAAAGCCATTCGCGCGTGGCCTTCCGATGCATCTCCTGGTGCTGACGGTAGGCTTCGCATCCCTTCTCGGTCAGGCGCGCCTTCACCACGCGAAGATCCTCGGGGCTTCCGGTCCTCTCCACCAGGCCCTTCTCCACCAGTTTCTTGACCATGATCGAGATGGTCCCCTGGGTGACCTTGGCCGCTCTGGCCAACTGGCCCATGGTCGGATGCTCGAGCTTGCCGATGAGCTCGATCGTATGAAGCTCCTGGAACGAAAGGTTCTTGAGAAGGAATTCCTTCTTCGCGCTGCCCATCTCATGGAGCATCATGTTCGTCGATATGGAAACGAGCAGCTCGTTGAATTGCTCGATCTTGGATTCGTCCACGGCTGCGCTCGCTTATTTTGAGTTTCAAAACATTTTAGGGGCGGACCGGCGATCTTGTCAACTCCCGTCGATCCTGAAACCCGCAGAGGCTTTTTGATCCCGGTCGGCCGGACGGCTATGATGCTTGTCATCGGAAAAAGCGGACCCGTATGGACGCGGGAGGCAGCCATGCCAAAAGTGCAGATCGTCGGAGCAGGACTTTCCGGAATGGTCGCCGCCATCCACCTGGCCCGTGAGGGTGACGAAGTCACGGTGCTCGAGGGCCACTCCGGCATCGGAGGCCTCAAGCACGTGCACCCCTCCTGCCACAGCACGCCGATCCACGTGGAGGCCGTGAGCCACTACACCGGGATCGACCTCGCGCCGTGCTTCAAGCCGATCCGCTCGTTTCAAATGGGCGTCCAGGACGCGCTCTTCTCCTGCCGGACGGACACCCTCTACTGCGTGGAGCGCGGCGACCGGCCCACGGCGATCGACATGTACCTGTACCAGGAGTGCCTGCGCCACGGGGTCCGGTTCGTCTTCGATACCCTGGTCCGGGACCCCTTCGACCTGCCGCCGGACAGCATCATCGCGACCGGCCTCCACCGCGAGATGTTCGACGCCATGGAGATCCCCTACGAGACGGTCTACTCCTTCTGGATGTGCGCCGAGCGCAACGAGGAAGTGTTCGGCAGCCTCAAGGCGGAGTTCGAGCAGCTCCTGGTGAGCTACATGGACGACTACACGAACGACTACTTCTACGCCACGGCGATGAACCGTCTCTGGTACGCCCTGCTCTTCTCGCGCAAGCCGCTGTCCAAGGGAAACCTCGACGACTGCGTGGGCAAGATCCGCGAGCGGCTCGGCGTGGAGCTCAAGAGCTGGAGGTTTCTGACCGGCGCCGTGCCGACCAAGAGCGCGCGCAACCCCAGGCTCTTCATGGGAGACAAGATCCTGGCCGGCAGCCTGTCCGGCTCCATGGACCCCATGTTCCTCTTCGGGATCCACGGAGCGCTGCTTTCCGGCAAGATCGCGGCAACGGCCGTCCGAGACCCCCGGGGGGCGGAACGCGAATTCCAGCGGATCAACCGCAACTACGTCCGGACCCTGATCCGCCGCCGCATGTACGAACGCAACCGATTCCGGAACTCGATTCAAAAACAGCTGCTGCGCTGGTTTCCCCGGGCGATGTGCCGGCTCTCGCGGCACGCGGTCGAGGGGGTGCCGGGTTACAGCCCGGTGGAGCCCATGATGAGTTCGATCCGGAGGATGCGGCCGGCGGCATGATCTCACGAACACGACTTCACGCCACTCTTGAAGGAGAACCGATGATGGCGCCTGCAGATCAGGACCTCTATGACCGGCTTGGAGACCTCTATCGCATGATCGGCATGAGCGGCCCCAAGGGCGACAAGCTCCGCAACGTGCTCAGAGCGATTTACGTCGAGGACGAGGCGCGCACCGCCCTGGCCATGACGCCGGGGATCTTCCAGGACGCCGCCGGCGTCGCCCGGGCGCTCGGTGAGGAGGTCTCGTGCGTTGCCGAGCGCCTCGAGACCATGACCAACAAAGGGCTGCTCTACTGCAAGTCCGAGCCGACCCGCCAGTACAAGCTGCTGCAGCTCTTCCCGGGCGTGTTCGAACTCCAGTTCATGAAAGGGGACCGGCGCCAAGGAGACGTGGAGCTCGCCCGTCTGTTCGAGGAAGTTCTGCACGCTCCTTTTACCGAAGGGCCGCCGCCGAGGATCACGCCGTTCGCGCGGGTCGTCCCCATCGAGCAGCAGATCGAAGCCTCCATCGGGGTCCACACCTACGAGCAGGTCTCTCACTACATCGACCAGGCCGAGGAGATCAGCCTCTCCACCTGCTACTGCCGCCACCAGAAGGAGCTCCTCGGCAAGGCGTGCGCAGGGCCCAAAGACGTCTGCATGCAGTTCGGCCCCTTCGCCCGGTTCGTGTACGAACGGGGGTTCGGCCGCAAGATCGGCCGGGAGGAGGCCCATGCCGCGGTCCGCAGGGCGGTCGAGGCCGGTCTCGTTCTCACCTCGAACAACACCCGCAAGCGCATCGATTTCATCTGCGCCTGCTGCGGCTGCTGCTGCGGGATCCTGACGAGCGTCAAGAACAGCCGGATGCCTTCCCTGGCGACCTCGTCCAACTTCACCCTCGCCGTCGACCGCGATGCCTGCACCGGCTGCGGCGCCTGCGTGGAGGCCTGTCACATGGAGGCCCTGGAGCTCGAAGGAGACGCGGCCCGGGTCGACCCGGCCCGGTGCATCGGATGCGCGGTCTGCACGCTGCAGTGCCCGGCCGATGCGCTCCGCATGGTCCGCAGGCCGGACCAGGCCGTGCCCCCCGAGACCTTCCGCGAGCTGCAGGCCCAGATCGTCGACGACCTGCTGAAGAGCGGCATGGAGGTCTGAGCCGGACAACCGGTTTCGCACAGCAACAGGGCAGAGATGCGGAGATCTGAGTCTTGCTTTGACCGTTTTCACCTCTCACCTGACCGGAGGCGGACATGAAAGCCCTCGTTACCGGCGCGACCGGGTTCATCGGCTCCGCAGTCGTGCGCGAGCTCTTGAAGAACGGAGAAGAGGTGAAGGCGCTCGTACGGCCCGGGAGCAACCGCCTCAACCTGCAAGGACTCGCCGTCGAGGAGGCCCGGGGCGACGTCACGGACCTCGACTCGGTGAGGAAGGCCGTCGCGGGCTGTGACCGGGTCTACCACGCGGCCGCCCTGTACACCGTGGACGATCCGCCGGAGGCCTACTACCGCGTGAACGTCGACGGCACCCGCAACGTGCTGCGGGCGTGTCTGGACGCGGGCGTGCGGCGCGTGGTCCACACCTCCACAGTTGCGGCGGTGGGCTCGGCCGCGAGCGGCGCGGAGGTCGACGAGGAGAGTCTGTGGAATCTGGGCGAGTTCTTCCTGCCCTACGCTACCACCAAGTACATGGCCGAGTTCGAGGCTTACCGCGCCCTGGCCAGGGGCCTGCCGATCGTGGTGGTCAACCCGACCGCGCCGCTGGGCGCCCGCGACCTCAAACCCACGCCCACCGGAAAGCTCGTCGTGGATTTCCTCAACGGCAAGATGCCCCTCTACCCGGAGCTCTACATCAACGTGATCGACGCGGACGACGTGGCCCTGGGCCATCGGCTCGCCATGGAGCGAGGCAGGCCCGGGGAACGCTACATCCTGGGCAATCAGAACATGAGGGTCTCGGAGATCCTCGCTGCCCTTGCCAGGCTCACCGGCGCGCCCATGCCCAAGGCCGCCATCCCCTACGCGGTCGCCCTGGCAGTCTCCTTCCTCGTGGAGCTCGTCATGACCAGGCTCCTGGGCCGGTACACGATGTTCAGCGTGGCGTCGGCCCGGTTCATGAAATGCAGGCTCCACGCCTCCAACGCGAAGGCGGTCCGGGAGCTGGGGCTCACGGTGACTCCGGTCGATGAATGTCTCCGGAAGTCGGTGCGCTGGTTTCACGAGCACGGATACATCAAGCGGCCGATCCGTGTTCCCTGAGGCGGACGCCGAAAAATGGTGATCGGCTGCGCTCGTCTCGCCCGCACGTGAGCCGCCGGGTGTCCGCTGCCGGTTGTCGGTAAGGCGAAACCGCTCTCCCGAGCCGGTCCCCTGTTTCCATCTCTTCGTGCCCACGGCCTGCCGGCTGCGGGGACGACCTTGCGCCGATACGAGCCGAAGCTGCCGCTCATCCAACAAGTAAGGATGTCAAGAACGAGCAGCGGGGAACGGAGAGCATGGAAATCCAGTCCTACTCGTTCGGAAAGATACAGGTCGACGGCAAGGTGTACTCGCGGGACCTGATCCTCTATCCGGAGCGCGTGCAGGAGAACTGGCGGAGAAAGGAAGGGCATCTTCTCCAGGTCGATGACCTGTCCGGGCTCGAACCGGCAGGCTGCGACAGACTCGTCATCGGGACGGGCGCTCAGGGTGTCATGGAGGTGGCCGGAGAGACCAGACGATGGCTCGACCGCATGAGGATGAAGTGGGAAGCGATGCCCACGGCGGAGGCTTGCCGGCGCTACAACGCGCTCGCGCGGCAAGGCGGCCGTGTGGCCGCAGCCCTGCACCTGACCTGCTGATTCGAGAAGCAGGCCATCATGGGGGCCGCTAGCTAGAGCCTGTCCCAAAACGCCCATCTGCGGCGTTGCGCTCGTCCCTCGTCATTGCGGCGTACTGAAATGTACGCCTCATTCCTCGGGATTTCGCGCGCCTGGCATCTGGGCATTTTTGAACAGGCTCCCGAACCAGAGCTTGTGGGACAAGCTCCAGCTGGGGGCGTATGGCCATACGCCTTTACGAAGGCACGCGGCGGAGCGATCTCATCGCGTCCAGGAGCGCCTTGCCCTTGTCCTCCAGCGAGATCGCTTTCCCTCGCAAGGACACGAATCCGGCCTGCTCGAGGGATGCCAGGACACCGTCGCCTTCGCGGACCAGGTCCTCGGCGGTCGCGCCCTGCTCCACCGCCTGCAGAAGATCGGCGAGCCGGCGGAGCTCGCCCCCTTCGAGCAGTCCGAAATCGAAGCTGTCTGCGCGAAAACCGCAGATTCCCATGCCCGGGCTCCCGTCGAAGTCACAGCCGCGCCAGAGCCTTCTCCAGACGGGCCCTGTGGCTCTCTTCCTCCTGGGCGAGCTTGCCGAACAGCTCGGCCACCTCGAGCCCCCGGTAGATTTTCTCCAGGGAGGAGTAAAGGCGCATGGAGTTCTCCTCGGCCTTGATCGCCCGGGCGAGGACCCTGGCGGCATCGCCGCTCTTCTCCACCATCCGGATATCGTCATTCAGGACATGAAGGCTGTCGGCGAGCAGCCTGCTGCGCTTGCCGAGCACAGAGCTGTCGACGCCATGATTCAGTATGAGCTTGAGCTTTCGGGCGTGGGACAACTCCTGTTTCACCAGAGCCTCGAGGACCTTCCCGGCTCCCGGGTCCTTGGTCTTCCGGGCCTGGTCTCCGTAAGCGGCGGCCGTCCTCTCTTCCCGCTGAATGGCGGTCTTCAGTGCCGTGGCGATTCTTCTGGAAGTCACATCCATGGTCCCCTCCTTTCTCCTCCCGTTCCTTGAAGCCCACAGGGTCTTCCATGTTCATCCTTCGCCGGGGCAGAGTCAAATGAGCCCGCTTCCGTTGCAATCTGCAAATCCGCCGTGATAGCTTGAAACGCTCGAAAATCTGCGGGCGCGGTGCCGCAATCCCGGAACCGCCGCTCTCGTGCCAAACGGCTTGCATCGAAGACGCGAACCCCCATGCGCATCATCGGACCCGGAACCCTGCTGCAAAGGCTGGAGCACCGCCTCCAGGGCCCTCCGATTTCCGCTCTGGTGCTGGCCCTCGGGCTGCTCCTGCTGTGCGGCTGGCTCTTCTTCTACCGGCTCGGCAGCCGCGACCTCTGGGCGCCGGACGAGCCCCGCTACGCGCAGGTCGCGCGCGAGATGATCGAGCGATCGGACTGGCTGGTGCCGTATCTCAACGGGGAGCTCTACACCCAGAAGCCCATGATGTACTTCTGGCTCGAGGGCGCCGCTGGCAGGCTCTTCGGAGACGTGACGCCGCTGGCGGCCAGGCTTCCTTCGGCGCTGGCCGCCACCGCCATCGCCCTCGGGCTCTTCCTGTGGGGAACCCGTCGCCTCGGGGGTGCCGGCCGCGCCTGGATGGCCGCAGCCGTGCTCTCCACCTCGGCCCAGTTCCTGTGGGTGGCCCGGTTCGGGCAAATGGATCTGGTCTTCGCGGCCTTCGTATTCTTCTCCTTGATCGGCGGCTACGAGACGCTCCGGGGGCAGGCGGCCGCACGCTACCGGGTCCTGTTCTATGCGGCAATGGCCGCGGCCACTCTGACCAAGGGCCCGGTCGCCGTGCTCCTCTGCTGGCTCGGTCCGCTGGTCGCCTGCGCGGCTCGGAGGGAGTGGCGGTCGCTGGCCAGGCTCAAGCCCCAGTGGGGGATGCCTGCGGTGGCCGCCGTGGTGGCGGCCTGGTACGTTCCGGCCGTGCTCAGCACCGATGGCGCTTACGGAGGCTGGGAGATCCTGTGGAAGCAGACTTACCGCAGGGCGGTGCACGGCTACAGCCATCCCAAATGGTTCGGATACTACCTCTATGATTTTCCGGCGATCTTCCTGCCCTGGAGCCTGTGGCTGCCCGCAGCCTGGATCTTCTTCCAGAGACGCTCGGGGAGCAAGTGGCACGCCTTCGTCGGCCCGACGGACGCCGAGCGATATCTCATGGGTTTTTTCTTCGCCGCCTTCCTGTTCTTCTCGTTCTCCACGGAAAAGCGCGGCAACTACCTCCTGCCCCTCTTCCCTGCCGCAGCCGTGTACGCAGCGGGAGCCTGGCCGGGACTGAGTCGGGTGGCGGATCTCCTGCCCGGCAAAGTCGAGGCCGCCTACCGCTGGCTGTTCGGCTTCTTCGCCCTGATCCTGCTGCTGGCTGCGCCGGGGCTCCTCCTTCTGCCCGGGATCCTGCCCGCCGCATACAGGCCGGACCCGGGGCCCCTGCCCTTCTTCTCGTCGTTGTCCCTCCTGGCTGCCGTTGGCTTCGCATGGATCTGCCGGAGACGACTGTGGAGGACCGGCTGGCTCGGGCTCGTCCTTCTCCCGTGCGCCCTCGTGCCCTTTCAGAGCCACGTCGTGGACCCTGTGGTGAACCCGCACAAGAGCGCCCGCTACATGTGCGAGCGTCTCGTGGAAGAGCGCGCCAGAGGCGCGGAGGTGATTTCCTACATCCATGTGCCGCCGCAGTTCATCTACTATTCCAAGGGGCCCATCCGGATCTTTCGAACCCCTGAAGAGATCGTCGAGCACATGAGGGCGCACCCCAGGGTCCTTCTCCTCATGGAGGAGCCCAGCTACCGCAGGTTTCAGAGCCAGCTCGAGCAGGCGGGCCGGCTCATCGAGAAGCGAGGGGTCGGCCACCGCACCATGGTGCTCCTGAGCAACTACCTGAACCACAAAGAACCTGCCGCGAGCGAGGTCGAAGGCACGAATGGCCCGCCACCCGGATGAGACCGTTGGGCGCACGCGCAGGCGCACCGCTCTGAAAGCGGCAGCCGCGCTGGCCCTCGTTTTGGCCGCCGCCGTGCTCTTTCTCTGGAGCTATCTCGTCCAGAAGAACTTCGACACGGTCGTCCCCGGAAAGATCTATCGCTCCGGCCAGCCCGGTGCCGCTCAGCTTGAAGAGTGGATCGCGAAATACCGGCTCAGGACGATCGTGGTGCTGAAGCCGACCCTCCGGCCTTACGAGCAGGCCCTGGCACAAAAACACGGACTGAATCTCCACCATATCGTGGTGAGCACCAAGAAGGGTCTTCCCGAGAGCCAGTGGCAGCAGATCCGGCAGATCGTGACGGACGAGCGGAACTTCCCTCTCCTGCTTCACTGCCACTCGGGAGCGGACAAGACCGGCGTGGTGACGGCGCTGTACCGGGTCGAGGTGCAGGGCTGGCCGCTGTGGAGGGCTCTGGCCGAGATGGACCTTCACGGGCACATTCCTTTCCAGTACCCAGCCCTGCAGCGCTATCTCAAGGACCGTTTCCGACCTCGCCCCGACGAGCCGCTGTCCGCCGTGCATGAGTAAACCGGTTTCCGATTCGGTGCATCTACAGGGCCGTCGGGTGCATCTTTAGAAAAGCGTGTTGTCCATTCCGGAGCGGTCCTGGGCTTTCCGCGCGACCGGCCGGTGTTCAAGGGGGAGGCGGACACAGTGGCCCAGGGCTGGATTCAGACCTTCTACGGTTTCCTCAACGCGTTGGGATACACGCATGCGCTGCACGCGGCGCTGGCGCACGCGCCGATCGGCCTCACGATCGGCGCCTTCCTTCTCGGAGCGGCCGCCCTTGCCTTCCGCTGGAGCAGGGCCTCGATCTCGGCACGCCATTGCGCCGGCCTGGCCCTTCTCTTCGTCCTGCCGACCGTTCTCCTGGGATACATGGACTGGCAGCACTTTTATCATGGTGCCTGGGTGTTTCCCATCAAGGCCAAGATCGTCCTGGCCTCCCTCCTGTTGGTCCTGCTGTTCCTCGGATTCCTGATTTCGTACAAGGCCCAGCGGCAGACCTTCGCCGCCCTTGTCTTCTTCCTCCTCGCCTTCAGCGCCGTCATCGGCCTCGGGTACTTCGGCGGAGAGCTTGTGTTCGGGGGGAAGGGCGGGCACGCTCCGATCTCCGTTGCGTATCAGGCCGGCGAGACGCTCTATGCGTCGAACTGCAGCGCCTGCCACCCCGGAGGGCGGAACACTTTTGCGCCCAACCAGCCCGTCATCGGATCGTGGAGGAACCGCGACTTCGAGACCTTCCTGGCCTGGATCCGGGCGCCCGCCCCGCCCATGCCGGCCTTCGGCCCGGTCGAGATGACAGACGAACAGGTCCGTCAGCTCTACGGCTACATCCGGAACGTCCTGGAGAAGCAGAATCAACCCAACGGTTGACTTCCCGTCTTGCACCGGGTGCACGTCCGGCCCTTCCCCCGGGGGATTTTTTCCTCTCAGAGCGCATCCGGTCCGGCCGCCGGCTCGAGGCGGACTGCGCACGGGCTTTGACAAGAGGAGTGTCCGCCCGCAGAATTGGGGCAGCAGGGCGCCGCTATCTTGCTCCACGAGCCTGCGGAGGGATGGCCGAGTGGTTTAAGGCACCGGTCTTGAAAACCGGAGCCCGAAAGGGCCGCGGGTTCGAATCCTGCTCCCTCCGCCAGTTTTCACGTTCCTGGCAGCCCGGAACAGCGAGGACCTCAACCCCGGCGTTCTCCGAGGGGCGGCAAGGAATCGCCCGATTCGGCACGGTCCTCGGTGGCGCCGGCGAGCAGACGCAGCAGCTCGTGCAAGTCTTCTGAATGCCGCAGGTTGAACCGCGCCCGCGTCTTGGCGATCCCCACGCGAAACGAGAATGCCCCGGCCGGCAGGCTCCGAAACAGGTCCTCGTCGGTCGCGTCATCGCCGGCCGCGAAAATGAAATCGTAGCGCGCGCCGGAGAGCCAGCTCATGGCGGCCCTGCCTTTGTTCACTCCCGCGTTCCGCACCTCCAGGACTCTGTTTCCCTGCAATACCTGGATGTCGATGTTGGCCGTGAAGTTCACAAGGTTGTCCATGAGCTCCGCGGCCACCGCCCGGGATTGATCCGGATCGGCCGCACGGAAGTGCCATGCGAGGGAGTATTCCTTTTCCTCGACGAATGCCCCGGGCAGACGGTCCGCATACTGCAGGAGAACGGGAAGGACAGATGCCTTCCAGCCGGTCCCGTACTGACCGAGCATGCGCCAATCGCAATCCCGCTCGCGGATCCACATGCCGTGCTCGGCGACGATGCCGATGGAGAGCTTTCCGAACCATGGATCCAGGGAACCCCGATCGCGGCCGCTGATGAGGACGACCGTATTGCGCGGAATCGCCGCGAGCGCCTCGAGAATCTCCACGACCGCCTGGCTGGGAGTCGCCATGTCCGGACGCCGCTCGAACGGAACCAGGGTGCCGTCATAGTCGATGAACAGGATCGGTCTTGCCGCACCGGTGAACTCATCGACGATCCGTTCCCGGGTCGGCAGCGGCAGCAGCTTCGCATTGAATTGCTCCTGCACCTCCCTCATCTGCACGAGCTGTCTCACGAAATCCGTGGCCCAGCGGGTGACGTCATAGCGGCGCAGCCGCTCCTGCATGATCGTGTTGCGCCGCTCCTGCTCCGTTCTCGGCATCTGCAGCGCCTCGTGCAACGCATCGGCAATCTCCCGGATATCATTGGGATTGATGATGATGGCCTCTCCCAGCTCTTTCGCCGCGCCGGTCATCTCGCTGAGGACCAGGGTGCCGCTCCCGTCCGTGCGCGACGCGATGTATTCCTTTGCGATGAGGTTCATGCCGTCGCGCAGCGGCGTCACGAGGGCAATGTCGGCGAGGCCGTACAGCGCGGACAGCGGGTAGAGGGAAAGATGGCGGTATTGATAGATCACCGGTGTCCAGGCGATGCAACCGTACCTGCCGTTGATTCTTCCGACAAGCTCTTCGATCTGCTTCTTCATCGCTTCATAGTGCACGACGCCGATGCGCGAAGGCACCACGACCATGATCAGAACCAGCTTGCCTCGAAACTGTGGACAGCGCTGGAGCAGAAGCTCGAATCCTTCCAGGCGATTCGGAATGCCCTTGGTGTAGTCGAGCCGATCCACGGAAAGGATCGTGCGAGAACCGGACAGCCTCTTCTGGAGCTCTGCTCGCTCCTGCTGTGCTTCCGGGGCGCCGCTCGCTTCGAAGAACCTCCTGAAGTCGATGCCCATGGGATAGGTTTCCACCTTGACCACATGGTTCGGCAGGGAGATGCGACCCATGTGGTGCTCATAACCCAGGATCCGCAACACGGATTGGAGAAAGTGCTGCATGTATTCATAGGTGTGAAATCCGAGCAGGTCGGCTCCCAGCAGGCCCTCGAGGAGGCCGCGGCGCCAGCGCCGCGGGAGGAGGCGGAACATTTCAAAGGATGGGAACGGGATATGCAGGAAGAAGCCCACGATGGCATTCGGGATCTTCTCTCGCAACAGTCGTGGGAGAAGCATCAGGTGATAATCGTGCACCCAGATCATGTCCTCGGGTCGAACCAGCTCGAGCAGCGCGTCGCAGAAAAGCTCGTTGACGCGCTGATAGGTATGCCAGAAACTCTCATCGTACACCGTGTACGATGGAAAATAGTGGAACAGCGGCCACACGGTCTTGTTGCAGAATCCGAAGTAGAACTCCTCCATGTCGGTTTCGGAAAGGAAGACGGGACAGGCGCGACACTCCTCCAGAGCCCAGGATCGCACCCGCTCCCGGAATTCCTCCGGTATGGTATTGCCGGGCCATCCCACCCACACATGTTCCTCATGCCTGGGAAAGTGGTACTTGTAAGAATCCAGAAAAGTGCTCAGGCCGGTGACCAGCCCTCCGGCGCTGTCATCGAATCGCAGCTCACCGTTTTCCAGGCGCACGGTGAACGGAAGTCTGTTCGAGACGATGATCAGTCTCCCGGCATGCGGATCGCCAGGGTTCATCAGGCCGCCTCCCGGGCAGTTGTCAGCTGAAGAGTGAACCGGTACGGGGCAGGTCGGGTCCGTTCGGAGAGCTCCCCCGGGCCCTTTCCGTCTGACCCGTAGGTGGAGGTTTCCGACCCGAGCCGGCTTCTGCTTCGAATGGCTGCGGATAATAGAATGATACGGGAGAATCCGGAGGCGAGCAAGCCGGGAATACGCCGCAGACCCTGAGTCGAAACCCATGCGGGGCTTTCAATCCGGGACATCCGGGCCTCGCCGATCCGTTTGTTCCGGCAGAGAGCTCCTCAATTGAGCCATGGAATCCGACGCCAGCATCTCGCGCACGATCTCCCGGATCTCCTGACGAGGGTCCACGGAACCTTCCATCTTCACGGTGATCGGTTTGCTCGCCTCTCCGAAGTAGAACGACTGGTGTGGGAAGGGGATCTCGATGCCCAGCTCGTCGAAGCGCTTCTTGATCCTCCGGTTCATCTCCCGGCCGACGAGCCACTGCTTGATCGGAAGCGTCTTGATCCGCGCCTTGATCACCACGGCCGAGTTGTCGAACCGGTCGACCCCGAGGATTTCCAGCGGCTCCAGGATGGACGATCGATAGGCCTCCTCCTGCGTCATTTCCTCCCCGAGCTCGCGCAAGATCTCGATGACCCGGTCCGTGTCCTCCTTGTACGCCACCCCCACATCGAACACGTAAAAGGAGAACTCGTGCGTCATGTTGGACAGCGTCTGGATCGAGCCGTTCGGAAACATGTGAACCGTGCCCGAGAGGTCCCGGAGAACGGTGGTGCGCAAATTGACCTGCTCGACAAGCCCGCCGGTGCCGTTGATCAAGGCCACGTCACCCACGCGGATGCGGTTCTCCATCAGCAGGAACAGGCCGCCGATGACGTCCTTGACCAGGCTCTGTGCGCCGAACCCGACCGCGACTCCGACGATCCCGGCGCCTGCCAGGATCGGTTTGATGTCGAACCCCATCTCCGCCAGAATCATCATCGAGGCCGCCGCCCAGATCGTGACGAAGCTCGCCTTGCGCGTGATCCCGCCCAGGGTCGACACCCGTTTCTCGGCCTCGAGCTTGGATGCTTCCTCCCCGACCTGCATCCGCGCCGCTGCATGCTGCTCCAGCTTGGCAATGAGAACCGTGCCGGCCTGGGTCAGGAGAACGGCCGCGAAGACGATCAAGGGAATGTGCACCAGGCCGCTGACCACGGAAGGGTGGGACGCCAGGAACGCGTACACGTCCACCCCCCAGGCGTCGAGAAGGCTCAAGGCGGTCACCACCAGGATGACGGCGTAGCCCGCCTTGCCGATGAACGGAATGTAGCGGTTGACGTGCGCTTCCAGCAGAGGGTACTTCTCCTTGATGGCGGCGCTCACCTGGAACAAGCGGCCGAAAAGCAAACGCCAGAGCAGCCACAGGCCGGCACCCAGGACGAGGACCAGGAGGCTCTTGCCCGCACAGCTGAGCAGGTACTCGTAGGCGTCGGTCCATCCCAGGAGATAGCAGGTCACCACCACTCCCATATAGGCGATCAGTACGACGTAGAACCTGCCCACGAAAAAATTGACCGCCTTCTTCGCCGACAAGACAAAGCGGGATTCCTTGCCCGTCGATGCGAGGCGGAGGCTGCGCTCGATCCGACTCCGCTGCTGTGCGAGCAGGACCGACGCGAGGACCACGATCCCGACCTGCCACAACCCCAGGAAGACCGCCAGCAGGGCCGGCCGCCTCATGACGGCGCTCGGGACGATGCAGGCGATCATCCAGAGAGAGAACAGCAGGAACCTGTGAATCCAGATGAAGGCATAATGGGCCCCCTCGTCTCGCGCCGGGACCACCCGAAGCTCTCTCCGGTCCGGCGACAGAAAGAAGTAGGCCAGCCCCTTCAGCCCGAAGTAGACCGCCACGGCGGCGGTTTCGAGAAGAAAGACGGCGCGCAGAACGGCCTGTTTCGGGAAGAACAGCGAAAGGACCAGAAAGAAGAGAAAGAGCCCCAGCCAGGGATACACGTGAAAGAACGTGCCGACCAGGGCCCTGTTGACCCTCTCCGCCAAGCCGGAGGGTTCCCGGTATGCCCTTCGATCCAACAGCTTCCTGGCTTGCCTGCGGCCCAGCAGCCAGCCCCACGTGCTGAGCGCCAGGGCCAGAGCGATCTTGATCAGAGAACCCGTAAAGCGCTGCAGGTTGTCCCCCGTCGAGAGATAGGCCTTGAACCGCTCGAGGCTCTGCCGCACCCCGCGGATCTCGTTCCAGACCCGGTCGAGCCCGGCCTGCAACTGTTGCTTGTAGGTCCGCACCAGCTTGACGGCCTCTGCCGACAGCGGCACCGATGGAGGCTCTGCCGGTTCGGCGGCCCGAAGGCTCGCCGCGGCGGCCGTTCTTTCCTGCGCCTCCAGCAGGAGCTTCAGCTGCCGTGTCAACTCTCGGACCTTCTCCGGGTTCTCCAGCAGCTCGACGGTGCGTCGTATGTCCTGGCCCTCAGGCGCCTCGGGAGCCTGAATCGCAGGCTCTGCGGCGGCTGCGGAAGAGCGCGGGAACAGGAGGCAAGAGAAGAAGAGCACGACCGAAATGGCGAGCGCTCGGGGTCCTGAATGCTTCATTTCGACTTCTCCCTTGGTGGGGGTCTGTCCCTGTGCGTCCGAGATGCATACGGCTCGATCGGTCCGTCAGGTGCTCGAGAAACCGCATCGAGAACGAGCCGAAGGCGTAACGAGACCGCCGCCCGCCCTGCAGGACATCGGTGGATGTTTTCAGTCTACAATCATCAGCGTCCTGATCAAGCTCTTGCCCGGCTCACGCCGGATGAGGTATATGCAGGAGGCGTCGACCTGCCGGCGGCGGCCTGCTGCCGACCCGAGGCCCCTGATTCCCGACGCCGCGCACCGGCGGGCCCGGATGGTCCGGGAGAACGGTACGCTGCCGTGAGACCGTGAGGACCTGATGGACGTCGATCTCTCCGCTGTTCCAGGCTGGTTGCCGCCGCTTGCCTTCATCGCGGCCGGGGCGGCCCTGGGGATCTTCGCCGAGACGGTCGTATTCAGGAAGATCAGGAAGATCGCCGCCACGGCGAAATGGGAAAGCGCTCGTGTGACGGCAGCCGCCTTCCGCGGCATGCCGTTCTTCTGGTTCCTGCTCGCCGGGCTCTACGGCGCTTCCGCCCGCGCGGACCTGGGAGACGAACCCTCCCTCCTGATCGAGAAGACGCTGTCGGTCCTCATCATCCTGTCGCTCACCGTGGTGGCGGCGCGCATCGCCACCGGGCTCGTGAAACTCTCGAGCCAGAGGGCCGGCGTCGTCTTCCTGTCCGCCTCCATTTTCGTCAACCTCACGAGAATCGTCGTCCTGGCCATCGGGATCCTGACCGCGCTCCAGTCGATCGGGGTCCCGATCACGCCGCTCTTCACGGCCCTCGGCATCGGCGGGCTGGCCGTGGCCCTGGGTCTCCAGGACACCCTTTCGAATCTCTTCGCGGGCATCCAGGTGATCGCCTCGGAGCAGGTCCGGCCCGGGGACTATGTGAAGCTCGAGTCCGGGGACGAAGGGTACGTCACCGACATGTCCTGGCGTTACACCACGATCCAGTCGCTGCCCAACAACAGGGTTATCGTGCCGAACGCCAAGCTGGCGTCCGCGATCGTCACCAATTATCATCTTCCCGACAAGGAGCTGGCGGTCCTCGTCCAGGTGGGCGTCAGCTACGGCAGCGACCTCGAAGAGGTGGAGAGGGTGACGATCGAGGTGGCCCGTGCAGTCATGCGCGAGGTGGCCGGCGGCATTCCCGCGTTTTCCCCCTTCATCCGGTACCATACCTTCGGCGAGTTCAGCGTGAACTTCTCGGTCATCCTGCGGGGCCGGGAGTTCGTCGACCAGTACCTGATCAAGCACGAGTTCCTGAAGCGGCTCCACCGCCGCTACAGGGAAGAGGGGATCGAGATCCCCTTCCCGGTCCGAACCGTGCATCTCAAGCAGGACAGCCCTCCGCGTCCGCCCGGAGGCGACGTCTCGGACGAAAGATGACGCCTTCGTGAAGCCCGGCCCGGCATGGCACCACCGGCGGCGGCACCACGGAAGGACCGTGTTCTCGGGGTCTCTTCACGCCAGCCAGGTGCCCGGATCGGAGAGAGATCTCTCCAGCCGGGCCGCGGCCGCCCGATCCGCCAGCCAGAGCAGGCTGCCGTCTGCGGGCCGGATCCGATGAGCAGGCATGAGGTTCGCCGACGCCGGAACGCTGACCGCTTCGAACAGAACCTCCGCCTTGCGCGCGCCAGCCACCAGGAAGCAGATCAGGAGGGCCCGGTTGATGACGGGCGGCGTCAGCGTGATCCGGCAAATCCCGCCCTTCTCGTCGTACGCTTCGGCCGCCCAGCGGACCTGCTCCTCCAGCGCCGGCTGCCCGGGAAGCAGGGAGGCCGTGTGTCCGTCTTCGCCGAGACCGAGCAAGACGAGGTCGAACCGGGGCGGCCCGCGCTCGAAAAAGGTGCGCATCTCTGCCTCATAGCGCTGCGCCGCCTCGCGCGGGTCGCCCGTATCGCAGCGCATCGGATGAACGTGATCGCGCAGCATGGCCACGTGATCCAGAAGGGCCTCCCGCACCATGCGCTCGTTGCTCCTGGAGTCGTCGGAGGGAACGCACCGTTCATCGGACCAGAAGAGGTGCACCTGCTCCCAGGGCACCCCATCCCGGAACGGCGGTCTGGCCAGCATCTCGTAGGTGCGGCGCGGCGTCCCGCCGCCCGCAAGAACGGCGCCGAAGCGGCCGCGCTCCTCTACGGCCAGGCGCGCCTGCTCGGCGAACAAGCGCGCCGCCTCCTGACTCAGCGTTTCCACGTCGGGATAGATCCGTATCATGGCATGGCCCGCAGCCTTCGGGAGGATCACCACCGGGTATGGAACTTTCCTGCTTGGTCGACGCGCTCGTAGGTGTGCGCGCCGAATTGGTCCCGCTGGGCCTGAACGAGATTCGCGGGCAGACGGCCGCTGCGCAGCCCGTCCAGATAGGCCAGGGACGCCATCATCGCAGGCACCGGAATCGACATGCCGGCGGCCGTCTGGACCACCGCCCGCAACTCTTCCTGCCGTGACTCCAGCTCCCGGCCCAAGCCGGGGTCGAGGAGCAGGCTCGGCAGGTCCGCCTTCCTCTCGTAGGCCTTGCGGATCCCTTTGAGCAGGGCCGACCGTATGATGCAGCCTCCCTGCCAGATGCGCGCCACATCCGCCAGCGAAAGGCCGTAGCCGTAAACCTGCGAGGCCTTGCCGAGCTGCGCCATGCCCTGGGCGTAGGTGAGGATCATGGCGCCCAGCAGAGCGCCGCCGATCCGCTCCACGAACCGCTCCCGGTCTCCACGGAAGGTCCGCTGCGGGGCTGCCAAGGCCCGCTCCGCTTCGACGCGCAGGGCCTTGAGACCCGAGAGGTTGCGCATGGCCACGGCAGCGTCGATGGTCGGCACCGGGACGTGCAGGTCCATCGCATCCTGACTGGTCCACGTGCCGGTCCCCTTCTGTTCCGCCGTATCGAGGATCAGATCGACCAGCGGCCTCCCCGTCCGCTCGTCCAGCCGGCCGAGCACGCGGGCCGCGCTCTCCACCAGGAAGGCGCTGATCTCGCCCCTGTTCCAGCGGTCATAGACCGGCGCAAGCTCGCCGCTGGCCAGACCGAGGCCGCGCTTCATGAGATCGTACGTTTCGGCGATCAACTGCATCAGGCCGTACTCGATGCCGTTGTGGACCATCTTGACGTAGTGCCCGGCGGAGCCCGGCCCGAGGTAGGCGATACACACTTCCCCGTCCGCCCTGGCGGCCGCGTCCTCCAGGACTCCCTTGACCGATTCGTAGGCGTCGCGAGGGCCGCCCGGCATGATGCTGGCCCCGTGCCGCGCACCCTCCTCTCCGCCGGAGACGCCCACCCCCAGGTAGCGGATGCCGCTCGGCGCCAGCTCTCTTGCGCGCCGCTCGGTGTCGCGAAAGTGGGAGTTGCCCGCATCGATCAGGAGGTCGCCTTCAGCCACATGGAGCAGGATCTCCCGGATGACGGAATCGACCGCATCGCCGGCGGGCACGAGGAGCAGCACCTTGCGCGGCCTCTTGAGCAGGGCCGCAAACGATCGCACATCTGTGGCACCCTTCACCGCCTCATTGCCGCCGGACTCCCGGCCCAGGAACTTCACCTGGTCCGGATTCCGGTCGAACCCGGCTACGACATGCCCGTGGTCCGCCATGTTCAGAAGAAGGTTGCGCCCCATCACGCCGAGGCCGATCACGCCGATCTCGCAGCTCGGAGCCATCGGTGCCTCCAGGTCGAGAGTTTCGCCTTCTTATCCGAGCGCCTCCGCCACCGCCTTGTCGAGCGCCGCCAGGCCTCGGCGGATGTCCGGCCCGAGGTGGATGCGCAGGACGCGGCGGCCGTGCCTGCGCAGGGCCTCGAAGTCCCCAATGGCCTGCGCCTGCTTCAGAAGGTCGAACCCGATCCGCTGCCCGGGGATTCCGATATCCGCATCTGCCGCGGCCGTCAGCTCGAGGAACAGGCCCTTGTCCGGCCCGCCCTTGTGAAGCTGGCCGGTGGAGTGCAGGTAGCGCGGACCGTAACCGAAAGTCGTGGCCACGTGCAGCGTGTCGCGCAGCCTCCGCCTCGTGGCTTGCAGGGCTCGTTCGACTTCGTCGTTCTCCGTCACATACGCGAGAAGCGCGACGTAGTCTCCCGGGCGCCTGCGGCCGAGGAAGCCCTTCAGGGCCTCCTTCAGGTTCGGTCCCCCCTCGCCCCCGTACAGGGTGAGGCCCTGCTCCGCGTGGGTCGGCTTCTCCTCGGGCAGGCGGCCGCTCTTGCGCACCTCGTCCAGGAGCCGCCTGGCGTTCTCCTTGCTCTCCTGAACGTTCGGCTGATCGAAGGCGTCGACCCCCAGCACGCTTCCGGCCGTTGCCGTCGCCACCTGCCAACGAAAGAGCTCCTGCGCCAGATCGAATCGGTCTTCCAGACGGAGCACCGCAAGCGGATGCCCCGCCCGGCGCAGGTCCTCCGCCCTTTCGTCCAGCCATCCGTTGTCCCCTTCTTCCAACCTCAAGTAAACGAAGAAGCGGTCTCCACCGTAAACCGCCGGCTCCGCCGGCGGCTCGCCGGCGACCGGCACGAGCCCCTTGCCCTCCTTGCCGGTGCTCTCTGCCAGAAGCTGCTCGAGCCAAAGGCCCAGAGGAACGATCGCGTCCGGAAGCAGGAAGGTCACCTTGTCGCGGCCCGCCCTGGCCAGCTCGGCCATGGCCGCCCCGAGGATGACCCCGGGGTTTTCCCCCGCGGGCACGCAATGGCCGCAGGCGTGCAGCATGCGCAAGGCCCGCTCCAGCAACTCCGCGAGGTCGAGGCCCATCAGGGCCGCCGGCACCAGCCCGAAGTACGAAAAGGCCGAGTAGCGCCCGCCGACGTCCGGGAAGCTCAGGAACGCCCTCCGGTAGCGCCGCTCCCGGGCGAGCTTCTCCAGGGGCGTCCCCGGATCGGTGACAGCCACGAAGTGATCGCCTGCCGCCTCACCCTTTGCCTGCCGCAGGCGCGCATAGAAGTATTCGCCGAAAGCCAGCGGCTCGGTGGTCGTTCCCGACTTGCTGGCAACGATGAACAGCGCGGCATCCGGAGGTACGTTCCGTTCGATCTCCCGGATCGTTGCCGCATCGGTCGTGTCCAGGACCGTAAGCGGCAAGCCCTCTTTCCGGGGCCCGAAGGCGCGTTCGAACAGGATCGGGGTCAGGCTGCTGCCCCCCATCCCCATGTGGACCACGTGCCGGAATCCGGCGCTCTTCACCTCGGCTGTGAACGCGCGCAAGTCGGGCAGGCAATCCATCATCTTTTCCGGGAGGTGGAGCCATCCCAGACCTCTGCGGATGGATTGCTGCTCGGCGGGGTCGCTCTTCCACAGGCTCGGGTCCTTGCGCCACAGCCGGGAGACGAACTGCTGCGCCTCGAGCTGCCGGAGGCGCTCCTCGATCGCCCCGCGGTAGTCTCCGAAATGCAGATCCTGCCGCTGCGCCGGCCCGGCAAGCGCGGCCGCGCGCTTGGCCTCGAGCAGGGTCATCAGGCGTTCGAACGGCTGCCTGAACTTCTCCACCCCGTCGTCTTCGAGCGTTCGGGTCACCTGGTCGATGTCGATTCCGACCTCGGGAAGGCGCCGCAGCACGCTTTCCGCCTTCTCCACGTCCTGCTCGAGGCGCGGCGCCGGGTCGCCGTGGTCCCGGTAGGCGTTGAGGGTCTCCAGCGGGACCGTGTTCACCGTGTCCGGGCCGATCAGGGCTTCCACGTATTTCACGTCGCTGTAGGAAGGATTCTTCGTGCTCGTGCTGGCCCAGAGAACCCTCTGGGGGCGCGCCCCTTTTGCGGCCAGCGCGCGGAAGCGATCGCCGCCGAAGATCTCCTTGTAGATCTGAAACGCCAGCCGGGCGCTGGCGACGGCGACCTCGCCGCGCAGGCCCGCCGCGAGCTCGGCCTTGCCGCCGCCCTCCTGCACCTTCTTCTCCAGCACCGGGTCGACGAGGTTGTCGATGCGGCTGAGAAAGAAGCTCGCTACGGAGGACACGTGATCGAGCGGCTGCCCGTCCCGGGCGCGCTCTTCCAGACCGGCAAGATAGGCTTCGGCCACTTCACGGTAGCGCGGGAGCCCGAACAACAGGGTCACGTTGATGTTGATGCCCTGGCGGATGCATGCGCGGACGGCGGGCAGTCCTTCGCGGGTGCCTGGAATCTTGATGAAGGCGTTCGGCCGGCCGATGGCGGCCCAGAGCCTGCGCGCCTCCTCGATCGTGGCGCGCGTGTCCCGTGCCAGCAGCGGAGAGACCTCCAGGCTGACGAACCCGTCCCGGCCTTCGAGCTTGTCATGGAGCGGCCTGAACAGATCGGTCGCAGCCCGTATGTCCGCCACGGCCAGGTGCTCGTAGATCTCCCCGGCTCCTCGGCCCTGCCGGGCCAGCAGACGGATGTCTTCGTCATAATCCGAGCTCCCGCCGATGGACTTCTCGAAGATGGTCGGATTGGACGTCACCCCCCGCAATCCGTCTTCTTCGATGAGCTTCTTCAAGTCGCCCGACTCGATGAACTTGCGCCGCAGGAAGTCCAGCCAGATGCTTTGACCGAGCTGGGCGAGCCTGAGCAGTGGGTTGGGCTTCATCGCGCGCTCCTGTCGATCTCCAACTCCGCGATCTTCGCGAGTCTTCGAACGAACCGTGCGCGCCCGGCGAACCGGGCGCTGAGAAAGGCTTGAGTCAAGTCCCAGGCCAGGGCGTGGCCGACCACGCGTCCGCCCAGGCAGATCACGTTCATGTCGTCATCTTCCACTCCCTGGTGGGCCGAAAAGACGTCGGTCACCAGAGAGGCTCGCACCCCCGCCACCTTGTTCGCCGCCACGCACGCGCCCACCCCGCTGCCGCACACGGCGAGCCCCCGGTCGACCTCGCCGCGCGCCACGGCCCGGGCGAGGGGCACCACGAAGTCCGGATAGTCGTCGTCGGGCTCCTCGGTGTGGGCGCCGAAGTCGGTCACCGTGTGCCCCGACTGCTCGAGACGGCCCACCAGGAGCTTCTTCAGGGCGAAGCCGCCGTGGTCCGCGGCGATCCCCACGCGCATCCCGGACCCGGGGGCCGGCCCCGAGGCGCTCGCGGGCGCCGCGCAGCGCCTGCTGCCGTCCTCTCCCGCCGGCTTCACTTCAGCTCCTTGACCTTCCGCACGATGGCCTCCCTGGAGATCCCCTCGTAATCCAGAAGCTCCTGCGGCTGGCCGCTCTTCGGCTTCCTGCGGACCGCCAGCATGTGAACGGCTACGGGCACGGTCGCCAGGGCGCTCGCCACCGCCTCGCCCAGACCACCCTCGGCATAATGGTCTTCGACGGTGATGATGGCCCTGGTCTCGCGCGCCGCCTGCCGCAGGGACGCCCGGTCGATCGGCTTGATGCTGTAAAGGTCGATGACGCGGATGCGAATCCCTTCCTGCACGAGCTCATCGTACGCTGCGAGCGCCTCGTGCAGGGTCACGCCCGCAGCCACCACGGTCACGAGATCCTCTGCGCTCTTTCTCAGGACCTTGGACCCGCCGATCGGAAAGGGCTCCTCCGGACCGTAGATGACCGGCGTCTTCATCCGGGTCGTTCGCAGATAGGTGAGCCCGCGGTGGCGCGCGCTCTCCTCGACCAGCTTGTCGGTCGAGACCGCATCGCAGGGATAGAGCACGACCCCGCCCGCAAGCGTGCGGAACATGGCCAGGTCCTCGAGCCCCATCTGCGACGGCCCGTCCTGTCCGATCGACACCCCGGCGTGGGAGCCCACGAACTTGATGTTGGCGTCGGAATACTGGCTCATGCGGATCTGATCGAAGGCCCGGCTGAGGAAGGCGGCGAAGGTGGAAACGAACGGAATCTTGCCGCGGGCGGCGAGCCCCAGGGCCGCTCCTGCCATGTTCTGCTCGGCGATGTACATCTCGAAGAAGCGCTCGGGGTGCGCATCCCGGAATACCTCGGAGTAGGTCGAGTTGCCGACCTCGCCGTCCAGGCTGACGATGTCGGGGAAGCGCGGATAGATTCTCTCGAGCGCCTTGCCGTAGGCGGCGCGCGTCGCCACCGGCTGTTCGCGGGAATAGGCGATCTCGCCCGCTTCGCCGAGAGCGGGCCGCTCGGGTTCGAGCTCCGCGGGCCTCGCGATCTTCCCGCGCATCGAGCGGTCGATCGGGCCGAGGGCCTGGACGGCCCGCTCGAAATCCTCCTTCTCGAGCGCCTTCCCGTGCCAGCCGTTCTTGTCCTCCACGAAAGGGACCCCCTTGCCCTTGATCGTCCGCGCGATGATCATCGTCGGCTTCGAGGCGTTGCGCGCGGTTTCGTAGGACCTGAGGATCTCCGCAAACGAGTGGCCGTCGATGCACAGAGTCTCCCACCCGAACGCCGAGACGCGCCTTTGATACGCCTCGAGATCGTGACCGTACATCGTGGGGCCGGACTGTCCCAGGCGGTTGACGTCGAGCACGCCCGTCAGGTTGCTCAGGCCATAGTGGGCCGCGATCTCGATCGCTTCCCACTGAGACCCCTCGGCCATCTCACCGTCTCCCAGAAGGACGTAGGTGCGGTACGGCAACTGGTCGAGGCGCCTGGCATTCAAGGCGAGCCCGACGCCGATCGAGAGCCCCTGCCCCAGCGACCCGGTGGCGGCGTCGACGTACGGGAAAGACACGGTGGGATGCCCCTCCAGACGGCTGCCCAGCTCCCGGTAGGTCATCAGCTCCTGTTCGGTCACGGCCCCGGCCACGGTCCACAAGGCGTACAGCAAGGGGGAGGCATGTCCCTTGGAGAAGACCAGCCGGTCGTTGTTCGGATTCCCCGGGTAGTCGAGGTCGTAACGGAACGCCCCTCCGAACATCAGGCCGGTCATCAGGTCGGTGGCGGAAAGCGACGAGGTCGGGTGCCCGGACCCCGCACGAGCGGCGGCTGCCAGGATGTAGTACCGGATCAGCCTGGCCAGCTCGGTGAGTTTCTGCTCATCCGCGTGATCCACGTTCGTCCTCCATGGTGGAAAAACAAATCCCTGCGGCGGCCCGGAGCATGCGTCCGCAGGGCTTGATTTGCATCACCTCTTAGACGCGGCGAGCCATGGGTTCGGTCCAGCGTCCGGCTCGCACCGGGCTTGCCGCCTTCGGCCTGTGAAGGGGCATCTAACTGTCAGGGGAATTTCAGCCTCCGCAGAGGCCTGAGACCCCGCGATACAGGCCTGAGATCCCGCATCGGAGACCGAGACCATGAGAAACATCAAGATGATCGGGCGCCTGGCCATGGTGGTGGCTTTCTTCCTCGCCGGCGCTTCCGCGTCTGCAAGCGACCCTGCAGACTGCCCTTCGACCCAGAAGAGCCCCCTGGCCGTGAGCATCTGCCTGCGTGTCACCCCGGAGGTGAACCCTCCTTTGGAGGTCCCGCCTGCCGTCAACCCGGAACGGACCCTGCCCTCCGTGTTCCAGGAGCTGGCGGCCGTGCCTGCGGCCGAAGAGGAGGGGGGGTTCAAGAGCTGGCTCCGGGCGGAGGGTCCGGAGGTCGTCTCCGTTCCCAATTTGGTTCCGGATCCGAACCTGCAGTCCGCCCCCCGCACGCCGCGCTATGACCTGGTCGTGATCGCCAAGTTCTAGGGCAGGCTGTTGAAAAACGCCCACCTGCCGGGTTCGGCTCGTTGGTCCCGGAGGCGGGCTGGGAGCCTGCCCCGGCGAAGGCCGGGGTCGCTGCGGCGTACGAGCAGCGCGCCTCATTGCGCAGAGCTGCGCCTGCTCTGCATCCGGGCATTTTCGAACAGCCTGCCGGGGCCAACTTCTCGTGCTCCCCAAGCCACAATCCACCGGTTGTGGCCCATCGCGCCCGCGCGCTATGCTTTCCGAGCGAACCTGTGATAGAAAAGGGTCAGCGACACCGGAAGAACCGACGCCTGACGGCAGGTTTCAGGAGGGAGCGCGATGCGCGAGCGGATCCGAATGCGGCTGGGGACGGGGCTGCTTCTGATGAGCTGGCTGGGCGCTTTCTCCTGCGGGGACGATGGCGGAAGCCAGGCCGGCGTCCAGCGCGAGCTCGCCTACCCGGACCCGGAGTGGAGGGTCGATGCGCCCGAGGCTCACGGGCTCGACGCGGGACTTCTGGAGGCCGCGGCCATCTACGCGCAGGAAAAGGCCTCCGATTGCCTCGTGATCACCCGCCACGGCGCCATCGTCGGGGAATGGTACTGGAACGGGTGGGACGCCGCCACGGAGCAGAATATCTACTCTGTGTCGAAATCGGTCACCAACGCGCTCGTGGGCATCGCACAGGACCGCGGCCAGCTTGACATCCGGGACGCAGCTTCCGCCTACATCCCCGAATGGGCCGGAACGGGGAGCGAAGAGGTCACGATCCGCAACCTTCTCAGCAACGACTCCGGCCGTTACTGGGACCTGATGAGCGATTACGGGGCCATGTACTTGCTGGCGCCCGACAAGACGGCTTACGCCATCGCCCTTGGCCAGCAGTACGAGCCCGGGACTTACTGGGAGTACAACAACGCCGCCATTCAGTCGCTCGAGCGGGTCCTCGAGGTCGCCACCGGCATGGACTGCGCCGCGTACGCCGCGGACAACCTCTTCGAGCCTCTCGGAATGGTCTCGGCCTACGGGCGCGACGCTGCCGGCAACCCGCTCGTCTTCTCGGACGTGAGCGCCTCCTGCAGGGATCTGGCGCGGTTCGGTTACCTGTATCTGCGCGGCGGGCAGTGGAGCCAGGGCCGGCGGATCGTCTCGGAAGACTGGGTGAAGGAGTCCACCGAGCCCTCCACCGTGCTCAACTCTTCCTACGGATACCTCTGGTGGCTGAATCGGGAAGGCCACTGGACGACCGGGTCCGTACCCCTGCGCTTCGAAGGCGACGGGAAGATGATGCCCGGCTTGCCGGAGGAAATCTTCCGCGCCAGCGGCGCCTTCGATCAGATCATCTTCGTGGACCCCGCGCACGAAATCGTTTTCACCCGGCTGGGCGGGGTCCGCGATCTCGAGCAGGCGATCGCGTCCGATCTGCCCGAGCAGTTGGGGGAACGCATCCGGGCCGCCGTTCTGGACTGACTGCCGCAGGGCCTGCGGCCCGAGCGCTTCAGGAGAATTTCATCTGCGGAGCAGTCCGCGTAGGGGCGAAAAGGTTTTTCGCCCCTACTTCCAACGAGCGAACTGCCCGTAGCTATTCAGGAGGAGCAGATGGCCGAGCGGATACCGATACGGGAAGGCACGTTCCGGGATGCTCCTGACGGAGGCGCCCTGCTGGGGAACAGGTGCAGGTCGTGCAGGCAAGTCTTCTTTCCCAAGGCCAAGCTGTGTCTGGCCTGTCTGCACCAGGAGCTGGAGGAAGTCGTCCTGAGCAGGACCGGGACGCTCTACTCGTATACCATTGCGCATATGCCGTCCTCCCGTTTCCAGCCGCCCTGCGCCATGGGCTTCGTCGATCTGCCGGAAGGTCTCCGGATATTCGCTCCCCTCAAGCCCGCCGAGGGGAGGGCGTTCGAGGTGGGGATGGAGATGGAGGTCGTGATCGGCAGGCTTTGGGAGGAAGGAGGCAAGGAGGTGATCGGGTACATGTTCCAGCCTGCAGGCCGTTGAAAAGGGCCCATCTGCGGAGCCTGTTGCGAGCGAAGCGAAGCAATCCCCCGCTGGAGAGGGAGGATGGAAATGAGAGAAGTCGCCGTACTGGGCGTCGGTCAGAGCACGTTCGGTAAAATGCCCGAGAAGACGGCTGCGGAGCTGGGCCGGGACGCGGTGCTGGCAGCGCTCAAAGACGCCGGCCTTCCGCCCAGGCAGATTCAGGTAGCCTATACGTCCAGGCTCTATGACGCCGCCATCACCAGCCAGGACGTCCTCAAGGAAGTGGGCGTGACGGGGATCGAGATGATCAACGTCGAGAACGCCTGTGCGGGAGGGGCGACGGCGGTGCGCGGGGTCTGGAAGGAGATCGCCAGCGGGCATTACGACGTGGGGATCGCGATCGGCGTGGAGTCGATGACCACGAGCCCGATCGCGCGCAAGCTCATCCCGCCCGGCAAGGACGACCTGGAGGGCCAGCTCGGGCTGACCATGCCCGCCGTCTTCGCGCTCCTCGCCCGGAGGCAGATGGTCGAGGCCGGCGCCACCCCCGAGGACTTCGCCCGGGTGTCGGTCAAGAACCACCACCACGGCTGCCTCAACCCGCACGCGCAGTACAAGAAAGAATTCACGATCCAGGAAGTGCTCCAGTCCCGCATGATCTGCGAGCCGATCACGCTTCTGGAATGCTGTCCCAACACGGACGGCGCGGCCGCCGTGGTGCTCTGCTCCATGGATGTTGCCAGACGGCACACGGCCCGGCCGGTCCGGATCATCGGGTCCGCCCTGCTCTCCGGAGGCTACCGCTGGCTCCAGAAGGACCTCACCTCCTCGCCTCTCGGGACGGAGACGGCCAAGAAGGCCTACGAAATGGCCGGGTGCGGGCCGGAGGACATCGACCTGGTCGAGATGCACGACGCCTTCGCCTCGGAGGAGATCCTGCGCTACGAGGACCTGGCCCTGTGCAAGCCGGGCGACGGGATCTCGCTGCTTCGATCCGGCGCCACGGCGCTCGGAGGAAGGGTCCCGGTGAACCCGAGCGGGGGTCTGCTCGCCCTGGGCCACCCGCTGAGCGCCTCCGGAGTGCGCGTCGTCGCGGAGATCGCTCTGCATCTGCGGGGCCAGGCCGGCAGACGACAGGTGCCCGGCGCCAAGGTCGGGCTCGCCCACATGCTGGGCGGGTTCGCGGCAGGCTTGGAGGCCGGAGCGTGCGGCATCCACATCCTGGCCCGGTGAACGTACGGATCTGCGAAGGTCCTGCCATGCATTCGCCTCGAATGGAAGAAATCGTTCAGGCCATCGGAGAGAGCTTTCTCCAGGACAGGGACCTGATGCCCTTGCTGAGCGATATCGTGAGCATCGAGGCGTCCGACCTCGGCGCGACCCCCGGCCGGTTGCCGGGCGCGGTCGAACGGGACATCCATCTGCTGATCCACGCCGTCGGCCAGGCGGTCCTCTCCACCCGCAAATTCCAGTCAGCAAACGGCAACTCGTTCCTGGGGATCCTCGGCGACAACGCCGCCGTGGAGACCTACCTCAGCTTCCTCCGTCAATCGTCCTTTTCCAGCCGTCACAACATCCGCATCCAGTGGGCCAAGAAGGAACGGTACGGGGTGCAGGGCGGGTTGCGCGACAAGGAGCAGTACGGCCAAGGGGCCGCGGCCGTCGACATGGGGATCAACCCGTATCAGAACACGAGCAACATCTACACCGGGACCGGCAGCTCGAGCACGTCCCTGATGGCCGGCAAGCGGGGAGCCCTTCACAGCGGCCCGGACGAGCTCTATATGAACGGCTGGATGGCGCGCGGGAACGGCCCCCTGCCCTCTCTGCCGTTCGACCGCCCCCCGGGAGTCGACGACCTGAAACGGCTGGCTTCCCGCGTGGGCAGAAAGGACCACCGGGAGCTGCGCTTCATCGTGCCGTTCGGAGAAAGGCACATCAGCCCCACCCGGGAGGAGCACGCACGGGGGCTGCGCCTGCTGGACGCCCTGCACGCGGCCGGAATCCCCTTCTCCTGGGAAGAGTACGGCTCGATCCGGGAGCAGATGGAGCACAAGGGCGTCTACGAGAACGGCAACGTCAAGCTCGTGACGAACGTATTCCCGGCGACGTTCGATCTCGTCCGGGGCAGGGCGGACGTGATTGCAGGCGTGGACCTGGCCGGCCACTACGCGCAGGCGGTGTTCCTGCTGAGGATCTTCGACGCAGGAGACGGGAGGTTTCAGTTCGCGTCCTACGAGACGCTCCGCGACCGCAGGCATCCCGGCCACCCCTGGCCCAACATTTACGCCAATCGCTTCTCGGACATCGACCTCGGGATCCTGAGGAAACACCGCGTCTTCCCGGACTCCGTCCCGATCGACTTCCGGCAGCGGCAGATGCACGTGAGCGACCTGCTCGACATGGACCGCTTCATGGAGACCGCGGACGCCGGGATGATCGTCTCCGGAGCCCGCAACTTTCACCACTGGGTGGAAGGGCTGCACGACCCGGCGTTCCGGGACGACATGTCGCAGGTGACGCTTTCCTTTCTGGCGGGCGGCTTTGCCGAGAGACGGCGCATCGCGGTCACTTACAGGACCGTGATTGCCGACTGGCTCGAGCGGCCGGACACGGCCGAGCGCGACTACCGGCTCGCGGAGGCGTATCTCGAGTTCGGTCATTTCGAAAAGGCCTTCTTCTGGATCCGAAGGGCGATCCAGAGGTCTCCTTCAAAAGAGCTCACCCACTCGTGCAGGCTGCTGGTAACCTACCTGCTGATGATGCAGAAACTCACGGCCGCCGAAGAGCGCCCGCTGGAGTCGATCCTCGGCAGGGTCTCCGATCCGCGGTTCCGCAATCTGTATGCCCATGCGATCCAGATTCTCTCCGACATGGAGCTGGCCGCAGGCATCCCCATCGACAGGGTGCGGGTGGTGCTGCCCCAGATGGCCACGCTCCTGAAGAAGATGGGGCAGCAGATCGGAGACGTGTTCCGGCTCCTGGGACAGACGGCGCTGGACCAGGCGGAACGGTTCCGATCCGATCGGGAGGAGGCCGCGCGCCAGGGCGACCTCGAGCAGATGGAGCGCACGAAGCAGCTCGAGCAGGAAGCCCTGGGCGCGGTGGCGAGGCACGCGGCCGACGCCATTTCCTGCTACGAGCACGCATTGAAGTTCTTTCCGGAACCGGGCAGACGGACCGAGCGGCAGCAACTGGAGTTCGATCTGTACCTGGCCCTGATCCGCCTGGTCTGGCGCCTGAGCGACTCGGGCCCCAGAAGCAGCCGCGACCATTTTGTTCGACAGGAGTATTACTACAAGCTGTTCGAAAACGACGTGGACATTGCCAGGGTCTACGAACAGAACGGGTTCAACCTGCGAGCCATCTTCTTTTACAAACGTGCCTGCGAGCTGATCGGACACCTCCGGGACCTGGGCATTCCGGGCATCGTCCCGGTGACGGCACGTTTCAAGATCCCGGAGCTCTACATGGACGAAGGCTGGTACGAGCTGGCCAGGCAGGAATACCGGCTGCTCATCGACCGGAGCTACCTGGAGACGCTCTGTCGCACCGGTCCCGGAGATGCCAGCGCTCTCTACGTGGGCGCGGCGTTGCGTAAAGCCTGCATCGGCTACTCCCTGATGGACGCATTCTGCCGCAATGCGGTCGACCCCTTGCGCATGACCCTGGACCCTCGGGACCCCGGCAGAACCGTCTACGCCGAGCTCGAAGGCTTCTTCTTCAGGAGATTCAGGGAGTTGATCGTCGACCGGCAGGCCGGATGCATTTACGGGATCGTCGAAGGGACCGGCGAGAAAGAGGAGCTCAGCCGGCTCCCGGAGGATTGACGGACTGGTATGGGCGACCGGCCGGTCGCCCCTGGGAGGCTGTCCATAAATGCCCATCTGCGGCGTTGCGCTCATCCTTCGTCATTGCGGCGTACTCCCATGTACGCCTCATTCCTCAGGATTTCGCGCGCCTTGCATCTGGACATTTCTGAACAGCCTCCAGAAGCCGAATACCTGGACAGGCCCCTACCGGATGCGGCCGTCCGCCCTCCTGTAGGGGCGACGCATGCGTCGCCCTCCAACCTGTGCCCGCAAGCCGGGCAGGTCTGAAACCCGCCCCTACTTCCTGACGGTCTTGCCCGAGGCCCTGGCGCCCAGGAAGGTCATCTTCGCCTTGCGCGCGGCCAGGATCGTCTGCACGGCTTCCCCGACGTCGAGAAACGCCGTGTTCAGCACCAGATCGTAATGGATCGGGTCCGACATGTCGGCATGGAAGTACTGACGGATGTAGGCCCGGCGCTCGGACTCGATGGTGACCACGCGCTGCTTGGCATCTTCCGCAGAGAGCCCCAGCTCCTTGCGAACGTTTTCGATCCTGTACTCCAGGGGCGCAATCACCAGGACTCTCAGACACTCCTCCGGAGGCAGGATGAAGCTTGCTCCCCGCCCCAGGATCACCGCCCGGCCGTGCTTTCCGATGACGGCAATGACTCTTGCGAGGTGCCGAATATATTCTTCCCTCCAAAGATAACGCTCGGTCCGCAAGGCCAGCACCCAGTTCTCGACCCAGGAGATCCGCCTCCCGTCCAGGGTCTTGATGCACGCGGAGCTCAAATTGGCGCTTTCCGCCACCTTCTCGATGATCCGGGTATCGAAGAGATCGAAACCGGTCTGGCCTGCGAGCCTTTCGGCAATCAGATCCCCTCCGCTGCCGGGCAGCCGCGTCAGGGCGATGACCGGCTCCGCCGGCTTCGCTTCGTCTGCCTTGCTCAGAAGCTCCCATCTGCGGACCTGATCGTCGACCATGGCCTCCACGGATCGGTGTCTGCTCTTCATGGCCGTGTCCTCCTCCTGGTTCGGTTGGGGGGGCCGACGGAAACCTGAGACCCGAAACCTGAGACCTTTCGCCCGCCCGTCAGCGCGCCTGTCTCCACTCGGCCATCAGGGTCGCCATTTCGAAGAAGTCCACGGGCGTGTCTTCAGGGTCGCCCCGGAGCTCGCGGTAGGCGCGGGCCACGTTGAAGACGACCCGCTCCGGCTCCGTCCAGCCGGCGTAAGGCCCCAGGTCGATCTTCCCGGACGCCTCGGCAACCGAGAGGCCCCGCCGGAAGCACGCCTCGGCCTCCCGGCGCACGTATTCCAGATAGGCGCGCATCTCCCTGGCTCCCTCGGGCCCGCACAGCGGGCCGTGACCGGGCACGATCCGCTCCGGGCCGAGCTCTTCGATGCGCCTGAGCGCGGCGATCCAGTTCTCGAAGGTTCCCTCCCAGCCGATGGGCGTACACAGGCGAAAAATGATGTCCCCCGCATACAGGACCTTTTCCTCCGGAAAGAAGACCGTCACGTCAGTGGAGGTGTGGGCGGGCCCCACGTGGACCAGCTCGATCTCGCGATCGTCGAGGTAGAGAGTCAAACGGTCTTCGAAGACGAGGGTCGGCGGGGTGAGCCTGATCCCGGAGAAATCGAAAGGCGCCATGGCCCTCTGCAGCAGCGCCAGGCCGGGCATATCCGGGGTCATGCTGCGGAGGGCCTGCGTCACGTCAGGCGGCATCTTCAGCATCTCGCTGCGAAACAGCCGGTGCCCGATGATCTCCGCCCCCTCCACGAGCTGGTTACCCCAGCAGTGGTCGCCGTTGTGGTGCGTGTTGACGAGCCGGCGGATCGGTTTTCCCACCCGGCGGGTCACCTCGTCGAGCATCCTCCGGGTGAGTCGGAGGTCGAACAGGGTGTCGATCAGCAGGCATCCGTCCCTGCCGGCGATGAGACCCGAGTTGCTCCAGCCGAGCCCCTGGTCCTTCTGGAGATACCCGTAGGCCCTCTCTCCCAGTCTCACCAGACCCAGTTCCGCCATGGTCCCCTCCTCAAGAGGCTGTCGATTATTTCATCCCTTCTCCCCTCGCCGAGGGGAGAAGGTCAGGATGAGGGGTGTAATTGGCTTCCTGATTCCCCCTCACCCTGACCCTCTCCCCCCGCGCACGGGGGAGAGGGAATTCATTTTTCGACCCCCTCTTG
>JBFLZG010000153.1:9627-26224 GCA_040756235.1 bacterium | reverse complement strand
CTACCTCGGGAAAGGGCGACGCATGCGTCGCCCCTACAAGAGGGGGTACGCTGGCCCGCGGGACGGGCGCTCGGGCAGGTCTTGAGCCAGACTTCCGGATCCCGGCTTCCACGCGCTCCGCAGGTGGGCCGGCATGACGAAAGCGGCGGTCCAGTCCCTGCTCCACGTCATTGCAGATGGTTCGCGGTGTGACCCTGCGGAGAGGGCGGCGCATGCGTCGCCCCCTACAAGACGGGGCCGCTGAACCCCGAGGCGGGAGCAGCAAGCAGCGCCCCTACAAGAGGCGGGTGGAACCGCCGGTCGGGATGACGGTTGTCCTTCCGTCACCCCGGCGAAGGCCGGGGTCCAGTCCCTGCTCCTCATGATGTCTGCCGCTGCGCTCGATGCACGCTTCCGGATCCCGGCTTCCACGCGCTCCGCAGGTGGGCCGGCATGACGAAAAACGCTAATTTTCTGGACACCCACTTTCAGTTTGTCTTACGATCACCTCGACATCGCGAATGGGTCTGACCGGCTGTCCGGCGAAACGTTCGGGCCGAAAGGCAGGATTGCCATGGGTGACCGTGAAGAACTGCAGCAGAACCACCTGCGCCGTCAGGCCGTGGGGGACTTCCTGAAACGCTCCGCGAGGAGATTTCCGCACCGCGTGGCGTTCACGTTTCGGGACCAGGTGTTTACCTACGAGCAGCTGAATGCCGCCGCCAATCGTGCCTCTCATGCGCTCCGCGAGCTGGGTTTCCGCAAGGGCGACGTGATGGCCATCCTCTCACAGAACTGCCATCAGATGGCCATTCTGATGTGGGCCTGCTTCAAATCGGGGATCTGGTACGCGCCGGTCAACTTCCTCCTGAAAGGCCCGGAGGTCGTGTACCAGGTGAACCATTGCGAAGCCAAGATCTTCTTGGTGGAAAGCGCGTTCCTCGATACCGTGAAGGCGATATCCGGCGAGCTGAAATCGATCGGGCAATACGGGCTGATCAACCTGGCCGGCGTCGATATGCCGGACGGATGGATCGACGCCGACGATCTTCTTTCGGAGCGGTATCCGGACACCGAGCCGGAGGTCATCATCGACGGAGACGATGTCGCATCCATCATCTACACCAGCGGTACCACAGCGGCGCCCAAGGGAGCGCTCCTTCCCAACAGCAGTTACTTTTCCCAGGCCGGCAATTTTCTTGCTTCGTCGGGGCCGGGTATCCTGGAAAGCGACGTCATGATGCTGAATATTCCCCTTTTCCACGTGGGGGCCTCGTCCATTTTTGTGGCCGTTGCCAAGGCCGGCGGGCGGGTAGCTTTCACCTACGGGGTCGATCCGGCTGAAGCCCTGAACCTGATCCAGAAGGAGAAGATCACCGGCCTGATCTGGCCGCCCACCTTGTACGCCGGCCTGCTCCATATGCCTCTCGAAAGATACGACCTGAGCTCTCTCAGGAGGTGCGTCTGGTTCGGGGGATCGATGCCGCTCGAGGTGCTGCAGAAATGGATGGATCTCTGTCCCCAGGCGACCTTCGGCGCGCACTGGAGCCAGACGGAGATCAATGTTACCGGGACGATCACGTACTTCGCACACAAGGAACTCCCCGGTGCGGGCAACATCATCGGGCGTCCCATGCCGGATGCCGAAATCATGATTGTAGATGAACAGGATCGTGAGCTCCCGCCGGGGGCTGTCGGCGAGATCGTGGTCCGCACTCCGTCGGCCATGCTCGGCTATTACAAGGACGAGGAACGGACCGCCGCCACGCTCCGCAACGGCTGGCTCCATACGGGTGACGTCGGACAGCTGGGCGAGGATGGATTCTATTATTTTGTCGACCGGGTCAAGGACATGATCAAGTCCGGCGGCGAGAATGTCTCTTGCCTCGAAGTGGAAGAGGTCCTCAATGCCCACCCGGACGTGCTGGTGAGCGCGGTGTTCGGTGTGCCTCATCCGTACTGGATCGAGGGCGTCACCGCCGTCATCGTGCCGGCATCGGACCGGCTCACGGAACACACGCTCATGGAATACGCCCGAAACCATATGGCGAAGCACAAGGTGCCCAAGAGATTCATCCTGATTCAGGGTTCTGAGCTGCCGGTGAGCCCCACCGGCAAGATCCTCAAGAGGGAGTTGAGGAAGATCTATCAGGATCTCTACAAGGACGTTAAAGGCAAGTGAGGCAGGGATGCGTTGCGGCATACGTTCCCTGATCTCGTTTCTCCCTGCAACTGCGCCAGGTCCGCTTTCTCCGGTCATCTCCCCCGCAAGTCTCGCAACCCCGCCGACGCAATTTGACTCCATACGCTTCCCCTGGGCAAAGTGAGGCCTCCCCGGCGGAGGGGGCGGCGGAGAGGTCTTCTACGGTAGGTGCACGGATCGGCAAGCACGCCGACGTATTCTGTGCTCGCCGACCAAGCCGTGAGCGGGCCCGGCAACTGGCGCGAAGCAAGGCCGAATCTCGCGAGCGAGCCTTTGCACACTCGAATTGCGGATCCGAACGGAATAGCGAGCGTGGCGACCCACCTGTAACCGGGAGGTTGCCGCGGCCCTCCGGGCCTCGCAATGTTCGATGGTTGGTCCCGGCCGCCACGTCGCTACCGGAGAGAGCGGTCCCTGGAATACGTCATTTGTGAAAAGCCGTACGAGGGAAGCATGGCCATGAAGATCCTGGTTGCCAACCGAGCTGAAGTCGCGGTGCGCATCCTGCGCGCCGCAGCCGAGATGGGCATGTCCACGGTTGCCGTATTCTCCCAGGATGACGCCCGTTCGCTCCACACGCGCCGGGCGGACGAAGCCTGCTGCCTGCCGGGCAAGGGCGCAGAAGCCTATCTCGATATCGCGCAGATCCTGGCAGCCGCCAGGCGGCACGGCTGTGACGCCATCCATCCCGGCTATGGCTTCCTGAGCGAGAACGCACGCTTAGCCCGGCAGTGCGGGGAGGAGGGGATCGCATTCGTCGGACCCGCCGCGCAGACGCTCGAGTTGCTCGGTGACAAAGTCAAGGCGCGCGAGCTTGCCCGCCGTTGCGGCGTGCCGATCCTGCCGGGCACGCCGGGCTCGTGCAGCCCGGATGAGGCCCGCAAATTCCTCGGCTCGCTCGGCCAAGGAGGGGCCATCATGATCAAGGCCGTGGCGGGCGGCGGCGGCCGGGGCATGCGGCCGGTCCATGCGCTCTCCGAGCTCGACGAGGCCTTTGATCTCTGCCGATCCGAGGCGCGCGCTGCATTCGGAGATGATGCCCTCTACGTGGAGCGTCTCGTGCGGCGGGCTCGACACATCGAAGTTCAGGTGATCGGCGACGCTGCGGGCGAGGTCAGCCATCTGTGGGAGCGGGAATGCAGCCTTCAGCGGCGCAACCAGAAACTGATCGAGGTTGCGCCGAGCCCGGCCCTGTCGGAAGCCTTGCGCCAGCGGCTGGCCGATGCGGCGGTGCGGATGGCCAGAGAGACGGGCTACCGGAGTCTCGGGACCTTCGAGTTCCTCGTCGATGCGGACGCGGAGGACGCCGATGACGCGGGCTCCGCCTTTTTCTTCATCGAGGCCAATCCGCGTCTGCAGGTCGAGCACACCGTGACCGAGGAGGTGACGGGCGTCGATCTCGTGCGGGCGCAACTCGAGGTGGCCGCCGGCCGCTCGCTGGCAGAGCTGAGCCTGAGGCAGGCGGACATCGAGCCGCCCTCGGGCTACGCCGTACAGTTGCGCGTAAACATGGAAGAGATGGATGCAAATGGGGAAGTCCGGCCGTCCGCTGGGGTCTTGAGCGCATTCGAGGTGCCTTCGGGCCTCGGCGTACGACTGGACACGTTCGTCTATCGAGGCTATGCGACCAATCCCGAGTTCGACTCGCTGCTGGCCAAGCTCGTCTGCCGTTCGCGCTCGTCGAGCTATGCCGAAGTCCTCGCCAAGGCCTATCGCGCGCTGTGCGAGCTCCGCATCGAAGGGGTGAGGACCAATATCCCTTTCCTGCAGAATCTCCTGAAGCATCCCGATGTCGCCGCCAACCGTGTGACCACGCGTTTTGTCGAGGACAACATCGCGTCTCTTGCGGACGCGAGCCGAGCGGTCCACGGGCAATTGCATTTCATCGAATCGGATGTCTCGGGCGCGAGCGCAGCGGACACGGGAGATACGGGCGGCAACCACGAGCCAGGGCCGGAGAATACGACCTCGTTGCGGGCCGCCATGCGCGGCACGGTGGTCAGCCTCCATGTCGCCGAAGGCGACCTGGTGCACGGATGGCAGACGGTCGCTGTCCTGGAATCGATGAAAATGCATCATTCCGCGAAGGCCGGGGTGACCGGCATCGTGCGGCTCGTGTGTGTCGCAGAGGACGATACGGTGTCGGCAGGACAGCCGCTCATGTTCATCGAGCCGAGGGACGTCGCTGCGCCCCAGGCCGTGCAGGAAAAAGCGGCGGACCTGGAAGAGATCCGGCCCGACCTCTCCGAGGTGGTCGCGCGCCATGCGCTCGGCCTCGACGAGGCTCGCCCGGAAGCCGTGGCGCGGCGCCGCAAGACCGGCCAGCGGACCGCGCGCGAGAACGTGGCCGACCTGGTCGATCCGGGCAGCTTCATGGAGTACGGTTCGCTGGCGGTTGCGGCCCAGCGCCGCCGCCGTTCGATGGAAGACCTGACCCGCTCGACGCCGGCCGACGGCCTGGTTGCCGGAATCGGCTCGGTCAACGGGGATCTGTTCGGCGAGTCCCGCTCGCGCTGCATCATCATGGCGTACGACTACACCGTGCTGGCCGGGACCCAGGGCATGATGAACCACAAGAAGAAAGACCGGATGCTCGGGCTGGCGGAGCAGTGGCGGCTGCCGGTCGTGCTGTTCGCCGAGGGCGGCGGCGGGCGTCCCGGGGACGTGGACGTCTTCGAGGCGTCCGTTGCCGGGCTCGACGTCATGACCTTCCGCCAGTTCGCCAGGCTCAGCGGCCTCGTGCCGCTCGTCGGCATCGTGTCCGGCCGCTGCTACGCCGGCAACGCGGCGCTGCTCGGCTGCAGCGACGTGATCATCGCCACGAGCAACTCCAACATCGGCATGGGCGGCCCGGCGATGATCGAGGGCGGCGGGCTCGGCGCGTGCAAGCCCGAGGATATCGGGCCCATAGACACCCAGTCGCCGAACGGCGTGGTGGATATCGTCGTCGAGGACGAGGCCGAGGCGGTGCGGGCGGCCAAGAAATACCTGTCCTTTTTCCAGGGGCCGGTCTCGACCTGGGAGTGCGCCGATCAGCGCCTGCTCAGGCGCTGCATTCCGGAGAACCGCCTCCGGGTGTACAACGTCCGCACGGTGGTCGAGACCCTGGCCGACCGGAGAAGCGTCCTGGAGCTGCGACGGGAGTTCGGCATCGGGATCGTCACGGCGCTGGTGCGCATCGAAGGCAGGCCTCTGGGGTTGATGGCGAACAACCCCATGCATCTCGGCGGGGCCATAGACGCGGACAGCGCGGACAAGGCGGCGCGCTTCCTGCAGCTCTGCGACGCTTTCGACCTTCCGGTGGTCACCCTGTGCGACACGCCCGGGTTCATGGTCGGGCCGGAGGCGGAGAGATCGGCCCAGGTCCGGCATTTCTGCCGCATGTTCGTGACCGGCGCCGGCGCGACCGTCCCCTGGTTCGCGGTCGTGCTGCGCAAGGGGTACGGGCTGGGGGCGCAGGCCATGGTCGGCGGCAGCTTCCACAGCCCGCTCTTCATCGTGTCCTGGCCGACGGGCGAATTCGGGGGCATGGGGCTGGAGGGGGCCGTGCGCCTGGGCTTTCGCAAGGAGCTCGAGGCGGTCCGTGACCACGGGGAACGCCAGGCCCTGTTCGAGTCCATGGTGGCCATGGCCTACGAGCACGGCAAGGCGATCAACATGGCGTCCGTCCAGGAGATCGACGACGTGATCGACCCCATGGATACGCGCAAGTGGATCGTGCGCGGCCTGCGCTCGCTGCCGCCGCCGGCTCCCCGCGACGGCAAGAAGCGACCCTGCATCGATGCATGGTGAGCGGACCCGCTCCGCTCCGGCCGGGCTCGCGTGGGCTCGCTAGCGCTGCCCGCTACCCATGGATTACCGATCGGAATATGCAATGCGCCCATTTTGGAGAAGGTTTCTGTCTTCTACCTTCTCCCCTCGCCGAGGGGAGAAGGTTGGGATGAGGGGTGCAGTTGCGCCAGTTCCCCCTCGCCCTGAACCTCTCCCCGTGCACGGGGGAGAGGTTGCGACTGGACCCCGGCCTGTGCCGGGGAGACGGAGCTGAGGGAATCGCGGCTGTCCGCTCCCCGGTCCTCCCGAATGACGGTTTCGAGCTGGATCTCGCCGTATCTGTGAAAGCACTGCGAAGTCCTTCGGACCCGCTCCTGCCGGCCTGCCGCCCGGAACCGCTCCGAGTCTAGAAATCTCCTGTGTCGGCTGTCAAAGGTTTTCTTTCTATCCTATACTTGCCTCACATTTCTTCACCGGAACGGTCTGCACGCGTTCCCGGTTGGCGGAAAGGACGGTGGACCATGAAACGCACGCTCGTGGCGGTCGTTTTGGGCGTCCTGCTGACCCACTCCGGCGTTCGGGCAGCCGATACGTACGATCTCAAACCCGGATTTCGCGAAAATCAATCCTGGAGCTTCGAGCAGACCGGTGAGATGCAACAGACTGCCACCATGACCGCTCCGGGCCAGCCGGCGGGCCAGCCGATGCAGCAACGTCTCCGCCAGACCCGCAAAGGCACGGTCACCGTGCTGGCGGCGCGGGGCGGACTGCCCACCTCGATCCGCATCCAGTTCGAGCCGTCTTGCGGGGGCACGATGGAAGGGGGCGGCCAGCAACAAGCCGTTCCGTTCGCGTTCGCCGGGCAGCAGGTGACCCTCACGCGCGACGCCCGGGGCCAGGTGCAGCACGATGCGCAGGGCGAGCCCGACCCCGCGGCGGCTGCGGAGCTGGCCGGCTACTTCCCGACCGCAGACGCCTATCCGTCCGGACCGGTCGCCATTGGTGACCAATGGAGTCCGGACCTCGCATCTTTGCGCAGCGCAAATCAGCTCGGCCCGCAGGACCCGGCCGAGGCCGTCTGTCAGCTCGTCTCGGTCAAACGGACCGGCGGCGCGCAGGTGGCGGAAATCCGCACCACCATCAAGCTCCAGAAGCGCCAGGATGCCATGGAAATGCAGACCGACATGACCATGACCAGCCATGTGTCCCTGGACACGGGGCTCATCGTGCGATCCGACAGCACCGGCACCTTCACCATGCGCGGGGCCCAGCAGATGACCGATTACGCCGGGCAGCCGATGACCGTCCAGGTCGACGGCCGGGGCAGCTCGCGGATCCAGTTGGCCGTGCGCGAACGGACTGCCGGTCAGGCGCAACCCGCCACCGCTCCGGTCGCGCCGCCGGCCGGCCGGGCGGCGGCGCCCGCGGCCGCGCCCGTCGTCCCGTCAGCGGCTGCCGGCCAGGTGGTCCGCTATCACAAAGTCAGCGTCCAGGACCAGCCGAACGGGATCGGCGGCGAAGCGTTTTCGTTCCTGTGCCCTGCGGGCTGGCAAACGGAAGGCGGCATGCTCTGGCGCGATCATCCCGCGATGCCGGCCACGGTTCATCTGCGTGTGTTCAATCCGCAGGGACTGGAACAACTCGAGAGCTTCCCGACGCTCGGGTTCAGTTGGGGCGGCCTGCTCAAGCCCGAGCTGGGATTTCCGGCGGGCGCCAACTACATGGGCAACGAAGTGCGTCCGCCGGTCGAGACCGCCATGCAGTACCTCAAGGAAATCATCGTCCCCCGTTACCGCGGCAACGTCCGGGCCAGGCAGATCGGCGAACAGGAATTGCCGGAGTGGGCCAAGGCGGTCAGCCAGCAGACCGAGCAGACGCCGGGAGTGCAGCTCAAGTCGCATGCCGGAAAGATCCGGCTCGCGTACACCGTGGATGGGCAGGCGGTCGAGGAAGACCTGTACTGTGTGCTGCAAACGGTCCTCCTGCCGGGCGCCAACAACATGTACATCCAGTCCGGCGAACGCGTCCACGGCATGCGTGCCGCGAGCGGGCGTCTGGACGAAAGCACCCGCATGATGCAGACCATGGTCACCTCGGTCCGTGCGAACCCGCAATGGTTCAACCAGTACCAGCAGGTCTGCCAGGCGCTGCAAAAGATGCAGATGCAGAAGATCCGCACCGCCGGGCAGATCAGCCGGATCATCAGCGAGTCCAACCGCGAGATCAGCGACATGATGCAGGCGTCCTGGGAGCGCCGGCAGGAATCCGAGGACCGGATCTCCCGCAAATGGAGCGAGACCATCCGTGGGGTGGACACCTATTACAATCCCGTAGAGCAGCGCCCCGTGGAACTGCCCTCCGGCTATCGCCATGCCTGGGTCAGCGGCAACGGCGACATCGTCGTCACCGACCAGGCGAGCTTCAACCCCAACGTCGAGCTCGGCGGCAACTGGCAGACCATGCAACCCCAGGAATGATCGGATGCAGCTTCCGCCAGGTCCATCCTCGTCCGTCATTCGGGCGCGAGGGCTTGCTCCATAAGCCAAACCGGTCATTCCCGCGCAAGCGGGAGTGCCGCTGCGCCCCGGGACCCAAAGACTCATTTCCGTCATTCCGGCGAAGGAGGCTGTGTCATAAATCCGGTCAGACCCTCGTGCGACCACTCATTCCGGAGGACTTGGAGGCGCAGCCGCATGATTTCCGTCATTCCGGCGAAGGCCGGAATCCAGTCCCTGCGCCCAGTTACCACAGCTGGTCCTGGTGCACCCTTCTGGATCCCGGCTCTGTCGCGCTTCGCACATGGGCCGGGATGACGAATTGTGACACAGCCTCGGAGGCCGGAATCCAGGCCGTGCTGCCCGTCACTCGTAAGGGCGACCGCCGGTCGCCCCTACGATCCCGGCTGTCACGCGCTGCGCAGATGGGCCGGGATGACGAATAGAATATAGTCGCGAGCGAGCTGTGAGAACAACTCGGTAGGGGGGACAAAGCCGCAGGCGTGTCCAGCTACCGACTGTGCGGTTCGGCTCTTACAGAGGCGATCGCCCCCGGGGTCAGCGCTCGACGAACGACATCAGCAGCTCGTTGTAGCGGGGGCCGGCAACCGTGCCCGGCGGCATCGCCGCGTCCAGGCGCGCCACCTCGTCCGCGCTGAGCGCCAGGGCAGCCGCAGCGACGTTCTCCTCGAGATAGCTGCGGCGCTTGGTGCCCGGGATCGGCACGATGTCGTCGCCCTTGTGCAGCAGCCAGGCGAGCGCGACCTGAGCGGGCGTGGCGCCCTTGTCGGCCGCCAGATCGCGCACCACGGAAGCCGCGCGCACGTTCGCGTCGAAGTTGGCGCCCTGAAACCGCGGGTCGCCCTTGCGGTAGTCGCCCTCCGGGTACTCCTCTGCGCGCCTGACCGTGCCGGTCAGGAAGCCGCGGCCCAGCGGACTGAACGGCACGAGGCCGATTCCCAGCTCGCGCAGGAGGGGTAGGATCCGAGCTTCGAGATCGCGTTCCCAGATCGAGTACTCGCTTTGCAGCGCGGAGATGGGATGCACCGCGTGGGCGCGGCGGATGGTGTTCTCCGCAGCCTCGGACAGGCCGAGGAAGCGCGCCTTCCCCTCGCGCACGAGATCCGCCATCACGCCCACCACCCCCTCGATCGGCACCGCGGGATCGACCCGGTGCTGATACAAGAGGTCAATGCGGTCGGTGCCGAGGCGGCGGAGCGACCCCTCCACCGCTTTGCGGACGCGCTCGGGCCGGCTGTCGACGCCGACCGGCTTTCCGCCCTCGATGCGCCAGCCGAACTTGGTCGCGATGATCACGCCTTCGCGCCGGCCCTCGAGCGCCCGCCCGAGCAGCTCCTCGTTCACGTACGGGCCGTAGATCTCGGCCGTATCGAAGAAGGTGACTCCGAGCTCGATGGCGCGAAGGACGGTGGCGATCGACTCCGCGTCGTCCGCTACTCCGTAGGACTGGCTCATCCCCATGCAGCCCAGGCCGAGCGACGATACTTCGAGTCCCTGTCGTCCGAGTTTGCGCTTCGGCAGCATGTCCATCCCTCTTCGATAGGTAGAAGCGTAGTTGAACGAGCGGTCCCCGTCTGCCACCGGACTCTTTATTCTCCCTCCCAATAGTCATCGACGCTCGCTTGCGTGCGGCAGATGAAGCGCAGCATCTGCGGCTTGCCTTCCGCGTCCGGTGGCAACTCCGCCAGGACGCCGAACTTGCCCGAATCCGGGTACTCGGCAACCTCCGGGTTCAGGCGGGAGCTGACTGCAAGGTACTTGAGCTCGGCCGACGAAGAAGTGTTGATGATTTGATGGGCCGTTTCAGGACCGCCGGCCGGGCAGGCGATCACGTCGCCGGTCCGGATCGGGTGGCGCTTCTCGCCGATGCGCACCTCCCCCTGCCCCTCGAGGACAAAGAACATCTCCTCGTTCACGTGATGGTTGTGAAACGGGTAGGCGCGCTTGCCGGGCGGCAGCACGGTCAGGTTGTAGCCCAGCTTGCGGGCGCCCAGCCGGGTTCCGATGGCGCCGATGCGGGCCTCGAAGCGTTCCCCGTGGCCCCACGGGCGGTATTGCAGGTCGCCGACATTGAGAATAGGACGTTCCATGTTCACCTCCCGGCGATCCGACGTCCGGGCAGTCGGGACAGGGTCAGCCGCCCGACCGCTTGGCCGTGTGACCGCGCTTTCGCAGCTCTTCAACGATCAGGTCCCGGTGGTCGCCCTGGACCTCGATGACCCCGTCCTTGACGGTCCCGCCGCTGCCGCACCTTCTCTTGAGCTCGCCGGCGAGCTTCAACAGCTCTTCCTGCGGCAGCCCAAGCCCGCTGATGACGGTCACTCCCTTCCCCTTGCGCCCCTTTGTCTCTCGCCCGACTCTCACGGTCCCGCCTTCTCCCCTTGCGGGTTTCTTTCCTGAGCGGCAGACACAGCGAGCGGCGGGCATGCTGCATTCGGGACACATCCTGCCGTGCTCGGTCGAGTACACGATGCTCACGTTCCTGCTCCTCTTGACCGCTAATCCGACACCTTGGGCCGAGGTCGCGTGCGGCCCTTCGGGCGAAAAACCGCCATCCATCTTCTCTTCCGAAATCATCATAACATGTGAGATGGCGAGCGGCGACGCCTGCGCCCGGTACCCGCCGATCCGGAGAAGGAAAGGAGACGGCCCAGATGGAGACTTCGACGTCACCGCGGCCGGGCACATCGCGGACCTGGCCCGCACGCTCCTGCGGCTGTTCGATCTCTGACCGTAGCGCCGGCCGTAAGCCAGGCGGCGCGGCGCTGCTCGTCAGTCTTCCCAGCGCTGCGGAAGATAGGACGGGCGGGCGCGCAAGCAGAACGGGTTCATCTGAAAGCGGTCCGCTGCCCAGAGGGGACCGAAGTGGAGGGTCCGGCTGATGAGATCCCAGGGGTCCACGACGAAGATCAGGGCCTTCTTCCAAAGGGCCTCCCGGGTCCGGTCGCTCTTGACCAGGACCTTCTTGGCCTGCCAGCTGATCTCCCCGATCAGAAAGCCGACGTTCGAAGTCGTGATCAGGTCGTTGGCCGACGGGGTCTCGTACAGCCCCTCGTAGACATACTCCCAGAGAACAGAGCCGCACGTGCTGACCAGCCAGGACCCGAAGATCCCCAGCCCTCTGTTTCTGCCCATCAAATAGAAGCAACTGCCCGCATAGGGATGCCCTACGTAGTTCAGAAAGAAGTTGTCCGTGTCCCATTCCGGCTTGCTGTGGAGCGCTTCGCGGATGTGCGCGTACGAACCTTCGCTCCACCCGTTGATGTTTTCGGGGCCCATGAAATGGTACCCGGCTCCGGCCAGCTGCAGCAGGGCGTCGATCTCGGAAAGAGCGGAAAAGAAGGAATCGCTTTTCCAGAGGGGTCCGCCGGGGACGAGCCAGGTCGGCTGCAGGTGCAGGACTCTTCTCTGTCCCGCCTTCGCCGGCGCCAGGCTGCCCCAGTGAGGCAGGAAGGAATGGCCCCAATCCAGGACCGATCGGCCCTTGGAAGGCCCGAGGGTGAGACCCGGCGGGTTCGGCTCGAAGACGGCTCCCTGGGCTCGTTCGTCCGGAAGCGCCCCGCTCGCCGCCCTCTCGAAACTGTCCGGCGCCGCCGGAACCGCCAGGCCGAACACGATCAGGAGAAACCCGATGCCTGTCAGAAAGCTGCGCACTTGCACGTCTCCTGCTCCGGTTCCTGTCGTCCCGATACGGATGAACAGATCCTTACAACGACCGCAGCCAGAGGGTCAAGGGCATCCTGCAGCCGTGCGGTCGGTCAGATGAGGCCGGCGAGCGGAAGCAGCACCCTCAACCCGACCCATATCGTGAGGCCGCCCAGGAGGTCGAAGAAGATTCCGGCCCGGACCATCTTGGTGATCGGGATCATGCCCGACCCGTATACGATGGCGTTGGGCGGAGTGGAAACCGGCAGCATGAAACCCCAGCTCGCCCCGAGGGTGGCGCCGATGGCCGGTGGAATCGGATCCACGCCCGCGGCCTGCGCCAGCGAGATCATGACCGGAACGACCATGGTCGCTGAAGCGGTATTCGAGGAGGTCTCGCTCACCAGGATCGCGATGAAGATCGCCCCGAGCGTGATGCCCCAGAGAGAGGTCGCGCCGCTCAGTTCCAGGAGCCCTTTCCCGACCGCCTCGGCGAGCTTGGATTCGAACATGAGATTGCCGAGACTGATGCCGCCGCCGAACAGGAGCAGGGTGCCCCAGTCGATCCGGGCCGCCTGGCTCCAGGAGATCGTGAACTCACCCCGCCTCCAGCTCACGGGCAGCACGAAGAGCAGCAGGGCGCCGGTCAGGGCCGCGACCCCTTCCGGAACGTGCTTGCCGTACGCCTTGCATACGGGCGCGTCCGCACCGTAGAGCACGGCCAGCACGCCGGGCGTCAACCACAGCACGACCGTCACGAGGAAGGCGGCCAGGGCGTTCTTCTGTCCGGCGGTCCAGGCTCCCAGGCGGGCGCGCTCCCGGCTCAGGTATTCCCGGCTGCCCTCGATCCGGGCCAGCTCCGGTTTGTGCAGCCCGTACATCAGGAGGTAGAGCAGGACGAACAGGACGATCAGCAGAGGGACCGCAAAAGACATCCACTGGAAGAAAGGGATGCGAACGTTGCAGAACCTCTCGATCATCGCGATGCCGATCAGGTTGGGCGGGCTGCCGACCGGCGTGCCGATGCCCCCGGCCGAGGCGGCATAGGCGGCCATCAGCATCATGCCGGTGCCGTAGCGCAGCTTGGCCGGCTCGATCCGCCTGCCGGACCGCTCGGCCAGGATCTCGGCCATGGCGGAGACGATCCCGACGCCGACCGGAAACATCATGGCGGTGGTGGCGGTGTTGCTGATCCACATGGAGGTGAAGGCACAGATCGATCCGAAAGCGAACAGGATCCGGCCCGTGCTGCCCCCCACGGACTTCAGCGACATGATGGCAAAGGCGAAGCGCTTGTCCAGCCCGTGGATGGCCATGGCTTCAGCCAGGATGAAGCTGCCCAGGAAGAGCGCGATCGTGGGGTCGGCGAACGGCGCGAACACGGTCTTGACGTCGGAGATGCCGCAAAGCACGCACAGGGCCGCACCCATGAGGGCGGTCATCGGCAGGGGGATCGGCTCCGTGACCCACCACAGCGCGACCCAGGCGATGACGGCAGCCAGACGATGGGCCTGGGTGCTCAGGGACGGCATGGGAAGCAGGTAGAGCGCCAGTGCCACGGCCGGACCCAACGGGAGACCGATCCCGCTGCGCCAGCGTCCGGCAGGCGCCTCACCGGCAGTCGGGCTTTCGCATTTGTCCGGAAGACTCCGGGCCGTCCTCTGCTCGCCGAAGCTCGACCCCGTCATTCCCGATCCTTTCCGTCCTCGTGCGTCGATGCCGCACACATGCTGGTGTCCGTCACTGTTCTGCGCGAACCAGGGTCAGCCCTGCGCGGCACCCCAGGAGCCTGCAGGGCAGCTACGGCTCTCCGTATAGCCTTTATCGCTCAAATAGACGGATCTCTCAAGCTATTTTGCCGGACTTCCGATCATCTGTTTCTGGCGCTCAAAAACAGCGCATCCTTCCATGAGGCGCGTCAGAGGAGGGGCCTCGGAAATGCCGATCAGCACAAGCGGCCACATCAGTCACTGCCTGAGTCTGATCCTCTCCCTCGCGCCGAGATCGGTGCTCGACGTGGGCTGCGGGTTCGGCCTGTGGGGCTTCCTGTGCCGCGAGTACCTGGACGTCGCGCGCGCGCGCGTTCGACCGCAGGACTGGCAGATTCGGATCGACGGGATCGAGCTGTTCGAGCCCTACATCATGGACCACCAGCGTGCGCTCTACGACCGCCTGATCATTGCGGACATCCGCGAGGCAGCTCCCCGGATCGACGCCTATGACCTCATCATCGCAGGAGACGTGATCGAGCATCTCGAGAAGCGCGAGGGCGAAGAGGTCCTGCGGCACCTTTATGACAGGGCGCTTCGCGCCCTCCTCGTCAACATTCCCCTGGGGCCGGGCTGGGACCACCCTGAGGCCTACGGCAACCCGGGCGAGTTGCACAGGAGCCGGTGGGAGGTCGAAGACTTCCTGGCCTACCCTTGTACCTTCCAGGAGTTCCGGATTCCTACGGGTGCCCGGTACGGGGTCTTCTTCTGCCGGAAGGACGCTCCCTGCAAGCAACAGATCGAACCGCTCCTCCATGCCGCCAGGCGGTGCGAGGCGAGCGGCGACCCGGCAGGCGCCGCCAGGCATCTGCGACAGGCTCATCTTCTCGACCCTGGGGACGACGAAGTGGCCCTGTACCTGGCCGACGTCCTGTTGAAGCGAAATGCGGCCGAGGAAGCGGTCCACGTTCTGCTGCGCTGCGCGAGCATGAACGCCCGCTTCCGCTACGGCTCCCTGGCTGCCGCACGCATTCTCGCCGGCCTCGGCCGCAAGCCCGAAGCCGGTGAGGTCCTTGAAGACCTCTTGAGCCGGCAGGAAGAGGCTGAAGAGAGCTTGCTCGTCCAGGCCCGGGACCTTCTCGCCTCCCTCGGCTGATCGCCTTCCTCCGACTGATCGCCTCATTCCCCGTCTCCTCGCGACCCGGCCGCGCTCCGGCGAGCCTTCACGGCGGCGCACGAAAAATGTTCTTGACAAGAACATGCGAGGATCTTCATGCTGCCGGCCTGACTCGAGAGGAGGGCCCAACACGGCCGAGCTGGAGGGCAGGACATGAAGACTCTGGTCATCTACTTTTCGCAGACCGGCAACACGCGCAAGGTGGCCGAGCGCATCCGGGACGGGATCGTGCAGGCAACGAGCCACTGCGATCTGAGGACTCTCAAGGAAGCGGACCCGGCATCCTTTGCGTCTTACGATCTCGTCGGCCTGGGGACGCCGGTGTTCTACTGGCAGGAGCCGTGGCACGTGCGCGATTTTCTGAAAAGGCTCGGCGAACAGCACGGGAAGCACTGGTTTCTGTTCGGCACGCACGGCTCCATGTGGGGCACCATGTTTCTTTCCATGGCCGAGATCCTGAACGGCAAGGGGGCCAAGGTGGTCGGCTACTATCACACCTATGCCGATGCGTTCCTGCCATTTTACCCCTACCCGTTCGTGACGTACGGGCATCCGGACGAGGCCGAGCTGCAAGAGGCGTGGGATTTCGGCCGCAGGATCCCGGAAACGAGCCTGCGGATCTCGGCCGGAGAAACGAATCTGATCCCTCCGCCCGAGTCCTGTCCGGACCTCTGGAAATGGGTTGCGCAGGGCTTCACACGCGCCTTTCTTGCGCGTTCCCTGCCGCCCCTGCGCATCGACCTCGAGCGATGTACACGGTGCGGCCTCTGTCAGGAGCATTGCCCGGTCGGCGGAATCGACATCGAGGCGGACCCGCCCCGTATCCAACGACCGTGCGTTTACTGCTTTTACTGCGTCAATGTTTGCCCGGAGCGGGCGGTCGGAGGGGACATCCTCGAGCTGATGTTCGCCCTGGCCCCGGAATTTGCCAAGCACTATGTCAGGAACCTCGAGATCGCAGCCTCCGAGGGGCGATTCAAGTGGAGGATCGACCCCGCCTCCATCGACTTCGGTTCTCCTCTCTACAAGCAGCGGCCGCTCGCGGACCCGAGCCGTAAGGGCTGAGCCCCCTCTCTCCGCCGAAGAAGCTTTTGATTTCACGCCGGTGCTGCTGTAATGAAAAGTCTGGGAGCCACGGGGCTTCACGGACTGGGCGGGGAGAGTCCGTCTGCCGATGGGACGGAGGAGACATGAGACGGGAAGAACAGACGCAAGGGGAATTCTCGGGATACGCCCACGCAGCAGGCGTGGAGATCGGGGCGGTATCGGTGAAATGGGTCCGGCGCGGCCAGGACGGCGGCACGAGCGCAGTCGTCGCACGCCACGAGGGCGATCCCGGGAACAAGCTCAAAGAGATCCTGGAGCGGGCCGACGACGGCAGCCCGCTGCGCATCGTGGTCACCGGCCAGGCGGCTAGGTCTCTCTTCGATCTCCCCTACCGCTCCGAGACGGAATGCATGGAAAAGGCCCTGTCGTTCCACGGGCTCGAGCCGGACGTCCTGCTTTCCCTCGGGGGAGAGGCGTTCACCGTCTATCCGATGAAGGACGGGAGAATCGTCAACGCGATCTCCACGTCGAAGTGCGCAGCCGGAACCGG
>JBFLZG010000153.1:0-9617 GCA_040756235.1 bacterium | reverse complement strand
TTCATCGTCCAGCAACTGCAACGGATGGGCCTCTCCCTGGAGCAGGGGCTCGCGCAAAGCCGGGGCGGCAGGCTCGTGCAGCTGGCCTCACGCTGCTCGGTTCACTGCAAATCGGATGCGACGCACAAGCTCAACAAGGGCGAATGCACGCGGGGCGACATCGCGAGGACCCTCATCCACGACCTGGCCGAGAAGGTGGGCGAGCTGGTGCGCCGGGCACAGTGGCCCACCCGCACGCTCGTGCTCTCGGGAGGCGTGGCCGAAAACCGGCTCTTCGTGAAATCCTTGCGCGAGGCGCTGCCCGGCTCGGAGGTCAAGGTGCTTGCGGAAAGCACTTACCTCGAAGCGTTCGGGGCCTCGCTCTACGCTTCCGAGCTCGCGCGGGCGATCGCCTCCCCGCCCCGGGAGAAGTGGTTCCGCTCCTCGACGGCGGCCGCCCTCCCGACTCTCGAGCCGCTCAAGAGTGCCGAGGCGCTGCTCGACTACCGTCCTCTGGCAGACGGGGGAAAGAAGATCGACCCGGGTGCGAAGTACGTCCTCGGGGTCGACGCCGGCTCGACCACGACGAAAGCGGTCCTCGTCAACGCGGTCGACGGTTCGGTCGGGGCGAGCTGCTATCTGCGGACGTTCGGAAATCCGGTGACCGCGACCCGGGAATGTCTCGGCGAGCTCCTCCGGCAGGTGGGGGAGACCCCTGTCCGGATCGTTCAGGCCGGAGTCACCGGTTCCGGGAGACAGCTGGTCTCGGTGCATCTGGACAATTGTCCGGCCTTGAACGAGATCCTGGCGCACGCCCGGGCAGCGGCTGAAGAGGTCCCCCATGTGGATACGGTTTTCGAGATCGGCGGCCAGGATTCCAAGTACATCTCCTTTCTCGAGGGGGTTCCGGTCGACTACGCGATGAACGAAGGCTGTTCTGCCGGAACCGGCAGCTTCATCGAGGAGTCCGCCTGGGTCGACATGGGAGTGGCGATGGAGCAGATCAGCGACATCGCAGAGGCCAGCAGGCGTCCGATTGCTTTTGGCGAACGATGTGCGGCGTTCATCAACACGGACCTGAGGAACGCCCTGCAGCAGGGAACCCCCCGGGAGGACGTGATCGCCGGCTTGGCCTATTCCGTTGCGGAAAACTACATCTCGAGGGTGGTCGGGGCGCGCCACATCGGCGAAAACCTTCTGTTCCTGGGAGGGGTCGCGCTCAATCGAGCGGTCGCCCTGGCCATTGCCGCCCGCACCGGACGCAGAATCGTGGTGCCTCCGCACCCCGAGCTCAGAGGGAGCATCGGGGCGGCTCTTCTGGTGCGGGACCGTTTGCGCGACGGCCGCCTGGCCGAGAAGTCTGTCAGCCTTCAGACTCTTGCGCGCGGCCGGATGGAAGTGAAGGGCACCTTTCGGTGCAAGGCGTGCGCCAACCACTGCGAGATACAGAGAATCGCTGCAGGAGGAAAGGTCTACCCCTTCGGAGGGCTCTGTGCCCGGCACGAGACGCGGCGCCAGCGCGGCAAGCCGGCAAAAGAGGGGCGCGATCTCGTGGCGCTGCGAAACCGGATGATGTTCGAGGAATGGGGGCCGCGGTCGTTGCCGAGCCCGCGCGGTACGATCGGTCTGCCGATGGCCCTGATGACGTTCGAGCTGTTCCCGTTCTATGCGAAATTGATCGAGCGGCTGGGTTATGAGGTGGTCCTGTCCGGAGCTTCGAAGCTCGGAGATGCCAAGGCGGCCTCCGCCGTCTGCTACCCCTGCCAGATCGTACACGGAGCCGTTCATGACCTGCTGAGCCGGAACGTCGATTTCATCCTGCTGCCCTATGTCATCGAGATGGAGATCCCTGAGGGGGGCCTCCATGGCTACACCTGCCCCTCCACCACGCTCCTGCCCGACCTGATCCGTGCAGCCTTCGACTGCCCGGCTGGCAAGATTCTCTCTCCTCACATCGCTCTTTCCGCACATCTGCACGAGACCACCTTGAGCCAGATTGCGGAAATGGGCGGCCGCCTGGGCGTCGGGGACGAGGCGGCCCGAGAGGCCGCCGAAGCGGCGCTGCGCCACTACCAGGCTTTCCGCAAGAATTTCGCAGAGCGCTGCCGGCTCGCGTGCGAGCAGATCCGGGGCGAGCCGGCGGTGATTCTGGCAGGAAGGCCGTACATCACCTGCTCGGAAGACGCCAATCTCTCCCTGCCGCGCAAGATTACCAGCAGAGGGTACCATGTCGTCCCTGCGGACATGCTGCCGCCGGCGAGCGCCGGGCTGCCGCCGAGGAACGTCTGGCACTTCACGCAGCAGATCGGCAATGCGATCGCCTGGGCGCAGGAAGCTCCCCATCACTACTTGTGCTTCGTCTCCTGCTTTTCCTGCGGTCCGGACAGCAGCATGTATCATTTCTTCCGGCAGCAGCTTGCGGGGCGGACTTTCTGCTATCTCGAGATCGATTCCCACACCGCCCATGCCGGATTCGAAACACGGCTGGGCGCCTTTCTCGACATCGTGGAAGAGCGGCATCGCAAGAGACAGGCAGCGAAAGGCGCCGTCCCGGATCTGCCCGGGGGAACCGTACGGGCCAGAGCCGGGCAGGGGAAGCAGCCCGAATGCCGGCCGGCGCGGCTTTCAGAGGATCGCTCCTGCATCGTCGACAGCGACGGGAACCGCGTCGCCTACGACGACCCGAGGGTGGTGCACATCTGGACGGCCGATCACAGCCCTTTGGCCTTGCGCCTGGTGGCGCGGGTCTACGAGGCCAGAGGCCGCAGATTCCGCGCCGCGGGCAGGACCCGTCCCGAGACGTTGCGCCTGGCCCGGCGGGTGTGCTCGGGCAGGGAATGCCTGCCCATGACGGCGATGGCGGGCGCCGTCCTGGAGGATCTGCAGACCCGGCGCACGGAGGACGAAATCTCGATCTACTTCGCCCCGGACCAGGAGGGCCCCTGCCAGAACGGCGCATGGCCCCTGGTGTGGGAGACATTGGTCCGCCGGCTTGGCGTGCGCAACGTCATCTCCGGCGTGTGGCCGGGTTCGGCGAACGAGTGCCTCGGACTGGGCAGCGAGTACCAACTGGCGGTCAACGGCTGTCTCTTCCTGGGGGACTTGTTCGAGGAAGCCAGGTCCACGGTCGAATGCCTGGCACAGCACCCGGAGGCGGCTCTGCGAGCCTTCGAGGCCGCTTTCCAGGGCTTCCTCGACCGCTTCGCCGGCGACCCCGCCGGTCTGGAGTCGGGCTTACGCGAGTGGGCCGTCCGCATGACGGAGGTGCGCCTCAGCGCCCCTGTCGAGGAAGCCCCCAAGGTGCTGATCATCGGCGGCTTGAACCTGTTGTTCGTCCATGAGCCCGTCACCCGATACTTTCTCGAGCAGGGCATCCTTGCGAAGGTCGTCCCGTACTCGGAAGGCGTGTGCTGGTTTGCGTCGGAACCCGTTGTCCGATACGGCTTCCGGGCCGGCCGGATCACCCCGCGGGAGCAGTTTGCCCACTCGCCCCGCGGGATCGACCGGGACGAGGCTGTCAGGGTGCGGCAGTCTCGATTCAGCGTGACGCTCATCGGGTCGATGGAGAAGCGCTTGCGGGATTTCATGAGCGGATCCGGCCTGCTGTTCGATATGCCCGTTCCGTTTCTGGACGTGGCCGAGCAAGGGCACAGGCATGCGTCCCATATCGGGTTCACGGAGACGACGGTGACCACCGGCCGCTACCTGTGTTCCCTGCGGGCCGGTCTCTACGACGGCCTGGTCAATCTGGGCGCTTTCAACTGCCAGCCGGCCATGAACTCGCAGGCGATCGTGCGGCCTCTGGCGAACGCGAGCAGCATTCCGTACGTGGCCGTGGACTGTGAAGGGCCGTGGCTGTCGGCGCATCAGCGCCGGCTGCTGGAGTCCGTGGCCGTGCGGGCGAGAAGGGTGCGGAGCAAGAGAAGAGCGTAAGTATTGGTGAGGCATTCTGCGAGTCTTCCGCAGTCCTGCCTAGAGGACATGCCCTCGGTGTTGACCGTTTCTATATCTATCCGAATCACTCCCAGTAGAGGTACTTCGCCGCCGCTCTCGCCCGAGGCCGCGACTCCGACCAAATGACAGCGTTCCGGACGCGGGCCGGTCCTGCCGGAACCGATCCCGCAAGCCCTGAAGGCGCCATGCCGTCAACGGACGATTCCCTGGATCTCGACTCTTTCGAAGGCCGGAGAACAAGGAAGCGCGTGGAGGCCGCTCTCAACGCCATCGAGGGCGAGATCGTGGAGCTTCCCCAGGGACCTGGCTATGGCTGCGGCGGGCTGGCAGAAATTCGACACTCCGACCGACAGCCGACACCCGGTCTCCTGCATGGGCCGAGGAAACAGTCCAGAAAATCAGGGGGAAGAAATGATCTGTCCGGGTTGCTTGGAAAATCGGCAGATGTTACGTGCAGCATCGCAAAATATGCAGTTTGTGGTGCCGCCAGACCCGCCTCATGTTTCGAAGGTGAGATCTTCTTCGTTTGCCTTCACCGAGAGGAGAAGGCAGCCCTTTTGCGTAACGATGTGGGCCACGTTCGCGCTGGATTGCGGGGAGGCGATCACGTGCACGCTCTTGGCTCCAGCGCGTGGCTGGACCTCCTGTCACGCCCGAATCTCTACTGGCGTACCGTCGGGCACGGCGTCCCACACTTGTTCGATCTCCGCGTTGGTTAAGGCAATACAGCCGTTGGTCCAATCAATAAGGCGGTGCCACCTCCCGATAATCCCGAGACCATTTCGAATGCCGTGAATCATGATCAGACCGCCCGGGTCCACTCCGCGAGCTCCGGCTTGCGCTCGGTCCGCGGCGTTCGGATACGAGATGTGCAGCGCCCGATGAAAGGAGCTATCTGGCTTTCGATAGTCGATTACGTACGTACCCTCTGGTGTTCGGCCGTCGCCTTTTTGAGTTTTTGCCCCCACTGGGTTATGGCCGAGCGCAACGCGATATTCGCGGATCACGAAACCATCCTTCAAAAGAATCAGTTTCCGCTCGCTCTTCAGCACAGTGACCATATCTGCTCTCGCATCTGAGGGCATTGCTGCCAAAGGCCATTGCGCGTATCCGGCAACAGCGAGCGAACCTGCGACAATCGCAAAGGCGATCCACTTCATGTTTACCCGAGGCGCATTGTCCATGAGCGGCATGCGCAGCGACCGGCAACATGTCCGGGAACGAATCCCAACCCGAGGCAGCTTACAACAAAGGCCGCCAGGAACCCTGCTTCAATTGGCAACCTTCCTTCCTTCACGGCCGGTCCTCCCTACCAAGAATGATGTCTTCGCCGGAAAGCCAAACCATTCACGCTTCCAGTGAAGGAAAACACCGAGGCAAGAATCTCAAATTCACGACTACCTCCGCGTACGTGACGGTATGTCTTGCTATGGGCGAGCTACTTTGGTTCGCAGTCATACTCGACGACTACCTTGACCGAGACGTGAATTTTCGATGCCAGTTGATCGCGCACGGTAAAAGCCTTGCTGACGTTTCCGTAGTATCGAGAAGTGGCTGCCACCTCCTCGCCCAGTTCGTATGGCCTTGAGGACACGTCTGGACCTCCAATCGTCAGCGCCCGAACTGATTGTACTTTGAGGTTCGCTTCGGCTGCCGCCGTTGAGGCGAACTCGCGGGCGTCCGCAATTGCTTCTTTGAGCAAGATAATCTGAACCCGCTTCGTACGAGAGTCAGACAGGCGTGCCTCAAAACCCGTGACAGTCAAATTGGCCACCTTAGTAAGAGCCGATTCAACGATTGCGGTCATGGCCTTTTCGGCCTGTCCGTCCGGGACGCCGTCGACCGAAAGACGAAACTTGTGCTGCTGCTTGGTTCCGCTTGTCCACTTCTTTTCCTGCATGAACGTCAAGTCGTGCGATACGGACAGTGTGATTCCCTCGAGGGGTGGCGCGATCGATTCGAGATCGGCAGCAACACTGCGGGCCTTTGCTGCCCCCTGCTGGAACGAGTCACTTGTTGTCTCGAGCTCAAAGTCAATCGACAGCGAATCTGGAGCTACTTCTGCCACTGCAAATCCCGGAGCGACGATACGGCCCCGATCGGAGCCCGTTTGCGCCCAACATGGCACGACTGCGGTAAGAGCAAGAATGCAGAGCAAGGGTCTTTTCATCTGGTTCCTCACGATCCATAAACAGCCAGGCTGAGCGGCCGGCGGAAGCCGGTCCGCTCCTGTCTGTTGTGTACGCCCGTCATGGGCATGTGCTTATGGGGTGGAAGTCCCCTGTGGGAGAACCGTCGTCAAGGTATTTGACGTCAACCACCAGCTCAAGGCAAGGGCAGTCCCGCGAGGGGCTGTCCGAAGGAAGCCCGCGGCAAAGCTGCGAGCCGAGGAATACGAACGCCATAGAAGGCCGACATCCCCGGGGCGAGTCAGCACAACATGACAAAGCCCTGCGGTTCGGGGGACACGGTAAATGGCGCGGTTGTGCAGCGAAAGTACATGTCCTTATCCGGGGAGATCTGCTCGACTTGCGGCCATGGGCCGTCACGGGAGCCGGACTGAGGCCCAGTCCGAAAGGGCTGGATAAGCCACCGGACCCTACCGCAGCCCCGGCAGCGCGTTCCGGAGCAATCCGGGACGTGATCGGGCAGAAGTCAGCAGAGGCCATAGTAGGCGTGAAGGCCGCCATGGCCCAAACGCCCAAGGGCCGAACACGATGGCGCAAGGAGGAGCCGTGAGCCGCTCGGAGGAGACGAAGAACCCGACTGGGGGAGTCTGCCCCCGGCGCGGCCCCACGCAGCCAGCCTTGCACGACAACCTCATGGAGCGGGTGCTGGACCGGGCAAACCTGCAACGAGCGTGGATGCGAGTCAAAGCCAACCGTGGTGCCCCGGGCATCGACGGGATGACGATAGACGAGTTCCCCGCCTTTGCTCGTACGCACTGGGCCGACATCCGCCAAGCCCTGCTCGATGGCAGCTATCAGCCTGCTCCCGTACGAAGGGTGCTCATCCCCAAGCCCGGCGGTCGTGGTCAGCGGCCCCTGGGCATCCCCATCGTCCTGGATCGGCTGATCTGTCAGGCCATTCAGCAGGTCCTCACCCCGATCTTCGACCCGTTCTTCTCGGAGTCGAGTTTCGGGTTCCGGCCTCGGCGCTCTGCCCACGGAGCTCTCAGGCAGGTCACGCGCTTCCTGCGGGAAGGACGGCGCATCGCCGTGGATTTGGACTTGGCCAAGTTTTTCGACCATGTCAACCACGACCTGCTGCTCTCCCGGTTGGGCCGCAAGGTGCGAGATAAACGCCTTTTGGCTCTGATCGGCCGTTACCTGCGGGCAGGCGTCTTGGCCGGGGAGGTCATCCAGGCAACCGGAATCGGTACCCCGCAAGGGTCTCCGCTTTCCCCGTTGCTGGCCAACATCCTGTTGGACGACCTCGATAAGGAACTGGAACGCCGCCGCCTGCGCTTTGCCCGGTACGCCGATGACCTGATCATCCTGGTCAAAACGCTGCGGGCAGGCCAGCGCGTCAAGGCCAGCCTCACCCGGTACCTGACTACCCGGCTGAAGCTGGTCGTCAATGAAGCCAAGAGCCGCGTGTGTCCGGTCCACGAGTGCGTGTTCCTGGGATTCACCTTCCGGGGCAGCAAACTCCGCTGGTCGGACGAGGCCTTCGCAGATTTCCAGCACCGGGTCCGTAAATTGACCGGCCGCAGTTGGGGAGTCGCGATGTCCTACCGGCTCGGCCGACTTGCCCAGTACCTTCGGGGCTGGATGAACTATTTCGGCATCTCGGAGTACTACCGGCCCGTGCCGGAGACCGACCACTGGATTCGACGGCGCATCCGTATGTGCTATTGGAAACAGTGGCGCTGGGCGCGCACCAAGGTGCACAACCTGTTGGCCTTGGGCACCAGCCGGAGTCATGCGGTCATGACGGCCATTAGCCGCAAAAGCTATTGGCATCTCTCCAAGACTCTGGCCACCCAGACCGGGATGACCAATCAGTGGCTTGCCAGCCAAGGGCTGCTATCGGTCCGTGACCTTTGGCTTAAGGCCCATGGCTACGCCTAAAGGTTTCGTGTGCTCCACCGTCGTGAACCGCCCGGTGCGGACCCGCATGCCGGGTGGTGTGGGGGCCGGGGGTTAAAGTCCCCTGGCTACCCGATTAGGCTATGACGGCCAGTGCCTGGTTCGTCTGCCTTCGGAGTACTAGATGCGTGCGCCTGGAATTATGCACGATTTGCCCTGCACATGGAAAAGCGGCTCAGAGAGTTCCTGCTTCCAGAAAATGCAATCGATCTTGCAGTTTCTTAATGCACATCTGCTGTTCCTTTATTGCTTCAATTAACACTGGAACAAGGCACGCGTAATTTACTGTCTTGAAACCTTCCTCGTTCTCACGCACAACAGTCGGAAGAACTGATTCAACCTCCTGCGCAAGAAGTCCAACTTCCGGGTAAAGGTATAGGTCGAGTTCGGGGTACTCCTCTTGCCTCCAATCAAATTCGACCCCCCGCAAGGCCAATACGGTTTCAAGAGAGTTGCGCAACGGGCGCACGTTTGCCTTTACCCGAATATCCGAAATTGGGCTGCTAGAGCTGGAGCCGTGACTACGGCTGTTACGATACAGTAGATCCGTATACAACGACTCAACCCTCACAGGGATTTTACCCTTGTGTTTTCCGGGATTGCGCAGACGGTACTCTATCTCTTTCTGCAGCTTCGCCATTTCGCTTTCGCTGAGCGAAAAGCCTTGAGAGAGAGCCTTATCCCGTTCTGTTGCTGCAATGTCTGCCGCAAGTTGAGTGATTAGCTCATCAGGAATCAGATCTATAAGTTGACGTAGTGCGGCGTCGTGGGGATTCTCAGACCTGCCGAAAAGCTTCTTTAACCAGCGTATCATGGCTACCTCCAAAATATATTTACGGTTTGTAGGAGTGTCCACGTAACCACAAAGACTATAAATCCAGAAATGAACGACAAAAGTGCCCTCGACAGCAATCGAGCCTTTTGCTCGTTTATCCTATGATTTCGATTAGCTGCTACCACGTAGTCCGCGACTATGGCTGATAGCAAACGAGCCTCATTAGACATGGTCATGGCGCGAAAAACGAATCTCTGAGGATCGCATAATCGCTCGCGTTTCCACATCTTTACGACTAACACAGTGAACAAAAACGAGGCAAACAATAACCCGGCAGCTGCAAATAGCAGCAATATGCTAGTTAGAGCTATATACTCGCCGGCTGGAGCGCGGTTGGAAAGGCCCTGGATCATCGATGGGAGCTTCTCTATAGAGGCAATCTTCGCAACGCCGACGCTTACGACGAAACCGAAGGTCCCAAGAAATATCTTCGTGGTGTTATTAAGCACGTCTCGGCGTTCATTTTCCTCTTCGTAAAGATACTTAATGTACTCTGCAAGTCTAACAAGCAAGTCCTTGTCTTCCGCGAGGGAACCAATGTCAGTATCTTGAGCTGATGCCTTGTGTGGTGATCCTTTCGCATCTTCGGACATTTCTAATAAACCTTTCTCCTGATTTGCTTCCATGTCGCCTAACGAGCCGCTCACCTGCGGCGGAGTCTAACTCCTACCCTTCTTGCCTCGGTTCTGTTTAGCCGCCAGGTGCAGCGGCAGGTTGGCCAGCGCCGCTGGACATGTTCCTTGTCAGACCCCCGCATA
>JBFLZG010000152.1:0-56189 GCA_040756235.1 bacterium | reverse complement strand
TTACGGCCCTTGGGCCCCAGGGTCACCCGCACCGCGTCCGCCAGGGTGTTGACCCCCTTGAGGACCTTTGCCCTGGCCTCCTCCGCAAATTTGATCGCTTTTCCTGCCATCGTCCATGCCTCCCTTTTTTCCGTCCCTTGTTTGTCGACGAGTTTCCTACTCGATGATCCCCAGGATGTCTTCTTCCCGCATGATCAGGTGTTCTTCCCCGTCGATCTTCACCTCGCTGCCCGAGTACTTGCCGAACAGGATCCGGTCGCCGGGCTTCACCTCGACCGGGATGAGCTTTCCGTCATCCGCCACCTTCCCCTTGCCGACGGCAACCACCTTGCCTTCCTGGGGCTTTTCCTTGGCCGTGTCAGGGATGATGATCCCTCCCTTGGACTTTGCCTCCTCCTCGATCCTTTTCACCAGCACGCGGTCCCCCAAGGGTCTCATCTTCATCGCCTTCTCCTCCTTGTGTGTTTGAGTACTCAGAGTGGGGTTCCCTATCGCATCTCACGCAGTCACCTCAGAGTAAAAAACGGACGCAAGAAGCGTTCGCCATGCTCTCGCATAGTCGGTGGATTTCCATAGATGGCGAGGGATTTAGGTCAGATTCTTAGCAGGCGAAACTCCTGACTGCTAGACGGCAACGGCCATAGGTTTAACCATTTGAGGCGAGATGTCAAGAGCGCTTGGGCGCGCCTTCGGAAAAACCCTCCTTTTCGAGTCGGTCAGGCCGATTCTCCTGCGGCCGCCGCGGGTCGAACCCGATCGTCCGGATCAGAAGCAGGATGACGCCTGCGGTGATGGCCGCATCGGCCACGTTGAAGGCGGGCCAGTGGAAGCTCCTGTAATGGACGTGCAGAAAATCGATGACCTCGCCCAAGCGGATCCGGTCGATCAGGTTGCCCGCGGCGCCGCCCAGAACGAGCGAAAGAGCGCTCGGGACCAGCCATTCGGAATCCTCGAGCTTGTGAAACAGGTACAGGATGATCCCGATGGCCAGGACCGAGATGCCGATGAAAAAGGGTATACGAAAGCCGGAATGGCTTCCGCTCAGGAACCCGAAGGCCGACCCCGTATTTCGAATGTAATGGAGGTCCAGCAGGCCGGGGATCACCGGGTCGGTCTCGTACAAGCGCATGTGGGCGTGGACCCAGGCTTTTGTCCACTGGTCGAGGAGCACCACGCCCCCAGCGATTGCGGCGAGGAGGATGTACCTGCCGAGGCCCTTCATGATCGCTCCTCTTGGGATTTCGATTGCATCTGTTTCAATTCTTCCAGGCAGCGCGCGCAGAGGCCGGGATGGGACGGGTCCTGCCCCACGGATGGGAAGGAGACCCAGCAGCGCTGGCACTTCCCGCCCCTGGCCTTGTGAACCCAGAGCTTGAAGCCGGGGAGCTCGCTGCTCTCCAGGGTCGGTTCCTCCGGGAGGGGTGCCTCGACGGTGAGATCGGAAACGATGCAGAGCAGCCGGAGAGAAAAGGGAAAGGTCTGCAGGAACTCCCTCCAGGAACCCGGCGCCTCGACCCGCACCCAGGCATCCAGGGAATGCCCGATCCTCTTGTCCTTCCGGGCGATCTCCAGCGCCCGGGAGACCTCCTGCCGGAACCGGAGCACCTTTTCCCATCTCTCGTCCAGGTCCGGATCCACCCAGTCGGGGTCGGCCAGTGGAAAACTGCACAGGTGAACGCTCTCTTCTTTACCGGCACGTGCCGGCATGTAGCGCCAGATGTCCTCGGCGGTGAAGGAGAGGATCGGCGCCACGAGCCGGGCGAGAGCATCCAGGAGATCGTAGAGCGTGCTCTGGGCGGAACGGCGCGCGGCTGAATCGGGTGCGGACACGTAGAGAGTCTCCTTCAGCACGTCCAGGTAGAAGGAGCTCAGCTCCACGACACAGAAGTCCAGGACCCGGTGATAGACCCCGTGGAACTCGTAATGCTCGTACGCTCGCGTCACGCGCTCGACGAGAGCGGCCAGCCGGAGCATGGCCCACCGGTCGATCTCTCCCCTTTGCCGGAAAGGCACCCTGTGGCGCTGCGGATCGAAATCGTACAGGTTGCCCAGGATGAAGCGAGCGGTGTTGCGGATCTTCCGATAGGATTCCGAGATGCGGGTCAGGATCTCGGGCGAGATCCGGATGTCGTCGCGGTAGTCCTCGGCGGCCACCCACAGCCGGAGGATCTCGGCGCCATAGCGCGAGATCAGGTCCTGCGGTGCAATGATGTTCCCCAGGGACTTGGACATCTTCCGGCCTTCCCCGTCGACCACGAAGCCATGGGTCAGGACGGACCGGTAGGGCGCCACGCCCCGGGTCCCCACCGAGGCGAGCAAGGAGGAATGGAACCACCCCCGGTGCTGATCGCTTCCCTCCAGATACATGCCGGCCGGGAACTCCAGCTCGGCCCTCTTCTCCAGCACGGCCGCGAAGCTCACCCCGGAATCGAACCAGACGTCCAGGATGTCCTTGTCCTTCACGAACTCTTTGCCCCCGCATCTGGCGCACGCCGTCCCGGGCGGAAGGAATTTTTCCGGCGGGTCCACGAACCAGCAGTCCGGGCCCTTCTCCTCGAAGCGCTCCGCGGCCAGCCGGATCACAGCGGCATCGAGCAGGACCTCCTTGCAGGCAACGCAGTGGAAAGCCAGGATCGGGACCCCCCATGCGCGCTGCCGCGAGATGCACCAGTCCGGCCGGTTCTCGATCATCGAGTAGATCCGGTCTCTGCCCCAGCTCGGGATCCACTGGACCCGGTCGATGTTCTCGAGGGCCTTGCGGCGCAGCTGCTTCTCTTCCATCGAGATGAACCACTGCTCGGTGGAGCGGAAGATGACCGCTCCCTTGCACCGCCAGCAGTGCGGGTAGGAGTGCGTGATGCGCCGCTCCCCGAGCAGATGCCCTTGCTTTCTCAGCGCCGCGGCGACCTCGGGATCGGCATCGAACACGAACTGACCGTCGAACGGCCGGGCCTCGTCCGTGAATCTGCCCGCATCGTCGACCGGTGCAAAGACCTCCAGGCCGTAGCGGATGCCGATCTCATAGTCCTCCTGCCCGTGCCCCGGAGCCGTGTGGACGCAGCCCGTTCCCTGGTCCAGGGTCACGTGCTCCCCGAGGATGCACTTGGAAGGCCTGTCGTAAAGGGGATGCTTGCAGGAGATCCCTTCCCATTCTCTTCCCGGGCAGCTGCCGACCTTCTCGTAGCCGGAGATGCCCAGCTCCCCGGTCACCGCCAGGATCCGCTCCTCGGCGAGCACGAGGTGCCGGCCGTCGGGCAGGCGGATGGCCGTGTAGAGGTAATCCGGGTGGAAGGCGATCGCCAGGTTGGCGGGGATGGTCCAGGGCGTGGTGGTCCAGATCAGAACCGAGGTGCTCTCGCGAGGGACCGCTTGCAGACTCGTCGGAGGCTCCGACAGCAGAGGGAACGCCACGTAGATCGACGGGGAAGCCACGTCATGGTACTCGACTTCCGCCTCGGCCAGGGCCGTCCTGCAGTTGGCGCACCAGTAGATCGGCTTCCTGCCGCGATAGACGTTCCCCTGCTCGACGAAGCGCCCGAACTCGCGTACGATCTGGGCCACATAACTCTTCTTCATCGTCAGGTAGGGATCGTCCCATTCCCCCATCACGCCGAGACGCCTGAACTCCGCCTTCTGGATCTCCACGTACTTGGCGGCGTAGGCCCTGCACTCCTCGCGGACGTCGACGACCGAAAGGTCTTTCTTGCGCGGCCCGAGCATCTTGTCGACCTGGTGTTCGATCGGGAGCCCATGGCAGTCCCAGCCCGGCACGTAGACACTGTCGCGGCCGTCCATGAGCTTGGATTTGACGATGATGTCCTTAAGGATCTTGTTCAGCGCCGTCCCGAGGTGAATGTTCCCGTTCGCGTAGGGAGGACCGTCGTGGAGGATGAACTTGTCGCGCTCTTTGGACTGTTCCCGGATCTTGCGGTAGAGCCCCGCGGCCTCCCATTCCGCCAGCATCTCCGGTTCCCGCTGGCTCAGATTGGCCTTCATCGGGAAGGCGGTGCGCGGCAAGTTGAGGGTCGACTTGTAGTCTCGGCTGTTTTCTGAACTGCCCAACGATGCAACCTCCTCCTGGTTTACGGTTCCGCAAAAAGACCAGGAATACTAACACTTCATTTTCCAAAAGAGAACCACGAGGGAGCCGCGGCGCCTCTCATCCGGATCCTTCCGGGGCCTCGAATGGCTTGTGTTCATGATAGCCGCCCGAAGGAGCCGGCGCCACCATGGCGGCCGCCACTTCCGTTGATTTGGCCACATCAATAAGCTATAGAGCACGGGATCCTGTTCCACGGCAGAGCACCGGATCCTTCTTCCACTTTCCCTGGCGCCTGTTGCGTGGGCGCGAGCCTCGAAGGTCGGATTCTATCGGCGTTCGGTGACGGGGAGCGCGAGAGCATGAGACTCGTTCGTTTCGCGGCCGGGGGCAGGACCGCCTACGGCCTCCTCGAGGAAGACGAGGTGCGCGTTCTGCCGCGCGCTCCTTACGCGGGCCTGGAGCCCTCGGCGGAGAGACTCCCGCTCTCCGAGGTTCGGCTCCTGGCACCCTGCGAGCCTTCCAAGATCGTCGGCATCGGATTGAACTACAGGGATCACGCTCTCGAGTTCGGCCTCACGCCGCCCGAAGAGCCCATGCTTTTCCTCAAGCCTTCCACCTCCGTGATCGGTCCCGGCCAGGATATCCGGTACCCGGAAGCGAGCCGGCGGGTCGACTTCGAGGCGGAGTTGGGCATCGTGATCGGCCGGACGGCTTTTCGCATCCGGCCGGAGGAGGCTCCCGGCTGCGTTCTCGGGTACACGTGCCTGAACGACGTGACCGCCAGGGACCTGCAGGGCAAGGACGTCCAGTTCACGCGCTCCAAGAGCTTCGACACGTTCGCCCCCATGGGGCCCTGGATCGTGCCGGACCTGGATCCGCATTCTCTCTCGATCGAAACGCTGCTGAACGGGGAACGAAAGCAGCATTCCAACACGAGCCAGCTCCTGCGCGATCCGTTCTATCTCGTGCACTTCATCTCGTGGGTGATGACCTTGAACCCCGGGGACGTGATCGCCTCCGGGACTCCCAGCGGCGTCGGGCCGATGCTTCCGGGAGACTGCGTCGAGATCCGGATCGAAGGGATCGGGACCCTCGCCAACCGAGTCGCGGCATGGGAGCCATGAGCCGGCCCGGTTGCAGGGATTCCCGTTCCGGGAGAACCAAGAGGAAAACATGAACCAGAACCTCGCCGCCAAGAGAATCCGGGATCTTCCGCCCTACCTTTTCGCCGAGCTGGACCGGGCCAAGGCCGCGCTCCGGGCGGAAGGAAAGGACATCATCGACCTGGGCGTGGGCGACCCCGATCTGCCGACGCCCGAGCCGATCGTGCACGCGCTGTCCAGAGCGGCGGCGGTCCCGGCCAATCATCGGTACCCCGGCTACGAAGGCCTTCTGGCCTTCCGCGAAGCGGTCGCCAAGTGGTACCAGAAACGATTCGGCGTCGAGCTCGACCCGGTGACCGAGGTGGTGAGCCTGATCGGCTCCAAGGAAGGGATCGCGCATCTTCCGCTGGCCGTGATCGATCCGGGCGACGTCGGCCTGTATACCGATCCGGGCTACCCCGTCTACAAGGTGGCCATCTCCTTTGCAGGGGGGATTCCGGTCAGCTTGCCTCTCACGCGGCAGAACCGTTTTCTCCCGGATCTGGAAGCCGTTCCGGAAGAGACGGCGCGCAGGGCCAAGATCCTGTACGTCAACTATCCGAACAACCCCACGGCGGCCACCGCCGAAAAGCGCTTCTTCGAGCGCGTCGTGGATTTCGCGCACCGCCACCGCATCCTCGTGTGTCACGATGCGGCTTACTCGGAGATCGCCTTCGACGGATATCGACCGGCCAGTTTCCTCGAGATAGACGGCGCCAAGGAAGTGGGAATCGAGTTTCATTCGCTCTCCAAGACGTACAGCATGACCGGGTGGCGTGTGGGGTTCTGCGTGGGCAACGAGGAGGCGATCGCCGCCCTCGGCAAGGTCAAGACGAACATCGACTCCGGTCTGTTTCAGGCGATCCAGTATGCCGGCATCGAGGCCCTGGAAAGAAACGGCAAGGTGCCGCAGGAATTCAGCAGGACCTATCAGGAGAGAAGAGACCAGGTGGTGGAAGGCCTGCGGGCCTGCGGCCTCGATCCGTTCGTCCCCAAGGCGACCTTCTACGTGTGGTGCCCGGTCCCGGGTAACGGCGACTCCCGGAGCTTCGCCAGGACCCTGCTGTTGGAAACCGGCGTGGTGGTGACCCCGGGAGTGGGTTTCGGCGAGCACGGAGAGGGGTACTTCCGGGTCTCCCTGACCGCCCCGAGCGATCGCCTGGAAGAAGCCCTTTTCAGGCTCCAGCAGGCGGCCGACCTCTTTGCGGAGAAATCAGCCTGACGGACGCCAAGAGCAGCCTGGCTACCATCTCGATCGGCTCCAATGTAGGGGATCGGCGTCATTACCTCGAGGGATCCCTCCGGTGGCTCCTCGCCCATGAGCAAAACCGGCTCCACAAGTGCTCTTCCGTTTATGAAACGGAACCTTTCGGCGTCCGGGACCAGGGCTGGTTCCTCAACTGCGTGGCGCAGCTGGACACCGCGCTGCCCCTCAAGGAGCTCTTCCGCATGCTCCAGCAGGCGGAAGCTGCGTTCGGGCGAGAGCGGACTCGGCGCTGGGGACCGCGCACCCTCGATCTGGATCTTCTCTTCTTCGACGACCTGGTGTACCAGGACCCGACTCTGACCGTGCCCCACCCCGGCATTCCGAACCGCCGTTTCGTTCTCGAGCCTCTTTTCGAAATAGACCCTGATCTGATTCACCCCAACCTGCATCTATCTATTCGTGGGCTTCTGGAGCGAGTCGCAGATCCCTGCCGGGTGGTCCGGGTCGCCGGCCCGCCTTGCCAGGACAGCTGAGATCGATTCCCTGCGGGTGACCACGTGCGGTCCGGAACAGGCGCCAAACCGCCTTGCCGGCGCTGCAAAGATCCGCTCCGGCCAATCTAGCCCCCTGTTTCCGTACATACCTTTCTGATAATGAAAAAAGTTTTCAGACTTTCTATTGACACGGAATGGTTCGTCCAATTAGTATATAACATTGTTAAGGGTATTTCTCGACCCCAGGCACCAGAAGCGAGGTCTGTCACATGGTAAAAAGAGACAAATCCAACTATATCATCCAATCCGTTGCCCATGCGCTGGACGTGCTCGAGGAGTTCAAGGGGGACGCCATCGAGCTCGGGGTGACGGAGCTCAGCAAGAAGTTAAAACTTCATAAAAACAATATCTTCCGGCTCCTTGCCACGCTGGAAGCCAGAGGGTATATCGAGCAGAATCGATCTACGGAAAACTACCGGCTGGGTCTGAAGAGCCTGGAGCTGGGCCAAACCTTCATCCGGCAGATGGGACTGCTGCGGCAGGCCCGGCCCACGCTGGAGAGACTGGCCGAGAAGGCGAACGAGACGGCCTACCTGGCGATCATGCGCAACCAGGACGTGATCTATCTGGACGTGGTCGAAGCCAATCAGACCGTGCGCGTCGCTTCTCGTGTCGGGCTCAGACTGCCCACCTACTGCACGGCCGTGGGCAAGGTCCTCATTTCCTCGGATTCCGAGGAGGAAATCCGGAAGAGGCTGCCGGAGCAGATCGTGAAGATGACCCCCAAGACCATCGTGGATTCCAAGTCTCTTGTCGATCAGCTGAAGAAGGTCGCCAGACAGGGCTTTGCCCTGGACGACGAAGAGTTCGAGGAAGGGGTTCGCTGCATCGCCGCCCCGGTTCGAGATTACACCGGGAACATCGTTGCCGCGATCTCCATCTCCGGCCCCGCGATGCGGATGCCGGACAAGAAGATCTCCGATGAGCTCGCGCCGGCCGTGAGGGATGCGAGCGAGGAGATCTCCCGCAGGCTGGGGTTCAATATTCATCAGGAGGCCTCCGCCTGAGAGGCTGGCGATAAACGGCCATCTGCAGCGTTGCACTCATGGCGCATGGAGGCAGGGGGGGAGCCTGCCCCGGCGCAGGCCGGGGTCCACGTGACTGCCAAGTCAGCCTCGTTCCTCGGAGCTTCGCACCCCTGCATCTACATCTAGCCGCTTCTCGAATTGTCGCGCGCCTTGCATCTGTCCATTTCTCGCCAGCCTCTCCCAAGGAGCTCTTCGACCCCCCCCCGGGCCTGAGGCACAGGCCTCAGAACCGCGCGGCGGACCCTCCCGCGATCCTTGCCCTAATGGGCGGCACCCCCGGTCGCCCGCCGTTCCTTCCCTGCGTCGTCTCCTCCTCTGCGACGTGTTCTTGACAATTTGCCCCATTCAGTGGTAGAGATCTGAATGAAGATTCATTCACCTCTACTCGCCGGCCCTCTGGGGCCGATCCTTTGCTCACCTGCATAGACAACGTGGCGGACATGGCGCTGAAAGAGCGAGAGCGGAACAAGCACGAGCAGATCATTCTGGCTGCCATCAAGGTCTTTGCCAAGAAAGGCTTCTACAACGCCAAGGTCTCGGAGATCGCCCGCGAAGCGAGCGTGGCCGACGGCACGATCTATCTTTATTTCAAGAACAAGGACGACATCCTGATCTCGCTCTTCGAGGAGCGGATGGACCTGCTCATCCGCCGGATGAAGCAAGAGATCTCGAAGGTGGACGATCCTCTGGAGAAGATCCGAGTCTTCGTCTATCAGCACCTTCTCAGGCTGCGCGACGACAAGCACCTGTCCGAGGTCCTGCAGATCGAGCTCAGGCAATCCAGCAAGTTCATGCGCCGTTACGTTCCGGTCAGGTTCCTGCAGTACCTCGACGTGATCGGCGACATCATTCAGGAGGGGAAAGAAAAAGGCGTGATCCGCCCGGAGGTCGTCCCCACGGTCGCGAAACGAGCGATCTTCGGCGCTCTCGATGAGATGTCACTCTACTGGGTGCTCGCAAAGAAACCCAAGTACAGCCTCGAGCAGTGCATCGAGCAGATCAGCCAGCTTTTCATCGACGGTCTGCGGGCCAAGGAAAGCACGTCGAGCACGGCAGAACATCTATCTGTAGGCGAAACGACGACCCTCCGCTGAGGGACGTCTCCGTTTTTCCGTTCCAACTCTCATCCCCGTTTTCGAAAGGAGGCAGGCCGTGGATATCGTGGTATGCATGAAGCAGGTTCCGGACACCGAAACGAAGATCCAGATCAACCCGCAGGGCACCGGCATTGTGACGGAAGGGATCAAGTACGTCATGAATCCCTACGACGAGTTCGCGGTCGAGGAGGCCCTTCGGATCAAGGAGAAGTTCGGCGGAACGGTGACGATCGTATCGATGGGGCCGCAGAGGGCCACCGAATCGATCCGCACGGCCCTGGCCATGGGCGCCGACAAGGGCGTTCACCTGCTCGATGCCGCCTTCGACGGCGCCGACAGCTTTGCGACCGCCAAGACGCTGGCGGCCGCCATCCGGAAACTGCCTTTCCAGATCATCCTGGCCGGCAAGCAGGCCGTCGACCATGACAACTCCCAGGTCTTTGCGGCCCTGGCCGAGCTGCTGGGCGCCCCGCACATCTCGGTCGTGACGAAGCTGGAAATCTCTGCCGACGGCAAGAGCGCCACCGCGGAGCGTGAGATCGAAGGAGGGGCCAAGGAGGTGATCCAGACTTCGCTGCCCGCCGTCATCGCGGCCCAGAAGGGCCTCAACGAGCCCCGCTATGCTTCACTGCCCGGCATCATGAAAGCCAAGAAGAAGCCGATCGACGCTCAGGACGCCGCCAAGGCCGGGCTTTCCGCGAACGAGGTCGGCGAGAAGGGTTCCAAGGCAAAGATCACCAAGTTCGCCCTGCCCCCCGAACGACAGGCCGGAAAGGTGCTCGAGGGAGAGCCCGAGCAGGTTTCCTCGCAACTGGTCAAGCTGCTCCGTGAGGAAGCCAAGGCGATCTGAGAGGTTTCCGTCCGCAGATCGCATCATCGCTCGCATTCTCAATCCGGAATTCAGAAGGAGATATGGAAATGGCGAAGGGAATCTGGGTCGTGGCAGAACAGAGGGACGGAAAGCTCAAGAAGGTCACCCTCGAGATGATTTCCAAGGCGAAGGCGCTCGGCGACGAGGTCACGGTCCTGCTGCTCGGGTCCCAGGTCGAGGGTCTTGCGGCCGGTCTCGGCGCCTACGGAGCCGCCCGGGTCCTGGTCTTCGACGCCGACGTTCTCAAGAGCTACACGACCGATGCCTACACGAAGGTGATCGCGGACGCGGTCCGCGAGGGCGAGCCCAGCATTCTGCTCGGAGGGGCGACGGCCACGGGCAAGGACCTCCTGCCCCGAGTGGCCGCGCGCCTGGGCACCGGTCTGGCCAGTGACTGCATCGACCTCCGGCTGGACAACGGCAAGCTCGTTGCCACCCGGCCGATCTACGCCGGCAAGTGCGTCGTGGATACCGTGATCCCCGATTCGTTCCCCCAGATGGCATCGGTCCGGCCCAACGTGCTCGCCGTAGGCGCGCAGGATGCGTCGAAGAAGGCCGAAGTGGTCAAGAAGGAAGTCAAGGTTTCCAGCGCCGACCTGAAAGCCATCGTGAAGGAGATCGTCAAGGGAGCTTCGGAGCGCGTGGATCTCACCGAGGCCACGATCATCGTCTCCGGCGGCCGCGCCATGAAGGCCTCCGAGAATTTCAAGATCCTTTGGGACCTCGCCGACGCTTTCGGGCCGGGCTCCACGGTCGGTGCGTCGAGAGCGGCGGTCGACTCCGGCTTTGCCGTTCACTCCATGCAGGTCGGGCAAACCGGAAAGGTGGTGAACCCCAACCTCTACGTCGCGTGCGGCATCTCCGGGGCCATCCAGCACCTGGCCGGAATGAGAACTTCCAAAGTCATCGTCGCGATCAACAAAGACCCGGAAGCCCCGATTTTCCAGAAAGCCGACTACGGGATCGTGGGCGACCTGTTCAAGATCGTCCCGCTGCTCACGGAGGAGGTCAAGAAGCTCAAGGCGCAGGACTGAAGTCGTGCGCTGAAAGTCCCTGCCCCAAGATCAGGACTGCTGCCGTGCCGGAAAGGCGGCGCCGATCGGCTGCTCCCTTCCGGCCGTAGCGCGGCGTCGTGCAGGAATGAGGAGAACGTCAGATGACAGGCCACTTGCCAGGATGGTTTCCGGGAGGCACGCCCACCAATATCATCACCGTCCTGCTTTTCTTCGGGGCCTTGGGGCTGTTTGCCTTCCTCGTGACCCGCCTGGTCAAGATCCTCCTCCTGGGGACCAAGGAAAACCGTTTCGACCGCTTGCCGGAGCGCGTCAAGGACGTCATCGTCTTCGTTCTCGGTCAGAAACGCGTGGTCCGCGAGCCTTCGGGCTGGGGCCACTTCCTGATCTTCTGGGGCTTCTTGCTCATCACGGTCGGGACGGTGGAAGGCTTCGTCAAGGGCGTATGGCCCGGCTTTACGTACCGCACGCTGCTGGATCCTCTCCACCTCGGCTTCCTCTACCTGCCTCTGAACCTGGCCATCGATCTGGTCAGCTTCTGCGTCCTCGGCGCCCTGGGCATCGCCCTGTACCGCAGGTATGTCCAGAAGCCCGTCCGCCTCCAGTCGGACGACGCGCACGCCAAGGTGGATGCCACGATCATCATCTCCCTGATCCTGGTCCTCATCGTCTTCATGTTCCTGGCGCGCGGCGCGGAGATGAACCTGGCCCAGTACGAAGAGAAGCCCGTCATCGATCCGGCCGGCTGGGCGCCGGTCTCTTTCCTGGTCTCCCTCCTTCTGGGCGGACCGGTGTTGGCCGACGCGGAGGCGTTTCACTCGCAGCAGGCCCTCTATGCCGCCTTCTGGTGGATCCACAACATCATCATTCTCGCGTTTCTGATCTACATCCCTTTTTCCAAGCACCTCCACTTGCTCGGCGCCATTCCGAACATCTTTTTCCGTTCCTTTCGCCCCAAGGGCGAGATGACCAAGATGGACCTCGAAGACGAGACCGTGGAGAGCTACGGCGTCTCCAAGTTCCAGGATTACACCTGGAAGCAGCTTCTCGATGAGTACGCCTGCACGGAATGCGGCCGCTGCCAGGAGAACTGCCCCGCCTTCCTGACCCAGAAGCCCCTGAGCCCGAGCCGCCTGACGCACCACCTGAAGCTGCACGTGCGGGAAAAGGGAGGGCTGCTCGTCTCCGGGAAGCCCGAAGGGCTCTTCACGGAAGCCGAACGGGCGGCGATGGCCAAGTCCCTGATCGGCGAAGTCGTCAGCGAAGACGAGATCTGGGACTGCACGACCTGCAGGGCCTGTCAGGAGAACTGCCCGGTGTTCGTCGAGCACATTCAGAAGATCATCGACCTGCGCAGGTACCTCGTGCTCACCGAGAGCCGGTTCCCGCCCGAGGTCCAGAGCGTCTTCCGGAACATGGAGACCAATTACAACCCGTGGTCCATGGGGTACTCCACGAGGGCCGACTGGGTCGGCGACCTGGACGTCAAGACCCTGGGTGAGGTCGGCGAGACGGACTACCTCTTCTGGGTCGGCTGCGCGGGCTCCTTCGACGATCGCGCCAAGAAGGTCACCACCTCTCTGGTGAAGATCCTGCAGGCCGCCAAGGTCTCCTTCGCCATCCTCGGGACCGAAGAGATGTGCTGCGGCGAGACGGCCCGGCGCATGGGCAACGAGTACCTGGCCCAGACGCTCATGCAGGGTAACGTGGACGTCATGAAGAACTACAAGTTCAACAAGATCCTCACCCTCTGTCCCCATTGCCTCAACACCCTGAAAGCCGAGTACCCGCAGTTCGGCGGCAACTATGAAGTGGTCCATCACAGCCAGCTCATCGCCGAGCTCGTCCGGACCGGACGGCTGGCCCTCAAGAACGGAGCCAGCCTCAAGGGAACGCTCACCTACCACGATTCCTGCTACCTGGGGCGCTACAACGATATCTATGAGGAGCCCCGCCAGGCGCTGAGCGCGGTACCCGGCGCCAGATTGGTGGAGATGGACCGTATCCGGCACAAGAGCTTCTGCTGCGGCGCCGGGGGCGGACGGATGTGGATGGAAGAAACGCGCGGCGTTCGGATCAACGAGAAACGGGCCGAGGCGGCCATCGCCTGCGGAGCGTCGCTCATCGGGACGGCGTGCCCATTTTGTCTGACCATGTTCGAAGACGGAGTCAAGGCGAAAGGAGCGGAAGAAAAGGTCGAGGTTGTGGACATCGCGGAGCTTGTTGCGAGAACACTCTAGACGCGGAATCTGGCCCTCGTATCTCACACGGAAGCGGATGCGGAAGCGGATGCGGCAACGAGGGCGACGGGTCCACTCCACGATCGCAAAGGGGATCCCTGCGAGGCCGCCCGGTGGCTCCATGCTGCGCTTGCTGCGAATGTTCTGCGGCGGCCCGGTACGCGCATCATCCCTGTTCCATGCAGCTCTGAGAAGCAGAAGGGATCCCTGATTTCTTCCACCTTCCGGTACCGCCGGTTTCCTGAAACGGAGATCGGCGGTTTTTTTTGGGCAGGCTGTTGAAAAACGCCCGTCTGCGGAGCCTGTTGCGAGCGAAGCGAAGCAATCCCCCGTAGACCGTACTGCGGCGGAAGGCCGCAGCCGGGGGTTTCCTCGTCGCGCGCTCCTCGGAACAGGCCTCAGGGCTTCGCCTGCCTTGCATCCGGGCATTTTTGAACAGCCTGCAAACGCGAGCCGTTTCTGCTCCGTGCTCCCAGGCTGGGCCGCACGCGGCGCACGAAGTTGGTAAAACGTTTTGTTGACGGGCTGAGAGGTTTCTTATAGAGTTTCCATGCTTTTCGGCGGCCGGTTGGGCGGATCGAACCTGCCTTGTGGGCCTGAGGACTCCGCACTCTGCAAGCAGGAAAGGCCGTACATGGAGGAGAAGACCCTGGGCGCGATCTTCTGGAACCGAGTCCGGAAGTACGGACCCAGGACCGCTCTCAAGGCCAAGCGCCGCGACGTCTGGACGGACATCTCCTGGCAGGAGTTCGGACGCCAGGTGAAGCTCCTGGCCTCGGGCCTGATCGACCTCGGCCTCGAGGAGAGGGAGTGCGTGGCGCTGCTCAGCGAGAACCGGCCGGAGTGGAGCTACGCGGACCTGGCGATCCTCTCGATCAACGCCGTCGACGCGCCGATCTACGCAACCAACCTCCCGGAAACGGTCGCACACATCATTCGCGACTCCGACTCCCGCTTCGCGATCGTCTCTTCCGAAGAGCAGTTGAAGAAAGTGGAGGAGATCCGCGGGAACCTGCCGCATCTGCACAAGGTCATCCTCATGGACCCCGGCAAGGAACATGCGGAGGACTGGATCGTGCCCCTCCGGGAGGTGCAGGAGCGCGGAAAGAAGCGTCTGGAGGACGGCGAATTCGAGAGAAGACTGGCAGCCGTCCGGCCCGACGATCTCGCCACCCTGATCTACACCTCCGGCACCACCGGCCTGCCGAAGGGCGTGATGCTCACCCACGACAATTTCATCTCCAATATTCGCGGCGTGAAGGAAGTGATTCCCGTCCGGGAATCCGATCTGGCGCTGAGCTTTCTGCCCCTGAGCCATTCCTTCGAGAGAATGGCCGGCTACTACACCATGCTCTATGTGGGCGGCACCATCGCCTACGCGGAAAGCATCGACAAGATCCCGGAGAACATCCAGGAGGTCCGGCCCACAGTGATGTGCAGCGTGCCGCGCCTGTACGAAAAGATGCACGCCAGGCTGCTCCATCTGGTGGAAAGCGGTCCGGCGACCCGCAAGCGCCTCTTCTACTGGAGCCTGGGCGTGGGGCATGAGGTGAGCCAGCGGCTCTCGGCCAGGAAGGAGATCCTGCCCGGCCTGCGCCTCAAGCACGCGCTGGCCGACCAGCTCGTGTTCAGCAAGCTGCGCGCACGCATGGGCGGCAGGCTCCGGTTCTTCGTTTCCGGAGGCGCCCCTCTGGCTCGCGAGATCGCGGAGTTCTTCCATGCGGCCAGCATCCCGATCCTGGAAGGCTACGGGCTGACCGAGACTGCGCCCGTGATCTCGGCCAACCGGCCGGATAACTTCAAGCTGGGCTCGGTCGGGCAGCCCTTGCCCAACGTGGAGGTCAAGATCGCCCCGGACGGCGAGATCTTGACACGTGGTCCCAACGTCATGCGCGGCTACTACAACCGTCCGCAAGAGACGCGCGAAGTCCTGAGCGAGCACGGCTGGTTCGCCACCGGAGACATCGGCTACCTCGATCAGGACCATTTCCTCTATATCACCGACCGCAAGAAGGACATCATCGTGACCGCCGGGGGCAAGAACATCGCTCCCCAGAACCTGGAAAATCTGCTCAAGCTGAACCCGTTCATCGAGCAGGTGTGCGTGATCGGCGACCGGCAGAAGTATCTGACGGCCTTGATCGCCCCCAACTTTCCAGAGGTCGAGAGCTACGCCGCAAACCGGGGCATCGCGTGGGAAGAGCGCGCGCGGCTCATCGAGCACCCCGAGATCGCCAAGCTCTTCCAGGATGCGGTCGACGAGGTCAACGCCCAACTCGCCCGCTACGAAACCATCAAGAAGTTTACGGTGATCCCGAACGAGTTTTCCGAGGACACCGGGGAGCTCACCCCCACGCTGAAGGTCAAACGACGCGTCGTCGGTGAGAAATACAAAGACCTGATTGAACGGATGTACATGGAATGAGACGGCAACCCACCAGCGAACCGCACCGTAGAGCGAAAGAAAGCAGCTCGAATCTTGGCCGCGCCGTGCTTGGGATGAGCCTCCTTGCGCTGCTCGTCGTCCTTTTCTCCGGGCCGGCCCACGCCACCTTCTTCGACACCTTCGGAGTCGATGCCCGCGGCATGGCCGCCGGCGGGGCCATGGCCGCCGCTGCGGAGGGTTGGTCGTCGGTCTACTACAATCCCGCCTCTCTCGCCCTCTCCCACGACATCGAATTCTCGGTGGGCGCCCTGTGGGCCATCCCCGAGCTGACGGTCGATTACGAGACAGGCCCGAAAGAGGACCAGGCACAATTCCCCAGGAACCCGACCGGCCTGGACTCCATTGCCGGCCCGGTCATCGGTCTCCTCCTGCCTCTGGAAAGGTGCACGCCCAGGAAGCTGCCGACTCCGATCGCCCTGGGACTGGGGATCTTCGTTCCCCGCCAGGCCCTGGCGACCACGCGCGTCATCGAGGAGACCTATCCATTTGACGTGATCTTCAACGAGCGCAACGGCAACCTGGTCTTTCACCTGGCGCTGTCGACCCGCATCACGCCGGCCCTCTACCTGGGCGCCGGAATGGCCTCGCAACTGGTCACGCCGGTCAACGTGCAGCTCACCGAGAACCTCGGGAGCGCCGTGGATCTCAAGGCCCGCTTCGGGACTCCGTCCGCTCTGGCGGGGATCCTCGTGCGCCCGAGCGAAAGGATCCGGATCGGCTTCGTCTACCGCCAGGAGAACAAGGTCCGTTCCGACTGGACCGTGTACACGCAGACACGATTCGGCCCGCCCGACTTCATCCTGCCCATTTACGAGGAGTCCACGCTGCGCAGGAGCTACGTGTCCGGATACACCCCTGAGAACTTCACCCTGGGAGGCTGGTACAAGGTTACCGAGCGGCTGCGGGTGAGTGCGGACGTGTCGTGGCACCGGTGGAGCCAGTACCGCGGCCCGACCGACAGCGGGCTCGAGTTCGAATTCAACGACGTCTGGATCCCTCGGATCGGCATCCTGTACCGGATCACGCGGGCCGTCGAAGCGCGGCTGGGGTTCTATTACGAGCCGACTCCGGTGACCAACCAGGCGAGGGGGTTCTTTCCCATCGGAAACAATCGGCTCGTGCCTTCCCTGGGGATCGGCTATACGTTCCAGGCGCCCTGGGGGCTCCTCGTGAAGCCGCTCTCCCTGGACGCTTACTTCCAGTACCACTTCCTGGACGAGAACGAGTTCAATCGTGCCATTCCGATCAACCCGTACGTACGGAATCCGGATCTGGATTCCGACGGGTACGTGATCAATTTGGGAATGACTCTAACCTTCCGTTTCTAATCCAGGGGCCAAGCGCGGGAGGCCAATGAGACATAGCGAAAGGCCGTCCTTGCGACCTTTCCAGCTTCAGAGATTCAGCGATCGTCCTCCTCGTGAGCGGACGCTCCTGCGCCGGTTTCGGTTCCTGACCGGCCTGTTCGGCCTCATGGGTATCAGTGCGTTCTGCCCCCCCGCCGTTCCTCCGGCCCATTCCAACGTAGCCGACTCGCTCGGCCTGGGTGCCCGGGCCGTGGCCCTGGGCGGTGCCTACACCGCGCTGGCCGACGACTTCTCCGCCGTGTACTACAATCCGGCCGGGCTGCGCGGAGAGAAGGAATCCAGCCTGACCCTGGGCGGGCTCTGGGCAAAACCCTGGCTCTACGTCCGACAAGAAGGAGAGGAGACGGAACACCCGCATCTTTACGCAACCGGCGCCGCCTTCCTCGGAGTGGCCACGAACCTGGGACACCTGACCGGATACGGCCAGCTCCGCCCCTGGACGCTGGGACTCTGCCTGTACCTGCCGATCGAGCGGGCCCTGATGGCCGACATCCCGGGGCAGAGCTCCGACCGGAAGTTCATCTTCTATCTGGATGACACCCAGGTCTTGGCCATCCTGGCAGGCCTGGCCTGGGAGATCACGCCGTGGCTGTCGGTCGGCGTGAGCGGCAATTTTCTCGCGGACCTTAGAGCGCCCAACGAGGCGGTCGCCGACGTCGACATCCGCACCGTGCTGCCCTACCTGGCCCACCTCGGCGACCTCACCAAGGAGGTGCGGCCCCGCATCATGCGCGACACCGAGCTGAAGGTCAGCCCGATCGCCGGGGTCCGGCTCCAACCCCTGTCCTGGCTCACCCTGGGGCTGACGTACCGGGGAAGGATCTACGGGGAGACCGTGGGCACTCAGGACATCCTGCTGAGGTTCACGGACTTCTCGGGCGAGTCTTCCGCGCGCCTCCAACTCGCGGTTCTGGGCGAGATCCACTACGTCCACTTCTGGAAGCCCAACCAGGTGAGCGCCGGCTCGGCCTTCACTCTCTTCAACTCCCTGAGGATCGCCCTGGACCTCACCTGGGCCGATTGGTCCGACTACCTGGATCCGATGTGGTACCGGCCCGCCATCGGATTCCACGACACCTGGACGCCCCGGCTCGGGCTGGAGCAGACGTTTCGCAACGGGATCGCCCTGCGGGCAGGCTACGCGTTTCAGCCGACTCCGGTCCCCGACCAGACCCGGGCGTCGAACTACTTGGACTGCGACCGGCACATCGCTTCGCTCGGGGCCGGCTACACCTTCTCGAGAATTCGGTGGCTTGTCTTTTGGAAGAAGCCGCTCACCCTCGACGCCTATATCCAGTACATCCAACTTGCCCGGCGGACCTACCACAAGGAGGACCCGGCTCTCTACGGGAGGGACCTGACCCTGGGCGGGAACCTCCTGCACGGAGGGGTGAGCGTGACGCTGCATTACTAGGAGGACCCACCTGATCATGCAATGGGCTACGATCCTCTCGTGTCTCCGGCTCGGTCGACCCGCGGTCGCTTTGCTCCTCGCGGCAGCCGTCCTGCTCCACGGCCCGAGGCCGGGCCGTGCAAGCATGGTCGACGTCTACGGGTGGGGCGCGCGCGCCGTGTCCATGGGAGGGGCCTTCACCGCCCTGGCGGACGATTTCACCGCCGTATACTACAACCCTGCAGGGCTGATGTATCAGAGGACCCTGGAGGAAACGGTCCCCCATCGAAAGGGGATCAAGTTCGATTTCGGTTACGTCTACGGGGACCCGCAGCTCTATGTGCGGGACCCGCAGAAAGGCCGTCACTCCGAAGACTACGGGTCCACGACCGGCCCCTACCTGGGCGTCACCCTCGACCCCATCGATTTTCACGGCACCTTCGCGAGGAAGCTCTTCGCCTTCGGTCTCGGCCTCTATATGCCGGTGGACCACATTCTCTATTACGGGCGTTATTTCCCGGAGGAGAGGCGATTTCCGTTCTTCTACGACTACTCGATGCGCTTCGTCCTGCTGCCGGGCATGGCCGTGGAGCCGTGGCCCGGCCTCTCCATCGGCGTGGGGCTCCAGTTCCTGATCCGTCTGCACACCGACACCGTCGGAACCGTGTACGCGAGTCTCGACAAGCTCACCTCCCCGGATGCCATCTTTCACGGCCGCGTCCCGCTCGAAAGGGAGAACGTGCGGCTGGGCGAGTTCGAAGATCTGACCCTCAACCTCGCGCCCATCGTCGGCCTGCAATATCGGCCTTTCGAGAGGCTCCGGTTCGGCCTGGTCTACAGAGGGGAGAACTACGTCAACGACTTCGGCCTGACCGATCCTTTGATCAACCTGGGCGAGATCCTCGCCTTCGAGCAAGGCTATCAGTTCAAGTTCGTCCGCTTCTTCACCCCTCATCAGTTCTTCCTCGGAGTCGCGTTCCTGCCGACCTCGGCGATCACCATCTCCCTGGATGCAGGCTGGTTCGACTGGTCCGATTTCCACGACATCGAGGCCAGCAAGCCCGACCCGCCGTTCCGGGACACCTGGATGCCTCGAATCGGGGTCGAGTACCGCTGGCAAGAGGTCTGGTCTTTCCGGGCCGGATATTTCTTCTACGACTCGCCCGTGCCGGAGCAGAAGGGATTCACCAACTTCATGGACAACGACCGGCACGTGGGCAGCAGCGGGATCGAGTGGATCTGGACCGATCCGCCCGGCTTCTGGGACAAGCCCGTGCACTTCAGCCTGAGCCTCCAGTACCATGCCCTGGTCGAGCGCACGTACCGCAAGACAGACCCCGATGACCCTTACTACCCGGGTTATTCGTTCGGCGGCTACATCTGGATGGGAGGGCTTCAGGTTTCGGTGCCTTTGTGAGAGAATGGCCGCCCCTTCTCATGGGAACGGTCATGCAAAGAGGAGATCCTGACATGATCTCGTTTCGGAGAAGACATGCCCTGAAATCGCCGCGTTCCTCGCTCGCGGCCCTCGGGGCCCTGGCGGCACTGGCGGGTTTCCTTGCACCGGGCTGCGGCGGCGACAGCACCGAGGAGATCATCATCACCCTGACTCCCTGGACCCTCGACTTCGACGCGGCCGACACGCTCTACATGGTGGAGCGCGAGTCTCTTTCCGTATGGAAGTTCATCGGCGAGGACGCAGACCCGGACGGGCAGTTGCTGCCACCTGCAGCCGGCGGGTTCTCACCCTGGGGAATCGACGCGGGAGACGAAAACAGCTTGTTCGTCACGGACGTATCCGAGGCCCAGCCGCGCCTGCTCGCCTTGAGCGCGGCCTTCACGGATGCCGTGGTCCTGGGCCCGGACACGCTGCTGGCAGAAACGGGCGAGGGACCTCCGGGGCAGGCTTTCGCCTCACCGCCCGTCGCCGTCGAGAGCCTGCCTTTGCCCGGAAGCGATTTCCGGGTTTTTCTGGCGACCGGCAGCAGCGTGATCTTCTATCACTACGATACGGCTGCAGCCGTCTTTGCCTATGAGCAGACCCTGACCGGAGGGTGCGGGCACCCGTTCCAACAGGTTCAGGGCCTCGCCGTCGACGCCCTGAACCGCCGCCTTTACGTGACGGACGCGGGCGCCAACGACCGCCTTTACCAGTTCTCGGGATTGAACGGGCTCGTGCCCGTGTGCGACGGCGAGATCGCGCAGTGGGAGGACCCCGCTACGAGTACGGAGACCGATTTCAGCGATCCTGAAGGCGTGACGGTGAGGAGCGGCCGGCCGGCGCCGCAGGACAACAAGGTCGTGGTGGCGGATGCGGACCTCGTTGCCTTTTACTGGGACGGCGCGACTCTTCAGCCGACGACCTTGCCCGAGGGGGTCGAGCCGTCTCCGCGCAAGCCTTTCGACGTGGCTTTCGATGCGGATGGGGAGCTCTGGATCACCTATCCGTGATCCGGGGGAACCCGAGAAGGAGCCTCGCGCGAGGCTTTTACGAGGATTCCGTCGGCAGGCGGGCGTCCCACCACGCCTTCATCCCTCCCCGGAGCTGGCGCGCATCCGCGAACCCGGCGCGCTGCAACAGTCGCACGGCTCCGACGCTGCGGTGCGCAGACCGGCAGATCGCGACCACGGCCCGCTCGCGGTCGAGCCCGAGGCCGGCCAGCCTCGCCTTGAGAGAAGTGATCGGGACGTTGCGCGCGCCCGGGATCCGGCTCTCCCGCCATTCCCGCCGGGTTCGCACGTCCAGGATCTGGGGGGGCGAGCTCGAGCTGCAGCCGGCGGCGAGATCGTCCGCGCCGATTTCCGGCACCCTCCCGAAGGGCAGCCACCAGACGAGCCTGGCCAGGCTTCTCATAGCGGGCACCGCGCGGGATTCACCGCTGCTTCTCCTCGAGGATCTCGATGGTCTTCTCCGCCGTCCTCCGGCAGATTTGAGCGCACTTTTCGGCCATCTGCGGGTCGATCGCGTTCAGGGCGCCGTCCGGATCGGCCATCATCATCTCGATGATCTCTCGGGTGAGGCTGAGCCCTGAGATGTCCCGGCAGGCCGCAGAACCGTACTCGGCTTCGAACCACCGCACGAGCTCGTGCGCAGGGAGCATGGCCCGGAGGATGCTCCCGAAACCCTCGCCGAGGTCCCCGCGGCCGAGCTTCATGCCGAGGGCCATGACCGCGCCCGACAGAGCCCCGCAAGTGTTTCCGGACAGGGCCACTCCCCCACACATCGAGCTGGCGGCCTTCCACGCCAGGAGGTCCTCGAGGCCGAGGACCTCCTGCAGGGCGAGCAGGGTTGCCTGGCTGCAGCAGTGGTAGCGCTTCTCGTAGCGATACGCCTTCTCTCCCGCTTTCTTGGCCCTTTCCGTTCCCGTCTGTCCCATGGCGGAGATCCTTTCATGCCGGTGCGGACGCGGAATCGTGCCCGCCGGCGGCCAGCATAATACAAGTGCGCCGACCGCCCGCAAGTGCGCAACGGCAGGCTCCCGGTGGGGGTGGGGGCTGCCGCCTCAATCCTTCAACAAGGCCCAGGCCAGACAAAACCATCCTGCCAGGAAGGCCACGCCGCCCAGAGGCGTGATCGAGCCGTACTTCATGGCCCCGGTGAGGCTGAGGGCGTACAGGCTGCCGGAGAAGAGCAGCGTCCCGGCGACGAACAACCACCCGCTCGCAACGACCAGCGCGCCGGGCCACCTGGTGCAAGCCCAGGCAGCCGCGATCAGCGCAAAGGCATGATACATCTGGTAGCGGACGCCGACCTCGAAGGCGGCGATCAGCTCAAGGTCGATGCGGCCCCTGAGGACGTGAGCGCCGAAGGCGCCAGCCGCCACGCCGATGAAGGCCGAAAGAGCGCCTATCACGAAAAATGTGCGATCCATCGTCTCTCGCTCCTTCCTTGCAGCGCCTCCGGCACAACGCGCGCGGCACCTCCGGCCGCGCGGGATCGTCCCGCAGCGGCGCGGCTCACGCCTTGCCGCCCGCCGCAGCCGCAGCAGGGCCCGGGTTGCTTCCGACAAAGCGGTAAAACCGGTCGCCGGTCAACAGGCTTCTGCCGGAGACCGAGCAGAATCCGGCCTCTCTCATCTGGAGATCCATCTCGCGCGGCTCGGGGAGCCGGCCGCATCCCTCCGTTACGGCCCCCCAGAGATTGAGCACTTCCATGCCGACGCTGCCTCCCCGGCAGCCGGTCGTCAGGAGCAGGCGCCCTCCGGGCACCAGGAACCCTCGCAGGTGTTTCAGGACTTGGACGCGGCTCTCCAGAGGAAAGTAGTAGATGTTGTTGTGCAGGGTGACGACGTCGAAGGCGGCTTCCGGCGCCCGCTCGCGGATGTCCCCTGTCTCGATGGCGGCGCGTCCCTCGATACCCCACAACCGCAGGTTCTCGCGCGCGTATGCGGCCGCCTCGGACTGCAGCTCGACGCCGACGGCCAGGAGGTCACGGTTTCGTTCCGCGGCGTGGCGGATGTACGTGCCCGACCCGCAGCCGACCTCCAGCAGGCGCACGGGGCCTCGTTTCGGGATCACCTCATCGACCGCTTCGTAGATGAGCGGTTCGAGGATCCGGGACGAACGGGCCACGAGCCTGGCGTCCTGGTCTGCGAGAGTAAAGGGCTTGCCCTGCCCCATGAGCGCGGGAGTCTGGAACAAGATCGTGTGGTGGAGAGTGACCACTTCCTGCAGCAGCGCGGCGAGGGCATCGTTTTTCGCCTCTGCAAGCTTTCGGGAAACGTAGCCGCGGAGACGATACCCGCCGGGCCCGAGGCTCAGCTCCCGCAGCCGGACCCCGAACTGCAGCCATGCCTCGAGCGCGTCGCGGCGAGCAGCCGTTTCCGGAGCGAGGTGCTCCGCCAGGGCTTCCAGGGGGAGCGGGCCGGCCGACAGAGCCCGCAGCACGCCGTGCGATGCCGCGGAGGCGAGGAAGCAGACCCGGTAGAAGGGCTCGAGCAGCCTGCCCACCCGGAACAGGAGCCCGAACTGCCCGCCCCGCACGAACGCAAGAAACGTCCTGATCCTCATGGTGCCCTCCCCTGCTCGGGCTGCTGGTCAAATTGCGTGCACGCGGCGCCCGGCTCCTACGCCGCGCCGATGCGCAGCACGGGCTTCACGGTGTCGCCGCGCCTCGCATCCGCCATGGCACGGTTGATGTCGCCAAAGTCGTAGAGCTTGACCAGGCGGTCAAAAGGAAACTCTCCTGCCCGGTACAGCCCGATCAGATCGGGGATGAAGCGCTGGGGCACCGCGTCGCCTTCCCGGATGCCGAGGGTTCGGCGCCCTTGCGGCAGAGCGGCGCCGCTCTCGCCGGTCAGGAGCGCCACCGTGCCGTGGGGATTCAGCACGTCGATGGCGAGGCGGTGCATCTCCGGGCTGCCGGTGGTCTCCACCACGTAGTCGACGCCGCTGCCGGTGATCTGGGCGATGCGGGCGGCGACATCTTCACGGCGGTTGTCGATCGCGTGGCCGGCCCCCAGCTCCCGGGCAAGCGCGAGTCGGCCGGGAACGATGTCGACGCCGATGATCGGGGTGGCGCCCACAATGCGGGCTGCCATGACCGCCGCCAAGCCGACCGCTCCGGTCCCGAAGACCACGATGCTTGCCCCCTTCGGGACCGCCAGCGAGCTCATCACGGTGCCGGCGCCGGTCTGCAGGCCGCACCCGAGCGGCGCCAGAAGCTCCAGGGGGAGGTCATCGGCGACCTTGACGAGGTTGCGCTCGGTCGCCAGGACGTGGGTGGCGAACGAAGACTGGCCGAAGAAGTGCCCTCGGACACCACTGCGCCGGAGCGCGTTGCTTCCGTCCAGGCGGTTGAAACCGAAGTTGGCTTCATAGAAGCGGTCACAATCCGCCGGGCGTCCGGCCCGGCAGGGAACGCAGCGGCCACAGGACTGGTAGGAGAGCACCACCGGGTCGCCCGGTCCGACGCTCTTGACCCTCCTGCCGGTCCGCTCCACGATGCCCGCGCCTTCATGGCCCAGCACGACCGGATCGTCGGCCTCGTCCCAATCGTCGACGAAAAGGAGGTCCGTGTGGCAGATGCCCGAGGCGACGATCCGCACCAGGACCTCGTCGTCCCGCGGCCCCTCCAGCTCGAGCGATTCGATCTGCAGGGGCCCACCCCTGCTGCGCAGGACGGCCGCCTGGATCTCTTGAACGTGCAGGCGGGAACGAGTCAATGCCACTCCCCTGGCCCGATTGCGCGCGACCCGCCCGGCGGGGACGCAGCCGTCCGCATCAGGCATCGTACATTCTATATATTATACGAAAAGAGGCCGGCGGCGGACCAGCGGGCTGTTGAAAAACGCCCGTCACCCAGCCGCAGCTCGATGGATGAAGTTGCGGACCCGGCCGGGCTGGCGCTGTCATCCGCACGCATGAGTCCTGTGCCACATTGCAGCAGAGGAGGGAAAGACGCTAGGATTGCCGCAAAACGCAGAAAGGAGAAGAGCATGGCAAAACTGAAAGAAGTGGTGGTTGTTGATGCGATCAGGAGCCCCATCGGCAAATCAGGTCGAAAAGGAATGGAAAAGGGGGGCCAGCTCTGCCAGGCCTCCGCCCAGGAGCTTCTGGCGGCCATGATGCGAGGTCTTCTGGATCGTGTGCACGAGAAGAGCTCGAGATTCGATGAAAGCATCATCGAAGACGTGGCCGTAGGCTGCCTCAGTCAAATCGGAGAGCAGGGCGGCAACATAGCCCGGATCGCCTCTCTCATGGCCGGGATCCCCATCACGGCAGCGGCGTACACGGTGAATCAATACTGCAACGCGGGTCTCCGGGCGATCAACTCGGCCGCCCATCAGATGATGATCGGTGACGGTGATGCATGCGTCTGCGCGGGTGTGGAAATCATGTCCCATTACGGTATGGGGTCGGACATTCAGGTCGCCGTGGAGGCCCAATATCCGGTGAGACTGTCCACCAAACTCCTGGAAACCGGAATCACCGTACCCCAGGGCCTGTGCGCGGAAATGATCTCCCAAGAAAAGGGGCATACCCGCGAGCTCCTGGACCGTGCCGGCGCGATCAGCATGAAGAAGGCGGTGGAAGCCCAGCGCAAGGGATGGTATGCGGATCACGTCATTCCATTCGAGTTTGCCTGGGAAGAAAAGAAGTATCGTGTCGATACGGACGAAACGCTGCGCCCCAAGGCAGCCGATGACTTCGATGCGTTTCTGGCGGATCTGGCAAAACTGAAACCGCCGTTCAAGCCGGACGGTATGGTCACGGCGGGCAATTCCTCTCAGATCGTAGACGGCGCAGCAGCCGTGCTCCTGATGACCGCGGACAAGGCCGAGGAATCAGGGCTCGAGCCTCTGGCGAGAATTCTCGGCACGGCCTCCGCCGGCGGCGAGCCGGTCCCCATGCTCCTGGCGCCCATCCCTGCCTCGCGCAAAGCCCTCCAGCGTGCCGGAAAGAGGATCGATGATATGGATGTCATCGAGCCCAACGAGGCCTTCATGAGCCCGCTGATCGAGTTTGCTCGGGAGCTCGGCTACGAATACGATGATCCCCGTGTCAATCCCACCGGCGGGGCGGTTGCCCTGGGTCATCCGATCGGCGCCTCCGGCGTTCTCTACTTCGGAGAGATGGTCCACCACTTGAAGCGCACCAACGGCCGATGCGGCCTCCAGATGCTGTGTGGCGGCGGCGGAATCGGTATTGCCACGGTGGTCGAGCGGCTATAGGTGCGAAGGAAGTCCAAGAGAATAGAAGCGCAGAAAGGATGTTAAGAAATTCTCCCCCTTCTTCGTCGGAGAGAAAGAACCGCCGCAAGAGGCAGAGCAAAGCCAAGGACGGAGTTCAGTATCCCTGAGTTCCTGGCCGCCCCTACCCCGAGCGTCGAAGCCTCCGCGGTCGTGGCCGCAGACCACGACTGGGCATCTGGTGTTGACGGATCGCAGTCGTCGTCCTTGCCGTTATCCGGGATCTCCGTCACGCCCGGATTCACAGTGGAATCATCGTCTTCGCAGTCCTCCTGAGGGAATGGGCAGTCTATGTTCGCAGGGTTCCCGTAGCCGTCCCCGTCGAGGTCCGGGCACTCACTCACGCACCCGCTGTCTGCCGCATCCGAGCTCCCGTCGCAATCGTTGTCCAGGGTGTCCGCACACGTGGCATCCCCGTATGGACCCTCTGCTGCACCGGGATGGACGGCTGGCTCGGAATCGTCGCAGTCAGTCCCGCCACATCGTTGATCTGAATACCCATCTTCGTCCGAATCCCAACAACCGGCGCTGTATTCATCCGACCCGATGTCGAAGCCCGTCAATAGGGGCCTGCTGTCTCCGTCCATATCTTCAGTGATTCCTGCGTCCGAACCACGGTCGACGCAGGGAGAAGCCGAGCTCAGGTGATAATCACCGGCTCCCACGAACAACGGATCGGCATCGAGATTTCCGGTCAGCCAGGACAGCGTACACCCATCGCAAACGAATACCGAGGATTCCCCTCCTTGGACGTCACAATAGCTCACGCTCGCCGCGGCAGGACCGGCGAGCAGGGCGAGCAGGGATTCCCATACTTCATGCTCGGTCCTTACGCGGAACTCCGCCATGAATTCCGGGGGGGTACCGACCGCTATCTCTGGACCCGCGTAACCGGCGGAATTGCCCCACAGAAGCGAATTCACCAACGAGGGGGAGCCGCCATACAGGGAGGAGATCCCGCCGCCGCTTACGGTTGCTGTGTTCCCGGAGAATGTGCAATGGACAACCTGGACGGAGGCTCCGGTACAAGCGATCCCGGCGCCCTCGGCTGACGCGTTCCCCGAGAAATTGCAGTTGGCCAGCGAGGCAGATCCCCACGACATGATACCGCCGCCTCGTTCTCGAGCAACGTTTCCCGAAATCTCGCATCGTGTCAGCGTGGTCATGGACGAGCTGGCGTAGATCCCTCCACCGTCGTGGTTCTCGGCGGTGTTATCCGCAATGGTAGAATCGACAAGGGTCAGCGAAGCTGAGGCATGGATGCCGCCCCCACCATCTCCGCTGCTTCCGAAGGTGCTATTCCTTTGGATCAAACAAGAAGTAATGCCCACCGGAGACCCGCTTACGGCAATTCCACCCCCCCATTCCCCAGCATAGTTGTCTGAAACGGTGCACCCGGTTAATGACCAGGAAATCTCCGAGTCGGCGCTGATGCGGATGCCACCCCCATAGCCGTCCGCTGTATTCCAGGAAATTGTGTTGTCTCCGATCATGGGGAGAGTTTCACCTGACAGGGAGACATCGATCCCACCCCCGCCTGCAAACCATCGCTGTAGGCCTCGTTTTCCGTGATTGTACAACCCGTCACGGTCGGGGAGGACGATGCAGGAGAATAGATCCCCCCGCCCGAACGGGCCTTGTTCCCGGAAATGGTACAGTTGGAGATCACCGGGGAGGATTCGCGACAGTAGATCCCGCCACCGGACCCGTGGTAAGACCACTGCGAAGCAAAGTAAGGGCTGGTCGCGTTGTCCGTTATCGTACAATCCGTGATTGTCGGCGACGCGAACAAGCAACAGACGCCGCCCCCATCCCCTTCAAAGACGTCCGCAAGGTTCCCCGTTATGTCGCAGTTTCTGATGGTGGGCGAGGAATTTTCACACAACACTCCTGCGCCGCAGAAACTCCAATAGCCCGGAGAAAATTCAACATAGGTACCCCTGCCGTTTCGAATCGTGAACCCTTCAAGTGCGGCGGTCTCGTCTTCGCCGCTTTCAAATGTGACAACGGAACCGGTCCCGTTTCCATCGATGATCGTTATGGCGGGTGAAAGATCATAGGTCCCGGGATCTCCATCCCCGTCGCTTCTCACGTGAACGAGTTTTCCCGAAAAGTTCAGGTTCTCGAAATAGATTCCGGGTCTCACGAGCACCAGATCTCCGTTCGAGGCGGCGTCGATGCCCTCCTGAATGGTCAGAAAATTGCCGCTTCCGGCATGGTCGACGACCCACGTGGTTTGAGCAAGGGTTGGCGTCGAGAATGTCAGGAAACCAAGAAGAACAACGGCCGAGAAGAAATAGAATTTCATGGTGCGTCTCCGGAGCGAGAGTCTGTCAGGAGGAAATTGGAGATGAGGGGCTATTCTAGGGCAGGGAAAGGAAAATGACAAAGAGTTTCATTAAAGACAACGGTTGATTTTCCGATTCACCCGGAAGCATCGGAGGAGTCGTTTCCCGGCTTGAGAGAAGGTCTATCAGCCTCTGTTTGTCAGGAACGAAGTGCCTCGGGAATGTGCCTCGAACCTCCAGCCCGTTCTCTCGACGGCAAACCGGATCAGAGCTTCTTGAATAAATGCCGGTTCTTCGCCGGCCTGAGACCCTGCCGGCGGTAGTAGGCCAGGGCCCGCTGGTTCGCGGGCGTCACTTCCAGCGCCAGCCCCTTTGTCCCGCCGCCCTCTCCTGCAGCGCAAAGATGCCCCAGAAAGGCCGTGCCGATCCCTTTCCCGCGCCAGGGAGGCTTCACGTACAGCTCGTCGATGACCTCGACGTTGCCGCCGTACTCATTGCTCCAGTAGTGGATCACGATCGCATAACCGACCACGGCCCGGCCTGCCCAGAAGAGCAAGATCACGCCCTTGTCGGCACGGAGGGTCAGCTCCTCGACCGTGCGTCGGATCTTTTCCCGGGACATTTCCTCTCCGGGGGGATCCTCCTGGTAGAGAGCGAGGACCATCTGCTCCAGCTCGGGCAGATCGTCTCGACCGAATGCTCTGAAATGAAAGCCCTCCTGCATGGCACGCCTCGAGACCTCCAAGTCCTCCTTCAGAAGGACGTCAATTGCGCCTCTTCCTTCCGAGAAGCTGAAAGGCCCTCGCCTGGCTCCCGTTCATGGTCCGGATCGGAATCACTTCGTAGGACAGGGGCTCGAAGCCTGAAAGCAGCTCGCGGATCCAGGCGGGATCGTGGTGGCGCATCACCGCCCCCTCAGGAAGCTCGAACACACCGTACTTTCCATATCTCTCCGCGCAGGATCCGTATCGACTGCGGTTCTTCTCGTCCTCCTGCAGCGGGTAGTCGCTCGCGTACAGGAGCCCTGACGGAGAGAGGACCCGTTCGATCTCCCGAACGATTTCCTTCTGGCCTGCATCTGAAGGGACGCAGGTCAGGACCGCAAAGAGAAGCACGGCGTCAAAGGAAGCGGTGCTAAACGGCAGAGGCAGCTCGCCGGCCACCCTCAGATCCAGCGCCGGATGGGCGCGCCTGCCCCGTTCGATCATTTGCTCAGAGATGTCGACGCCTGTGACGTTGGTATAGCCGGCCCGGCTCAGCTCGGCGCCGAGCCGCCCGTACCCGCACCCGTAATCGAGGATTCTCGACTCGAGAGGGAGAAAGCGCCGGAGCAGGGGCAGCTCGACCGGATGAGAGAACGTCTTGGCGTCCGCTACCCGGTCCCAGTAATCCGTCTGTCGGTCCAGCTCGACCAATTCGCAGCGTACCTCGCCCTCTGCCGTGATGGATTCTGGCCACGTGCCGCAGCCGTCAGCCGCTGCCTGCGGGACCCTGTTTGCCGCAGGATCGCAACCTGTCCTCTCCCTGAGAGCTGCCCTGGCTGAGCCGGTTGACAAACTCCAGGACTCCCTCGGATCGGGTCGGGCCCGGTTGGAGGAACCCCCAGGGGTCAACTGGGCCGGGACTACGGCGGAGACGCCAGGCGCTTGGAGAGGATCCAGTCGTAGATCCGGTCGTCGCGGTAGGCGAAGGCGGCCGAGCCCACGTGGTCCTGCCCCGCGTCGAGATAGAGGCGGTCTCCGGCCTCTGCCTCGACGGTGCCGGCCGGTTTCAGCCTCAAGGCGGCGATGAGCTTGGCCGTGAGAGGGCGGGACACCTGCCCCAGGGAGAGCCAGACCGGGCGCCGCGGGTCCGTGCGGGGCACCCGCGTCGGGTCCACCGGCCAGAGGGCCGCCCAGAAGTCGGTCTGGGCCAGGGCGAGATCGAATACTCCATTGGCGCCGAAGCTGAAGCCGGTGAGGTACGTCCTCTGCGGGTCTCCGCGATGGGTCTGCTGCTCTTCGGCCGCAATCCGCATGACCGCATCGGCAAACCTGTGCCACACGTCTCCGATGCGCGCCGGGAGCTGCGGAGCGACCACGAGGAAGCGCCCGACCGCTTGTGGCGCGCTCCCGGGCCGCAAAGGGCCGTGAAGGGTGAGCGCCTGTCGCAGGCTCCGCGGCGCAGCCTCGTCGTAGCCGTGGAGAAAGACCAGGACGGGAAAGAGGTCCGCTGCGGCTGGAGCCGAGGAGGGGATCGAGAGCAGATAGCGCAGAGGCCCTGTGTTCACCTCGTGGAGACCCGGGGAGTCCGCCGTGGCGCCAAGCTCTCTTGAATTCCCGCTCATGTGCGTGTGCCCTCTACCTCACCGATGCAGGAGGACCGCAGCCGACTGCAGAGAAGCCGCCTTCCACCTTGGATGAATCCAATGTGTAAAGGGACGCGTTCCCCCGAGCAGGGTTTCGTAAGTTCGCAAGGAGGGTGACATGGCGCTGGAATTCTGGTTCGAGTTCGCCAGTACGTACTCCTACCCCGCAGCCATGCGGGTCGAAGAGCTGGCCCGCTCGCAGGGAGTGCCTCTGGTCTGGAAGGCGATGCTGCTCGGCCCCATTTTCCGCGCTCAAGGGTGGAATGATTCTCCCTTCAATCTTTATCCGGCCAAGGGGCGTTACATGTGGCGCGACCTGGAACGCATCTGCGCCGGGCTTGCCATCCCGTTCCGGCGGCCCACGCAGTTCCCGCGCAACAGCCTGCTGGCCGCGCGCATCGCCTGCCGGTTCGGCGGGGAGCCCTGGCTCGAGGAGTTCGTGAGGTCCGTCTTCCGCGCCAATTTCGCCGAGGACCAGGATATCGCGGACCCGACCGTGCTCGCGGGCATTCTCGAGCGTCTGGATCAGCCTGCAGGCGCTGTCTTGGAGGAGGCCCAGTCCCCGGAGAGCAAGGAGAAGCTGCGCATGCGCATGGAGCGTGCGGCCGCCCTCGGGATCTTCGGTGCGCCCACCTTCGTCGCGGGCGAGGAGCTGTTCTGGGGCAACGACCGTCTCGAAGCCGCGCTGTCCTGGTACAGGGAACGCGGACAGGACGAGCGGAGTTGGCGCGCCGGCCCTCTTCCCATGAAATCCTGACTTGTCTGCATTCAACGTCTGATCACGATGGGAGGAGCCAGCCAGACGTTCTTGTTCAGATAGGATGTTCTTTCCTAAGTACACTGGTTCATAAGTTCGGTAACATACTCCGCCGACCGGCGCGGCCGGTCTGCGAGAGGAGACGTGGCAACGGACGGCCTGCAAGAGCCAGATGTCGCGAGCGAGCCCCGGCGCCTCGGGATTACCGCGGATTCAGAGTCGCGAGCGTGGCGATCCCCCGAAACAGGGGGGCTGCCACGTCGCAAAGCCTCCTCGCAAAATCGGGCATTGGCAGCGTCATCGCCAGCTCGCTCCCGCACACAAATACGTTAGCGTATTTACGCAGACATGTACTAAGGCGTGCCAAATACCATCAACACGCCGTCATGGCTTTCCAGATTATAGGGAAAGCTGATGCCCAAGTTGTTCTTCTGCCCGCTCAACATGCCACCCTGGGTCCCCAACTGAGTAAGCGTGATCTCCCAGCCGCTTTCTTTCAGCATATCCGCGTACCGGTTCATGGCATCGTTCTCAATACCGGCCAGGTGGACGTTGAATTTCTGCATGCCCCCCTGTTCGCGGGATTTACTCACATGTTCGATCTTTCCGAAGGTGAATCGAGGAACATCCGAAAACATGTCCGAAGGCCATGCGGACGTGTCGGCGATCTCAGTCCTGGATTCTTTGTCACTAATTTCAACCTTTCCCTCCTCAATGTTCACCTCCACATCCCTGCCAAGACTCGCCTTCATGATGGCCTCGGCAGCCTTTTCAGCCGCTTTTTCCTCGGATTTCTTTTCACCGCATCCGCTTGCCGGCATCATACCCAGAACCAACAGAAGTCCTGTCATCCAGAACCCGCTCTTTCTGAATTTCATTTTCTTTTCCCTTTCCCACAAGGAAGCTCCTGATCATTGGAAAATCGATTTCAGAGACCCGCACCGGGAGCGCCGGGATCGCATCACTTTCCCGCTCTCCCCGCCGGGGTGAGGCTGATCCAGTCCAGACCGGCCCCGTGGTTGGCCATGATCGTATCCGGGTTCGTTCCGGTCAGGCGAACGCCAAGGATGTTCACGCCAGCCTTCAGATCCGCTCTCCCAAGATCCACGGTAAACGCCGTTACGATGTCGTGGCCCGGATTGCCGAACATATCCACCGGCTTTCCAAGGGGTTTCCCATTGATGAGAAACTGATGGATGGCGTACGTCCTGTACCTGGCGACCTGAACCGACACCGTGTATCGGCCCTCTTTCTCCACGGGAAGGGCCAGTTCCAGCACAGCCCCGGGTTCCCCTGCATCATGCCACTGGAGTGACAGATCACCGGTGAAAACCCCTTCGTCCGCATAGCCGTCTGCGGCCAGCTTTCTCGGCATCACTTCCCCTGATGTGCACCGGATCACCTCCAGAGTGTCTGCTTCCATGAATACTGCCCGGCCCGTCGGCTCGTCTGAACCGCCGGTCACTGTCGGGACTGTCGGACCCGTAGGAGCCGTAGGAACCGTCGGGACCGCAGCTGCGGGCGCATCATCACTTGGGTCCTGGCCGGTCGATCCGTTTGCCCCGCCGCTATCCCCGTTTTCCTCGCCTCCCCTGAAGGTCAACTCCACCCAATCGATACAGGCACCGTGATCCGGCATGACTGTTGCGGGATTCGTGCCCGCCAGTTTCAGCATGAGCTGATTGTCGCCTTCATGGAGAACCACCTCCCCCAGATCCACGGTGAACGGAACGACTTCATCCTTCTCGGGAAAGCCGAAGAAGTCCACGGGTCGGCCAACAGGGGTGCGGTTGACGAAGAGCTGGAACTTTCCAAACGTACGGTATTGTCCAAGGTGCAGCGTCAGCCGGTAGCGTCCTGTCTTCCGGACCGGAAGGCGGAGCTCGAGGGCTGCGCCTATAGGTCCGGCATTACGCCAGTACAGGGTCTGATCGTCGGTGAAGGCGCCCGGCATGGCGTAGCCGTCATCGGCCAATCGGGCTGCGGCCACTTCCCCCGAAGTGCAGCGAAGGATCTCCAGTGCGTCGGCTTCCAATGAATCGATGGACGGTTCCGGCGGCAGATGCCCGGTCAGGGCCTTGGCCTTCTGGCTCACGGGCTTTGCCTTCTTTGCCTTTGTTGTCGGGGTGCTCGGAGGGGCCGTTCCCACTCGCATACCAGGCGCATCCGTCCTCTCAAAACCCGGAGGAATCTCAAAGAGAGCGGAAGGTTGCGGGCCTGTACGGACGTTCCGGTTCTCCTGCACGATTCCCATGGCTTCCAGGCGAATCGGCAGCCCAACGTCATCGGCGACCCAGACCATGCTGGTCATGGGCTGCCCGTTGGGCAGGGCTCCGGCCTTGACACGCATCTTCGTACACGGGTGGCCCATCACCTTTTCCTTGCCCAGAATTTCCTTTTCCGCGCCGACAAGATCGAAACTGCTCAAATCCGCCTTTCCGAGCGCAGGGTTTGCGGCCAGGGACTGCTCGCTGTATTGTTTCTTGTTCACAAAAAGGGTCCAGACAACCCCCCTGTCCTTCCTGGAGATGGTGACGATGGGGCCGAGAGGCCCTGCCGTCATCCCTTCCAGGCGGGATTTCTCGCCCGAGACATAGAGTTTCAGGGTCTGCACAATCTCACGTCCGTCCAGTATGACCATGTCCGTGGAGTAGTCGGTTGGCGTTGCGGCGAAAACCATGGAAGCCGTCAAGAGAGGAATCAGGAACAACAGACGCAACATAGATACACCTCCGCTATTTGTCTGAGAGTCACTAGCAGAACTCGGCTCTGGCGGAAAACGATCGGGTGGGTATTTCCAACCTATATGTTACGTTCCGAAGCCTGCACGCCGTCATCCCGCCCCTGCCTCTCATGAGCGGCAGGCGCGAGACCGCAGAGAACGGGGCGCGGTCCCTCGCATCGGAAGCCGGTGAGCCGGGGGCAGGCATGATACCGTGCCTGCCTCAGGCAGGCGGCCGTGAGTCTCGGGGCCTCGGCTCGGAAGGCTTTCTGTGCCCGATCCCTACCGTCCGGAGGCAGCTCTCTTCAGGCGGGCGCGCTCCAGGTACTTCTCCAGTCCCTGCTTCACCTTCTGATCCAACTCAGCACGGGGCGACGCCCGAGGGCTTTGCGGGCCGTCGATCACCTCGACCGCCTCATAGTCGTAGCTCACGAGCTCCAGCTCCGCAGTGAGGAGAACCGAGACAAAATAGAAGCCCGGCGCCGGAAGCTCCGGGAAGCTCGCGAGGTCGAGCACCTGAATGCCCGGATAGATGGTGAGATACGGAAGATAGATACCGGTCCAGTAGAAGGGATAGTATTCCCAGTCGCCCTCGAACATGCAGCCCAGCCCGAAGGCGCCGGCGAAGCCATCCGGCATCAGCATATCTTCATTGTAGAAGTCGCAGTACAGCGCAAACGGGGACCCCACGACGGCCGTGCCGGGGGTCTGGAGGTCCGCCCAGGGGAGCTCGAACAGGTTGCTCATGTCGAACTGGAAGAAGGTGCCGGTAACGTAATCGACTCCGAACAAGTCCTCCATGCGCCAGGCCAGACCCGTGACGTAGCCGGGGAGGCTGAGCACGTTCAGGATGTTGCCCTGGAGGTCCATCCGGTACATGAGGTTCATGTCCATCGCGTTCGTGTTGGTGTGCCACAGGTTCTGCCCGTCGAAGGCAAGCCCCTGGGGCTGGTTCATGTAGGTGTCGTTCAGGTCGATGAAGCTCGCTTCTTTGGGCCGTCGGGACCGAAGGTCGAGGAACCAGATCTTGGAGGTTTCGGCCGTGGCGACGAGGAGCTCTCCCTGGGCGGTGAAGCACATGTCCCGCTGCTCGATCTCCGGCCCGTTGAATCTCGTGACGAGACCGAAATTCTTGTCCAGCACGAAGATCACGTTGGTCTTCTGGTCCGATACGTAGTAGAACCAACCGTCATAGGCCAGGCCGAAGGGCCGCTCGCTCAGGGTCCAGTCGAATCGGTTCACCACGCTTTCCGTGTCCGGATCGATCTGGAAGATGACCTGATCCTCCGGGCAGGACACGTAGAGGTACTCGCCGTCCGAGGTCATCCCTCCGGTGGACAGGGTGCCGGGAGGCAGCGGATTGAAGACCCTTTCGACCCGCATCTGGTCGAGAGCCTGGGCCTGAGGAATGGCCACCACGTTCAGCATCACGAGGACGGCAAAGATACAAACTCTGCAGGCAGGCGTTCTTCTCATCGCAGTGTCTCCCGATTCAAGAGCGTTCGCGCTTTCCCTCGTCTTCATTGCCGGATGCCGCTTGAAACGCGACTCAGCATCCCGTCAAGGAACCAGCCTCGGGACGCCGACAAAGAACGTGAAGAAGCCTCGGGTGTCGATGACTTTTCCGTAGAGCCGATCGCCGGTGCCGAGCCCCCACGCGTAGATCGTGAAGCCGTGCTCGTCGAACTGAGAGAAGAAGACGACGCCTTCTTCGATCACGCCTTCGGAGAAGGGAGCGGAAATCTCACCCTGCTCGTTGGTTGCGAAAAGATACATGTCGATGAACCTGGCCTGCATGCCGTAAAAGTCCGTGAGCCGCCCCTGGAAGCTGAATTCGTAGCAGATCAGGAACCAGTCCGTTCCGTTCAGCGTGAGCACGGGGGCCTCCATCCTCGACACCCAGCTCAGCATGCGGCGATAGACCTCGTCGCTCATCTCGTACATGCCGCCCGCCGGGCAGGAGGTCTGCACGAGAACCCTGCCGCTACCGTACTCGGCCACCAGAAGTGAGGGGGTGTTGGTAGCTCTTCCCCGGACGAGAACGTCATAGCTCTCGTCCGCAAGGCTCACCCGATCCGCCGGAAAAGGCATCTCTTCCTCGGTGAGCCCCTGGGTGATGAAGTGATCCGGGTCCGCGATCACAGGCGGGTAATCACCGAAGTTATAGTCGTAATAGAGCTCGACCGTGTAGGGAAGAAGGGAAGGAGAACAGAAACCGTCCGGCAGATTGGACGGGTTCGGCTGATCCACCATCAGGCCGCCCCCGGAGTGAACGAAAGCATGGTAATCGTCGGCACGATCCTGCAGGGTCTCGTAAAGCTGGGGTGAGCTTGCCCACGCATTCGGCAGGTAGACGATGTTGAAGGGTTCGAACGCATCCGTCCCCGAGTCGACGGGCAGGAGCGTCACCGAGTAACCGAGCCCTTCGAGCCGTTCCATGACAGGCTGGTAATCGCCCACCTGAATCATGCCGATCGTCGGCACGCCCTGGGCATAGGTGAAGGTGGGTGACAGAAAAACACCCCAGCACACCATCCCGAGCACCGAGACGAGCATAGCTGTCTTCTTCATGGGCCCTCCTCCGGGACATTGGGACGTGAACAGAGGACTACCTATATAGTCAAAGATTATTATAAAGTCAAGAAAGCATTGCGTTATTTTACGGTGCTGAAATCGGCTTCATGATAAACCGGTAATTATTCCAGTCAATTACCTTAAAATAATATTTTTTTTCAAGCAAAACTGTTTACTGTTTTAAACGATGATTCGTTCGGGCAGGCCCCTGTCCGTGCCGGACTGCGGGCGCCTCCGAGGCGGTCATGGAGGCGCCGGGCCGAGGGATCCCGACCAGCCTCTCCGGCCGCGGACGAATCTGCGAAATCGCACGGGGAATGGAACAGGCGAGGAAAGACCGCGGTTGCGAGGTATTCGCACAGTGCCGTGGCAGCAAGCACGCTGTCCGACAGCCGCCAGAAGCGATTCCGCAGAATAGCATCTAAGCCGGCGACCGTCCTCTCTCGAACTGCCGCACGGCCCACGCCGTTTGGAAGCCACGCTGTCCTGGGTACAAGGCCCGCATGGAGGAGGCGACCGGAGCTAGCTAGAGCCTGTCCAACAGGCTCGATTTGGAGGCTGTTCAAAAATGCCCAGATGCAAGGCGCACGAAATCCTGAGGAATGAGGCGTACATGGAAGTACGCCGCAGTGACGAAGGATGAGTGCAACGCCGCAGATGGGCGTTTTGGGACAGCCTCTAGCTAGCGGGCCGAGCCGCGCAGCAGGTCTCTCAACTTCGGGAACTCGATCCTGGCGTGCTCGTCCATGGCTTGTTCGAACTCACGGGAGAGATAGATCCTGAAGAGGGGGTCGAGAATCCGGCCGGGTCCCTCGAAGCCCGCCCGGATCGTGTGCGTGATGCGAACGCCCGTAGCGTCATCCTCGAGCTCCAGGATGAGCCGAACCGGCAATCGAATGCCGATCTTCGGCTCCCATACGATCTTCTTGCCGGCCACGGCTTCGGTGACGACCCCCTTCATCTTCATTCTGTACTTCCCGATGAATTCGTCCATGTAGATGACGTCACCGACGTGGTTCGGACGGCGCTCGAGCGCATGGAGCTCCAGGTGCGTCCCGGGCCACCACCTCTGATACTCGCGATCGCTCGGGTCGATGAGAAAGTTGAAGATCTCCGTCCCGCCGATGCCGTCCACGTGCATCCTGGACTGAATCGTGATCATGGAGGCTCCCCCTTCCGTCCGCATCAGCGGCGGCGCGAGCCGCCGAGGATGCCGCCCAGCACGCCGCGCAGGATCTGCCGGCCGATCTGGCTGCCGACGGTACGCGCGGCCTGCTTGGCCATGGTTTCCACCATGCCCTGGCGCCTCTTGGTGCCCCACAGAAGATCGCCAAGCGGACTGCGTCCTTGGGCCGCTTGCTCCGCTTCCCCCGCACCGGTCGGGCTCGGCCCTGGCGCAGTCCCGCCGGCCGCAGCCGGGCCGGCCATGCCCGCCGGGCCCGCCCGCCGGCTCAGGATCTCGTAGGCCGACTCCCGGTTCACGGGGGCGTCATATTTTGCGCCCACCGGGCTGCGCGCCTTGACCGCAGCGCGCTCCTCGGGCGTGACCGCCCCCATCCGGCATCGCGGCGGACACATCAGGGTGCGCTCCACCGGCATCGGTACGCCTTTCTCCTGGAGCGTGGACACCAAGGCCTCGCCGATGCCCAGCTGCGAGATGGCCTCGGCAACGTCGAGCCTGGGGTTGGCGACGAAGGTTTCCGCGGCCGTTCGCACCGCCTTCTGATCGCGCGGCGTGTAGGCTCGCAGGGCGTGCTGGATGCGATTGCCGAGCTGGGCGAGAATCTCCTGCGGCACATCGTCCGGCAGCTGCGAGCAGAAGTACACACCCACGCCCTTGGAGCGGATGATCCGCACGACCTGCTCCACGCGCTGGCGCAGCGCCGGGGGAGCGTCGTCGAACAGCAGGTGGGCCTCATCAAAGAAGAATACGAGTCTTGGCTGATCGAGGTCGCCCACCTCGGGAAGGCTCTCGAACAGCTCCGAGAGCAGCCACAGCAGGAAGCTCGAATAGAGCCGCGGTTTCAGGATGAGCTGGTCCGCGGCCAGGATGCTGATGACGCCGCGGCCGCTGAGATCGGTGCGCATCAGGTCGCCGAGCTCCAGCGCCGGCTCGCCGAACAGGAGCTCTCCCCCTTCCCGCTCCAGCGTCAGCAGGGCACGCTGAATGGCCGCCACCGACTGGGCGCTGACGAGGCCATACTGCGTCGAGATCTCCTTGCGCCTGTCCGCGACGAACCCGAGGACGGCGCGCAGATCATCGAGGTCGAGCAGCAGCAGGCCCCGGTCGTCCGCCAGCTTGAAGGCGATCTCCAGCGTGCCCGTCTGGACGTCGTTGAGCTCGAGGATCCGACCGAGCAGGCCCGGGCCGATCTCGCTCACCGTGGTACGCACGGGATGGCCGGCCCTGCCGTACAAGTCCCAGAACAGCACCGGACTGGCCTCGTGCGCGTAGCCCTCCATGCCGATCCGGGCGACCCGCTGCACAAGCTTGTCGCTGCTGCTGCCGGCCAGAGCCAACCCGGCGACGTCCCCCTTCACGTCCGCCATGAACACCGGCACGCCCAGACGCGAAAAGCCCTCCGCCAGCACCATCAGCGAAACGGTCTTGCCGGTGCCGGTTGCGCCGGCGACCAGGCCGTGCCGGTTGCCGTACTTGGAGAGCAGGTAGACGAGCTGCTCCCCCTTGCCGATCAGGATGCGGTCCACGTAACTATCCTCTCTTTCGAGCGGGATCGGCCGATCCCGCTCGAGCGGTCATGCCCCGAGCGTGATCTCCCCGCTCTCGCCGTCCACTTCCACCCGGTCCCCGGTCCTGATCCGGTCGAATAGATCGTCGCCCTTGTACTCGACGACCGGGAACGAATGACCGAACCAGGCGCGGCCGAGGATCGGGCCGGAGACAAGGAGAGAGTCGGCGTCCTTGACCACCATGGCAGCAGGAGCGGCCCCGTCCTCGATCACCTGGAGGAGGATCATGCCGGTGAAGGTCGAGCCGATGCAGGCCGGGAAGACCAGGACGCGGCCCTTCACGTCCTGCCGGAACAGCTCGTGGTGGCGGTCCAGGATCACGCCGCGGCGCTTCGGGAAGATGTTGCCGGGTTGAGAAAAGGAGGCGGTGAAGTTGAGCGGCTTGCGGGTCACCAGGGCCTCGCCCCTGGCCCTGCCGCCGACCACGGAGCGGCCTTGCATCTTTTCCATCAAAGCACCCCGCTTCCCTTGAGGCAGTCCTCGACCGTGCCGTAATCCGCGCCGTGCAGGTAGTAGAAGAGCTTGCCCGAGGACGTGAGGACGTGCTTCTTGCCGACCCTCACCGTGAGCGCGGCCAGGGGGCAGACCTCCTGGATCTCGACTCCGGCGGCGCGGACCCTGCCGCCCAGCTCGGTTTGCTCGAAACGCTTCCTGGCCTCGGGAACCATGCAGAACCAGGTCGGGACCTTGACCTTCTTTCCGGCGTAGAGGGCGCCGATCTCGTCGGCCTCCTCGAAGGTCATCTGAGGGCAACCGAAGACGACCATGGAAGCGCGCTCCGGCCGCCCGGTACGAAGTCCGTCGAGGTCCTGCTGCGTGATGGTGATGGTTCGCTCGGGCTGCCCGTCAAAGGCCGACTTGAGGTCCGGCGCCTCCGGGGTGAGCCCCTCGACGTGGAACAGGGCGACGGCGCCGGAAGCAGCCATGGCGCCGCCCATGTTCTTGAGCTCGACCCGGGAGAACGGATGGTGCTCGATCACCGGCACCTGGTTCACGGCCCTTCGGCCCAGGATGAATCCGAGGGCAGCGGCGTCGATGCGGTCCGCCTCGAGTCGGACGAGAGCCTTTCCCCGGCGATTCCGGTCCAGGAGATAGCCGAACTCCGGGGTGAAGCCGGTCAGGGCGGAGCACAGGTCCATGAGCACGGAGTTGCGGTTGGTGCGGGCCCCGAGCACGGAGTTGGCGAACTGCACCGCGGACGACTCGGCCCAGGCCAGGCGGTCCCCCGGCGCGGGAACGTTCGCGGAGTCGTAGCAGACACAGGAGTAGTTGCCGGTGACGCCGATCGCGGCGAGCCTGGCTTCGAGCGCGCGCTGGGCCCGGAAGATGAAGCGGTTGGGGAGGCTCGACTCCCGCCCGGGCCGGGGATTGCAGGTGGTCTTGACCTTGAGCTTGAGGCCGGAAGCGGCGATCCGCTCGAGCACCGCGTGATAGGCGCGCAGGTTGAACATCCCGAAGCTCCCGGCCAGGTGGCCGCTCCGGATCGGGACCAGGCGTGCAGCGTCGAACGCCCGACCGTAGTCCACCAGGCTCTTCATGGCCAGGGCCAAAGGCTCACCCTGCTCTCCGCGCAGCATGCTTTCCTGCTCGGGTTCCAGCTTCATCTTTGCGGCCCCCGGGTCCGATCGCAGACAGCTGCTCCCGATCAGGGAAGAATGGCAAACACGCGCGCCGGGAATCCGGAGCCCTTCTTCGGTTTCGGAAAGGCCACGACCGCGATGGCGCCATACTCCGGGACCTGGTCGAGGTTGGCCAATAGCTCGATTTGATACTTGTCCTGCGACAGGATGTAAGTTTCGAGCGAGTAGTCGCCCTTGCTGGTCGCGACCCCCGGATCCGTGTCGGTGGTCTCGTGCCCGGACGCGGTGATCCCCTGTCCCTCGTACAGGTACGTCAACACCTCCTTGCTCCACCCGGGATAATGCGCGACCCCCTTGCCGTCGGCATTCCGCATCTTGTCCGGGTCCGGCCATCTCTTCGACCAGTCGCTGCGCAGCGCGACAAAGGAGCCGGCCGGAATCTTGCCATGCTTCGCCTCCCATGCCCGGACGTCTTCCATCGTGACCTGGTAGTCGGGATTGCTCTTGACCTTGCCGCTCACGTCGAGCACCACGAGAGGCAGCAGCATCTCCTTGACCGCAACCTCATCCAGGAACCGCTTTCCCTTGATGAAATGGGCCGGGGGATCGACATGTGTGCCCCACTGACCCGGGATCTTGTACTCGTGGGCCAGGAAGCCGAACCCCTTCTTGCCGATACCCTCGTCGTAATGATAGGTGGTCGTCCTCTCCTCACTGTCGAAGCCCGGCCAATGCGGGATGCCCGGGTAGAAGGCGTGCGTCAGGTCGACGAACTGCTTGGACTGCAACTGCTGGACGACCGGCCAGAGACTGGCCTTCTCCTGTGCGAAGGCAGCGAATGCAAAACAAAACGTCCCGACCAGAGCACCGATCCAGACCGATACCGACCCTCTGAGTGAAAAGTTGTCTCGCATGGCGACCTCCTTTGGGGGGTTGGATCACCTCGACGCGGCCTCCTCTCGACGCACAGACTACTTGCTGAGTTTTGTGCTTGCGATGCGGTTCAGGCTGACGCCTGACTCTACCGCCTGGATGGCGAGGCTTCGGTGAACTTCAGGCGGGACGCGCACCATGAATTTCCCGCTGAAAGCCTTGCACGCGAGCGGCTCGGGCGTATTCTCCCCCGTCTCCTGCATGTCTCGTACCGCCTCCGCCACCACCCTCCGTATACCTCGAAGGGCCCCCTCAGGAGTTCTGGCCATCCAGCTCAGGCTGGGAAACTCAGCAGCCAGCCCTACATATTCTTGGTCTTCTTCGGACCACGTCACTCGGTATGTATATCGATCATTCTTCAGGGTCATGCTCCAACTCCAACCTGTCGATGGCGAGAAGGACTTGCCTTACCTGGTATGTCTTCGCCCTTCCCCTCTCCTATCTTGGATGTTGCTCCTGCGGGCGTCTTATCCAGCCCGTCGGCTTGGATGCCTCATCACTACTCCAGGTCGGGCTGCTCCTCTTTATCACCAAAGCCCGTATTTCCCCGCGCTTGCTCAGGAACCCGCTTCACGAGTCCCGGGCCCTCCAAGGTCAGGATCATTTGATAGATCGCCGGTGGCGATATAATGTTTGAAGGTCACAGTGTAATCGTCGTTTGGCGTTCCCGCGCGTGACATGCTTACACGAACAATGCTCCTTCCCGCTCGTGAAGCACACCTCTTCGCGGCCCTGCGAAACCGAACGCCCCACCCCTTGTGCTGGTCCAGTGCTAACACCGTGGAACTCGTATGGCTCTCGCAGCTCGCGCAAGCCGCGGATTCGCTCGAGCTTCGCGCCAATGTACTGAGACCCCCCCCGGCTTTCCGACTGCGGGTTCATCCTCGTGCCCCTCTTCAGTGCACCCAAGGACGAATTTCGATCAAAGCTATGTTAGAGCAGCATCTCCGTATAAGCCGGATAGTATTTGTAAATTTCTCGATACATAAGGATATCCGCTCTTTCCATCTCGAAGTCTCTTGGACACCAATTATCTTTACAAGGCATTTCTCTGTCCAGGTACAATCTTTCTCTCCGTGTTATTATAGGAACGGTAATCCTATATGGGTCGCATGTTATGCTCCTTCTCAAATAGAACAATCTTTCCCTATCCAGGGTCTCCAGCTGCACTCTATCGCTATCAGTCCCGATCATCCCTCCAACAGATAACATCGCATGTCCATCAGCATACTGAAAGTTGAACATGGGTATGAAAAGCGCATCCCGACCCCTGAGGCCCCTTCTTATTGCAGAATCTACTATAGACCCGTTGATATCTGATAATCTTTCCTTCGCAAAATCAGTCACACGGGTGCTCCGAGGAAGATAGTCCTCCGCTTCCTCCATGAAATACCGCCTCCAGCTGGCTGGCCCGTACTTTCGTCGTCCTTCCCCTGGTAATCCCGGTGGCTCCACATCAACAGTTACAAGGAGTATCGACCTGGCAGACAGTTGGCTCGAAGCCAGAATGACTGTGTCGATGATTTCCCTAGTTATGATCCCATCATAATCTAGCCACAAAATGTGCGACAGGTCTGGAGATAGTCTGGGAATGAAGTCACGAATATCGCCGATCTCGACATCGATGAAGCCGTAAGGCTTGTTGAAAGATACTCTCTTTGCATCTTTCTCTGATATCTCAACGCTAAGCATCCTCGTAATACCTAAATATCTGTGGAAGAGAATATAATCTATGAAAAATTTGGAGCCCATTCCAGTATACTTATACCGTGAAATAGCGTAATTGTGCATCATTAGATTTTGAAATACCTCAAGCAGCATCCTACGCTCGACCTGCTTCGCAGGTCGAAATTCGAAATGTACCTTGTCAATACTTCTCTTCTCGACGCTCATCTGAGCCCCTCGTTCCGTAAGAAATATTGAAAAGTGTACTCACCTATTTCTCGTGCAGTCATCCTCGGATTCCTCAGGGCTTTCTTTATCTTCTCTACATCAGCCCTCTCAGCATCGTACTGCACGCTAATAGTCGTCTTTGCAGACCTGACCCTTACAGGTGGAATCGTAAACGTCGAAGGTCCTGGACGCGATATGGTAGATATGCTCGCTCTCTCCACATGTTTCGCCACTTCCCTTTCATAGGGCTTTTCGTCAGAATCCGAAGGGTACTTCCTACTGAGGAAACTCAAAACTGGTCTGGCAGACACAGCCATCCTGTTCTTCACCCTTTGGTAAATCATTGATTCTTCATTAAGATTCCTCTTGGTGGTGGTCCAAGGCAACAGAAGCGGATCCTCCGATTCGAAAAACACGAATCCAACAAATGATGTATATTTAGAGACCCACTGTGGCATAGGCGGAACACCCCATCCAGAGACATCGGACGTATCAGCCCCTAACACTGTCCTGCCGTTACACACTATATACCATCCAGAATTCTCCCTCTTGGGTCTCTCGTTATCCGCATAGCTTGCTAATGTTGAGATGATGGTTACCCGAACGCCATCGAGATTGAGCTTCTCGAAGGAAGCTTTGCCACCTGCCGGACGTCCAACAGGCAAAGAAAACGGTTTCACCGGAACACCGTTGATCCGAACACGAACGTACTTATCCAGGAAGAATGCGTAGGTTCTAGACACAGCTTTTTCAAGATCATTGTGAAGGGTCGTATCTCCAAATCTCATTCCGACTTCTTTGTGCAGGCGAGTTATCGAAATACTTGTGCCTGCTCTACTCGCCGCCTTCGCGGGATTAGTTTTCTTGATCGGTATCTTCCAGTCTTCAAGCGTATCATCTCTTGCGATCCACTCAGCTACATCAAGCTCAACTCTGAATCCGTTTTCCGTTGTCGCAGATTGAATCTCAAAGTGGTCACCCAATTTGAACAGCGCCCTCTTCATCCCAACACCATAGGCACCGAGATAACGATATTTCTTCGACTGCCTCGATGAAGGACCGAAGTTGAAAGCATCTTTGGTCGCGAAATCATAATCGATGCCGCCGCAGTTGTCGCGGATTTCGAAGCGAGTCTCATCAAATTCCAGGTCTATAGCGGGCAGGTCGCCTTCTCTCTTCTTATCGCCTGACGAGCGTTTGAAAATGCTGCCGGAGATCGTGCTGAGCGGGACTTTCCTGACCCGGATCAGCCCATCTATGGAATTATCGATAAGATCGAGAATGCAGTCCACGAGCTTTATGTCTCTCGTGAACATCTGAATAAAAAACGCCTTCTTAGGATAAGCATTAGCTAATTCATTTGACATTTTATTCATCCAATGCCTTGGGAATTGGGGTACCCTGTAACCTATCGATCATTATGGAAAGATATTGGGATTCTTTGTCACATGCGATGAATTGCATCCCTGCAGATCTAGCGGCTATCAGCGAGGTCCCTGTGCCTGCAAAGGGGTCCACCAGAAGCCCACCTCTCCTCCCACTGATAGAGACTATGCGAGAGGTTAATAGCATCGGAAGTTCATTTCCAGTCCGATGTTTACGGCTCCTGTGGCGCACAGGACTTAGATCTTCCCAAAAATCACTGAGATTCACTCCATCTTTGATGTACCTCTGATAGCCGCCGTAGTCCTTAACAGGTTTGTTACAATGCCTGCATTGCGCAACTTGTATCTTTGGCCTCTTAAAGCTACCCGGTCTTCCCTTCGTGTAATATAGGAGGGCATAATGAGCAGGGGTAAGCCGGTCCTTTCCACGAAAACCGTTCTTCATAGATAGCGCGATCCAGTGGCGAAAATCCAGAGATTCGTTTAGGAGTGGCGCGAATCGGGTTGCCCACTTGGGCACGTGGTACAAATAGAGTGCTCCACCTTGTTTTAGCACCTGGACACTACTCAAAATGATCTGAGTCATGTAATAGAAGTAGAGAGTCTCCGATACCCTGTCATCAACCTTTCGTCGTGTGCCATATTTCTTTCCTAGGTTGAAGGGTGGGTCAAGAAAGACAATGTCTGCTGTCGCTGGTCGTAGTCTATCCAGAAAAGCTAGTGCGTCGTCACATACAATTTCTCCGTCGTGAAAGCGATAGATGTTCCCTGGATAAGTTCCACGCCACCACCGTTTTCGTGACCCTATTAACTGTTTCATATGTATCATCTTCACTCATTGTTTGGACAAGTACGCGAATGACTCAGACCCATCAAGTTCAGTTTGCTCCTGTCCTGTTTGCGTCATCCTCTGAAGACTTCCTTGAGAACCCCAGGGCCGCCGGAATAGAAGCTTTATCGGCTCGCCGGCATTGCTCGCTGCTTTCAAGCGTCTCTGCGCCTCAATAAATTGAACATGCTCATGCTGTTCTACTGAGAATCTACCCCAGCGAGGCCTTCTCGTTTGCGCCTGCGAACTTAATTTTGAGAGCGGAACAGCCCCCCCTATCCCACACAGTCGTTTCGTAAGCATGGATCAGGTACAGTTCGATCGCATTGGTGATCTCAGTCCCCTCTCTCGACGAACCTATGAACAATTTCGGTTTTGACATGTGTCTGGGCGCACGTGGCCTGAGAGACGCGGTTGAATCATTGCCATGCCGAAATTCCGTCCGGTTGTGCAAGGGCCAACCGAGTCTTGGTTTGGGAGCTATTCGGTTTCAACGACAGCCCGAATGGTCCAGGCTGAACTATGACGGCTTTTATCGAAATGGAAACGGCGTTGTCAATGCACCCCTTCTCTCCTGAGATTGCCATCTTGGGGAGGTCGATAAAGCGTGAACTTGCAGGGCTTGGAGTTGACTGGCTTCTCAGCCATTCGGGGCCGAGGGAGAAGCCGTGGAAGCTCGGCTCTGACGGCCGTTATATCACTAGGGAATTCCCCGGACGGGTGCGTCCACAGGGAATCTCGACATCAGACGGATACCCCTGCTTCGGCGATGAAGGCTTCCAGTATGGGCGGGGCTGTTTCGATGGTATCGACGCCGAAAGTCTCAACGTGAAATTGAATCGCCGATTTCACGTCGGCCAATGCCTCCTCATACGTCTCTCCCTGGCCGACCACAACCCCTTTCAGACCCAGAGGGTAGGCCACGTATGTATCCGGATGCTTTTCAACGACGATCTTGAATTGTTTCATGGCAGACACCCCTGTGTGGTTCTCGAGATGCCCCAGGATACCACGCTGCCTGTCCGACACCAAGGGACGCTGAGACCCCTTATGATCAGCCTTCAGGCCGCAGGAGGACGGCCTGGGCGACTCCGATGCGGCCCTCTTCCAGGTTGAGGGCCATGTTCATGCCCATCTGGCGGATCTCGGGGCCCAGCACCGCGTGCAGGCCGAGCTTGGGCGCATCGCCGCCGGCGGAGCGCCGCGCGACCGTGGCCCTGAACCACTCCAGCGCCGTGGCGGTCCCGTCCTGCCACTCGCAAACGCGGAACCCTGCCTGCTCGAGCGTCTCCCGAACTTCCGCTGCCGTCATGAGGAAGCTGATGGACGGATCTCGCGCCCAGGGAACCGGGTAACGGAGCTCGCCGCCGGCCCCTTGCACGACCTCGTACATGGCGAGGCGGCCGCCTTGCTTGAGCACGCGGCGGATCTCGCGGTAGAGGCCGGTCTTGTCCTGGATGTTCATGGTGGAGTGCTGGGTCCAGGCCACGTCGAAGGCCCCGTCGGTGAACGGCATGGCCAGAGCATCACCCTGCCGGTACTCCACGCTCTCCTTCAACCCGGTCCCGCGGGCGAGCACTTCCGCGACGCGGCAGTACTCTTCCACCAGGTCCATGCCCGTAACGCCGCAGCCGAAGGTGCCCGCGAGATAGCGGGACGGGCCGCCGATGCCGCAGCCCACGTCGAGCACGCGGTCGGCAGCCGAGATCCCAGCCATGGCGGCGAGCTCTCGGGTCGCGTGCCGGCCACGGATGTGGAACTCGTCCATCGGGGCGAGGTCGTCGAGCGTCAGGGATTCGGGGTCCTTGCCTGCATCCCGGAGGGCGCCGAGGACGCGCTCGACGAGACCTGCGCCCTGCGCATTGTAGTGTCGCTCGATGGGGGAACGAGAGGGCATGGTGTCGGCTCCTGGGTGGTGTGTCGCTCGGTGGTCGCTGTGGCGGTGACAGCCGGTAGTCCGGGAGATTGCCACGTCACTGCGTGACTCGCAACATCCGATAGCTGATTCGCGGGTCACCGCCGTGGCGAGTCCACCGGAGAGAGTCCACGGAAGACAGGGGCAGGGTGAGGGGGCAACAGGAGCCGATCCACCCCTCATCCTAACCTTCTCCCCTCGGGCGAGGGGAGAAGGGAGAGAAGATCGATACCACTCACAACAGCAAAGAAGTGAACCACGGCCTCAAGCCGCCGCCTTGCCGCGTACGGCGAGGAACGAGCGGAAGGTCTCCTCCGTGCTGTAGCGCGGCGCCCAGCCGAACTCTTTTTCGAATCTCGCCGTGCTCACGGTGACGGGGTACTCCTGCATGGAGACCCAGGCCTGGGAGAAGGGCATCTTGCCGAGCCGGAAGAGCAGATTGGCCGCGGCCTTGACCAGCCCGGTAGGCAGGGGAACCGCCCTGGATCCCATCGCCCGCATCAGCCTGGACATGGGCACGGGGTCCTTGCCGGCGATGTTGAAGATGCCGGGATGGTCTTCCACGATGGCCTGGTGCAGGGCCCTGGAGAGATCTTCCTCGTGCAGGAATTGGATCGGCGGGTCCTTGCCCAGCAGCGTGGGCATCACCTTGAACTCGAACATCTGGCTGAACATGTTCCGGGTGTTGGGACCGAAGATGAGGCTCGGACGGAAGATGGTGAGTAGGATCTCCGGATGCCGGCTCTTGAACTCCTCGAACACTTTCTCCACTTCCACCTTGTCCACGGAATAGTAGCAGTCCACGGTCGGCCTGAGGGGTCGGTCCTCGGTCAGGTCGAGCGGATTGTCCGGGTGAGCGCCGTAGGAGGCGATCGAACTGGTGTAGAGGATCTTCCGCACCGGCTTGCCTTCGATCGCCTGCAGCACGTTGCGCGATCCTTCCACGTTGATGGAGCGGGACACGCTCTTGTCTTTCGGCTCGTCCACGATGAACGCGAGGTGGACCACGGTGTCGGCTTTCTCGAACAGGGCGCCGATCCCGGGGTCGCGCACGTCTTTCTGGTGGAACTCGAGCTTGGCAACCGGTCGCCGGGGCGGCTTGATGTCGAATCCGACGATCTTCTCGATCCGAACGTCCCCCTGGAGGAGCGGCAGCAGTCCTTGGGCAAAATAGCTGGACACACCCGTGATCGCTACAATGCTCATCGCTGGACCTCCTCTGGAAAACCGAGACCTGCGGCTTCGGATTGGTGGACACGCTGGCGCTTTGTCCACCCTACCGTGGAAGCCCCTGCGGTTTTCGGGGTGGCGGATACGCCGGGGTTCGTTCCACTTCACCGTGTTATAGTTTGCGAGTGCTCACGGGATTGGTGGACACGCCTTCGGCTTAGTCCACCCTGCCGTGACATAGTCTGGACGGCCGCGCTTCGCGACCTGCCGTGTGCAACGGTGCTGATTAGATTCCGGCGTCAGGTCCTGCCGATTCGGTTCCGCACGAGCTCCGCGAGAAAGGCGCACACGCCCATGGCACCCGCACCCAGCACGTACTCGAACCAATTGAAGTTGTAGAAGTCCTGGAAATAGAGCCTGCCGTGATAATAGCGATAGAAGAGGCTCGAGACGAGGATGTACAGCACGGTAAAGAGGACGGCGGAATACAACGGGTTTCGTCTGGAGCCCCGGTTCGTCGACATCGTCCAGCTCCTTTCCTCTTCGCGAGCCCTCGAGAACGTTGTTTCTTGCACCCCGGCATCCTAGTGACTGATCAGTAGAGCTGTCAACTTCTGAATCGCCATGACTTCGGCCAATCAACCGAAAGAGCCGCGGACTTCTGCAATTCGGCTGCCGGCAAACTTTTTCATTGACACGGTGGCGACTCCCTGCTATGAAAGTGCACAGCCTTACTTGCAACTTTTCCAGCAAATGCTCCTGCGAACCGCTCTGCCAATTCGGACGCTGATTCATGAAGAACAAGATGCTCAAGATGAAGGACCTGTCCCGGGCAACGGGCGTCAGCAGCGGGACGATCCGCTATTACGTGCAGGAAGGGATCCTGCCCAGGCCGATCAAGACCCACCGGAACATGGCCTACTACGACCAAAGCTACGTCGAGCGCATCCGGGCGATCAAGGAGCTTCAGACCAAGCGCTACCTTCCGCTCAATATCATCAAGATGCTTCTCGAGTCCAAGGATTTCTCCCTGAGCGGCGAGCAGAAGCGGCTCGTCAAGGACATGGACAAGCCCTTCTTCGAGGACCAGGCGCTCCCCGACTCACCGCCCTGCAACCCCATGACACGGGAAGAGCTCGCCTCCCATCTCGGCATCCAGCCCAAGGACGTCCAGGGCCTGGAATCGATCGGCATCATCCAGGCGGACGGAGACGGACGGTTCGACCGGGAGAGCATCCTCATCGCAGAGACGACGGCCGAGCTTCGCGGCAGCGGTCTCACCGAGGAGCTCGAGTTCCAGGTGGAAGATCTGAGGATCCACGCGGACCTGATCGAGTTCATGGCTCGCAAGGAGATCGAGCTGTTCACGAAGAGAGTCGCGCAGAAGGGCCTTCCCGCGGACCGGGTCTCCACCATCGCCCAAGGCGCGGTCGCCATCCTGAACAAGATGATCCCGATCCTGCACCGCCGCATGATTCGAAGGATCCTGAAGGAGCTCGCATGAGCAAGGAGCCCGTGATCATCCCGCTCGACGAGGAGGACACGGCCTTCCATCCGGCCTCGCGGGATCAGAAGGAAGAACAAGATCGGGCGGCAACCGGAACGGCGGTCGCCGCGGCAGCGACCGGGCGCGAGAAAGTGAGCCGTTCGCGCCGGGAATTCCTCCACAGGGGAATCTCGGTGGTCGGCTGGGGGGCGTTCTTCGCCTGCGCGGCGGGCGGCGCCTACCAGGCCGTGCGCTTCTTCTATCCTTCCGTCGTCTTTCATCCTCCCAGCGTGTTTCAGATCGGCCGGGTCGAGGATTTCGTCTCCACCGAGCAGCCCGACCCGTACGGGATCATCCTGGTGGAGAGCCGCTTCAAGCAGGAGCACCGCTTCTTCGTCGTGAGGGAGGCCAGACGGATCTACGCTCTCTATGCACGCTGCACGCACCTCGGCTGCACGGTCAACTGGTTCCCGAATCTCAGGATCTTCAAATGTCCGTGCCACGGGAGCGAGTTCCATTCCGACGGCAAGGAGTTTGCCGGCCCCGCGCCCAGGCCCCTGGACCGGCTGAAGATCAGCCTGGATACGGAAGGCATGCTCGCGGTGGACACGCGCATCGTGTACACGGCCCAGGAGTTCGAGGCCAAGAAGGCCTACATCGAGGTGGGGTGACGGGGTGAAGAAGGGTGAAAGATGGAGGCGAGGAAGATCCCCCCTGACCCGTCTTTTTCAAAGGGGGGGGAGATTAAAGAGGGGAAGAAGAGAATGAGGAAGAGAAGAAGAGTAGGGAAAGTTGGAATTTAGAATGAAGAAGAGAGCCGCCGTCGTCACCGAACGCTGCAGCGGATGCGCGGGCACGCCCGTGTGCAGGATCTTCTGTCCGCAGGACGCCCTCCGGCTCGTGGACGACCGCGACAGCTTCCCCTTCAAGCGCGCGCAGGTCGACCCCGCTGCCTGCACCGGATGCGGATCCTGTGTGGCCCGCGGGCCCCGTGGTGCTCGCATTCTCGGGTGTCCCTGGGACGCGATTCGGCTCTGCCCTTGTGATCCCCCGACTCCACCAATGAAGTGAGGGTTTCGAAAAATACCCTCTTGAGAGGCTGGCAAGAAATGGCCAGATGCAAGGCAGGCGAAGTCCTGAGGAATGAGGCGTACTGGCGGTACGCCGCAGTGACGAAGGGCGAGCCGAACGCCGCAGATGGCCGTTTATCGACAGCCTCTAGCAAAGGAGGCGATGGATGGAGGAAGTAACACTGACCCGCAGGCAGCTTCTTCAGGCGACGGGAGCCGGCGCCCTGGCGCTGTCCCTGTCCCATCTGGGCGTGCTGGGCGGCAGGGCTTACGCCTCGCAGAAGATCTTCGAGGACTGGGACTACGGCAAGTGGGAGGACCTGCACCGCAAGGAGTGGACCTGGGACAAAGCCACCTTCGGCACGCACCTCGTGGACTGCTATCCCGGCAACTGTCTCTGGCGCATCTACACCAAAGACGGCGTCGTGCTCCGGGAGGAGCAGGCGGCCAAGTACCCGGTGGTGGACCCGAGCGGGCCGGACTTCAACCCGCGGGGCTGCCAGAAGGGCGCCTTCTACAGCCACATGATGTACAACCCGGACCGGCTGAAGTACCCCATGAAGCGCGTGGGCGAGCGGGGCAGCGGCAAGTGGAAGCGGGTGAGCTGGGACGAGGCGCTCACCGGGATCGCCGAAGGGATCGTCGACGCCCTGGAAGAGCAGGGGCCGGAGTCGATCATCTGCGAGACCGGCCCGGGCAACGGCGGCTACGTAAACCTCATCCCGACGCTCCGGCTGACGACCTTCCTGGGCGGCGTCGGCCTGGACCTCGACTCCACCATCGGCGACTTCAACCGTGGGATCTTCGAGACCATAGGCAAGTTCCAGTTCATGGATTCCGCGGACGGCTGGTTCTTCGGCAAGCTCCTGCTCATCTGGCACATGAACCCGGTCTACACGCGCATCCCCTGCTACCACTTCATCTCGGCGGCGCGCTACAACGGGGCCCAGATCGTCACGATCGCGCCGGACTACTCGCCGAGCGCCATTCACGCCGACGAGTACGTGCCGGTCGAGCCGGGCGGCGACGCGGCCCTGGGGCTCGCCGTGTGCCAGGTGCTCATCGACAAGGGCCTGATCGACAAGGCGTTCGTGAAGGAGCAGACCGACCTTCCGCTGCTCGTGCGCCTCGACAACCAGCGCTTCCTGCGCGCCGCCGACATCGTCAAGGACGGCCGCGACGACCAGCTCTGCTACTGGGACCAGGCGACCGGGAAGGCCGTGCTCGCGCCCCTGGATACGCTCAGGCTTCCCCTGGACCCCGCCCTCGAAGGCGCCTTCACGGTGACGCTCCTCGACGGCCAGACCGCCCCGGTACGGCCGGTCTTCAGCCTGCTGAAGGACCTGCTCAATCGGGAATATACGCCGGAAGCGGCATCCAGGCTGTGCGGCACCCACCCGGACACGATCCGCAGGCTCGCCGACCAGTGCGCCAAGGCGCAGGGCCACATCCAGGTGATGGTGGGATGGAACGCCTGCAAGTATTACCACGGGGACCTGATCGAGCGGGTCATGTGCCTGGTCCTGGCGCTCACGGGCAGCTACGGCAAGAAAGGGAGCGGCATCCGGGGCTGGAACGAGTCCCTGTTCGACGGCGCCCTGTTCCACAGCTTCAAGCCCAAGAAGGGCAAGATGGCCACGACCCTCCACCTTGCCCACGACAAGCGCATCACGAACCAGTACAAGGACAAGGACCCGACCCTGACGGACGAGATGCTGGCGGTCCGCCTGGAGCGGGTGCGGAACCGGGAAGACTTCAGCTACACCCCGCCGGCCTTCCTGTACTACTTCCACTCGGGCTACAAGGAGACCTGGGACCGGCGCGAGTGGCACTGCCCCAGCATGAAACGCGAGTTCCCCGACTACATGAAGGAGGCGCTGGAGAAAGGCTGGTGGGACGGCTTCGCCCTGCCGTACCAGGACCAGATCCCGCGGGTCTACTTCTACATGGGCACGAACCCGGCGCGCAAGAACCGCGGCTGGAACCGCAACATCCTGCCGAGCCTCTGGAGCAAGTACAAGCTCATCTTCGGCTTCGAGACGCGCTGGACCACGACTCTCCTCCAGTCGGATTACGCCCTGCCCTGCGCCGGGTTCTACGAGAAGCTCGACACCCGCTTCCCCACCCCGCACATCCCGTGGCTCACGATCACCGACAAGGCCGTGGAGCCGCCCGGGGAGGCAAAGAACGAGTGGGAGATCTGCTGGCTCCTCGCCCAGAAGATCGAGCAAGTCGCCAAAACGCGCGGCAAGACCAAGTTCAGGACCCGGCGGGGCAAGGAGATCGACCTGGACGACCTGGGGGAAAAGCAGTCCCTGGGGTGCAGGAGCATCGACGAAGTCATGGAGGACGCCCTGGAGACGAGCGTCATGATCGGGAACCTGCCGCCCGGGACGGATCTCAAGAAGATGCGGGATGAAGGGATCGTCCGGTTCGTCGGCCTCTCCATCTTCGATGCCATCACCATGCACCTGGCCACGGACATCAAGCCCGACGAGCCGATCATTCCGCTCACCTGGCACACCGGCGCCAAGAAGCTGCCCTATCCGACCTACAACCGGCGCATCCAGTTCTACATCGACCACCCCTGGTTCCTGGAGGCGGGCGAGGGGCTGCCGGTGCACAAGGCGAACCCCAAGATGGGCGGCGATTACCCGCTCACCATGACGAGCGGCCACCAGCGCTGGAGCATCCACTCGATCTGGATCACGGACGATCAGCTCCTCCGGACCCACCAGGGGCGGCCCTTCATGTTCATGAACCCCGAGGACGCGGACAAGCGGGGCATCAAGGACGGCGACCTCGTGCGGGTCTTCAACGACTTCGACCAGTTCCACATCCACGTGAAGACCACGCCTTCGGCGCGGCCCGGCAGGGGGGCGGGGCCCGGCCAGGTCATCGTCTATCACGCGTGGGAGCCGTTCATGTTCAAGAACTGGAAGAGTTACGACGCCGCCATCCCGGGGCTCATCAAGTGGCTCGACCTGGCAGGCGACTACGGCCACCTCAATTACTACCGGTGGAACTGGTGCCTGCAGCCGATCGACCGGGCCATCGCCGTAGACGTGCAGAAGGCGTGACGCGCGAGCTGAAGAGAAGGATAGAGCCTGTCCCAACAGGCTCGACTCAGAGGCTGTTCAAAAATGCCCAGATGCAAGGCGCGCGAAATTCCGAGGAATGAGGCGTACATCGCAGTACGCCGCAATGACGAGGGATGAGCGCAACGCCGCAGATGGGCGTTTTGGGACAGCCTCAATAGGAGGCATCGAACATGCCCGAAGGAACCCAGAAAATGGAAAAGGTCGTGGTGAAGAAGGTCTCGGCTTCCGGGCAGGAACTGCTCGACCCCAAGTCCTCCGCCTGGGCGTATGCTCCGGCCCTGCGCATCGACATGACCGCGACCCCTCTGGCCAACCAGCCGTCGCCCTACATCAAGGCGACCTACGACGAGACCAAGATCGGCGCGGTCAAGGAGGTCTCGGTCAGGGCTCTCCACAACGGCAAGGAGATTTTCTTCTTCTTCGAGTGGAAGAGCCCGGCCCCCAACTACCAGATCGGGGACGTGGGCACCTTCCCGGATGCGGTAGCGGTCCTGCTCCCATTCAAGGACCCGGGCCAGACCCAGATCAAGGAGATGGGATCCAAGGACTTCCCCACCAACTCCTGGTACTGGAGGCCGGACTTCGACAACAGGCCCAAGAACCAGGTCGCGCACGGCCTGTCCACCTCGATCTACACGGAGACGACGCCCCTCGTCTCCAGCTCGAGCTGGGAGAACGGCAGCTGGCGGGTGGTCATGGGCCGTCCCCTCCAGGTCCGGGAGGAGGCCGTCAACCTGGCCCCGGGCCAGACCGTTGCGGTCGGGTTCGCGGCCTGGGAGGGGGCCAACGGCGAACGGGGCGGCGTCAAGTCCTTCAGCAAGGAGTGGCGGGACCTGGTCCTGGAGGCCTGAAAGCGCGGCCCAGGAGGCTGCCTCATGAACAGCCCGCCATTCCCGCGGACGAGGCTGTGTGCTGATAGGCCGCCATTCCCGCGCAAGAGGCTGTGTCATAAGCCGGTCAAACCCTCATGCGGCCACTCATTCCGGAGGACTCAGCGGTGCGGCCACATACTTTCCGTCATTCCGGCGAACCCCGGATCGGAGTCCGGGGCAGGGGCCGGAATCCAGTCCCTGCACCCGGTTCCTGCAGCTGGTCTGGGTACACTCTTCTGGATCCCGGCTCCCGCGCGCTCCGCAACCGGGCCGGGATGACGAAATATGACGCAGCCTCGAAGGCGGGAATCCCTCTGTTCCGGGGGATCCCGGGACGGGGACCATGCGGAGATTGCTCTCCTGCCAGGCCGTGCCCTCGTAGGCTTCGAGCGTTCCGGGGGATCCCGGGACGGGGACCATGCGGA
>JBFLZG010000151.1:25095-32210 GCA_040756235.1 bacterium | reverse complement strand
CGGGATCTCCGGCTTGGTGACCGTGAGATCGCGCTGAACACGCTGGTGTCAGCTCAAAGCCCGCGTGGCCGGTCATCATCATGACCATTTCCTTACACCGAATTTCGACCTTTTGGGACAGGCTCTAACTAAAATAAAGTCCTTTAAGCCCAACTGACATCCAGCAAAATTGCCTGTTTCGCCGGTTTATGGTCAACTGGTTGCAGCCGTGTAGCGGGCGAAACGCGCCATACACTAACCTCTGGAAAATTTGTGTGTATCAGAAAGCAATACAGACCGAATATCTTCGGCCCCAGCGATGCTAAAACAACCCGGTACTCACGTGATAGCCCTTGGCAGACCGACTCAAGAGTTTTGTATGTCCCAAATGCGTCAAACAGATCGTATTGGTAAAGGTACTCGTTCCTAATACTGGCGATTAGGTCTCGATTAGCACCGAGCACATCCCGCGTGTACCTCCGGTCGGCACCAGGGTCACTAAAGAAACAAGCAGTAGTTTCTGGGTCAAGATAATCATTCAGCCCCAATGCTCTTCCATGATCACCCCCAAGCCCCACAACCAAAGCTGTCGGTTTATTTGGAAGCGCATGAGATGCATACCCGGAAACCGGGCCCACGACCTCATTGGGAGGTGCCGGCACTTGTCGGCCAGACCAAAGAGCCGGTATGTATGCGAATACGCTTCTGACCGGAAAGCGACGCCTTGTTCTCGAAAGCGCCTTTACTATCCCACCGTACCAGGTCCGCGTCATGGATGAAATGTCCACGGCTAAAGATAGAGGCCTATCCTCATTTTCGGAAAGTAGATTTGAAATCCATTTTTCTGGTGGATCCCCGTCGCTCCCGGAGATTACACTGATCTTGTACCCCATTCGCGTCAAAGCGCAGTCGTTCTTCCGGCGCACGGGATTGTCAATGTACTCTTCAAACCCCCACGCGCACTTTATGCTGCCGCCACGCCGTGCAACGCCTTTGAGGCCTTGCGCAAAGGCCCGCGCCCTTGATTCATAGCCAGATGCCACGACGATCGCGTCGAAACTGTTCTGCCGAAGCTCATCAACGGTCATCCTAGATATTTTCAGTGTCTTCATCACCGCTGAACCTCAGAGGCAACTGGTTGAGCAACGTCCCTTCTCTTCCACGGCGTCTCTGCACAGTGTTGTCCATTCCTTGAGCAGTCAAAGTCACACATCGGTAATTCCGCAATGGGAGCTTGTACGTAGGACATATCATAAAACTGAGTCTAAATCTCTCCCCCACGACCTTCGCAGCAACATCCATTGTGGAGCGCCCAATATGGACTAGGGCACCAATCTCAAGCGCCCGCCCAATTGCGGTCTCGACCGTTCGGTCGATTTCCCCCAAGATTCTGAACGATCCAATTGGATCGAGTGGGAATTGCCTTCCGTAGAGCTCCTCTGAAAATAGTCGGGCGACGCCGTCGACAAGCCCGTTCAGCGATACACTCCTTCTACCAGGTGGCCGGTCGCCGGCGACCGGCGTTGCCTTGATCAAGGCATTGAACCTACGTGAGGCCGCATTAATCACCTTTGCCTGTAATGTGTACGGCACGCGGTATTCACTAGGTCTCGTCTTCCCTGACCAGTCCCCTATGTCACAGAGATCGTTCAACAATCCCAAAAGCCACCGTGGATTACCTTCGCTTACTGCGAATACAGCCTGCTTTCCAGCATACAGCGTGACACTCTTACGAGTTCGTCTTCCTCCCTCCTCCCTGAGAAAAGCCTGTCTCAAGAGCACTATTGGCTTCGCCTTCCTGAAGAACTCATCCATCTGCTTCTCCTTGACAGCAGGATCTGCGGATGGTGCCGGATGAGTCGGCGACACATTACGATCTATCAACGCGTTGCGGAAGGACGAATCCTTGGTCGCCAAGTTCTTCATCGCCCGGTATACATTTGAATCCTTCCTGTATTCATACTCGTCGAGGCGTTCCTCATCGGAGGCGAAAATGGAATATCCGAGGAAATGGTCCGGCGTAACGCAGATCTGAGGGAACCTTTCACCCAGGAATGCCGCCGTCACTTTCTCGCAAAACGGGAGAGGATCCTTAACGTGCGAATTCCAGAGTCGTATGACCGTAAAGTCCGCTCCTGGTTCAGGCGCAGTCGCCGCTTGGGGCAGGATCGGGTTCCACGTCAGCTTCAGGAAAAACGCTTGATCGATGCTCCGAAGGCTACTCAGAAGTTCGGAATGCAGCCACTGCGGTCCGATCTCCAGTTCATCGTAACATATTGCCCATTTTTTCGGTCTCATGTCTTCTGGCAACATAGGGGTGGCGCACTTGCAGGACCGAATAGCCGCATCCAGGCTATGTGCGTATAGGATGCTCGGCAATTCCTGGAGGTAATCTCTGAGCCTGGGCGGATCATTCGAATTCAGGATACCCCGAAGCCGCACAATCAGATCCTCAATTCCGTTTTCTAGATCTCTAAATGAAGGAATCGCGTTCTCTATACCCCATAGATTGATTAACGACTCACAAACCAATACCTCACATTTTCGCTTGGCGGCATCACCTCCCGACACATCTTCGACGATGACCTTAAACGCATTTGCAGTCTCATTAATCACGCTCGCGGCTATCATCACGCGTTGGGCAAGTGTCTGAAGATCAGGGTCAAATGCCCTCAGTGCATCCACATCGCGCACCTCATGCAGCCAGCGAACATCCGATGGTATGTATATAGACTCATATTCTGGGATCCGGAACGAGTCTGGATACTTGAGATCCCGACCACTCAATTGCCATGATCGGAGCGCTCCTCGCGTTAACATCTTTAGCAAAGTTGTCTTGCCACACCCTCGCGGCCCCATGAGAACAGCATGGTCCTCTCTTACAAGGCGAGAAAAAGATGGAAGAGGAACAAACTTTCTTGCCACCTCTTCAGGTGTCAGGAAACGAGCGTTTAGAGCTCCGTAATATGTTCCCTTTTGCATATCAGCTCTTCCTCACGACCCTGCCGACTTCATAGAGCTGGCCAAACTCATCATATACGAATCGGAAGCCGTACTCGCTCTCCAATGCTCCACCAAAGCTCTCCATCTCATCGGGAAGGAGGTACTCGAGTGCAGGAAAAGCACGAAATAGTTCTGGTGCATTGACTTTCTGAGGATCTTCCGCCTCCAGGAAGCGCAGGACATCCTCTTTGGGGATAGAGGGGACCGACCCCATGAACTTTACTATATGCGGTAACCCGGCCGATCTCCTTGCAGCTGGGTTCCACCCGAGGCCGTGGTTGTATTCCCAAGTGCGAAGAGAGGCAACATATTCATCGGCCGTGGCTGGCTTGTCTAGAGTAAGGATGTGAAACAGATTCCTCGTCGTTGACCACAGATCTCCAAGAAATGCAGAAAAGGAACCTGCTGCTAACACAAGCATGTTCCGCCCTCCCACACTTTGCCGACGAAGACGCGGTTGGTGCTTGTGACCGTGCAAAATGAGATCGAATTTATGCTTTGCAAGAATCTCAATCAACTGATCACCATTGCCGAGCACGTCTCCCGATAAGTAGCTGATGTGACTATGGAGCAAAGGATGGTGATGGAGCACAGCAATTCTGAATGAGAAGCTCTTCTTGCGCAAAACATTTGTGAGCTGCACGTCCAGCCGGTAGAGCCGGTCATCAGAGAATGCCCCTCGTTTCGCAGTCTTCTCATCTCTGTGATCTGCAACTGTGTTCAGCATCAGCAGAAGCGAATGCTTGTCGGCTGGAATAATGGAAAAGCCGTGTGCCCAATAATCATCTTTTTGCTCTTCTTCAAGTGGGAAGCAAGGGTGGGCAGTTCGGGAGATCAGAAAGTGATCCCCATCTGAGCCCCCCATTGAGTTCACATCATGGTTCCCCAACGTGCACAAGAGACTTGAGCACCGCAGTTCCCGCTTCAATTCAAGGAGAAATTCCATTCCTTGGCTCAACCCTTCTGGTGAAGCACGATTTGTGACATCTCCCGGGCAAACCAGAAGGTCTGCTCGAATCGGAACAGGCCGAACGAGGTCTACTAAAGACTGAATCGGATGTCGGCTCGGTGGTATACGAGGTGAACCAACAAGAAGGAAGGATTCTTGGCCATATTCAAGGGACCGCAAGTGACAATGAAGATCAGCAACGATGGCGATGGTCAGAGAGGGTTTGGGTGCGCGCCTCCGGCCAACAATACTCTCGGCCTTTCTGTTCATATTCAAGTCCTGTTGGTCACGATGATTTCAGTAGCATATATTCTTTGATCAATGAAGCCGCTTATGCATCGACGGACTGCAACCTGGTGAACAGAGTAACCCTGAAGCTGACCTAAGAGATTGTGGTCATTTGCGTACGACAGAAGAAATGTCGCCCCTCGGCTATGAAGTTTCTCCAATTCTCGCAGCAAACGAGGAAAATCGTGAGTCGTAAAACAATTATTCCCATACTCATTGCGCCTTCGTTTCCTGGGCGAGTAGTAAGGTGGGTCGAGATAAACGAAGTCGCCCCGCTTCACAGACGAAAGGACGTCCTCGAAATCTTCATTGAGTAATCGTACGTTCCGCAGAATTCTCGCCGCTTTCACGATATCCTTGAGAGACGGGAACTTGCCGGTCTTGGCCCCTATCGGAACGTTGAAAAGACCTTTTCTATTTGTTCTATAAAGGCCATTGAAGCAAAGACGATTGAGGAAGAAGAATCGAGCAGCACGATCAAGTTCATTCAAGTGGCTTGGGGCCAGGCTGCGAATCAAGAGGTAATGGGCTCTTGTTCTAGGGTATCCAGCGGCCTTTCGGTATGTTAGGAGCGGATGTGCCCGAACATACTCGTAAAATTGCATCAGTTCCGGATTTATGTCATTGAGAGTGGCGTTCCTGGGACGAAGAGTGAAAAACAGGGAAGCTGATCCGGCAAAGGGCTCGAAATACCTTTCAAAGGTTGTTGGGACAAAGGGTAATAGGCTGCTCAGCAGCTTGCGTTTGCTTCCTGCCCACCGGATGATGGGAGTAATCTTACCTGAGTTGATTGCCATGCGTCGGTGATCCTATGCAGGCCGGACGTAGGGCATTATAGACACGACGTTATTTCATGTCTATCTCAAAAGGGTTGGATAGAGATGGAGGCACCCTCAGCCGCGGGCAGAAACACAGGGCCTATGAAAACCTACCCCGGAGGCCAAGGACTCCCAGTCTGGCCTGTCAATTCACAAGCAGTTACCGCTCCGGTTTCGGACAAGAATCCTCCGCCAAAGCATGTCTCAAATCAGCGTAGCGGTCATTGCCGGCCCGACAGCAAGCTCGTGTATCGGCATACCAATGAGGTGAGGGGGTGGACGGGTACACTCCGGACATCCAGGGCCGTGGCGCCAAGCGGTTCACTTGCGGGTCCAGTTGCCGCTCGGGTCCTGGATCCACCACCCCTTCTTGGCCGAGTCCCTGCGGATCGAGGCGAACTGGGCGGTGGCCTGGGGCAGGACCTGTTTCATGTTCTCATCGTTTTCCGGCTTGCGGTTGATCCGGATGATGGCTCTGGCCATTCCCCGGATCACGGTCCTGCGATCCGCGTTCTCGGCTTCCACCAGCTTCTGGTCCGCAGGGCTCAACGTACCCTCGCGCGGCACCAGCAGGCCGCTGTTCGCCTCCCCCGCCAGGCCTCCGTCCCTGAGCCGGTCGACCGCAGCCACGCGCGCCCCCATCTGGCGGTACGCCTCGACCACGTCCGGCATCTTCTTCACGGTTTCGGCGATCTTCTGCGCCTGCCCCTCTTCCTCGGCGGCCGCCTCGCCCACCCACTCGAAGCGCAGCCGACTCTGAGGCTTGACGGTCCCGCTGGGTTGCTCGTCGCCGGGCCCGGGCTCGCCGGGGGTCATCAGCTCCTGCTCGAGCGCCTTGTACGCTTCCTGCACGTCCTTCTCCGGAAAGTAGATGTTCACGGTGATCACCGCGCAGGACACCAGACAGAAGATGACCGCCAGCTTCACGATAGAAAGACGCGTGTTCATGCCTCGCTTCATTTTGCAGCCCCCCTTTCTTTCAGTTCACCTCGCACGCGGACGAAGCCGTCCCCTCGGCCTGCCTATGGCGCGCCCATTGCCGGCTCAATCGCTGGTTGCCCTGCCCCGGCCCGCTGCGCGGCCGCGGTGATCGAGCCTGCGAGCCGATCGATGGCGATGCGGTTGTTCAACGGCACGACCTTGACCGACAGATCCGTGACGCCCAGGAGATTCCGGTTGGAAATCTCCAACTCCTTGAAGATCAGCCAACCCTCCTTCATGTACAGGCTCATGATCCCCCTGTCGAACTCCCGATCGCCGAACACCATCTTCATGGAACGGCTCGCGATCTTCTCCAGAAGTCGCTTGCTGATCTTCGTCTTCTCTCCCTTGCGGCTGTAAGTCCAGAAATCGGCGCGTCCCACGACCCCCGAGAGACCGCCCCGGGTGCCTCTCAGGCGCGCGCTCCCGTCCACGCAGCCGGACAGGTAACCCTCGATCGGCGCGATCCGGCGGCACACCTCGCTGAGCCGGACCCCTTCGCACAGCAGGCCCAGATTGTATTGAACGTCCGAGGAAGCATCAACCACGGCGGCCCCGGACAGACGGCCGCCGAAGGCGTCGGCGCCGAAACGGGCGATCTCCATCACACCCGTCTCAGCGCTCAACCACGCCTCCAGGTTCTGCAGCAGGGGGAACCCGTACGAGATCTCGCCGACCGTCAGAGAAGCCGGGCCCAGGGCGTCGGCCGTCGAGCCCACGTATTGCCGTCTGAGGCGCTCGAACTCGGCCGGCTCGAACGCGGCCAGCTCGGGCGCCCTCGTGGGATCACCCGAATCCCTCGGGCCGAGCGCGATCGGAATGGTTCCGTTGATCGGCCCCACTGCGTATTCGCCGTACTCCCCCGCGATGCGCACGTCGCGCGCGGTCAGCTGTCCGCGCACCCGTGCGCCTGGGCCCGCAGCAGTCGAGCCCGGCTCCCAGGACAGGCTGAGAGTCGAAGACAGACGGCCATCGAGCTCTACGTACAGGAGGCTGTCCGGCAGGGCCCCCCACAACGCCTCGCGCATCTCGGCAAGCCCCACCTCGGCCAGCTCGGCGCGCGCGCTGATCCTGCGGCCAGGACCCGCAAACGACTC
>JBFLZG010000151.1:0-25085 GCA_040756235.1 bacterium | reverse complement strand
CCGGGGCGTGCGGGGCGGGCGGGCTTTTCGGGGGCCCCGCCCCCCCAAACGACTCCGCCCTGCCGGCTAGGGCCACGCGCACCGCCCCTACCCCCAGCTCGCAGGACCCGTCCGCGTCCTTCCCCGTGAAGCTCGCGCGAGCTTCGATCGAGGCGTCCTGGAACAGGTCCCGGCCCGCCTCGAGCGAGGCAAGACCGATCTTTTCCCCCCGTACGCTAAAATCCCCCCGAAGCAGGCTCGACGAATCCACGCTCCCGTCGAAGCGGGCTGCGCGAACGAGCCCGGACAGGCGGTAGCGCGAGCCGAAAAGATCCGGGTCGGCCCGAACGATCGGCCCCAGATCCAGGTTGTCGACCCGCATGGAGATCTCGATCGGGAACGGTCCGTTGTTCCCCCTCCCCTTCATTTCCAGGCGCACGGCTCGTCCCGACGGGCCGTCCTCCCGAATCCGGCCCTGGAATCCCTGCGGCGCCCAGCTCCCTGTACCCGAGACCGGACCCAGAGGTATCCCTCTGACGCGCGCTTCCCGGATGGACAGGCGGCACTCCCCGGAAACGCCCTGAGGCGACCGCAGGACCTGGACGGTCGCAGCCGTCCCCTTGCACCCGGCGCGCGCGCGCTCCAGCTCGAGCGAGAGCCCGCTCACCTCCGCGCGTATGCTGTGCCCCTGCTCGCCCCACGTGGCAGACACGGCCGCGGCAGCTCCTTGCACGCCCCGGCCTTCAAGCCGAAGGTCCTCGAGCACGGCGCCTCCCTCGCGCAGCTCGAACCCTGACGCGAGCGAGACCCGCGGCAGGGCGAGACCCCGGACCCGCACGTCCGTCCCGCCGACCTGGCCGTGGCCCCGCAGCCCGTCCCTGTCCCGAGACCCCTGCACGGTCACCTCCGCACGGCCGAAGGAGAACGGCGCGCTCTCCATCCCCGTTCCTGCCGTGACGACCGAAAGGTGGCCGGCGAACTCCGGCTCCTCCAGCGCCCCTTCCACCGAACCGGAAAATCGGACCCCGAAGGGCCCCCCGGAAACCCCGCCGCCGTCGACCTCGAGCAGCGCGGGGCTCAGGGCCCGAATGGACATGCGTCTGCCTGCCTCGAAGCGCAGCTCCGCCTCGATTCGAGCGAGCCCGACCGTCTCCAGGCGAACCCCGCCCTGTTCGATCCGGGCCGCTCCCTCGATCGCCGGAAGGGAGGCACCGCCCCGGCCCTCGAGGCGCAGCCCGGCCGTGGACAGCACACCTCTGCCCTCCATGCGGCGGCCCGCCTGCAGGGCGCCGAGATCCAGCCTTCCCGCTCGAACTTCGGCGTGATACCGATTGTCGCCACCAAGATCCGTGACTTCGCCCTGAAGCGAGAGGGAAAGCGCCTCGCCCGCCGTCAGCTCGACGCTTCTCGCCTCCAGGCGCTTCTCCCCCGGATCGTAAAAGAGCTCGGCTTCGAGCTGCGCGTCGCTCGTGCCCTTGCGCAGCCAGCCGCACCCCAGCCGCCATAGCGCCATCTTGGACCGCACGCGGAAACCTTCCTCCAGGTCCCCCGCCGCACGCAGGCTCACGTCCAGTGAGGCCTCCGCCGTATCGAACCCGTACGGCTCCCCGAGGTGCCGCAATTCTGAAAGGTCCAGACCCGTGGCAGACAAGGAGAAGGAACCCCGGAACGGCACGTCCCCCGGATACGCCTGCCCTTCGATTGCGATCTTCCCCTTCCCTGCCCAGGACCCGCTTCCCAAGAGGTCCGTAGGGCTGCCTGCCCGCCCGGAAAAGCCGATCACGCGAAGGTCGAGGTCCTCCACGCACCCGCCGCCGACCTCCGCAGGCAGGACGATCACGCCGGACCGGATGCGCAGGGAGTCGATCGCGAGCCGCCCTGCCGGTCCTGTCCCGGAGGGACCGCCGGAAGGGGCCGCCAGGGGCAGGTTCCACTGCCCCTGGCTGTCCCGCGCAATCCGCAGGACAGGTGCCACGACGGAAATGTCGCGAAAATGGATGCGCCCGTTCAGAAGCTCCCTCCACGAGACTTCCCCATCGATTCTTTCGACCCTGAGGAGCGGCCCGGCCCCTGGGTCTCGGGAGCCGCCGATCTCGAGCCCCTCGAGGCACAAGGCTCCCGCCGGAACGATCGAAAGTGAACGGACGTGCACTTCGAGGCCGAGAGCCGCGGCCGCACGGCCTTCGAGGTATCCGAGGACCAACAGCTCCCAATGAAAGCGGCCGTACCAGAGGACGAGCATGAGCAGACCGGCAGCCGCTGCCACAGCGAGGAGAAGAGCTTTTCGCCCAGGTCGCATGGAGGTGTCCGTCAGCGACCCGATCCGCAGCCGGCCGCTTGCAGGCGGTCACAGTCATTCGATCAGCGGAGAGATGACTCTGCGCCCGATCTCCAGTCCCATGTCGATGATCTCGGCGCCGTATGCGCGGCCGGTCGGCGTCCGGAAGGAACCTTTGATCTTCTCGATCGCCTGGATGCCCTGCCGATAGGCCCTCTGGAACGTGGAGAAAGGCACCTCGTGGAAGGATGCCATGCACCAGACAGTGTCCGTGAAGTTGTCGGGCCCCCAACGGAACTTGTCGGCGTCGTACAGACAGTCGCTCACCGCCTGGCCGGACGGGCGACTCATCCGCACCGGCTGCCGGAACGCTTCATGATTGGCGATGGCGGCCGCGATCTCCTCGACCTCGTCCTCCGGGAAGGAGAACCGGAGCAGCACGGGACGGGCCGCTTCCGCGCTCCGCAGCGCATGCTCGGGTTCCTTCCGGCAGGCATCGTGAAGCAGCCCGGCAGCCTGGGCGCACCGCAGGATCGCACGCGCCTCCGCGTCGGCGATCTGCTCCTGCCGGGCGCCGATGATCGCCAGCGCCCCGGCATCCCGCGTGACGAGCAGGGCATGCCGGAGCCCGTGCCCGAAATCGTCCTCCAGCACGGAGGAGACGTGCTCCCTGAGACGGAAAAGGGTTGCATCCTGATCGAGGTGTGCCAGAGACGCCTGCACTTCCTTGTCGTGGTTGCGATAAAAGGCAGGCGGGCCGAGCTCTCGCGCCACTTCCTGAGCCCGGCTGCGCAAGCTTTCGTAAATTTCCTTCATCACCTTCCCGAGCAGAAGGCCCTGCCGGACAGGGCCGTGCGCCTCCCGCCGGCGAATCATCGCAGGAGCGCCGAGCGACTCAAGCTTCTTTTACCCATTCCCGCTCCCTTTGTAAACAGCGAACCCGCCGCTCATTCTGGGCTGCGGGCTGCGCCGACAGAAGCCCACACACTGTTCGTTGTGGTCCCGGACCATTTGGAGTAAGTTAAAGAATAAGGGGGAAATTCCGACCATGACCTTTTGACCCCGATTGGGGGCGAACCGAACGCAGCAGACGTGCATCGGGGACGGGCTCCTCGGAGGATCGTTCCATGAACGCGGACACGAGCCAGCTTCGCCACGGCTATGCGCAGATCGAGGACGGCATCAAGCTCCATTACGTGCAGCAAGGCGACGGCCCCCTCGCTCTGCTCCTGCACGGCTTCCCCGAGTTCTGGTACTCCTGGCGCCACCAGATCCCGTTTCTGGCCGGCAAGTTCAAGGCCGTGGCCCCGGACCTGAGAGGGTACAACCTCTCGGACAAGCCGCGGGGAGTGGCGTCCTACTTCGTCGAAAAGCTCACCGACGACGTCCGCTCCCTGATCCGCGTGCTGGGCGCCGAAAAGGCCATCGTCGTCGGACACGACTGGGGCGGGATCATCGCATGGTACCTGGCGGCCTACCACCCGGAGGCGGTCGAGCGCCTGGTGGTCCTGAACGCTCCCCACCCGAGGGCGTACCTGCGGGAGATGCCGCGCAATTTCAGACAGCTTCGGGCGAGCTGGTACGTCTTCATGTTCCAGCTTCCCTGGCTGCCGGAATGGTACGTCCGCCGCGAGCGCTACCTCATGCTGCGCAAGGCCTTGCGCGGCTGGGCTCATCGGAAAGAGGCGTTTTCGGACGAGGACCTGCGGCTGTTCGAGGAGGCCATGAGCCAGCCGGGGTGCCTCACCGCCGCGATCAACTACTATCGCGGTCTCTTCCGGGACCGCGCCACGCTGAAAAGGATCCGGCAATTCCCGACGATCGCGGTGCCGACCCTGATCATCTGGGCGGAGGACGATCGCGCCCTCACCAAGGACTTGACCTACGGCCTCGATCCTTATTTCGCCGAGCCGCCCCGGATCCGCTATATCCCCCGCTGCAGCCACTGGGTCCAGCAGGAGCAGCCCGATCAGGTGAACCGTTATCTCGAGGAGTTCCTGTTCTGAGAGCGGCCTTCATGAGATCGGATTGCTTCAAGTACCAGATTCAAGTGCAACGGTTCGCGAAGCCTGTGCCTGCGCACAGAAGCCGGAGTGCATAGCGGCGGCGCAGGGACTTCCCGCAACGATCCATCCACCGGAGGCACCACGATGAAAGGGGGCGCGGCATGAACGAAGAGCTGTCCAACGCCATGCTGGAGCTGAAGAGAGACGACGTGCTGAGAACGGTCAAACAGGGGCTGGAGAGCGGCGACGACCCGCTCCGCATCCTCGAGGCGTGCAGGCGGGGCATGGCCCTGGTGGGCGAGCGGTTCCAGTCCGGAGACTACTATCTGGCGGAAATGATGCTGGCCGGGGAAATCTTCAAATCGGTCGTGGCCGTCCTGGATCCGCACCTGAGCGACGCCCGCCGTGCGCGCCCCAGGGGCAAGGTCGTGCTGGCGACTCTGAAGGGCGACATCCACGATCTCGGCAAGGACCTCCTGGCCACGCTGCTGCGGGCGCAGGGGTTCGAAGTCCTCGACCTGGGGGTCGATGTGGATCCCTCGACTGCGGTGCGCCAGATCAAGTCGAGCGCCCCGGATTTCGTCGGGTTTTCCGCCCTCCTGACCTCCGCCTTTCCCAACATGAAGGCGGCGGCAGAGCTGCTGGAGGAGGAGGGGCTGAGGTCCGGATTGAAGTTGATGGTCGGCGGCGGAGTCACCACCGCCCTGGTGAGGGACTACGTAGGCGCGGACTTCCAGACGACCGACGCCATGCAGGGAGTCGCCTATTGCCTGAGAGAGACGGAGGGCAAGTGAACATGGGAACGGAGACCATGACCTCGGAGGAGAGATTCCTGTCCGCCATCCGCCTGGAGAAGCCGGACCGGGTTCCGCTCGCGCCGCAGATGAGCACGGCCGCCGCCGTTCGCCTCCTGGGACTCGAATCGTCGAAGATTCCGGCCAGCGGCGTCGACGTTCAGTTTGCGGCCCACCTGGAGGTGTTCGAAGCCTACGGCGGGTGGGATGCCATGAACCCGATCGCCTCGGCCGAGGGCGCCGCCCTTGCAGGCCTCAGAGTGCGCATCCCCACCGAGGGAGAAACGCAAGTCCAGGTGGTGGAAAGCCAAAGCTGGTCCGAAGAGGAGTACGACGAGGTCGCCCGCACCGGGTGGCCCCGGTTCTGTGCGGAACGCCTCCTGCCCCGAGTCTCGCAGTGGGCTCCGGAAGATGCGCCGGCGCTTCTCCAGAAGGTCATGGAGGACACGCTTGCCTTCTGCGCCGAGTGCAGGAAGAGGGGCGTTGCGCCCGCCTTTCCCATGTGGACGATGCCTCCTTTTTTCAGCTTTTCCCTGACCCGGTCGATGGTGCGGTTCACCGAGGACCTCTATTATCGGCCCGAGAGGGTGGAGAGGGCGCTCAAGGTCGCCGTGCCCGAATACATCGAGCAACTGATCGGCTTGAGCCGGCTCACCGGCTGCAAGATCGCGAACATCACCGAGGAGAGAGCCGGCGCTTTCTTCTATCCTCTGCGCGTTTTCGAGAGGTTCTGGTGGCCGTACACAGTCGAGATCGTCGATGCCCTCTGGTCGGAAGGGATCGTGAGCTGGTTTCACCTGGACACCTGCTGGGACAAGAACCTGCCGTATTTCAAGAGGCTCCCCCGTGGCTCCGCGGTGATCGACCTCGACGGAACGACCGACATCTTCGCCGCCAAAGAGGTGCTGGGGGGACATCACTGCATCGCCAGCGACGTCCACCCGGCGCTGCTGTGCCTCGGCACGCCCGAGGATGTGTCGGCTTATTGCAGGAGGCTGATCAGCGAGATCGGAAGGGACGGCGGGTTCATCCTCAGCACCGGTTGCACGGTGCCGGCCGCGGTCAAGCCGGAGAACTTCCGCGCCTTCATCGACACCGGCAAGACCTACGAGTTTGCAGGACGCTGAACCTGCATGGCTGCTGCGGAGCGCGCTCGAGGAAGGAGCCGCTGAAAGGCGCCCGGATGCGCGGCTGGAGAAGGTCCGATGACGCCCGCCCGAGGGCTCACCGCGAGGGAGCCGCGCAATCTCAGGCGTGCGAACCGGCAGGTCTTCCTGTTTCAGCCAGCCTGGCCGCCGCAACGCCACGGTCGCCGGAAGGGATGTTCCTGCCGCAAAGACGGCGGTGTCATTTCCAGCCGAGCACCACCTCGCCCAGCGGTCTCCTGACGCCCGGCCCGCCCGCGGTCGCCGGCCACCCGAACGCGATCACGGCCATCAGCTCGCAGCCTTCCGGCACGCCCAGGATTTCTTCGACGCGCCCGCGGTTCTTCAGAATCTCCCCCAGCCAGACGCCCCCGAGACCGAGATGATGGATGGTCAGCAGCATGTTCTGAATGCAGGCGCCGATCGCCTGGACGTCCTTGACCCGCTCGTAACTTTCCGGTTGACTCAGGAAGACGGCGATGCAGACAGGAGCGCTCTCGATCGTGGACCCGTATTTCGTCTGACCGGCCAGCCTCTTCCGCACCTCCGGACTGCGTACGACGACGAAACGCCACGGCTGATTGTTCAGCCCGGATGGCGCCCAGGTGCCCATCTCCACGATCGTTCGGATCGTATGATCGTCGACCGAATCTTCTCTGAACCTGCGGATGCTGCGGCGCGTCTTGATTTCTTCCAGCATGCGAAACCTCCGAGGGGATGTCTGAAAAGCGCTCTCGGCCCTGACACTCACGAACCTGTCGGGTCCTGGACCCGGAAGCCGGCATGGCCGCGAGGATTCTGAAAAGTGAGGATTCTGTAACTAGAGCCTGTCCCAACAGGCTCGATTTTGGAGGCTGTTCAAAAATGCTCAGATGCAAGGCGCACGAAATCCTGAGGAATGAGGCGTACATGGAAGTACGCCGCAGTGACGAAGGATGAGGGCAACGCCGCAGATGGGCGTTTTGAGACAGCCTCTAACTATAGATTCGCCCCGGGACGGGTTCGGTGCGGAGCCGCACGGAGGCGGTCGCCATGAAGATCACGGACGACATCCTTCCTGCCCAAAAACCGTTAGAACGCTCCCGAGCTGTTCCTGTGTGACGCCTGCCGCGCCCGGATGATGAGCTCCTCTTTCAGCTCGAAGAGGGACTTCTCGAGGCCTACCGGGTAGGTGTGGGGATAGATGAACCGCTTCACCCCCTCGTGAAAACACTGGAGCTGTCCACGCGCCCGGTCCTGGATCTGCGCCAGAGGAGGAAGATCATAGATTCTCCTGCCGCCGCGAAAGACCGCTACCAGAAGATCGTTGAAAGCAGTCCCCTGAGGTATCTTCTTGCGGCGCGTCCGGTCCATCGGGTCCACGATGACCCAATCCCCGTCCACCTTCAGCCGCTCGTCGAGGATCGCGTCCGCGAGGAACTCGCTATCGGGGCCGAACCGGCGCACCTGCAGGAAGCCGGGGTTGGTGATCTTGATGGTCTGCTCCGAAAGCTTGATCTTGTACTCCCAGCGGCCGCCCTCGCTACGGATGGCTGACAGCTTGTAGATCCCATCCAGCGCCGGCTGCTCGTAGCTCGTCGCCAGCCGTGTGCCCACGCCCCACATCCCGATGGCGCCTCCCTGCTCCTTAATGCTCCCGATGATGTACTCGTCCAGCTCGTTGCTTCCCAGGATCTTCGCGTCGCGGAACCCCGCCTCGTCCAGAATGCGCCTGGCCTCCACGCTCAGGTAAGCCAGGTCACCCGAGTCCAGCCGGACGCCGACCATCTCGTACCCCCTGCGGCGCAGCTCCTTTCCGGCCTCCACCGCGTTGCGCACCCCGTCCAGCGTGTTGTAGGTGTCCACCAGGAAGATGCAGTTGTTCGGCATGGCTTGCGCCCAGGCCTGGAAGGCCGCGGGCTCGGAGTCGAAGGACATCACCCAGCTGTGCGCGTGGGTCCCCTTGACCGGGATGCCGAAGACCTTCCCGGCGAGCACGTTGGAGGTGCCCGCGCATCCGCCGATGAAGGCCGCCCTGGTTGCGGCCAGTCCCCCGTCCAGCCCCTGGGCCCGCCGGAGGCCGAACTCGATGACCGGTTCTCCCTTGGCAGCCAGGACGATGCGGGCCGCCTTGGTGGCCACCAGGGTCTGGAAGTTGATCAGATTGAGCAGCGGCGTCTCCAGGAGCTGGCAGTGCAGCAGCGGCCCTTGGACCCGGATCAACGGTTCGAACGGGAACACGACCGTTCCTTCCGGGATCGCATCCACGTCGCACCGCAGCTCCAGGGCGCTCAGATAATCGATGAACTTCCCTTCAAACAGGGGCAGGCCGTCGTTGCCCCGCAGGCTCGCCAGATAGTCGAGGTCTTCGCCTTCGAAGCGGTAGCTCTCCATGAGGTCGATCGCGATTTCCAACCCGGCGGCGATCGTGAATCCCCCCTTGAACGGATGGTGCCGGAAAAACAGATGGAAAACCGCCTCCCGGTCCTGCATCCCCGTCTTCCAGTAGCCGTAAGCCATCGTCAGCTGATAGAGGTCGGTATGCAGGGCCGGAGAGAACTCGCTCGTGATCTTCATTCTCGCCATTGGAATGCCTCCCCCGCAAGAGCCGGTGCCTCCTCGCGGCGCACGCGCAATCATCCGCTGCCCTTCTTTCATCATAGACCAAGGAGCCCGAGAAGTAAGGCCCCACCGCACCCGGGCTCTGCGCAAGCGAACGCGCTCCTGTTTTCGGCCCATGGAGGATGAAGCGATGAAGGAGCTGGAAGGTACCAAGGCGCCCGACTTCGCGCTGGAGGGAAGCGACGGCAAGCGGCACGCCCTGCGGGACTACAGGGGCAGGACCGTGGTCCTCTACTTCTATCCCAAGGACGACACGCCCGGCTGCACCCTGGAGGCCTGCTCGTTCCGGGACCTGAACGACAGGTTCCGCGAGGCGGGCGTCGCGGTCTTCGGCATCAGCAAGGACGGCCTGGATGCCCACGGCAAGTTCGTCTCCAAGTACGGCCTCTCCTTCATCCTCCTGTCCGACCCCGAGGCGAAGACGCTGCAGGACTACGCTGCCTGGGGCGAGAAGAACCTGTACGGGAAGAAGGTCACCGGGGCGATCCGGTCGACCGTGGTGATCGGCCCGGACGGAAAGATCGTGAAGCATTGGCCCCAGGTCAAGGACGCCGGCGCCCACCCGGCCGAGGTGCTGCGGTTCCTGGAAGGGAGAGGCTAGGACTGCCCATTACCCATAAGTCGGCCCATTGGGTGCGCAATGGGAAACCAGGTTCTTTTCCGTCATTCCGGCGCAGGCCGGAATCCAGTCCCTGCACCCGTGATCGAACCCGAGCTACTTGACGCAGACTCCTGGATCCCGGCTCTCACGCGCTCCGCACCTGGGCCGGGATGACGGACAGAGTCAACATGTGGGTAAAGGGCAGGGCAGAAGGCCGTCCATAAAGGCCCATCTGCGGCGCTGCACCCCTGTGGCTCCCTCGCAATTTCCGCAACGCTTCTTGTCCTCGCTCCGTCCACTCCATGCGGCCTTGGTCGGGGATGACGCGCCTCATCCTGCGGAAGAGGACGGATCTGGCGTGCCCTGCCTCCCCTTGCCCTCGGGAATCCGGATGCCGTATTTCTCCATGCGGTAGAGCAGAATGTGTCGCGGGATGCGCAGGAACCTTGCGGTGCGGACCTGGTTCCAGCCGTTCATCTCCAACGCCTGGGCGATGACGGTGCGCTCGAGGTGCTCCAGGGAAACCCCTTCGGCGGGCAGCCGCACGAGCGGCTCTTGCTCGCCAGCCTTTGCAGGGCGTGTTCCCACGATCTCCGGAGGAAGGCTCTCCGGCCCCAGGGTGTCGCCCGCGCGGAAGATGAGCATCCTCTCGATCACGTTGCGCAGCTCCCGCACGTTGCCTGGCCACTCGTACCTTCGGAACGCCTCCAGCACCCGAGGGTCCACCCGGATCTTGCTCCCGGGCTGGAGAGACCCCAGGAAGTGATCGATCAGAAGCGGGATGTCCTCGATCCTCTCCCGCAGGGAGGGTACGTGCAAGGGCACGACGTTCAGACGGTAGTACAGATCTTCGCGGAACCCGCCGGCATCCACGGCTGCCCGCAAGTCGGTGTTCGTCGCCGCCAGGATCCTCACGTCCACCTTGAACGCCTTCTCCTCCCCGACCCGGCTCACCCTCTGATCCTGCAGCACCCGGAGCAGCTTGCCTTGCAGCGCCGGATCCATGCTGCCCACCTCGTCCAGAAAGAGGGTTCCTCCGTCGGCTGCCTGAAACCTGCCCTTCCGGTCCCGCGTGGCTCCGGTGAAGGCCCCTTTCACATGCCCGAACAGCTCGCTCTCGAGAAGCTCCCGCGGGATTGCGGTGCAGTTCACGGCGACGAACGGCTGCTCTCGGCGCCGGCTCCCGTAATGGAGGCCCCGGGCGATGAGATCCTTGCCTGCGCCGGTCTCGCCGGTGATCAGCACCGTTGCGTCCACCTCGGTGAGCCGCCGCACCTTTTCCAGGAGACTCCTCATCGCAGCCGAGACGCCCACCATGCGGTCCGTCTGGAAGCGCTCGCCGAGCTCCTCCCGCAGCCGCAGGTTCTCCTCCCGCAGATTGCGCAGGCGCAAGGTCTTCTCCAGCGTCAGGAGCAGGCCGTGCCGGTTGAGCGGCTTGGTGATGTAGTCGGCGGCGCCCTGTTTCATGGCGTCGACGGCCATCTCGATGCTGCCGAAGGCGGTGACCATGATGACCGGCGTGTCCGGGCTGCGCCTCTTCACTTCCCGCAGCACTTCGAGGCCGTCCATCCCGGGCATCTTGATGTCCGTAATGACGACGCCGAACGGCTCCCTGTCCATCCAGGCCAACCCCTCCTGTCCGCTTCGTGCGGACACGACCTCGTATCCCGCCTGCCTCAAGTTGTACTCGAGGATCTTGCGAAAGCTTTCGTCATCGTCCATAACGAGAATGCGATGCATTTCGGACACGGTACGCTCCCTACGGCTGCGTCGGCGCGGGTGCGCCCGCGGCGGCACCGTCGAGCAGGCGGCTTTTCCGCGGCCATGGAACCGACCGGGAGAACCCGCAAAGAGGTAAGCCGTATGCAGGAAGAGAAATCATCCGCTCACGCCCCCGGCCCTGAGGCCAGCTTTTTTTCGGCTGCCGAACGCGCGCCTCGCCTGGCCCTAAAGCTCGTGGTGGTCGCAGGCTCCATCCTCCTCATCAGCTCGGCTCACTATAGCACGAGCCTGCACCTTCATCGACTGCACGCGATCTACGACAGGCTCTATTATCTCCCGATCTTCGCCGCCGCCGTGTGGTTCGGCCTGAGGGGCGGTCTGGCCGCCTCCATCGGCTCCAGCCTGCTGTACGCGCCCCACATCTTTTTTCAATGGAAGCTCCTGCCCGCCGCCGCGCCGGAGCGCTATCTCGAGATCCTGCTGTTCAACGTCGTCGGCGGGCTCACCGGTTTTCTGGCCGAACGCGCCCACCGCCAGAGCGCACTCGCCCAGCGCACCTCCCGCGAGCTGGCCCGGGCTTATGACGGGCTCAAGGAAACGTCTTCCCGACTGCTCACCGTCGAACAGCGGCTCCGCATCGCCGAGAAGCACTTCGCCCTGGGAGAGCTCAGTGCCACGGTCACCCACGAATTCATGAACCCCCTCGGCTCGATCCGGGGCGCCGCCGAGATCCTGAGCGACGAGTTCCCCGAAGGCCACGAGAAGCACGCGTTCCTGAAGATCCTGGTGCAGGAGACCGAGCGCCTCGAGCGCACCGCCCGGAGCATCCTGCGTTTCGGAAGGCAGGTCCACCTCGACAAGACCAACTGCCGCCCCAACGAGCTGATCGAGACCGTGCTGCTCCTGGTGCGGGAAGAGGCGGCAAAGCGAGGCGTACGGATTCGGACCGAACTCGCCGGCTCCGTCAGGGCCATGCCACTGGATGAGGACAAGATCGAGCAGGTCCTCCTGAATCTGGTCACGAACGCCCTGCAGGCCATGCCGCAGGGCGGCACCCTTACCATCCGCTCGGAGTGGAACGGCGGCCGCCCCCCTCCGATCACGGGAGAAGCGGCACGCCAGGGCTTGCTCATCTCCGTGGAGGACACGGGCGCAGGGATACCGGCGGACCAGATCCACCGCATCTTCGGGCCCTTCTACACGACCAAGCCCGAGGGAACGGGCCTGGGACTTGCCATCGTCAAGCGCATCGTCGAGACCCACGGAGGGCATGTGACCGTCGAGAGCGTACCGGCAAGAGGTTCCTCCTTCTCGGTCTGGCTGCCGGCCGAGCCACGCTAAAGGATCGCCGGAACACCCATCCCGACGACTGAAACCCGAGAGCCTGCCCAACCTGCTGCTGCACCACGCCAGCAGCGACCCACCACCAGCCCATCCCTTCCGCCGCGGCGGTCTGCCTCTGTTTCTTCGACTGCCGGGCTGCAATCTAACCAGGCAAGGACAGGTGCAGCGTCAGGCCGGCGCGGCCTCCGGCCGATCGAGCCGGCTGATGCAATCGATGGCTGCAAACAACTCCAGTTCGAAGGCGAGTGTCGCATGGAACCAAGGAGAGCCACGAGAAGGATCGTGGAGAACCAGACGACTTTTAGCATTTACAATCCGGCTACGGGTGAGAAGGTGGGCGAGCACGCTCTGTTCGGGCCGGACGAAGTGGACCGGACCGTGCGGGGAGCCCGGGCCGCTTTCACGGAATGGTCGGCCACGGGCTTCGCCCTGCGCCGCGAGATCTTCCAGCGCGCGGCTTCCCACCTGGCCGAAAAGGCGCGCCCGTATGCGGAAATCATCAGCTCCGAAACCGGCAAGCCCCTGCTCGACGCGCTGCTCGCGGAGATCTTTTCAACCTGCGATCTGCTGCACTTCTATGCGGCGAACGCGGAGCGCTTCCTGCGGCCGGTCAAAGTCCGGGGCACGCCCGTGCTGCCCGGCAGGAGGGCCTACTTCACGTTTGAACCGCGCGGCGTGGTCGGCGTGATCGCACCGTGGAACTATCCGTTCACACTCGCCGCCGGCCCCGTGATCTCGGCCCTCGCGGCAGGCAATACGGTCGTGCTCAAACCCTCCTCGCAGACCACCGCGTCCGGGCTGATGCTGAGGGAGATTCTCATGGCCGCAGGCCTTCCGTCGCAGGCCCTGCAAGTGGTGACGGGAAGCGGGTCCGTGACCGGAAGGGCCCTGGTCGAGCATGCGGGCGTGGCCATGCTGTTCTTCACCGGCTCGACCGCGGTCGGTCTCGAGGTCAGCGAGGCGGCCGCCCGGCGCCTGGTCCCGGCCGTCATGGAGCTCGGCGGCAAGGACGCCATGATCGTCAGCCGCAAGGCCGATCTCGAGCGCGCCGCCCACGCCGCGGTCTGGGGCTCGTTCTTCAACGCCGGGCAGACCTGCACCGGGATCGAGTTCTGCTTCGTGGAGCGCCCCTGTTATCAGGCCTTTCTGGACAAGGTGCTCGAAATCTCCAAGACCCTCGAGTCCGGCACGCTGAGCGGCCAGATCGGCGCCATGACGCTGGAAAGCCAGGTGAGGACGGTGGAGGAGCAGATCTCCGATGCGGTGACGAAAGGCGCGATCCTCCGTCTCGGCGGAGCCAGGAGAAACATCGGAGGAGGCCTCTTCTTCTCACCCACGGTCATCACCGGCATCCGTCCGAACATGAAGATCTGGAAGGAGGAGACGTTCGGCCCCGTGCTCCCGATCGTGCCGTTCGACACGCCGGAGGAGGCGGTCCAGATGGCGAACAGCACCCCCTTCGGGCTTTCCGGATCGGTTTTCAGCCAGGACCTCGACGAGGCGCGCTGGTACGCGAACCGGATGGAGACCGGGTCCGTGAACATCAACGATTGCCTGGTCACGTTCGCCTTCCCGTCGCTGCCGTTCGGGGGCGTGAAGGAATCCGGTGTGGGCGCGTACCACAGCGAGATCGGGATCCGGAGCTTCTGCAGGGTCAAGTCCGTGACCGAATTCGGCGGCTGGTACTCGAAGGAGCTCTTCCACTACCCGGTCGAGCCGGGCGCCCAGGAGGCCTTCGAGGCCCTGCTCGTCCTGCTGTATTCGAAGAACGGTCTGGCGCGGCTCGCCATGCTGCCCAGGGCTCTGGGCATCGCAGCCGGCATGCTCAAGGGGATCCTGAGGAAGCAGATCGGGCGCTGGCGATGATCCGGTCGCCGTGGCGGCCCGGGTCCGGGACGGGCGCAGCAAGCAGCGCCCCTACTCTTTTCCTCATCCCGTCGTCATCCCAGCCAAGGCCGCCACTTCGGAGCGCGTGTGAGCCGGGATCCAGGAGCTTGCATTCAGGAACGGGGTACAGGGACTGGATTCCGCCCTGCGAGGCTGTGTCACAATTCGTCATCCCGGCCCATGTGCGGAGCGCGTGCGAGCCGGGATCCAGCAGGGTGCATCAGGACCAGCTGTGGTAACTGGGCGCAGGGACTGGATTCCGGCCTGCGCCGGAATGACGGAAAAGAGTCTGGGCGCGTCACAAGGCGCCGCCCATCCTTATCTGTTTCCCTTCCTTGTAGTCTTTCCAGAACGGCGAGATGGCCCTGAGGCGCTCGATGATCGGCGGCAAGCGCTCGATCACCGTGTCCACCTCGGCCTCGGTGTTGTAGATGCTCAGGCTGAACCGGATCGAGCCGTGCGCCGCGGTGAACGGAACGCCCATGGCCCTGAGCACATGGGAAGGCTCCAAGGATCCGGAAGTACAGGCAGAGCCCGAGGAGGCGCATACGCCAAAGTCGTTGAGCATCATGAGAATCGATTCGCCCTCCACGTACTCGAAGCTCAGGCTGCACGTGTTCGGCAGGCGGTTCTCCGGGTCTCCGTTGATCAGGGTGTTGGGGATGCGCTCGAGGATCCCCTTTTCCAGCCGGTCCCTGAGGGCCCTGACTCTCGTGTTCTCGTCCTCGAGGCGGCGCCGGGCAAGCTCCGCGGCCCGGCCCAGGCCGATGATGCTGGGCACGTTCTCCGTACCGCCTCTGCGCCCCTGTTCCTGGTGCCCGCCGATCATGAACGGCGACCACCGGGTTCCCCTGCGTACGTAGAGGACCCCGATTCCTTTGGGGGCGTGGAGCTTGTGGCCGGACAGGGAAAGCATGTCGATCGCGCTTGCCGACATATCGATCGGGATCTTGCCCGCGGTCTGCACCGCATCCGTGTGGAACAGGATTCCCTTTGATTTGGTTATCCGGGCGATCTCTTCCACGGGGAAGAGAGTCCCGGTTTCGTTGTTGGCCGCCATCACGCTGACCAGCGCCGTCCCATCGGTGAGGCTCGCCCGCACCTCACCCATGTCGAGCCTGCCCTTGCGGTCCACGGAGAGCTCGGTGACGCTGTACCCCTTCTTGCGCAGGTACGGGCAGAGATTCCAGACCGCCGGGTGCTCGACCCGGGTCGTCACGAAGCGCTTCTTCTCCGGCACGACCTGCAGCGCCCCCCGGACCGCGGCGTTGTCGCTCTCGGTCCCGCAGCTCGTGAAAACGATCTCGTCCGGCTGGGCGCCGAGCAGGGCCGCCACCTGCTCCCGCGCCCGGCTGATGCGATCCTTCACCTGGCCGCCGAAGGAATGCATGCTCGACGGGTTGCCGTAGAGCTCGCCGAAGTAGGGAAGCATGGCTTCCAGGACTTCTGCAGCGACCTGCGTGGTGGCGTTGTTGTCGAAGTAAATCCCTGGGTTCATGGTGTGACTTCCTCGACTTCGATCTCAGGGGTGACGAATTCCTTCAGGGTCTTCTCCACGTAATTCTTCAGCGTGAACTCCGAGCTCGGGCAAAAGGAACAAAGGCCGCGGAAGCCCACGTACACGCGGTTTCCGTCCACGTCGATCAGGTCGATGTCCCCCCCGTCCCGTTTCAGGGCGGGCCGGATCTGTTTTTCGAGGGTCTCCTCGACGAGCCGGATCTTCTGGATATTGGTGAGACGCTTACCCCCGCCGACGCGAGCCCCGTCCAGCGAGGCCTCCCTGCGGCTTCCGTTCAACCCCTCCAGGATCCTCTCGATCTCCGGATGGCAGGTCCTGCAACCGCCGCCCGCCTTCGTGTAGTGCGTCACCTGCTCGACCGTGGTCAGGTTATTCTCCCGGGCAATGCGCTCGATCTCCTTGCCCGTGATGCCGAAGCACTTGCACACGATGTCCGAGGGCTCGGCCTGCACCGACTTCCCCTTGTAGCTCGCAATGGCCGCCTCCAGGGCCTCCCGGCCCATGACCGAGCAGTGCATCTTCTCTTCCGGCAGGTCTCCCAGGAAGCTGGCGATGTCCTGGTTCGTGATCTTCTCCGCCTCCTCCAGCGTCATGCCTTTGATCATCTCGGTCAGGGCGGACGAGGACGCGATCGCGCTGGCGCAACCGAAGGTCTGGAACTTTGCGTCCCGGATGCGGCCCACCTCGTCCAGCTTGAAGGTGAGCCTGAGGGCGTCACCGCAGGCGAGGGAGCCGACTTCACCCACTCCGTCGGGCTGTTCGACCTCTCCGACGTTCCTCGGGTTTCTGAAGTGATCCATCACCTTTTCGCTGTAATTCCACATCTAGTCATCCTTTTCTGGTAACTGTGACGAATCAAATCTGGAAGTCTACGGCAGGCTCCTTCGGTGCGATGCGGTTGTCTCTGAACTTCTGCCGGGGAGGCTCGATCACAACCTTGGTGCCGGGCGGAATGGACGTGGTCAGCCAGACGTTGCCCCCCACGATCGACCCTGCGCCGATCACCGTGTCTCCGCCGAGGATGGTGGCTCCGGAGTAGATCGTCACGTCGTCCTCGACCGTGGGATGTCTTTTCGTATCCCGCACCACCTCTCCGCATTCGTCGCGCGCCAGGCTCAAAGCCCCCAGGGTGACGCCCTGGTAGATCTTCACGCGGTCTCCGATGGTGCAGGTCTCCCCGATCACCACTCCCGTTCCATGGTCGATGAAGAAGTGCTCCCCGATGTGGGCGCCCGGGTGGATGTCGATCCCGGTGACCCTATGAGCGTATTCGGTCATGATCCGGGGGAGCACCGGTATCTCCTGGTGGTAGAGCTCATGGGCGATCCGGTAGATCGTGATCGCCTTCACTCCCGGATAACTGAAGATGATCTCGTCCAGGCTCGATGCGGCCGGATCGTTCTCCCAGGTCGCCGTGACGTCCCCTCGCAGCAGGCGCCTGAGCTCCGGGATCCTCTTCATGAATCGGACCGTCTCTTCCCGGCCTCTCTGCATACAGAGGTCGCATACCAGGTGAGCCCCCTCGCACCGGTGCCGAAGGCTCTTGGCGATCTGTTCCGAGAAGCCCTCGAAGATTTCGTTCAGCTTGGTCCCAATGTAATACTTGAAGTTCACCCGGTCTACCGGCAACTGGCCGAAATAGCCGGGGTAGATGACCTGCTCGACGTCCGAAAGAATGCGGATCACCGATTCGCGCGACGGGATCGGCCGGTCTCCCACGTTGGACAGCGGGTCGTCCGCCGTGTAGGAGGCCGTGATCGCGTCCACGATCTCCGGGATCTGCCTCTTCAGCTCATAGTGCGCCCGATTTCTCATGGCGTCTCTTTTGGTCTCCGCGACATTCATCGTCCTGGTCCTCCTCAACGGCGGGCCCGATGCGGGCTCGGAAGGAAGCCGGCGGCGGGCAGCCGGCCTCTTGGATCACCGAGGCCGACCCCGGGGTGTGGGCGGGAGGTCCGGAGCTTCGGGGCCGGTCCAGAGAAGCTCCAGGTGGAAGCGCAGCAACTCTCGCCTCGCCTCACCTTCTCTCTTCTATCGGAACATACTTCAGGGGATATCTCCCCACAAAGGAGGACTTGGGCCGCATCAGCCGATTGTCGGCATGCTGTTCCATGACGTGCGCCGTCCAGCCCGCGATCCTCGAGGCCGCGAAAAGGGTCGTGTAGAAGGGGATGGGGATCCCCAGCCAGTGCTGCACGGTGGCGGAGTAGAAGTCCACGTTCGGATAGATTCCCTTGACCTCCATGACCTTCTGCTCAATCCGCCGGCTGATCTCGTAATACCGGCACGACTCGGGGTTGCCATCCTCGGAACAGAGCTTTTCCGCGTACTTCCTCAGGTGGCGTGCGCGCGGGTCCTCGACCTTGTAGACCCGATGGCCGAATCCCATGATCCTCTGGCCCCGCACCAGCATGCCTTCGATATACTCTTCCACGTCGCTCGGGGAACCGATCCCCTCGAGCATCTCCATAACGCGCTGATTGGCGCCCCCGTGCAGCGGCCCCTTGAGAGTGCCGATCGCCGTCGAGATCGCGGCGTACATGTCGGCCAGCGTGCTCGCCGTCACCCGCGCCGCAAAAGTGGATGCGTTGAAGCCGTGCTCCGCGTGCAGGACGAACATCAGCTCGATGGCCCCTGCCTCCTCGGCCGTGGGCTCCTTGCCCGCAAACATGCGCAGGAAGTTCAACGGGATGCTCTTGCTCGAATCCGGCGGGACCAGCTCCAGGCCGTGTTGGGTGCGGTAGAACGACGCGATGATCGCGGGCACCTTGGCCACCAGCCGTACCGCTTTTCTGCGATTGGCCGCGGCCGAGTTGTCTTCGGCCTCAGGATCGTACAAGGCGAGGTCCGAGACCGCGGAGCGGAGCATGACCATGGGGTGCACGCCTTTGGGGACCCGCAGGAACCACTGAATGAGGGGGTCCGGCAAGACCATTTCGGGAACGAGCTCGGCATGGAACCGTTCGAGCTCCGCCCGGCTGGGAAGCCGCTGATTCCAGAGGAGGAAGACGCATTCCTCGTAGGTGGCGTGCTCGGCCAGGTCGTTGATCTCGTACCCCGCGTAGTAGAGCTTGCCGTTGATCCCGTCCACGTACCCGATTGCGGTCTCTGCCGCGACCACGTCTTCCAGGCCCCTGACGGGCACCGGTCTCGCCTGCTCCGCCATGTCATGTTCCCTCGATGGGTTGGACCCCGTTTCGCTGACAGACCCCATTATACTAGGGATGCGGCCCTGAATCCGTTAGTTCCGGTGCGCAGGCATCCGCTCGACGCGCGGACCCTGCGCCAAAGGCGAGGCAGCGCGAATCCGATCCTCGGCGCACCCCTTGCGCATCCTAAGAACAAGCAAATGTAAGGATAACCAGCTGGCACAGTCTGGCAAGTGGTCCGTGAATTTTCATCAATCGCCTTTGCGGAGGGGCCCGCCATGAGGGATACGGGAAGTCTTCACCTGAAGTTGCAGGAGTATGCGGACTGTTATATGGAAAGCGACCCTGAGAAAGAGCTCGAGGACATCAGCCGGAAGGGTGTGGGCGGCGACAAGACGAATGATCCGGCCGAGGTCGCCCTCAAGTACCTCGCGCTGGCCGTGATCGACGGCATCGAGCGGGGCGCCCGCAGGATCCGGATCCAGAGCAACGGATCCATGAACGGGTCCTGCAGCCTCATCCTGAAGTCCGAGAGGGTCCCCCTGCCCGCGCCCCCTTCCGGCATTGCCGGGCTGATGGTCGGCATCGTCCGGTGCATCACGCACCTGGAAAGGGATACGGGCAAGAGCAAGCTCGTCTACGGTCTGCGAAACGACCAGATCGAGGTCGACGTGGAGGCCGACAGGAACGGCGCGGAGGAAGAGATCATATTGCACCTTCCGCAGGTGCTCCCCGACTGAGAGGATCAGGTATCGGGTATCAGGTATCAGGTGTCAGGTCCGGGCGTTCGACCCCAAACCCGCCCAAGGCTTGGCCGATGAAAGGCTCGCCGAGGGAAGCCTGATGCCTGACAACCGGCACCGGCACCTGATAGAGTAGGGATCAGACTCCTGCCACCTTTCACCGCCCATCCCAAGTCCACCTCACGGGAGACCGATGAGAGCATCCACCGGGTCGGGCGGAGGGGGGCCGACACCTGAAACCCGACAGCTGACGCCTGCACCCGGGAGGGACGGGCCATGCGGGTCTTTGTCACCGGAGGCACGGGTCTCGTAGGCACTGCCCTGTCACGCGAGCTGGCCGCCAAGGGTCATGAGGTTACCCTGCTGACCCGCTCTCCCAGAGGCCGACCCGGTCTGTCTCGGATATCGTTTCTGGCCGGCGACCCCACCCAACCCGGAGCTTGGCAGAAGAGCGCGGCCGAGCACGATGCGGCGGTCAACCTTGCAGGCGAGTCCATCTTCAGCCGCTGGAGCGCGCAGGCCAAGAGACGGATCTGGGACAGCCGCATCCTGACCACGCGCAACGTGGTCGACGCCCTGGCCAGGAGGCGGGAGCAGGGGGCCGTTCTCCTGAGCGCCTCCGGCGCGGGCTTCTACGGGCCCCGGGGCGACGAGGAGGTCGACGAGACCGCCTCCTCCGGGAGGGATTTTCTGGCGCTGCTCTCACGGGAGTGGGAAACAGAGGCCATGCAGGCCCTCCCGGCGGCAGGGGCCAGGGTGGTGCTGTGCCGTTTCGGAGTCGTTCTCTCCGCTCGGGGAGGCGCGCTCAAGCAGATGCTGCTCCCCTTCAGGGCCGGCCTGGGGAGCCCCCTCGGCAGCGGCCGGCAATGGTTCCCTTGGATCCACCTGCAGGACCTCGCCGGCGCCCTTGCCTTTCTGCTCTCGAGGCAGGATGCGGAAGGGCCCTTCAACTGCGTCGCCCCTGAGCCGGTGCGGAACCGCGAGTTCACCCGGGCCTTGGCCGCAGCCCTTCATAAGCCCTGCTTTCTGCCCGCGATCCCGGGCCCCCTGATCCGGATAGCGGCAGGAGAGTTCAGCTCGGTGCTGCTCACCGGACAGCGTGCCGTTCCGAGGAGACTGCTGGAAGCCGGATTTGGTTTCCTGTTCCCTGACATCCGAGGCGCCCTGGCCGATCTCCTTGAAAGAAGAGGCGGACAAACGGGGTAAAGAGGTTACCTGGCCCCTTGGCGCACTCCCAGGTACGACTCCATCTTCCTGAGGACCGTTGGCGGAAGGTTGACCCCCTGATCGTGCAGCCTCGCCTCATACTTCTTGAATGAGTAAATGTGGCTAGGGGATATGACCATTGATTTAAAGTAATCTCTTAAAAGGTGCTCGACCCTCTTCTTCAGGCCCGGCCGCTCGAGGAGCTGGCTCTCGATCGGCCGGATCATCCTCACGTTGATCGGACGGCAGATCGAACGGTACAGGACGAACCGCTGGAGGTTCGGGCACCCGGGATCCTCGGCCTGGATCGATGCCTCCACCCGGCTCAAGTTCACGCAGTCGGTCACCTCCACGCGAAACCTCGACTCCAGTCCTCGGAAACATTCCCACAGCCCTCTCGGCAGGCTGCAGGTCGTCTCCGGGAAGGGATGGTTACACGGACAGCGCCGGTACAGGACCAGGTCCACATCCGAGCCTTTCTCGCTCATGCCGAAGTTCACGGAACCGAGCAGGTCGAAAGCGACCTCTTCGCCCGCCGCCTTCAGATCGCGGTAGACCCGCCGGAGGTCGCGCACCCGTTGCGTTGTTTCCGGGGTCTCGTATCTCCGGAAGAAATTGCGCACGTGGTTGAATTCCCGGACCTGGCGGATCACCACATCCGAGATCGGCTTCTCCCGCATGAGCAGCATCAGCCGCGGCTGATCGATGACCAACTGCTTCAGGGTGCCACGGCCGGCTTCCCAGACGTAATCCGCAAGGTCATAGATCCTGCCCCGCTCCACCTGCCGCAGGGTGCCGACCCGAAAACGGCCCTCTTCCAGGATGAACCCGAAGCAATACCCTCCCCGCTTGACGCCGAGCAGGTCCGGGACTCTTCCCAGATTGGAGGGGTTGACGAGCAGCGTGTCGCCCTTGCAGACGACCCCCCAGTTTTCGTGAAAGTGCCCGCACAGGAGGACCCTGGGAGGGAACCGGTCGAGATAGTCCCGCACGCCCACGCTTCCCACCGGACCATAGTCCCGGAGCCGGTCGAAGTAGCCGAAAGGCGGAACGTGCAGGACAGCGACGTCCGGCCTCGCCTCACACAGGAAATCCCTCGGCTCGGAGTAGAGGGAGCCTCCGGACTGCAGCTCCCGGAAGGCGACGACCAGGTCGTCGGGCACGCCGGGGTTGCGCACGGCCGCGCCGCCGTAGCCGGCGATGCGGATGCCATCGACAGTGAAGATCGTCTTGTGGAGATCCCGCTCCCGCAGGGGCGTCTCCTTCAGGTCGATATCGTAGTTGCCGGGTAGGACCAGGACCTTCTTGTCGGGAAAAGATGCGAGCAGGGATTCGAGCTCGCTCATCTCGTCGAGCAGGTACCTGTGGGCCTGGCGATAGAGCCCGAGATACTCCCTGGCCTTCTTGCGCTCTTCCGGCGCCGCATCCGGGGCCAGGACCCGGCTTTCCACGAACAGCTTGGTGCTGATCTCGGTCCTGTGGCGGCACTTGAGAAAACGGAAATACCTTTGCAGCTCTTCGAAGCGGAAGAAGCTCCGATCCGACCGGAAGCTCCCTTTCACCAGGTCGCCTGCAAGGATGCAGAGGTCGGCGTGCGAGCTCTCCAGCAAGGCCTTGAGATTCTGGCGATCGCCGTGAAGATCCGTGGCGTACAGAATGCGCATGGTCGCCCCCCGCGAAGCCGGGTGAAAGGGTAAGGGGTGAAATCAAGGTGAAGGGGCCCCAGGTAGGGCGAAAAATCTTTCGCCCCGGCAGGTCCCTATTTGAAGTAGTCCGGCTCGTTATTCGGCCGCCACTTGATGTTGCAGCCGATGCTCGGCTTCTGCTCGGCAGGCACGCTCCGCCCCGCGAGCAGGGCGTCCATGGCAGCGCGCAGGTCCCTGCCGGTCACCGGCTCTCCGTTTCCCGGCCTGCTGTCGTCCATCTGTCCTCGGTACACCAGCCGGTGTTCCCCGTCAAAGAGGTAGAAATCCGGCGTGCAGGCCGCCCGGAAGGCCTTGGCGGCTTCCTGAGTGCGGTCGTAGAGGTAAGGAAAAGTGTAGCCGTAGCGCTGCGCCTCCCGGGCCATCTGCTCCGGCCCATCCTCCGGGTATGCGGTCCAGTCGTTTGCATTGATGGCAAGAGCTGCGATTCCCTTGTCCCGATACTCCTTGACCAGCGCGGCCAGACCCTCTCGCACGTGCTTCACGAAAGGACAGTGGTTGCAGATGAACATGATCAGTGTCGGCCTTCCTGCGAAGTGCCTGAGGGAGACCGTCCCTCCGAGGGCGGAAGGCAACTCGAACTCCGGCGCTCGGGTTCCCAGGGGCAGCATCGTCGAGCTCACCGCAACCATGTGATTCTCCCTCGTGTGCGGTTTCGGGTGCGAGACTTCTCTACTGACAGATGATCCGGAAAAAGGCCGGGATTCCGCCGCCAGCAGGGCGCCCTGCGTTTCCGGCCGAGGACGGAGATCGGTGGGGTGCGCCGCTCCCTTCACCCGCTCACGAGCAGCGCGATCTTTCCCGTCATGGAGCCCTGCTCCAGCAACGCGTGGGCGCGGCCGGCCTCCTCGAGGGCAAAGGTCCGGCCGAGGTGAACCCGGAGCAGGCCCGCGTCGAACCACCGCCCGCAGTGGCGCAGGATCTCCCCATGGTGCTCCCGTCGGGCCGTCGGCCCCTGGAGCATGGGCGCCAGCATCCACTCGAACCCCACCCTCAAGTTCCTCAGCCTGGCCTCCTTCCAGTCCCCGCTCTCGGCCTCCGGCAGCAGGAGCGTCACGACTCTTCCGTAAGGCCGGACGGCGGCAAGGCTGCGGTAGAAGGTCTTGCCGCCGACCGTGTCGAGGGCCAGGTCGACCCCTTGACCGGCGCTCCAGGCCCGGGCAGCCTGAACGAAGTCGTCCTGCCTGTAGAGAATCGCCTCCTCGGCCCCCAGGTCGTGAACGAAGCGGCCCTTCTCTTCCGAGCCGACCGTTGCGCACACGCGCGCTCCCCGCAGCCGTGCGAGCTGGACGGCTACGTGGCCGACGCCGCCGGCGCCTGCGTGGACGAGAACGCGTTCCCCTTCCGCCAGCTCGCCGAGGTCGTACAGCGACTCCCAGGCCGTGATGAGGACGAGCGGGGCCGCTGCCGCCTCGGCAAAGCTCAGGGATTGCGGCTTCGGGGCGGCGAAGCGCTCGTCCACCACGGTCAGCTCCGCATAGGTGCCCGGGTCCCCGCCGATCCCTCCGCTGCAGAAGTACACCTCGTCCCCGGCGCCGAACATGCTCACCTGTTCGCCCACTTGCTCGATGATACCCGCTCCGTCACAACCCAGCACGGCAGGCATCCGGTCCGGGTACAGCGTGCCCGACTTCCGCAGCTTGGTATCGATCGGGTTCACCCCCGCGGCCCGGACCCGGATCAACAGCTCTCGGCCGGTGCCGATCCCGGGGGGCTCCCGTTCGACCGTCTGAAGGACTTCGGGTCCCCCGGCAGCCGTCATCAAAACGGCTCTCATGTGCGCCTCCCGGTGACAGGTCGAAGACCAAGACCAGGCAGGTCACAACGGGCGACGCATGCGTCGCCCCTACGATTCATTTTCAAGGATACACGAGAACCAGGAGAGCGAGAACCAGCAGCGTCGGGCCGAGCCACAGATCCAGACGCCCTCGCTTCACCGGCATGGGCCGGCTCCGGTCCGGCCGGAAAGCGCGCGCCTCGGCAGCCAGGGCGATCTCCTGGCTCCGCCGGATCGCGTTCGCCACGACGGTCACCACCAGAAGGCGCAACCCCCGCCAGCGCCGGGCCCTGAACCCGCCGCGCATCCAGAGGCTCTGGCGCGCGTTCAGGAAAGACTGTCGGAGATTGGGCAGGAGGTTCATCGCCACGCCCAGGGAAAACCCGATCCCGCGCAGCCCGGCCTTCTCCAGAAGCCCGGAAATCTCCGCTACGTCCACGGCCCCGCACAGACCCTCGACGGCCAGCAGCACGACGAAAGCGCGCATCAGCATCTGCGTCGCCGCCCCCCACGCGCTGCCCGGCGCCGGCAGCCCGGGCGCGACCTGGCGCACCTCACCCGCGGCGCCGAAAAGACCCGCCGCAAAGAGGGCCGCCAGCAGGACGAGAACGCGGACGCGCACTCTTCCGCC
>JBFLZG010000150.1:0-34141 GCA_040756235.1 bacterium | reverse complement strand
CGGCCGCCCGGGCGGCTTGAAGTTACGGGGGTGTTTGCGAGCGTAGCGACGCAACCTCCCTGGCTCTGGGGGTTGCTTCGGTCGCCTGTGGCTCCCTCGCAATGTCCGCAACAATTCGTGTCCCCGCTCCTCCCGCTCGATGCGGCCTTGGCCAGGGATGGCGGGGTTATGACACAGCCTCGGAACGCCGGAATCCGGTCCCTGCTTCGTGTAGTGACAGGCCGTAGAGGCGAGCAGGTGCAAGGAGACAACTCTGCGTTCCACCGGCCTGTCGGGACTCGGGACGGCCTCCGCGACTCGCCCTCGTCTCCTCGGCGGGACACCCACCGCGCCCGTCATGGCAGTCAGGCAGGCTCACACGCGGTTCGCACGTGGGCCTGGATGATGACGGCCTCCACCAGTCCCAAGCCGGGCGCGGCCGGTTGCCTGGATCAACCGCCGGGCGTGCGCTTGTCCGGCATTCGGTAGACGAAGCCCTGGAAGAGGGCGACCAACCCGCCGCCTTCTTCGGTCACGCGGATCGAGTAGTTGGCCAGGCGCTTCGTACGGGATATTTCTGTCGCTTCCGCAAGAAGGGCCTCGCCTGCCGGGGCCTTGACGTAGGCGATGTTCGCCTGGACGGCAACCGCGAGCACGCCGTGCGAGTTGGAGGCAGCCTGAAAGGCACAGTCCGCAAGGCCGAAAATGGCGCCTCCGTGAACCATGCCGAAGGCGTTGCGGTGGAACGGCCCAAGCGCCATGCGGGCACGGGCATGGCCTTCCCCGAGCTCGAGGAGCTGAATGTTCAGGTGGAGGGCAAAGGGGTCCTCATCGAGGCGCTCGCGTATCGTGGGCATGAGCACTCCAAGGAAAACTGCGGCTGCAAGAGCCCCGGTTGACAGGGTTCCGAACGCTGCAGCATTGTTAAGATTTCAAGCGTAAAAATCAATTCGGTCTTCCTGGTCCGCCGGGGAGAGGTCGGCTTGTTCGAAGTGGGAGGATCGACCCCCACGCCGTTTCGCACGCCCGGCGAGCTCTCGGACGCCGAATGGACTGCAGCGTGTTCGTGTGCGGACACATCCATGAGGCCGCCGGCAGGGATCGGGTCGGCCTGACCCTGGTCCTCAACCCCGGCGTGCCGGCTCAGGGGGGGGGACGTGCGCATCGCGTGCGCCGGCAGCTCGATCCGGGCGACCCTGGAAAGGTGCTGACGCGCTCCCAGGGCTGAAGCGCCCGGCCAGCCCGCCTCTCCGGCGGCAAGGATAGGCGGTCCGACTCGTATTCGATCCCGCTCGGCGAAGATCAGGCCGGATCCCGGTGGCTCCGGATCCTATTCCGGCCCGCGCCCGTAGCGGACGCAAGCGCGGGCGCAGAGCAGGCCCGCCCGCCGCTCGAACTCCCTGCCGCAGGGTCCTCGGCCCCTCTGTACCTCGGCCGTCTTTCGCAGAAGCCCGGAATTACCTTGACATGGCAGGCGGAAATTGATATTTGAATAACAGTCGTTATCTCAAATGGAAATCTGCCGGTCGCGGGATGCCGCGGTTGGCGGCATCCCCCAGGGCGTCGGAGAGCTGACCAGCAGAAAGCATGGCGCGACCTACCAGCAGACGCGAGCAGAGCAAGGCCGAGACCCGCGCCAAGCTCATGGCTGCAGCGCGCAGAGAGTTTGCCCGTAAAGGTTATGCGGGGACCTCCCTGCGCACCATCACGGGCCGTGCCGGCCTGACCACGGGCGCCTTCTACAACAACTTCCGAGACAAGAAGGAAATCTATCTCGCCATACTGGAAGAGATGTCCCTGAAGATCCGCAACCTCATGGAGGAGACGATCCAGGAGTTCTTCATGGCTCGGCTGCGCCAGCCGAAGAACAGCCCGACCCTCGACCTGCTGCGGCTTCCGCTTTCCCGGTTCTTCCGGGAGTCGATCCGCGACCGGGACCTTTTCGAGATCGTGCGGCGGGACAGCCTGGTCGCCGATTCGGAGTTCCGCGCTCACTACCGAAGGATTCTCGAGGAGATCATCGAGCCCATGCGCAAGGGGCTGGAGGGCTACGTCGAGGCGGGCTTGGCGCGCCCTTACAACACGGAGGCCCTTGCCCGGGTGGCGGTGATCCTCTTTTTCTCCGTGGTCCTTTACGCCTCGTACGAGCGCAGGAGCGATCTCGAAGGGTGGGTGGACACGATCGCTGCCATGATCCACGGCGGGGCCAAACAACTGTCTGCAAGAAGGCCGCTTGCGGGCTCCAAGAAATCCGACGAGTTGATCGCGTAGACGGGAAGGCAGCGCCTGCTGAGAAAGCGTTCTTGGGTTTCCGGGTGCCCGTCACGGGTCCCGGAGCCGTGCGACCCCGGATCAGGAAGAAGTCTGATCGTCAGATAGGTTGGCAACATCCAGAAGAGGAGGTGCGCAAATGGTCGGGATCACAGCTTACGGGGGGTACATCCCCCGGCTACGCCTCAATCGAATGGCGATCATGCAGAACATGGGCTGGTTCGCTCCCGGGCTTTTCTCGGCAGCCCAGGGCGAGCGGAGCATGTGCAACTGGGACGAGGACGCCATGACCCTTGCGGTCGGCGCAGCGAGGGACTGCCTGAAAGGGATGGACAAGAATGCTGTCGAGGCGGCTTACCTGGCCTCGACCAGCCTCCCCTTCGCCTCTCGCCAGAACAGCGGCATCCTGGCCGCGGCCCTGAATCTTCCGGAGAACGGGCTCGTGACGGCGGACTTCGCCTCCTCGCTGAAGAGCGGGACCACGGCCATCCTGGCTGGCCTCGACGCCTTGAAGGGGGGCGATAAGAAGAATGTCCTCGTGACCGCCGCGGACGCCAGAAAGACGAAGGCCGCGTGGTTTTTCGAGATGTGGTACGGCGACGCCGCGGCCGCGCTCCTGCTCGGCAAGGACAAGGTGATCGCCGAGTTCAAGGGCGCTCATTCCGTCTCCTATGATTTTGTACCCACCTACCGGGGCGCTCAGGCGACGTTCGACTACGGCTGGGAGGAGAGGTGGATCCGGGACGAGGGATTCACGAAGATCATCCCGGAAGCCATGAAGGGGCTCCTCCAGAAGTCGGGGGTCGCCCTGAAGGACATCTCCAAAGTTGTCTTCCCCTGCTACCTGGGCAAGCGGGTCCACGCCGAGATCGCCAAGGGCATGGGCATCGGCAAGGAGCAGATCGTGGACAACCTGCACGAGGTTCTGGGCGACACCGGCTCGGCCCATCCTCTCACGATGTTCATTGCGGCCCTGGAGAACGCGAAGCCAGGGGATAAGATCGCCATGGCGAGCTTCGGTCAGGGATGCGACGCGCTGCTCTTCGAAGTCACGGATGCCATCAAGGACCTCCCTTCCCGCAACGGCATCAAGGGGTCGCTCGCCCACCGGAAGGAGGAAGGCAATTACGCCAAGTTCCTCAAGTTCCGGGAGCTCATCGATGTGGAGATGGGCATTCGGGCGGAATCGCCCAAGCAGACAGCCATGTCCGCCCTCTGGAGGCACCGGAAGATGGTGCTGGGTTTTGTCGGCGGCAAGTGCAAGGTCTGCGGCACCCCGCAGTTCCCCAAGACGAGCATCTGCGTGAACCCCTCCTGCGGGGCCGTGAACTCCCAGGAAGAGCACGAGTTCTCCCATAAGACCGGGATCATTAAGAGCTTTACCGGCGACATGCTGGCCGTGTCCGTGGACCCGCCTGCCATCTACGGCCTGGTTCAGTTCGACGGAGGCGGCCGTACCATGGCCGATTTCACGGACTGCGAGCTGAGCGACGTGAAGGTGGGCCAGAAGGTCGAGATGTCGTTCCGGGTCAAGTATTACGATGAAAAAAGAGACTTCCACGGCTACTTCTGGAAGGCCGTTCCAACCATCTGATCGCCCGAGAAGGCTTTTTGAGGAGGAATCAAGTATGGCAACAGGAATTCGCGATAAGGTTGTGATCCTCGGGATGGGGTGTACCCGGTTTGGCGAGCGTTGGGATGCGGGTGGAGAGGAACTGATGGTTGAGGCTTTCCAGGAGTGCATCCAGGACGCCGGCATTGAAAAAAAGGCCATCCAGGCAGCCTGGTTTGGGTGCTGCTTCCCCGAGATCGGGCTAGGCCAGAGCGCCCTGCCCCTTTCGGTCAGTCTCCGGCTGCCAAACATCCCGGTGACGCGGGTGGAGAACTTCTGCGCGAGCGGGACCGAGTCCTTCCGCGGCGCCGTCTACGCCGTCGCCTCCGGCGCCTACGACATCGCCCTGGCCATGGGCATGGAAAAGCTCAAGGATACCGGCTACGGCGGGCTTCCGGAGTTCGGCGCCAACGCCGGGCCGCGCAACTTCCTCGTTCAGCCCAGTATCACGGCGCCCGGGACCTTTGCGCAACTTGCAAGCGGCTACTCGGCCAAGTACGACATTCCGGCCGACGTCGTGAAGAAAGGCATGGCCCACGTTTCGGCCAAGAGCCACGCCAACGGTGTGAAGAACCCGAAGGCCCACCTGCGCAAGGCGGTAAGCGAAGAACAGATCATGGCCGCTCCGATGATCGCACACCCTCTAGGTCTCTTCGACTGCTGCGGCGTGAGCGACGGCGCAGCGTGCGCCATCGTCACGACCCCCGAAATCGCCAAGGGCCTCGGAAAGAAGGACCTGGTATCCGTGAAGGCCCTGCAGATCGCCCTCAGCAACGGTTACGAGTTCGGCTACAACGAGTGGGAGGTCGACCACTTCGTCACGACGAGCATCGCGAGCAAGCGCGCCTATGAGGAGGCCGGAATCAAGAAACCGAGGGACGAGGTCAGCATGATGGAGGTCCACGACTGTTTCTCCATTACGGAGCTCGTGACCATGGAAGACCTGCACATCTCGCCGAGAGGAGGTGCGATCCAGGACATCCTGGACGGTTTCTACGACGCAGGCGGAAAGGTTCCCTGCCAGATCGACGGAGGGCTGAAGTGCTTCGGCCATCCGATCGGCGCTTCGGGGTTGAGGATGCTCTATGAGATGTATCTCCAGTTTCTCGGAAGGGCAGGCGAAAGGCAGCTCAAAGATCCCCGGATGGGCCTCACCCACAACCTGGGCGGGTTCCCCTTCATGAACGTCTGCAGCATCGCGATCGTGGGCCGCTACGGCAACTGAACGGATCGTTGATCTTGGACCCCTTTTCCCGTCCCTGGTCCTCTCCCCCGGTGCCCGAACGGCCCGGGGGAGAGGGGATTTCCTTTTCTTCCCATGAAGACCCGGCTCTATACCCACACGCCCCTGAACCAGGAGATCGCGGCGGCTGCCGGGCACTACGTGATCCAGGAGGAGAAGCGGGTTTCATTCAAGGGGCGGGAGCTCCTGGTGGCCCGGGGATACATGGTGATCGACAGCTCCTGCTGCGGAACCGGGGGGTGCGGGTTCGCCTACGTTGCAGGCTATCTGGTCGGCTGGGAGACCGAAAGGAACGAGAAGGGGGAGGCGGTGAGCGAGGTGGAGCCGGTGCGGGACGAGAAAGAGCGGGACGCGGTTCGGAGCTGGATTCGCCAGAACGAGGGAGTCCTTCAGGTCCAGTTCGGCTAGGAGCCGATTCTCGCACAGGCTCCTGGTAGTATTCATTTCGAGCACAGGAAACCTGCCATGCTGGAGATCAGGGTCATCATGAACTCGCCCGTGGAGGAGATCCTGGCCTTCAAATGCTGCCACATGCTCGACCTGAACCTGGAGCTTCATCTGAAGAACACGGGCCCTGTTCCTGTCTCGGTTCCCAGCTCCTGCGAGCTGGTCAACGATCAGGAAAGGCTGCGAATCGATTATCTCTACCCACAAGGCGGCTACAGCATCCAGCCCGGGGAGATCGTGGCTTTCTATTGTTCGCTGGACGATGCGATATTCGACCGGTTCCGGGCAATCGTGTTCCGGGATGGCGCAGGAAGAGAGCACACGGCCTCTCTGAAGTCAGCGGGGGGACCGCAGTCCGGTTCCGGGGCGAAGCCGGCGGACCGGGCACCTTAGTCGGCGCTGCAGTCCGCAGAGTACGAAAGGAAAGATGGGCAGAAGAGGATTGGAGACGGGTGGACGCGGGGATTGCCCACTTCCAAGCGCAACAAAGGGGGCATGACCATGAGACGTGAGATCTTCAGGGAAGAGCACGAGATCTTTCGTGACGCTTTCCGCAAGTTTGTGGAGAAGAACGTGGTCCCGCGTCAGGAGGAGTGGACCAAGGCGGGCATCGTATCCCGGGACATCTGGGAGAAGGCGGGCCGTGAAGGATACCTCTGCCCTTGGGTGGCCGAGCCATACGGCGGATTCGGAGCAGACTTTCTTTATAGCACCGTGATCATGGAAGAGCTGACCAGGGTCGGAGAAAGCGGGTTCGCCTTGAGCCTCCACAGCGATGTGGTCGTCCCCTACCTCGAAGCCTTCGGCACCGAAGAGCAGAAGCAGCGCTGGCTCCCCAAGTGCGTGAGCGGAGACATGATCACGGCTGTTGCCATGACCGAGCCGAATGCCGGTTCGGACCTGCAGGCTCTGCGCGCCACGGCGGTCAGGGATGGCGACTCCTACGTAATCAACGGACAGAAGACCTTCATCACCAACGGCATGATCAACGATCTCGTGATCGTGGCCTGCCTGACCGACCCCAAGGCGCAGCCCCGGTACTCGGGCATGAGCCTGCTCTGTGTCGAAGCCGGGACCCCGGGCTACAACAAAGTGAGAAAGCTGGAAAAGATCGGTATGCACTCTCAGGATACGGCGGAGCTTTTCTTCGAGGACTGTCGGGTGCCCAAGGAGAACCTGCTGGGGATGAAAGAGGGACAGGGATTCATCCAGATGATGGTCAAGCTCCAGCAGGAGCGGCTCGTCGTCGCCATCGGCGCGGTCGCCAGCATGTGGGCGGTCCTGGGGTGGACGAAGAAGTACTGCGAAGAGCGCGTCGCCTTCGGCAAACCGATCATCAAGTTCCAGAACACCCGGTTCAAGCTGGTCGAGATGTACACCATGGCTGAAGTGATGCAGACCTTTCTGGACCGGCTGATCGTCGAGCACATGAAGGGCTCGGACGTGGTCACCGAGGTGAGCATGGCAAAATGGATGGCCACCGAGGAGCTGAAGAAGACCGTGGACCAGTGCCTCCAGTTCTTCGGCGGCTACGGATACATGGTGGAGTACCCGATCGCCAAAGCCTATACGGACGTGCGCGTGCATACGATCTTCGCCGGCACCACCGAGATCATGAAGGAGATCATCGGCCGCCGTCTCGGCATGTGATTGCAGGCCGTTGAGAAGGACCCATCTGCGGCGTTGCGCTCGTTCGAAGCGCGTTGCCGGTTGTCAGCCGGAATGAGAACGATCCGGGAGCCATGAGACCTCTGCTCTTGGGGTCTGGAGCTCCTTCTGCACCTTCTGCAGAGGACCCCGGAGCAGCGGATACGAAACAGGTTCGGGAGGGTTGCCGGTGGAGTACGGGCTCTTTTCGGAAGAACATCAGATCTATCGCAAGACGGTTCGGGACTTTGTTGCCAGAGAAGTGACGCCGCACATCGAACAATGGAACGCGGCCGGAGACACGCCCCGCGCCCTCTGGAAGCGCATGGGCGAGCTGGGGTTCCTGGGGGCCTATCTGCCGGAGCGGTACGGGGGCTACCAGGCGGATTTTCTCGCCGGGGTCGTCCTCACGGAAGAGCTCGTGTACAGCAAGTGCGGCGGGTTGTCTCTCGACGTCAACGTCTCCAACGATATCAGCGTTCCCTACCTTCTGCATTGCGGGAGCGAAGAGCAAAAGGAGAAGTATCTGCCCCGGTGCGCCAGCGGGGATTGCATCGTCGCCCTGTGCATGACGGAGCCCAACACGGGGTCTGACCTCGCAGCCATTCGGTCGACGGCCATGCGCCAGGGCGACCACTACATCGTGAATGCGCAAAAGACCTTCATCACGAACGGAGGACATGCGGACCTGTACATCGTCGCCGTGAAGACCGACGTAAGCGCGCAACCGCCCTACCGGGGGGTCTCGCTGGTGCTGGTGGAAAAGGGCACGCCCGGGTTTTCCATCGGAAGGAAGCTGAAGAAGATGGGCAACCATGCGAGCAGCACGGCCGAGCTCTCCTTCGAGGAGGTGAGGATTCCCGTCGGGAATCTCATGGGGAAGGAAGGAAAAGGCTTCCTTTACATGATGCAGAACTTGCAGCAGGAGAGGCTGATCGGCGCGGTGATGGCCCTCGCCTATTGCCGTCTCATGCTCGAAGAAACGCTCGAGTATGTGAAGACCCGCACCGCATTTGGAACCTCCATCGGCTCCTTTCAAGCGAACCGACACAGACTCGTCGACATGGCGACCGAGGTGAGCTTTGCGGAGGTCTACGTCTATCATCTTTGCAAGCTCTTCAATGAGGGGGCCCGCAACCTCGAAGCCGAGATCTCGATGGCGAAGTACCGGGTGGGGGAGCTTGCCAACCGCATCGCCTACGACTGCGTGCAGCTGCACGGCGGGTATGGTTACATGGAGGAGTACTGGATCTGCCGGGCCTACCAGGATGTCCGCATGCTGACGATTGCAGCCGGGACTTCGGAGATCATGAAGGAGATCATCGGTCGGAGCCTGGGGCTGTGAGATCGGTCCGCCTCTGAGTGGCCTTGGGCCGCAACCCCTGTCATTCTGCTTCCGGCAGGCGGAGGATGAGGGCTTTGACCTCCGTCGTCTCCTCGATCGCGTAGCGGGCGCCCTCGCGGCCCAGCCCCGAGTCCTTGACCCCGCCGTAGGGCAGATGATCCATGCGGAAGGTCGGCACCTCGTTGACGAGGACCCCTCCGGCCTCCAGGTCCTTGAAGGCGGAGAAGATGCGGCCGATGTCTTGCGTGAAGATCCCCGCCTGCAGCCCGTAGCGGGAATCGTTCACCCGTCTGACCGCATCCTCGAAGTCCCTGTACCTCTCGATCGTGATGACCGGCGCGAAAAGTTCCTCACAACTCACCTTCATCGCGGGCCGGACGTCGGCCAGGATCGTGGGCAGGTAGATCGCCCCTTCCCTCTTGCCGCCCGTGAGGATCCTTGCGCCCTCCTCTACGGCAGCCTGCACCCATTCCTCGACGCGGACGGCATCCCTCTCCGTGATCATCGGGCCCACGACCGTCTCCGGATCCAGGGGGTCTCCCACCCTGACCTTGCCGGTGGCCTCCACGAGCCGGTCCAGGAAGGAACCGTAAATCGGTTCGTGGATGAAGACCCTCTGGACCGCGATGCACGACTGCCCGGCCTGGCCGTACCCGCCCGCCGCGATGCGGGCGGCCGCGAGCTCCTGGGGCGCATCCTCGTGAACGATCACGGCCGCGTTGCCCCCCAACTCCAGGATCACCGGCTTCTTGCCGGCCAGGGACTTCACACGGTATCCGGCCGCGGTGCTGCCGGTGAAGGAGATCCGCCGGATCCGGTCGTCCCGCACGAAGATCTCCGCCACCTCGGTGCGGCAGGGAATGACGTTGAGCCAGCCGTCCGGCGCGCCCGCGGCCGAGACGATCTCCCCGAGCTTCAGGGCAGGCCCCGGACAAGCCGAAGGCGGCTTGAGAATCAGGCTGTTGCCCGCTGCCAGGGCAGGGGCGACCTTGTGGGCGCACAGGTTGAGGGGAAAATTGAACGGCCCGATCCCGAGGACCGGCCCGACCGGGAACCGCTGGGTCAGGGCAAAGCGCCCGGCCCCCCACGGCTTGAGATCCGCGGGGATCACCTCGCCGCCGATCCTCTTGGACTCCTCCATCGCGCAGGTGAAGTTGAACAGGCACCTGTCCACCTCCAGCAGAGAGGCCGAGATCGGTTTCCCGGACTCCAGGGTGATGGTGCGGGCCAGTTCCGCGCGGCGCTCAGAGATGCCCTGCAGGATGCGCTGGAAGATTTCCACGCGCCGGTACACCGGCACCTTGCGGGTCTCGTGGAACGCTCGGGCGGCCGCCTGCAGGGCCAGCTCCGCCTCGCCCTTGCCGGCCAGGGCAACCGTTGAAACCCATTGGCCGTTGTAAGGATTGCGAATATCGATGGTTTCCCGGGACGTGCGCCATTGGCCGCCCAGGAGGAATTTCTGAACGTTTGCCATCTGCTTGCCTCCAGGTCCTGACCATGCTCTCTTCGCCCGGAGGCTCATGGTCCGCGGGCCCCCGGGCGATCCCCCTTCAAAGATGGCGTGCCCGCGGGCGAAGATTCCCGAGATCGCCGGCTCCTGCCAGGAAGGCTTGTGAAAGCCCGGTCAAGGCTTACGAACGTCATCCCGGAGGAGCCTGCGGATCCCGGCTCGCGGCCGCTGCACGGCCTGGGCCGTGGGTGGCGTTTGTCTTTCCGTCACCCCGGCGAAGGCCGAGGTCCAGTCCCTGCTCCACGCAAATGCAGCCGTTATGGATGCGAACTTCTGGATCCCGGCTCACACGCGCTCCGCGGTTGGGCCGGGATGACGGAATAGGACATGGCCTCCAGGGCTCGTACGCCTCAGTCGAGGCCGACTCGGCTCCGCATCTCGCCCGTGATCTGGCCCGCCCGGATGATTTCGGAGTAGAGGGCGGCCGAAGGCCGCGGGGCCCTCTCCAGGGTCTCGTAGTCCACGGCCAGGAGGCCGAAGCGGGGCCAGAAGCCGTCGGTCCACTCGAAGTTGTCCAGGAGGGACCAGTGGAGATATCCGACGACGTCCACCCCGGCTTCCATGGTGTCGAACATCGCGTCCAGATGCTCCACGAGGAACCGGGGCCTCTGATCGTCGTCCGCATCCGGGATTCCGTTCTCGGTGACGACCACGGGAAGCCCGTACTGCCCGAAGCGCGTGAGCACCTCGTAGAAACCCGCCGGATAGATCTCCCACCCCATCTCGTTGTGCTCGACGGCCGGATCCGGATTGTCCTCCGGGATCCCCTTGATGTAGGGGATGAAGGGCAGGCCGGTCACGACGTCCCGGCTGTAGTAGTTCAGGGCCACGAAATCCAGGGTGTGCGCGAGCTCGGGATGGAAGCCCTCCGGAGGGTCCGTATCCGGGCTGTCGTAGTCGCCGTCCAGGTCCGCATCCACCATGCCGTCATGGAGCACGTCGAAGAACACCTGGTTGAAGACGTAATCCACCTGCCTGGCGCCCTCCTGGTCCCAGGGACTCCTCTCATTCTTGGGTTTCATGATGCGCACGTGCTTGGCCGAGCTGACGAGGGCCGGCTTGCCGTCGCGGTCCGCGTCCCACGTGTCGCGCTCATGGATCGCGTGGTAGGCCCCGGCGTGGGCCTGAAAGAGGCGAAAGGCGGCCATCCGGCCTTCTTCCAGATGAAAGGGCTCCACGTCCGACGGGTATCCGCCCTGGAAATAGGTGCCGTTCACGACCACCATGGGCTCGTTGATCGGCATCCAGAAGTCGACCTCCTGCCCGAACTCCAGGGCCATGTCTCCGCAGAACTCCACGAATTCTTCCACGGTTCCCGTGCTGCGCCACCCGTCGAGGTCGGTGTCGGTGCGCAGCGGGTTGAGCACCCACAGGGGGTTCGTGAAATGGTGGAGCGTGACGAAAGGGGTGAGGCCGTGCCGCTTCAGGCTGGCCAGGACCTGGTGATAGTGGGCGATCGCTTCCGGATCGTAGGAGTCCCGGGCCGGTTCGATCCGGCTCCACTCGATCGAAAACCGATACGCGTTGTGGCCCATCCCGCCGGCCAGGGCGAAATCCTCGTCGAAGCGGTGGTACTGGTCATCGGCCGCGCCCGACAGGTCCCCGTTCTCGATCTTGCCCGGGATCATCTCCCAGAGGTACCAGTCGTTCCGGGTGTTGAAGCCCTCGACCTGATGGGCCGCGGTTGCGGTGCCCCAGTAGAAATGCGGCGGCGGTGCAGAGGTCCCGGAGATTTCGCCGTCGTCGCCGCCGCATCCGAAGAGAGCCCCGAGAACGAAAAGCGACAGCCCGGAGAGGTGTCGTTGCATGGTCCTGTTCTCCTTTGGGGAGAGGCTGATGGATGGACCGATCAGAGTCAGGGTATCCTATGCTCTCGGAGGCAGCCGGAGCAAATGCAGATTTGCGCCGAGCCGGGCAGCGGCGCAGGGTCGGCGCGGTTCGCGGTCCTCGGCTCGCCGGACGGGAGGATCTCGGGACGGTTGACTTTTGGATGAGCCTCCCCTATGAAGAATGTTTTTCAGATGCATCCTGGATGCCCCGAACGGAGACGCTTCCGAAGTGAGGACGCGAGCATGTATGTTCCCAGCAGAATGTTTCTGACCAAGGGCGTGGGGCGGCACAAGGAAAAGCTGGCCAGCCTTGAGCTGGCGCTGCGCAGAGCCGGGATCGCCCCGCACAACCTGGTAAAAGTCTCCAGCATCTACCCTCCCAGGTGCAAGGTCATTCCCCGGGCCGAGGGGCTCAAGATCTTGAAGCCGGGTCAGATCGTCCACACGGTCATGAGCGAGGTCGCGACCGACGAACCCCACCGACTCGTCTCGGCGTCGATCGGGATCGCCATCCCCAAGGATCCGGACCAGTACGGGTACCTGTCCGAGCACCATTCGTGCGGCCAGACCGAGCAGGCGGCCGGCGACTACGCCGAAGACCTCGCTGCCCAGATGCTGGCCACGATCCTGGGCGTCGAGTTCGACCCGGATTCCAATTATGATGAGAAGAAGGAGCTGTGGCGGATCAGCGGGAAGATCATCCGTACGAGCAACATCACGCAATCGGCCATCGGTCACAAGATGGGGATCTGGACCACCTGCATCGCCGCGGCGGTCCTTGTGCCTTAATCCGGGGGCCGCATGACCGACTCGGGCCGTCCATGGCCCGCGCCCTTCGAGCGCATCATCCTGGCGGATGATGCGTCCAATTCCGCTGTCCTGGGGAATTGTCGCGCGCCTTGCATCTGGCCATCCTTCGGACCCGGACCGCAAGAGCTCTCACGATCTGGTTTCAGAATCTACTTAAGAGCGGGATGTTACGAAGAAAGATCTGGGCCACTGGACGCAGCAGATGGGCGGTTTTCAACAGCCTGCTGGACCTGCCGCACGGGAGTGGGGAAGTCGAGATGGAAACCCTGACGAGCTTTGAAGGCCTGATCGAGTTCGCGATCGACCAAGAGAAGAAAGCGCAAGAGCTGTACGGCAAGATGCTCGAGGTGACGAAGGACCCGTTTGCCCGGGCGATCCTGGAGGGTCTGCGCGAACAAGAGATCCTGCACGAAGAAAAACTCAAATCCCTGCTGGACTCCATCAAGCCGTGAGCAGGCAGGCCGGAAAGCGCGGCGACTCCCCGGCCCCCGCGATGCCCGGGGGTCAGGCTCGTTACAGTTGATACCCAGCGTCTTGGCATCTGGCTTCCTCTGCGGCTTTTGGAGTCTGTTGAAGACGTGCCCCGAACAGGCTAGTCAAGTACCCAGATGCAAGGCAGCCGAAGTTCTGAGGGACAACAGGTCCACACGAGTAACAGCGGAGGGTGGTGAGCCTGTCCCGACGAAGGCCGGGAACGAAGAACGAGCCGCACGCAGCAGATGTGCGTTTTTCAACAGCCTGTCCGCCGCAGCCTGTTAGGCCGAGCTGACTTCGCCGGCCCCCGATACCCCGGCCGGCGATTTCTAGCTGTTTGACACTTCCTTTTCTCCTCTCGATGTGCGATCCAGATCCCTTGTCATGCGGCCCTGGATCCTATATAAAAATCCTGCGGTGCGACAACCCCCCTTCGCAAGGAGATCGGGAGGAATGCCCAAGCTGGTTCCAATCGAAAAGAACGTCAAGATCTCGCAAAAGATCGTGGAGCAGCTCAAAAGGATCATCCTGGAAGGAGGACTCCAGCCCGGCGACCGACTCCCCACGGAGAAGGAGCTTTCCGAACAGCTTCATGTGAGCCGGCCGACCCTCCGCGAAGCGCTGACCGTGTTGGAAGCCATCGGTTTCATCGAAGTGCATCCCCGAGAAGGGAGCATCATCAAGTCTCTGGTTCCCCGGGGCATCCAAGAGCCGATCCTCAACATGATCGAGGTCGACCCGCTGAAGGTGCTCGACCTGTTCGAAGTCCGCAGAAAGATTGATTCCGAGGGAGCGGCCATGGCGACCGAGAGAGCCACGGATGCCGAGCTGGAGAAGATCAGGGAGTACGCCGAGGCCCTGGAACAGCAGGTCGGCAAAGGAAGATCCATCCTGGATCTGGAGCCGAGCAGGCTCTACCAGAGCACGTTCCTCGCCATCGCCGATGCGACGCACAACTCGATCTATGCCCACTTCATGAAGTCCATCTGGACCTTGCTCAGGGGGGCCTTCCCATACAGCCGCAGAAAACTGCGCGACATCCCGAACATCTCGGACCGGCTGCTGCAGCAGTATCGCGAAATCGTGGAGGCCGTCACTCAGCGAGATCCGCCGCGCGCGCGCAGAGCCGTCTCCCGACACCTCGTCTTCGTGGGAGACCAGCTCAGAAAGACGCTCGAGTCGAACGGCACGATCTGAGTATTGAAGAAGGGTTTGAGACAGGCCGGCCCAAAGGAGTTGGGCTCAGATGGACTTTTCCCAACCTTGCCCGAAGTCGGCCAGCGGCCGAATCTCCATGATTTCGAAGGTCACCGCTGCCTGGATCGTGCTGGCCGCCGCCTTTCCTGCCGCCTTGGCGATCGCTTCCCGGATTCCTTCCAGCTTTGCGCCGGATGTCTGGCAGTCCTTCATCTTGAGGTAGACCCTGACCCCCTTCCATTCCGTGATCGTCTTCCCGGGCTCCATGATCATGAAAACCGCATGTGGGTTTTCACCCAGGTTCGCAAGGGTCCGATTCTTCCCCAAGCCCATGACAACGGTCTTCTCGTCGATCATTCTGGGGGACCCGAAATAGGCCACGTCCACTTTCCCGTCTTTTCCCGCCGTGCTCAGGGTGCCCAGCCTCGGCTGCTTGTTGAAATACTCCATCAGTTTCGCTTCCATCGGACTTCCTCCCCTTTCGATGGGTCGATCCTCGGGTCGATCCTCGCCTCACGTGATCGGGTATTCTGGACGATATCTTGATCTTCGTCAAAACGGCAGAAGCCGAGAAGGCTCACCGGCTTCCGTACATCCCAAGAGTGGCTAGGCCTGCCCTTTCCCCACAAGTCGTCTATGGTGCAGAGCCGTGGTCATCTCTGAGTGCGAACCCGTCACACATGAGCTGCAGCTGTGAGTAGCCGTGTCACATCAGTTGCTGTCCGGGAGGAGGATCAGATGAGCGGACGAGATGCCGCCGATCGTGGCCATCCGTCGCCTCGCCTCGCCCGGACCAGGGGGCTCTTCGGCGTCTTCTTTCCGTAAGCCTTCAACACTTCGACTTCATTTGCAGGCAAGTCCCCGCTTCGCTTGGTCGCTGGCGAACCTCGTGGCCTTTCTTCGAAAGGATCTGTTTGCGTATCGTGATCCCTGGGACCGGCTCGATCAGCCCTTCGACGTATGGACCAGTCGAGCCCGAGCCTGTCCAAGTCTGTGTGTTTCTCGCCAGGGCCTTTCCCCTGGGTCGGGGAGTTGTAAAATTTTCATTCGTTCATATAATGACTTGAAGTCACTCTTGTTCAAAATCGATTTTCGCTTGGGACAGCATTGGGGGGCCTCGCGATCCCAGAACGTCCCCAGATCAACCCGAGGGCTCTGAAGACGCCTTGATTCCTGCCTGCAATTCTCGCCACCGAAGGAGAAGAATCCCTGTTCAGAATATGCAGTTCCCGAGAGATGGCTCTGAAACCCTTCATGCAGGAGAGGAGACGCCATGGGTGGCTATCAAGCGAACACAAGGGACGTCCGGTTCGTACTGTGGGAACAACTTGGAGTGGATAGGCTCCTTGGAGAAGGGCGGTACAAAGAGCTCGACCGGTCTACCGTGGATATGGTGATCGAGGAGGCTGCCAAGTTCGCCGAGAAGGAACTGGCACCGGCCAGCGCGGAAGGAGACCGGGTGGGTTGCCGCTTCGAGAAAGGAAAGGTCTTCGCACCTCCGCATTTCCACGAACTTTGCAGAAAGTTCCGAGAGGCGGGCTGGGTCAACGTGTACAGCGACCCCTCGGTGGGCGGCCAGGGGCTTCCGTACGTCATGCTCAACGTGACGGATGAATTCTTCGTCGGGGCGAACTTCAGCCTCTTCAGCTATCCGAGACTGGCCTTCGGTGCAGGCCGTCTGATTGAGTCCTTCGGCACGCCTGAGCAGAAGAAGAACTACATGCTCAAAATGTACTCGGGCGAATGGGGCGGAACGATGTGCCTCACCGAACCCCAGGCAGGCTCGGCAGTGGCGGACGTCAAGACCACGGCCAAGCGGGCTGGAGACCACTTTCTCATCACGGGAACCAAAATGTTCATCACCTCCGGAGAACACGATGTGACGGAGAACATCGTGCACGCCGTGCTGGCGCGCATCGAGGGCGCCCCGTCCGGCGTGAAGGGGATCAGCCTCTTCCTCGTGCCCAAGATCCGCGTGAAGGCGGATGGCTTGCTGGGGGCGCCCAACGACGTGGTCTGCGGCGGCATCGAGGAGAAGATCGGCCTGCACGGCTCTTCGACCTGCCTGCTCAACTTCGGCGAAAACGGAGACTGCCACGGCCACTTGCTGGGGGCGGAGAATGGGGGACTGGCCTGTATGTTCCAGCTCATGAACGAAGCCAGGATCTCGGTCGGGCAGCAGGGGGTGACGATGAGCAGTGCGGCGTACCTAAGCGCCCTGGCATACGCCAAGGAGCGCATCCAGGGCACGGAACTCTCGGCCATGAGGGATCCGAATGCGCCGCGGGTCGAAATCATCAAGCACCCGGACGTGCGGCGCAACCTTCTCACGATGAAGGCCTACGTGGAAGGAATGCGCGCGCTCCTGTTGTACTGCTCCTTCGATATCGACCTGTCCGAGACCCTGAAGGACGCTGAGGAGAAGGAGAAGCATGAACTGAGAGCCCAGCTCCTCACACCGATTTGCAAGGCGTACTGCTCGGACATGGGTTTCCGGATGATCGAGCTGGCCATCCAGGTCTTCGGAGGGTACGGGGTCTGCCGAGAGTACGAGGTGGAGCGCTACCTTCGGGACTGCAAGATCGCCTCGATCTATGAGGGAACGAACGGAATCCAGGCGCTGGACCTCCTGGGCCGAAAGATCGGCATGAAGGGAGGCCGGGTGTTCATGGAGGTCATGCAGGAAATCGGAGCTTTCATCCAGGCGAGCAGCTCGAATCCGGAAATGGAGTCTTGCCTGAAGGAGCTCTCTTCAGCCAAGGACAAGCTCACCGAGATTATGATGCACTTCGGCGGGCTCACCATGGGCGGTGACCGTCTCTATCCTGTTCTGAACGCGTATCCCTATCTCATGATGTTCGGGGACGTGATGGTCGGGTACATGCTGCTCTGGCAGGCGCAGGTGGCCGGCGAAAAACTCGGCAAGCTCTGCGAGGAACACAGGGCAACGGAGGATGCGTCTCGCGCAAGACTCATCGAAACGCATCCGGAGGCTGCCTTCTATGCCGGAAAGATCGGAGCCGCCAGATTCTTCGCTCTGACTTTGCTGCCGGAGGTGGATGCCCGGCACAAGGCCATGCTTTCCGGTGACCGGAGCGCCCTGACCCTTCCGGAAAGCGCCTTCTAGCAGGCTTGGACCGGATTCGATCGCTTCCTTTTGAGTGTGCCCGTTTGTTCTTGACAGCCGTGTTGACAGGGCCGTATGATGACTTATGGTCATTAAAAATACCGGCGGTCATTGCCTGACCGAATCGATGAGGACAAAGGATATTGCGGGATGGTCGATCCTGCGCACGGCGCTACGGTCGAGGACGTGAACCGGGCCTTTCGGGAAAAGAAGATCCGTATCGAGCTTCCCTATCCGGCCGACTGGGAAGTCAAGGATCTTCAGATCCTCGAGAAGAAGGGCACGGCGCGGAGCGTGAAAGTCCTCCTGGCAGTCGAACTCATCCGGGAAGGCAAGATCATCCGTGACCTCTGCTACCTGGAAGGCGACGTTGACCGCCACGAGCCTGGACCCAGGGAGGAGCCGAAAGGCGCCGAGAAAAGCAGGAATGTGCTGGCCGCGCGCAACCGTCTCGATTTCGACGGGGAAGCAGAAGTGCTGAACTACCTTAAGGAGGCATTCGCCGCCCTGCTTCGTGAGTACGACTACAAGGTGGAAGAGCATCCGGAGGCAGACGGCTACGGGACACTCGGATCGAGGGGCTTTTTCGCGATGTTCTGTTGCCGGTGCGATGCAGTAGCTACGGAGAAGGGCCGGCATCTGATCGGACTACGCAAGAAATACAGGCACCTCCATGACTACGGTCTCGTGATGCCCGCGTTCCAGGAGCCCCTGGGGGTTCCTCTTTCGGAACAGGAGAGATGGGTCATGGCCCATGTGGACGGCCTGAGCACCCATCGTGTCGGGGTCTACGGAGTGGATAATTCAGACCCGAACCGGATCTATCCGTTTACGATCTACCCGCAGGTGCGGGGACTCCTGCGGTATTTCGTGGCCACCTCGCGGCAGTGGCAGGATGCGCGGACCCAGTACGTCCTTTCACGAAAACGCTGAAAGCAGATTGGAAACGGAAGGGCAAGGCATGAATTTGGAAGGCCTGAAACAAACCCTCGAACGGTTTCTCCAAAGGGGAGAGGACCCTCTTTCCGTGATCCTCGGTCAAACCAAGGCGAAAAAGGCGATTCTGGCTTCCATCCTGGCCGGGCATCATGTTTTGATCGAAGGCCCTCCTGGCGTGGGAAAGACCACGCTTGCCCGGCATCTGGCCTCGATCCTTCCCGCGGTGGAGGCGGTTGCGGATTGCGCCTTTCACTGCAATCCTGCCGAACCGGTCTGCCCAGCCTGCCGGGCCAAGGTGAAGGCAGGAGGGAAGCTTGAGAGCGTATCCATCTCCGGCGCCCAGCGCTTCGTGCGCATTCAGGGGAGTCCGGATCTGACGGCCGAAGACCTCCTGGGCGACATCGATCCCAGCATGGCCTTCCAGTACGGATGTCACGATTGGAGGGCCTTTACGCCGGGCAAGCTCCTCAAGGGCAACCGGGGCGTTCTCTTCTTTGACGAGCTCAATCGGATTCCAGAAAAGCTCCAGAACGCACTGCTCCAGGTGCTCGAGGAACACACGGCCACGATCGGGCCGTACGACGTGGAGTACGCCGCGAATTTCCTGATGCTGGCCACCATGAATCCCCGGGAGCATGCCGGCGTGGAAGAACTCTCGGACGTGCTGATGGATCGGTTTGACGTGGTGCCCATGAGCTATCCGGAAGATGCAGAGCTGGAGAAACAAATCATGCTTCGGTACGGCGTCAGGCTGGATGGGGTCTCCCTGCCGGAGGCCGTCCTGGATACGCTGGTCAGGCTCGTCCGATCCACGCGGGAAGATCCTTGGGCAAAGGAGATGGACCAGGGCGCGTCCGTCCGGGCTGGTCTGGCCATGTATGAAAAGGCTCAGGCGATGGCCTGGCTGGAGGGCGCGGGGGAGGTCGGCCGGGATCATGTGCGCACCGTTGCGGTTTCCACGCTGGTGGGGAGGATCAAGCCCAGTCCGGAATCGAAATACTACGATGACGCCGAAGGCCTGATCCAGGCCCTCCTCGAAGAAGTCTTGGGGTAGACGGCAGATGCAAGGTCTTCAAGGTCCCGGAGTTCTCAAAGGGTTCACGATCGTCGTCGCGGGCAAGGGCGGCACAGGGAAGACCCTGTTCTCTGCTTTGCTCGTTCGAGACCAGAGGAAGCACGGGGTTGTTCTGGCGATCGACGCAGATCCGGATTCCAACCTTCCGGAGGCGTTGGGTATCGATGCGAAGGTCACGGTGGGCGGGATCCGAGAATCTATCCTCGACTACCGGAGCCGCAGGAACGATAGCCCGGCGGTTACCGCGGAGAGGCTCTTCGAGCAGCGGATGATGGAGGCCGTCATCGAGCAGAAGGGGTTCGACCTTCTCGTCATGGGGCGTGGGGAAGGGGAGGGGTGTTACTGCGCGGTGAATCACATCCTGCGCGGCATCATCGATATGCAAGCTCGCCACTATCCCACCGTGGTCATCGACTCCGAGGCAGGTCTGGAGCACATCTCCAGGAGGACCGCTCGAGACGTGGATGTGATGCTCGTGGTCACGGACGCGTCGGCCAGGGGGGTTGGCACCGCACGGCGTGTCGCCCAGCTCGCGCAGGATCTGAACGTAACGTTTGGACGGACTGTGATGCTCGTGAACAAGGTTACAGAAGAGACCCGGACGATCCTATCCAGGCAGGCGCTGGAGGCCGGACTCGAAGTGATCGGATTCCTGCCGTTCGACCCCAGAGTTGCCGAGAACGACGCCCTGGGCAAGTCCGTCTGGGAGCTCCCCGAAGACGGGCCCGTGATGACAGCGGCCCGGGATGTTTTCGCGAGACTCGATGCGATTCGAGCCGATCGACTGGCCAGGGCAGGTTTCGCCACGGGCCAGGGGACAGCAGGGCCCTGAGTGATGGATCTGCGTGAAGAAATGCGAGCCCGTATGTTCTGCCTCGGCGTAAGCGGGGTCGAGCAGATTCTTTTCGACGGCATCTCCACGGCCCCGGCCACTCGGGCTCGAGTCGTGACATCCCTGCTTGTCGGTCATCACCTTCTGCTGGCCGGCCCGCCGGGGGTTGGCAAGACGACCCTGGCGCAGAGAGTGGTCCATCTCCTTCCCGACAGACGGATTGTGGCAGGCTGCCCGGTGAACTGCAGCCCGGAGACGCCGCCTTGTCCTTGGTGCCGCCAGCGGTTGTCCAGGGGAGAAAAACTGAGGGCCGAGACCCTCCCCGGATCGGAAAGGATCCGAAAGGTATCGGGAAGCTCTGAACTGAAGGCTTCGGACCTCGTGGGTGATTACGATCCGCAGATGGCTCTGGAGCACGGGATCTTCGACTTGAGGGCCTTCGTGCCCGGCAAACTTCTCCGGGCCAACGGATGCGTGCTCCTCATCGATTTCATCGACCGTGTTCCAGAGAGGGTGCTCAACGCAATCCTTCTGGGGCTCGCAGGCGGGGGAGTTCCCATCGGAAACCGGGACGAACTGCTCCCTCTGGACGTGCTGATCGTGGCGACCGGTTCCCGCGCGGCATCGGGCAGCATGCCGGGGGACTTGGCCGACCATTTCGATTGGATTCCCCTGGACAACGCATGGGACAGCGAGTTTGAAACCCGTCTGCTGGCGGGCGGCCGGAATTCCGCGGGCTGGGTTCGGCCCGCCATGGATGTGGTCCGGAGGACGCGCTGTCACGAGGACCTCTCCAGGGGGGTGTCCACACGAGGGGCGATCCGGTATGGCGAACTGCTGGCCTCCTTTTCGGACACGATTCGCGACCCATCTCCCGAAGACCTCATTCCGGAAGCCTCGCAGGCCGCCCTTCCGCACCGGGTGGAGGTGGGTGCCCACGCCGTTGCCAACCGCTCGGCCAGGGAGATCGTGGACCAGATCTGCGGGGATGTGCTGGGCATCGCACCCGCACAGAAAGACCGGATCCCCCTGACCCCGGATCAGGTTCGGGCCATCGTGGACGAGATCGCTCGGATCGACCACTTCCGAAAGCCCCTGAAGTTCGGCCTGTTCGATCTCCTGCTGAAACGCGTCAAGCGCTTCCCGGAGTCCCACCTGGCCGGTCTGTACCAGGAGATGCTCGATCACCTGCTCAGGAGGATCCGGGATCGACAGATGGAAGACAACCTGACCATGGATCTTCTCTGCGAGATCGAGCAGGCCCGGGAGAGGAACGAGAGGATTTCCGGAGAGATGCGTGCGAGGCTCGAGGCCGAAGCACTCGTCCAGACTGTCGAGATGCTCGAGGAACGGCAGATCCTGTGCCGGCGGGAGAAGGGTTACAGACTCTCGAAGAGGGGCATCGGTTTGCTGCTGGAGAAGCTCGCGCCCCGGGCCTGGGAGGAGAACCAGCTCGCGGGGCTCGGGAAGCACAGGACGGGCCGGAAACGCCTGGTCGGTGAAGGTCGTGTCGTGGGGACCCGGGCCTGGCGGTTCGGCGACTGCTACAGGGATTTCAGCCTGAAGGACACCCTGCGACGCGCGATCCGCAACCGGCACCCTCGAATCACCCGAGAGGACCTCCAGGTGGTGACCCGGGACATCCGGACACGGATGGACATCCTTCTCTGCCTGGATCTGTCGGGAACCATGGACCAGCTCGAAAAGCTCTGGTATGCCAAGGAGAGCGCCATCGCCCTGGCGCTTGCCTCCTCGGGTCATGGGGACAGGATGGGACTCGTGACCTTCTCCAATCTGGCCAAGGTTGTCTCGGATCTCTCCTCGAACACCTACCTCCTCACGGAGAAGATCCTGGATCTTGACCTTCACGAAAACGCCTTCACGAACCTGGGCTTTGGCCTTCTTACAGCCCGCGGTCTGTTCGCGAGGCACTCCCGGGGGCACAGCAAACAGCATATCATCCTGGTGTCGGATGGCGATGCCACGGCTCCCCATCCGTCTCCAGCAAGGTTCGCCGTCCAGGAGGCAGCCAAGGCGGCTCGCAAGGGGATCACCGTATCCTGCATCTGCATCAACGAGGAGAACGCCGATCCCGATCTCCTGGGAAACATCGCGCGGATCGGACGAGGCAGGATGACCCTGATCGCGAACACGAGGAGCATGAAGCAGGCCCTCATGGAAGAGCACAATGCGATGGTTCGCTGAACGTGAAGCAGCTGAAGGAGTGACGGGAAAGTCTTTGGACGTCTCGTTGCGAGAAGGAGTCTGATGATGCCAGCGGGGACTGCCTGCAAGGTGTGCAATCAGAACGAGGCTTCGGACAAGTGCGCCGTCTGCGGGATCGACCTGTGCGAGATGTGCCGTCACGTCGTGCAGACCGAAGACATCTCTGCCTCCCACAGAGTCAAGGGCATCAGCACCGAAGGCGCCCTGGGGCCTGCGCAGAAGCGGCGGATCGTCTGCGCCAGATGCATGGCCGAGACGGATTTCATCGACAAGGACGAGCATCGACCATCCGCCCAGGAACCATCCGGGCGGTCAGAGGTTGAGAGCGATAGACTCCGGTCGTTCAAGAAGCCCGGGAAGGGGGAGCTCACGGAACCGGTCGGCGACATCAAGGTCGACTTGAGCGAGATCACACCGGACATCCGGGGCAACGAGACGCTCGTGAGGAGCATCCTGCAGACCGACTATATCGAGACCCGGATCAAGCAGTACGACAACCGGATCCGGCCCTTTACAAGGGCCGAGGATCTTGCCGAGTGGGACGGGATCCTGTTGAAACGATACCGTCCTCTGTACACGCAGAGAGAGGATGGGAAGGATGCTGCGGATGGGAAGGGCGGTGAGGCGATGCGCCTCGCGCTCAGAAATCTCGAGGAGCATCTGTCAGGGGCGGGAAAGGCCCTGGCCGTGGCCAGGGAAGTCCTGGACGAGGCGCTCAAGGTCTTCGGGCCGGAGAAGGTGATCGATCTGGGCAAGTCGATCGCATACCCGTCCTGCAACGTTACGGTGCTCACCGGTTTCGTGCCCGGGAACATTGGTGACCTGGACCGGGCCTTACGGTATGCAGAGGCCCAGTTCATCGAGCAGACTGCGGTTCTCTGTCAGCAGGCCGGAGATGCCCTCGATCTGGAGTCCCGCGCCCTGCACCTGGGCTCCCTTCAGTTCCTGGCCACAGAGGTGGAAGAGCTGGTGAAAATCTGCTGCTTCGAGTTCCTCTCAACCGGAAATCTCTCGGTGAAGGAGATGGCTTCCTGCCCGGATGCGCGGACCGCGGTCGGGCTTGGCACGGTGGACCGCAGCAAACCGGTCGTGGCGTTCTTCGGCGACAGTTGCCTTCCCATCTTCTACACCGTGGGACGCCTGGAAGAAGAGAGACTGGCTGCCGACATGGAGATCGTTGGCCTTGGAAATGCGGGCCACGAGCTCGTGCGCTTCTATCCCACAGGCAAGATTTTGACGACTACGGGAAAAGCCCTCAAGGCTGTTCGCCTGGGCATCCCGGATCTGATCGTTGCCTCGAGCTCCTGCTATCCGCTGGACATCGCCCGTCACGCCATGCGAGTCGGGATTCCCTTGCTCGCGTCCGGGTCCGGCGCCTCCTTCCCGGTCCCGGATCTCTCGAATGAACCCGTGGAGAAACTCGTCGAGAGGCTGAGAAGGGCTGAATCTCTCTCGGTCCGGTCCGTGGAGAAGGCTGCCGACGTGGCGGCCGCGTTCTTCAAGGGGTTCAAAGGCAAGACGAGCAAAAGGCCGGACCCGGCCGCACTGGAACAGGCCCAGGCGCAGTGTACGGCCTGCGACCTCTGTTTCCACCGTTGCCCCAACTCGCTGCCCGTCAGCAAGGCCCTGAAGAGCGGAGACCGCAGAGCGCTTCAGGATCTCTTCGATCGGTGCCTGTTTTGTGGCGAGTGCGAAAGGATCTGTCCGGAGGGGATCCCGGTGCTGGACGCGCTCCTCGTGGGCGGGTCGGAAAGGATCGCTCAGGACCGGTTCCTCATGCGGCCGGGCCGGGGACCCCTGAGCCATCTCGAGTTCCGGGATCTCACCTTTGGCCTGGTTCTCGGTGGCAATGCACCCGGCATGGTCACCCTGCTCGGCTGCGGGCACTACCCAGGGTCGGACGAAGATCTCATGGCAATGGCCAAGGAGTTGCTCGACCGGAACTGCGTGGTCATGACCGCAGGATGCGCGGCAGCGGATGTGGCTCGCAGGATCGACCAGGAGACCGGCAGGCCCTTCCCGGAGAACTACCCGAGCATGGCCACCCTGAAAGGGCTTGTGAATTGCGGCGGCTGCTCGGCGGACACGCACATCATGGCCTCGATGTTCAAATTCGCCCAACTCGGAGGCGGGGTCTCCATCAAGGCGAACTTCGATCAGGCCGCGGATTACAGCCTCAACCGGGCACCGTTTGCGGTGATCATCTGGGGGCCTGCCTCGGACAAGATGCTCGTCAAGGCCTCCGGCTTTGCGCGGGCGGGCGCACCGGTGGTGATCGGGCCTTCGGGCTTCAAGTTCAGCCGCATGCTGGCGGGAAACAAGTACGACCGATCGACGTGGAGCATGTACGATGGCCTGACCGGCGACGCGCGGGAGGTGGACCCTTCTCCGCCTCACCTCATTTTTCCGGTGGAAACCAAGGAAGAGGCCGTGACGATGGCGATCAAGCTCTGCTTTACGACTTGCGCGCTTCGTGATCCCAGGCTCTCGACCATCGACAACTACACCGAGATTCACGAGAAATACTTCGGCGAACTGCCCGATGACTGGACCTTCTATCTGCGCAGCGCCCTGGAACTCCACGTCATGAAGCGTATGCGGTTGTTGAAGATCCTCCGAGACGAGCACGGCTGGGCCGTGGACCGCACGACGGTCCGTAAAGTGAGAAACCGGGACGGAAATCTCGTCTCGATGGAAGAGTATCTGGACCAATATGCCATCAAGCAGGGGCGATACGCCACGATGCTGAAACGCCTGATCATGCGGGAAGCAGTCAAGGAGTAGGATCATGGCAAAGTTCGATGCGCAAAGGTGGGCCCGCTACATCCGGCGGCACAGGAACCCGCTTGTGGTCGCCGGCGAGGGCTGCACAGGGCTCAGCCTGAACGGCAAAGGCCTGATCGAGTACGCTCTGGAGGTGGCCGAGAAGCTCGACTGTCCGGTGGCTGCCACAGGAAACGTCCTGCCCGCTGTGAAAGCCTCGAGCCGCCGGGTCAAGACCAAGAAGATCTGGCTTGCGGAACTGTTCCGATATCTCGAAGGGAAGTGGCGGGAGCCGCTGGTCGAGAAGCGGCCCGACCTGCTTCTCCTCGTGGGGTATCCGCCTTGGCAGGTTCAGGGCTTGGTCGAGGGTGCTGGGGCGATCCATGTCGCCCACCTGGGACCGGGCAAGCTGGCTTGCGCTCAACTTTCGATGGAGGAGATCCCGCTGGTCGAGTGGAAGCGGGCTCTGGATGATCTGATGGATGCATTGTGACGCGCGAAATCAGACGGCCCAACGATGACGCGACGGTCCAAGGAGGCACTGCGATATGATACGCATCCCGGCGGTACCCTTGCCCAAAGGTCGGGTCTTTCAGGCTCCCACCGAATTGGACGAACTCTTCGACGGCGTTCAGATCGAGATCTCGCCCCGGTGGATGGGGCAGAAGATCCGCAAGGACGACATGTACATGGAGCTCGGCGGCCCGAAGCACGGCTACCAGAGTTTCATTCATGTGGACGTGGCCAAGGAAGAGGGGGAGGTGGAGGATGGCCGGATCGAGCTGATCGGACCGGACATTGCGGAAGTCGAGCCGGGTTCCTCATTTCCGTTCGGGATCTGGTTGCGGTGCTGGGGCCCCCAGCTCACCGAGGACCACGTGGACCCATTGATCCGAGCGGGCTTCATGCCCTTCGAGCAGGGCGAGGGCTGGATGCTCGTCAACACGCGCGACACGATCTGGATCCGGATGAACCTGGAAACCGCACACAAGAACAACTGGCACCGGATGGGTCAGGGTCTGCTCGGGATGGCCAAGATCAATTTCCCCCTGGTGGAGAAGGGCGAGGTCCTGATCGTCATCGGGGCCCCGGAAGTAGGAGGACGGGATCTCGTCCAGCGGATTCTGGACACGACGATCCGGCCTGAGTGGGAGGCGTACGACGCCCGGCTGATGGGCCTGGAAGACGAGGATGTGGACGTATTCTACGGCTGCACCCTCTGCCAGACGTTCGCTCCGAACCACGTCTGCTGCATCACGCCGCAGCGAAACCCGTATTGCGGGATCATGAGCTACCTGGGTGCAAAGGCCACGGTGGAGATCGATCCCTACGGATACTCTTTTGTGATGCCCAAGGGAGAGTGCCTCGATCCCTTCATGGGCCGCTACAAGGGCGTGGACCAGACGGTATACGAACGCTCTTCCCGTTCGGTCACGAAGGTGAATCTCTACAGTGCGCTCCGCTACCCCCAGACCAACTGCGGATGCTTTGAAGCGGCAGCGTTCTACATCCCCGAACTGGACGGGATCGGGCTCGTGGACCGCCGGTACCCAGGGGATACGCCCATCGGGCTCAACTTCTCCAAGCTGGCCGGGTTCATGAGCGGCGGGAACCAGAATCACGGGACGATGGGGCTGTCGATCCGGACGCCCAAGTCGAAGAAATTTCTCCAGGGCGACGGCGGCTGGACCCGGATTGTCTGGATGCCCAAGGAGTACAAGGTGCTCCTTGCGGAGTGCATCCCGGAGGAGATCTACGACAAGATCGCCACCGAGGAAGTCGGAACGGATGTGAAGGCGATTCAAGAGTACTTGAGGAAAGTGAATCATCCGATCGTCACGAAATTCTGGGTGAACGGCGAACCGGTTCCGATCAGGATCCCCAAGTCGAATGAGGAATGGCCCGATGAAAGGTGAGGTGCCTTCGCCGGAACAAGAGCAGAACGAAGGCTGGCACCGCTCGTATGAGGAACAGCCGGCCTTCTCACGTGGAGATCTCCTCCGGACCCTGGAGAAGTTCCTCCAGTACGCCGGATATGAGCTCGCGCGCTCTGTGCCAATCGGTTTCATGAGACCTGACCTGACCGCCCGGCGAAGCGAGGGGCAAAAGAATTTCGAGATGATCTTCGTCGTCCGGGAGGGTGTGAACCAGGCCGTTGAGGGTTTCCGGGAGCTCGCGGCTGCCAAGTGCTTCCGCAAGGACGCCCCGGACTATGTGCTGGCCCTGCCGCCGGTTTCCGAACACCACCTGATCGAATTCCTGATCGAGAAGGAGGACTGGTTCTTCCCGATCAAGGATCACCAGTTGCAGCTCTGGCTCGTGAATCCGGAGCGGGACAAGGTGGACTGTCTGCTCGGCTGGCCCCGTGACAACGAGTTCAAGCACTACTTCTCGAATCCGAAGCTGGCGGGCTTTGCCACGTACATCGCCAACAAAGCCACGGACAAGATCGTGGCCGAGGAGTTTGGCTGAAGACGGGCGGGGCGCGCACCAGGAACCGCATCTGGCCCTGTGGAGGAAGCCGGGTGATGCCGCGCAGGTCCATCTATGAGATCTACGAGCTTCTACCCAAGACGAATTGCGGGGAGTGCGGCACGAACTGCATGGGCTTTGCGGGGTATCTTCTGGCGAGAGACGTGACACCCAGGGATTGCCCGAAACTCAGCGAGCCTGATTTTGCGGCGGCGCAGAACCGCCTGCACGAGATGCTGGGGCAGGGAATCAAGAATGAACTGACGGGCCTCATCGTGGACAACGAACGGTGCATCGGATGCGGGATCTGTGTCAGCGTTTGCCCGGTCCACGGAGCGAACAACCGGGAAATGGCGCTGGGAAAGGGCCCCCGGTGCGGCGATGTCACGGTCATTGAGATCATCGATGCCCGGGTCGAGCTCGTGCATCCCGAGCGCTGCAACCGGGCCATTCCGTCTGCTCCGCCCTGCAAGGCTTGCGCGGACTGCTGTCCGACGGACGCCATGGAGCTGGTCTAGGAGCGGGTGGGAATATTCCCTTGAGCGTACAGAAATTCATCGTGGAATCCCTTGAGGAGGAAGGCCGGTTTGTGACGGTGCCGGGACAGGAGGCGCCTGCGACCCCTTTCGACCAGGAGCTGCACAGCCGAGTCTGTAGCGGATGCAGTTGCCTGTGCGACGACATCTCGTTTTTCATGCGAGGGGGCCAGGTCGTCCGCACGAGGAACCTCTGCGAGATCGGCTGGAGGCGGCTCCGCCCGACTGCCCTCGGGAATCAAGCCCGAGTGGCGTCTCCGGAGCGGTCGGGAGCGGACGTGAGGCGTGCGGCCGAGATTCTGCGCGCTCACACGCCTCCCCTCATTCTCGGCGCGGAGAACCTGGACGAAGCCTCCATCCGTGTCTGCCTGCGTTTGGCCGAGGCCCTCGGGGGGATTCTGTTGCCGCGGGCATTCGATGGAATCCGGCGTTTCTACAGCCGGGCAAAACGCTTTGGCTGGACAACCGCGATCCTCGACGAGGTTCGGGACCAGGCTGACCTGGTCATCCTCTGGCGCGCCGACCCGCTGGAGACCCACCACCGGCATCTGTCGCGCTACTCTCTTTTTGCACGGGGCCGCTTCACAGAGCGGGGCAACCATGACCGGAACCTGGCCGCAGTTGCTTCCGGGAAGAAGGTGATTGAACCCCTGTGCCAGCAATACTTCGACCTCCCCGCGGGCGAGGACCGCCGTTTCATCGAGGCTCTTGCGCAGCCGTCTTCGGAGCACCGATTTGACCATCGAGACTTCCCCATGCTGGTCAGGGCGTTGGAAAGGGCTTTTTTCCATGCCGTCTTCGTGGATCCCGAGGAAATCGTCGACGAGGCGCTGGATGCGCTCTTCCGGTGGTCCGCCCGGGTCAATTCGGAGGGACGAAGGCGCATGGTTGTTCTCCCTCTTTGGAAGAAAGGATCCAATGCAGAGGGCTTCTGCCAGATCTGTCTGGAACAGAGAGGCACCGCTTGGGGCGCAGACTTTCGGGCGGAATCCTCCGGGATGGCGGACGAGAGCGTGGATTGGAGGTCTCTGGGAAGGCAGGTTGGCAGCGTTCTCGTCCTGCCTTCGGAAGGGAGGCTGATGGGGAACCTGGAACTTCCGGAGCCCCTCACGAGCAAGCCCAGGATCGTTCTCGACCCCTTCCGGCAGGTTCCCGCCGATGGGGGCCATCTCGTGATCTCGGCAGCCGTGCCGGGATTTGAAACCGACGGCGTGTTCTTCCGGGCAGACGGCCTGCCCCTGAAGGCGGCTGCCATCGAGGGCCTGGCACCATGCCCGTACCCTGCGCCTGCGGAGGTCCTGGGCAGACTTCTCGAAGAGGTCGGATAGATGCGGTCCGCGGAGAAGATCCTGATCAAATCCGCAAGGATCTATGATCCTTCCCAGGAGTGGAAAGGTGAGATCCGCGACCTGTATCTTGCCGGCGACAGAGTGAGCGAGCCCTTCTCGGATCCCGGGCTCACGATCGAGGCCGAGGGCCGTCCCCTGCTTGCGGGAGGAATCGATCCCTGCTGTCAGCTTGCCATCCCCGGCCAGTTCCACCTGCGCATGTCCGGCGTCCTTCCCGCTCTCGAGGAGATCGGCCGGATATACGCGAACATGGGCTACGTCCATGTTCACCAGCCCCTCATGACCCTGCTGAGTTCGGGCTTCGTCCATCACTGGCTCGCTCGGATTCCCTATGTGGATAAGTCCTGTGGTGTGGCGATGGATCTGAGGGACATGGGCCATCTCGTCAGGGCCAATAACGCTGCGGAGTTCTGCAGGATGGCACGGGCCTTGATGGAAGCCAGCGGCGCAATGGGGCTGTTCCTCCCCTTTCCCTTCTTGCGTCACCGACAGCGGCACTACATGCAGAAAAACCTGAGTGCGAAGAGGGTGCTTTCCTTCCTCGCGCAACTCGAGGATCCTGAGATCTTTCCGATCAGTTTGTGGGGAATGCCGGGACTCCTGGAGAACGAAATACCCAGGCCCGAGCGATTCCACATCGCCAACCTGGCCATGGCACTGGACTGCAGGGAATCTCTGGAGAAGGCGAGGGGTTTTCTGGAGAGCGGCGGTAGCGCTGACCTGGGTGTGAGCACCGGCCGGGACCAGCTCCTGGTCGTCTCTCCGGATGGGTCAGGAATCGCTCCTCTCAGCATCGACCTCGGCCTGCAGTCTCCTGTTGCATTCCTCGTCGCGCGGAAGTCCCTTGACGAAGAGCCTGTGAAAGCGGGATGGTCCCTTTTGAGCGAGCACCCATCGTCGTGGCGACTGAGCCTCTCTGCCTCCGGCCCTTCGGGTGGACAGTTCGGTGGGATGCCGCAGATCGTGACATGGCTCTTGAACCCGGCATCCAGGCCCACAGAGATCGAGGGTTCCCTGGACGGGAAGATGATCGGGCTCTACGATCTGGCCCGGCTCACTCGTCTGGCCCCTGCGCGATTTCTGGGACTGGCTGATCTGGGACATCTGAACCCCGGCGCAAGGGCCTCTGCGGTCATCTACGATCTCAGACCTGGCATGGAGGCGCGAGAAGCGGCTTGCGCGCTTGCGGACTGCTGGTGCCTTGTGAAGGACGGAGTGGTGGTTCGTGAAGAAGGCCGTTCTTCAGGTTGCGTGGCGCCTGCGCGGATTTACGGACGTCACGTGGCCGAGGATGGTGCGGAGTTTTCGCAAACCGATCTGTTCCAGAATGCAACTTTGCGCTTCGAACACCTGGGAGTCCTGGACCGGAGGGAGTGACAAGAAGCATGGGTATCACCGAGCGTAAGGCAAGGGAAAGGCTGCTGCGAGAAACGCAGATCCTCGATGCAGCCCACCAGGTGTTTCACGAAGTGGGCTTCTCTGCGACTACGATGGATCAGATCGCCGAACGAGCAGAGCTAGCCAAGGGAACGATCTACATCTACTTTAAGAGCAAGGAGGAACTGTACTACTCCCTGCTTGCCAAAGGCCTGGACGTCCTCATCGAGCTGCTGGAGGGCATGCTGAAGCGGAGTCCTTCGCCGGGCGAATTTTTTCGGGAGACGGCACGGGCATTTTTTACCTATTACAGGGATCACACGGACTACTTCCGGATCTTCATGATCATGCAGCAGGAGGACATGCAGGCGAAGCTGTCGCCGAAACTCTTCAAGCTGATCAACATGCGCGTGACGACCATCCTGAAACTCCTGAGCAGCGAGATTCAGAAGCTGATCGACGCAGGCTACTTGTCTGCGACCAATGCTTGGAGCGTTACGGATATCCTTTGGGGAGCGTTCAGCGGGATCACGCAGCTTGCCCTCACCCGGGAGCGGCTCAAGGTGCGCAAGAGCAACATTGAAGAGGTCCTTCTGCTTTGCTTCGATCTGATCCACCGGGGACTGTCCCGGGGTACGTGCGAGTCCCGGGCCGCCTCGGGCAGGCCGAGGAGAAAGTGAAAGAAAGCGCCGATCGCATGGATTTGCTGGGTCTCATTCAGGGGAGACGGAGCGTCCGCAGATTTCGCGACCAGGAGGTCCCGGAAGAGCTTCTGACGCAGGTCTTCGACGCGGTCCGATGGTCGCCTTCCGGAGGCAACATCCAGCCTTGGGAGATCATCGTGATCAAAGACCGGGAAACCAAGAACAAGCTCCGGGAAACCATGGGTACGAGCAACCCGGCGAGCCGTTCGGTCGCGGAAGCTCCCGTCCTGATCGTCCTGTGCGCCAGGCTGGGGATCCCGGACACGTGCAGGGGTCATGCGAAAACGAAGTTCGGAGACTGGTGGTTCATGTTTCACCTGGGTGTGGCTGCGCAGACCCTATGCCTGGCTGCGCACGGGTTGAACCTTGGGACGGTCATGACAGGCTTCTTCGACCACGACAGGACCAGGGAGATCCTGGGAGTGCCGGAGGGCTACGAGGTGGTGCTGATGATTCCCCTAGGGTATCCTGCGCGCATCCCTCCGGCGCCGCCACGGAGGCCCGCTGAGGACTTCGTTCACCCGGAGCGATTCCATCTTGATCCCAAGAAGCCGGACCCATGGGCTGGGGGCTGATCAAGAAAGCTCGCCAGGCGGGCGCTCCTTCGCGCTCGTAGGCGAGGTCCCAGTTGATCGGCGCTGCGCGCCGTGCTCGGCGCATAAAAGAAAGAGGGACGGCCAAACTGGCCGCCCCTCAATGCTGGCCGGTAGCGTTTGAGTTCAACGTCCTCTCACTCCGAAGGCAGTGAAACATAGTCCGACCACCCCACGCCATCGATATTCTTTATTAAGGTCCCACAAGCCGGACATTCGGCACCGCACGCGTTCGCACACTCCCCGCACTCGCCTCCTGCGCTTTTTTCATAAAACGCACCATCGAACTGGGAAATCATTTCAAACGTCCTGTTGTCTGGAAGTGGGTCCGGAAGATCCCACAGTGCCTTTTCCAACCGGCCCGGCAACTCCTCCCAGTGGAGACACAAGTAGTTAGCATCATTTTCTCCAGTAATGATCTCCTCGGTAGCGTAATCGGCGTTGAACTCCTCATCGTGGGCCCAGGTAAGATAGTGAATATTGATCTCAGACCGATAGAAGTCGTAGACGGTACCCTCATTGTAGACCCTCAAATTACCCGGCAGGCACTCGTCCCATCCCCCCTCACAGGCATAAGCCGGCCCAGAAGGCTTGTGGACCACCGTGGAAAAATCCAAATTCCCCGACTCATCCCACTGCTTGTAGTCCGCCCAGTTCCACGCGATATTCGTAAAGAGAAGTTCACCGTAAAACCCATCGTGGTATCCCTTCGCATTCACGACGTCATAGGTGACCAGCTCCTCTCCATCATAGGTAACGAAGGTCCCATTCACCTTAGCGCTGCTCATATTCATCGTGTAGGTCATCCAAGAGGGACCAAACAAGTCCAAAACGTAAGGAAACGGCCAATCCATCCAGGGAATCCAGCCCGGCGCTCCCAGCCGCTCATACGTGAGATCCCAGGCGATCATCTTGCCGTTTTCCGACACGCTGCCAACTATGTGATACGTGTTCGCGAGGATGTCTCCCTCTGGATCAGCAGGATCGAGCACATCGATGTAGCCGGACGGGTTTTCCAGTTCATGTACTCCCGGGCCTTCACTGAAAGTTGACGACCCGTAAAAATTTCCCGATTCACTCATGGGATACTTTTCGCTCCATACACGGAACGGAGCTCCCGCGGCCGGGTTCGGGATGAGCATGGCCATGGCATTCGCATAGTTCGACTGACTCGAGATCAAAGGGTTCGCCGATACGTTCGCACCATAAGACACAACACCGCTTATGTCATTTGCCTCATCTACGAAATTGAAGTACCACATCTGCCCGTACATGAAGTTGCTTTCATGGTGCAGATCGTAATTCCACGAATCTGTGTTAAACTGGGTAACAGGTGTGTACCCGTCGGGATAGACTGGGGCGGGCAGAGGTTTCGTGCAGCCTGTCAGCACAAGGACCAGGAACGCCGCTGGCACTCCCGAAGTAGCAGAGGTACAAGACCCAATACGCAGCGATCTCTTCGTCTTACTCATCACGAGGCCCTCCGCAGATCAAAATATGTGGTGCAGGATCACTGAGCCGCACAGCCTCGGTCCGTTGATCTTCTTGCGCCCCCTTTCTCACGGTGGCTGTCACTGTCGCTAGAGACTACTGTTGTTCTGCCTTTCACTATCCATGAACCCCGCCAGCCGCTCCGCGGGGCTTACATAGAGCTTGCCCCACAAGCCCCAGTTCGAGAGCCTGTTCAAAAATGCCCAGATGCAAGGCGCGCGAAATCCCGAGGAATGAGGCGTACATTTCAGTACGCCGCAGTGACGAGGGACGAGCGCAACGCCGCAGATGGG
>JBFLZG010000149.1:0-35409 GCA_040756235.1 bacterium | reverse complement strand
TTGCGCTCATCCTTCGTCATTGCGGCGTACTCCCATGTACGCCTCATTCCTCAGGATTTCGCGCGCCTTGCATCTGGACATTTCTGAACAGCCTCCCGGAGCCGAATTCTTGGACAGCCTCCTAGCCGCCGTCTGATTCCGTGCGGCCCGCCGTCTCGGGCGACGGGCCGACCTGCATCAGCGGCAGGAACCGGAGCGCGAAGAACCAGCCCCTCCATCCACGTAGCCGAACCTCGAGCCTTCTCTTCAGGATGTCCCGGAGCGGGTTTGCTCCCAGAGCCACCCTCAGCAGAGAGGACATGTCACCGGAGATCTCGATGTTCGGCCGGCCGTGGGCGCCGTCCTCGGCCCGCACCCGGTCGGCTTCGAAGAACAGCGTCGTGAGCATCCGTCTCACCCGGAGCTGCACGGTCAGGACCTTGTTCCGCATCCGGTCGCGCTTCCTGGGATCCTGCAGGTTGCGGTCAAGGATCTGCTTCAGCATCAAGGTCAGGATGCTCGCCCTGCCCAGATCAGGCACCTCGACTTCCTGCATGCCGATTGGCTCCTCAGAGGCTGTCCCAAAACGCCCATCTGCGGCGTTGCGCTCATGCGGCGTGGAGGTCCTGGGGCAGCCTGCCCCGGCGAAAGCCGGGGTCATTGCGGCGTACTCCCATGTACGCCTCATTCCTCAGGACTTCGCCTGCCTTGCATCCGGGCATTTTTGAACAGCCTCTGAAATCGAGCCTTTGGGAAAGGCTCTTCTTCAAGAATGTCGATCGGCCAGATTCAAGTCTCTTCGGAAGGAGACCCTTGCTCGACGGGCCTCCGGCAGTGCGGACAGACTTTGGAGTCGGGCCCCAGCTCCCGGCCGCACCCGGGGCAGCCCGCCACCGCTTCGTCGAGCCCGCCCGGAAAGTCGCGGCAGAACTCCTGGACGATCCCTTGCGCTCTTTCCTTTTCCTTGCGCGGGACCTCGAGGTAGGCCCAGCCCTTCTGCGCCACATAGAGCCCGTCGTAAGCGGTGTCGTGAAAGGTGCGCACCAGTACGGGGATGCCCGCTTCCTCGAGGACGCCCCGGATGCGGTCCGCCTCGAACGCGTTGTCGGCAATCTTCACGGAGACGAAGTCCGCCTGGGACAGGTCCCTTCGCACCCGCTCTTCTTCCTCCTCCTCTTTCTTCCGCTCCCGGTATTCGGACTCGGACATCAACCGCACGAGGCAGTCGGAACACTCCTCCGCCCAGTCCTCGTACTCCGCTTTACATTCGGGGCATACCTTCATTCGTCTCTCCTAATGAGGCTGTCGGCACCCTCTCATCCGGGGCCGCAGGACGCCAACGTTTCAGCCGCATCCGGGCGGTCAGCCGATCCGGCGCAGCCCTTTCCGGTAACGCTCCGGCAGCCCCTGGTACAGGGCCAGCCCTGCCCGGAAGAACTCGCGGTAGCTCTCCGGCAGGTCCTTCACCACCTTGGCCGGATTGCCTCCGACGATCTTGCCGGCCGGAATCACGAAGCGGCTGGGCACCACGGAGCCGGCGGCCACCATCGCCCCTTTCTCCACGACGACTCCTTCGAGCAGGACGGCCCCCATGCCCACGACCGCGCCCGGCCGAATCGTGACGTCGTGGAGAATCGCACCGTGGCCGACGATCACGTCTTGCTGGATGAGAACGCCCAGACCCGGAGCGGCGTGGACCACGCAGTTCTCCTGCACGCACGAGCCGTCTTCCACGCGGATCTCCGCCAGATCGGCGCGCAGGACGGCTCCGGCACCGACGAAGCATCGGCTGCCGATGGTGACCGCCCCGATGAGGACCGCTTCCGGGTGCACGAAGGCGTCCTCGGCCACGGCCGGAGTGAGATCTTCGAAGGAGTAAAGCGGCATGGCTCGGTTCGTTGACAGGATGTCGATGGATCGGTCGAGTGCAGAATAACGCAACAGGAGTGCTGATTCAACTCGGTTCCGAGCCGGCCTGAAAAGCGCGCAGGCGGCTGCCGACCCGGCTCCGCGGGCGTCGCGGACGGTCACGGAGAGTGTGAAGATCGTGTGGTGAGGAGCACTCGAAGCGGGCGGGCGATCGTCCGCGACACCTGCCGCAACCCGGCCTTGACCGGGGAGCGCCGTCCGGGTGACGCACCGGCGGTCCTCTCAGTCGACCGCGAGCTCCCAGGCAGCGACTGCGTAGCGGCCCGTCTGAAGTCCCTCGAAGGCCTGCTCGTCCGCATCGTCGAGCCGCCCGTCCGGCTGCAGCCGGATGCTCACCGGGACCGCGCTGCCGTCCACAATGGTGAAAGGCCCCAAGTCCAGGTGTACATTCTCCTCGGGAGAAGGAACCAGGATGCCCTGGAGAAAAAACCACCTCATCAGGCCGTCACCAGCGTCCAGGATTCCGTCGGGGCTCCCGGGCGGGTACAGGTCGCCGGGACAGAAGGACTCGACCACCTGGACCGTGACCCTGTCCGGCTCGCTTCGCGCAGCGCCGTTGGAGGCGACCAACTCGAATGCATACGTCCCCGCGGACGGAGGGACGTATCGGGGGGAAGGCGTGGTGGCACCTTCCAGAAGCACCTCCGGTCCCACGACCTGTCTCCAGGTCAGGAGCAGGGCGCCTCCCTCGGGCTCGTAGCTTGCGGATCCGTCCAGGACGACCGGGCCGGCGAGGGGCGCCCTGAAATCGCGACCGGCCCTCGCCACCGGGCACGGCGGATCGGTGCAGGGGGGACCCGGATCCGGGGGAAGACCGCCTCCGTCATCCGGCCCGGGGTCCCCGCCGGGCGGCGGGTCCGTCTGCCCGGGCGGTTCCCCTGAGGCGGTGAGCCTTACGATGAACCGCTCCGAAGGATCCGAGAGAGGACCGGGACCATACGGTTCGCATACGGCCCGCACGCGCACCTGATAGGACGAGCCGTCTGCCACTTCAAGGGTGTGGCACACGGGCCGAGCGCCGTTCGGGCGGATGGATCCGGCCTCTCTGGTGTATGCCTGATCGTTCTTGGACACGAACAGCTCGTAACGGTCCGTGCAACCCGATGCCGGGTTCCACCTCAGCGCCACCTGCCTTGCGTACACGTAGACATCGCCGCGGACGTGCCGGACGTGACCGGCGAGTGAGATGAGGACCGCCACGAGCCCGATCAGCACTGTTCCGGAAGGCTTTCGCATGATCTGCATCATATAACAGTAAGGACGAATCATTTCAACTCCCTTTGGGGAGCGAGCTGTCGATAAACGCCCATCTGCGGCGTTGCGCACGTCCTGGCGAGTTGCCAGTTGTCAGTCGCCGGTTGTCGGCAAGAGAGGGACGGCGATTTCTGCCACAGCCTTCTCGTCTCGGCTTGTAGCGCCGGGGGAGGCCTGAGAGCTGAAAACTGGGCGCTGACACTCCCTTTGACACCGCCTCCCCGGCGGTTAGAATGCCTTCGATCGGGCTCGAGCTCCGGCCCCGGGCATCCGCTCTCCACCGGCGAGCGCCGAAATGATCCTCATGACTCGTGCCAAGTCTTATTGCCTTTTCGTGCTTCTGCTGATCGCCGCCTCCTCTTGGCGGCCGGTGGAAGGATCCTGCGAGCAGGGGCTCTCCGATGCCCGCTTCCCTTCCCCGGTTGAGGCCGCGGAATCCGGCAGCCGCCGCGCCGTCGCCCGGGCCGAGGGCGAGACCGATTCCGTCTGTTTCGTGAACCTGAGCGATCTCCATTTCGCCTACGACGCCCGCAGCGGAAGAACCCGCGGCATCGGCAAGCGCAGCTCGAGCCATGAGGCGCTGCCGGGAATCGTGGACGCGCTCAACCGGGAGGAGGCGCTCGACTTCGTCGTGCTGACCGGGGACCTCACGGCCAACCCGACTCCGCCCGTCCTGGAGCAGCTGAAGCAGATCCTCGGCGGGCTCCGGGTGCCCTATTTCGTGGTCCCTGGCAACCATGACGCTCCGGCGCGCTCGAGCGGCGGAGGGCCGGCCGATGTGCTTTCGTTTGCATCCGCCTTCGAGGGGCACGGTCCTCGAGATGGCCGTGCATACTGGTCGGCCGACCCGGGGAGGGGCTGGCATCTGGTCGGGCTGGACAGCACCGTGCCCGGGTCGCACGAAGGGGAGATCTCGGCGCGCCAGCTGCAGTGGCTGGAACAGGATCTCGAAAGCCATCGCGGAATACCCACGATCCTCATCAGTCATCACGGTCTCGTTCCCTACCTGCCCTGGGACGAGGTGGGGGACTGGAAAGGGTTCGTGGTCCGCAACGCGCACCAGGTGCTGGCCACCCTGCGGCGATTCCCTTCCGTTTGCCTCGTGGTGACCGGTCACCATCACCTCTGCGCCCACCTTCTCGAGGACGACATCCTCCACGTGAGCTGCCCCTCCGTCGTCTACTGGCCTTGCCGGTACAGCCGATTCCTTCTCCGGGGTGGCCGCCTCGAGCTTTCCACCCACCAGGCTCTCCCGGATGACCTCGTGGAAGAAGCAAGAAAGCAGCTGCTCGCTTCCACGTCCGTCCGCGCCCATCTGAAGCCTGCGGGGATGGAAGGGGAGGAGGTGCTCCGGCTCTTCATGGGCCCGGAGAGAGTGGTTGTTCCTTTGCCCCGGTACGGCGCCGGTCGCTAGAGGTCCGCCTGCGGGTCGCACCGCTCGGGCCGCGCATCGAACAGGGTGGTTCCCCTGTGCCGAGCCGTGAAGGCCCGGCGGCTGCGGCCCGGCGCTCCGTCGAGACGCTCTCTTTGAGCTGAAATGTATGCCCTATCAGGGATTTAGCCGATCGTCGTCTTTTCGGAAGCCCTGTGGTAAGATTCTCTTGGATTGTTGGATCCACCAGGGCCTCTGTGAGCCTCTTTGAGCAGCAACCATAGAAACCCCTCTCCGTCAAGAAGAAAACCTCCCATGGAAGCAGAGCTTTTCTCGAATAACGGAACGCCTCTTTCAGCGGCGTGCCGGCTGAGCCCCGGTCAGCTTCGCTGGAAGATCGATCCGGCCACACTGCCTTTCGAGTCCACCCAGGAGCTGGAGCCGGCTGCCGTGGATTTCTGTCAGCCCAGGGCGGCCCGGGCCTTGACGATCGGCATCCGGATGAAGAACTCGGGTCACGTCTTCGTCTGCGGCCCTTCCGGCACCGATCGCAAGGGACTTATCGAGGCCGTCCTGAGCCGGAGCGCGAGACCCAACGGAATTCCGGGCGACTACCTTTCGACGATCTCCTTCGAGGAACCCTGGCGCCCGATCTGGATCCTGCTGCCCCCAGGGAAAGGCAGAGCCTTTCAGGAGGCGGTCGAGGAAACGGTCAGGGCGGGCATGGAGCTCACCCAGGACCTCGCCTTGCCGCGCTCTGCGGCCGAGCAGGAAGCCGACCCGGAGGGTGACGGCCTCTACAGGAGGTGCCGGCAATCGCTCGACCTGTGGCTGGAAGACCGGGCCAAGGCACTGCGCCTGGAGTATGGGGAGAAGGAGACCCTCCAGTACCTGGACGCTTTTCTGAAATCGCTGCAACGGGACCTGGAGCGCATGCTGCAGGTGAGGCTCCGGCCGGAACCGGCTGCACACGCGTGCCCGGGAGACGGAGCCTTCGAGGAGGAGCCCGATCTCTGCTCCATCTATCGTCCCCAGCTCCTGCTGGAATCCGCGGGCAAGGAGGTTCCGATCGTCTTCGAACCCAATCCTACTTTCTGGAACCTCTTCGGATACTGCGTGCGGCCGATGGACTCGGGCCGCTCGCCGCGCTGGGCGCCGGTCCGCTTTCAACCGGGCTCCCTGCTCCGGGCGAACGGCGGTTTCCTGATCCTCGACTTCGAGGAAGTCGCCCGTGAGCCGGGTGTCTGGAAGCATCTGAAACGATGCCTCGAGTACAATCTGCTGGAATTGCCGGTTTCGGAACAAGTCATGGGCAACGACGGGTTCCTGCTCAGGGCCGACCCGATTCCGATCCAGGTGAAAGTGATCGCCTGGGGGGACGAGGTCCTGTTTCAGGATTTCTGCGACAAGGACCCGCAATTCACGAAAATCTTCAAGTTCCGCGCCGACATGGACAGCCACATCAGCCGCACCGAGGAGCATCTGCGCGCCTATCTCGGCTTCCTGCGGCACTGCTGCGAAAAGGAGGGGTTGCCCCACTTCCACCGCACCGGAGCAGCCGTGTTCCTGGAAGCGGGTGCGGAGCTGACCGGGAGGCAGAACAAGCTTTCGGCACAGTGGGAAGGATTGGCCGATCTCGTCCGGGAAGCCGCCTACTGGGCCCAGCAGGAAGCGTCTGACCTGGTCATGGACCGCCACGTGGAGAAGTGCCTCAGGGAAAGCCGGTACCGGAGGAATCTGCCGGAGGAGCAGATCCAGGAGTACATCGACGACGGGTCCATCCTCATCCAGACGGACGGATCGGTCACGGGACAGGTCAACGGCATCACCCTGTACGATACGGAAGACTACATGTTCGGGAAGCCCTGCCGGATCACCGTACAGACGGCGCTCGGCCGCTCCGGCGTGATCAATATCGAGCGCGAGGCCAACCTGAGCGGAAAGATCCACGACAAGGGCGTTCTGATCCTCTGCGGCTTCCTGCGGGACCGCTACGCGCAGGACAAGCCGCTCAACCTGAGCGCAAGCCTCTGCCTGGAGCAGTGTTACACGGACATCGACGGCGACAGCGCCTCTCTGGGGGAGATCTGCGGGCTCCTCTCCAGCCTGGCCGGCGTGCCGCTCCGGCAGGGGATCGCGGTGACCGGGGCCATCAGCCAGAAGGGAGAGGTCCTGCCGGTGGGCGGCGTCAACGAGAAGATCGCCGGATTTTTCGAGCTCTGCCGGCGCCGGGGGCTGACGGGCGGCCAGGGGGTCATGATTCCCCGTTCCAACGTGCAGGACCTCATGCTGCCGCGTGAGCTGGTCGAGGCGGCCGAGCAGGAAAAATTCCATCTCTATGCGGTCAACACCGTGGACGAAGCCATGGAAATCCTGTCCGGGCTGCCCTCCGGGCAGCGGGGGCCGGACGGAGCCTACCCGCCGGATACCCTTAACCACCTCATCGACGAACGGCTCTGGCACCTGTCGAGAACGCTCCGGGACTTCTACGCAGAAGAAGCCGAGATGGAGGACGAGGAGGAAGAGGGCCTGTTTCCTCCTGAGGGCGAATGAAGCCCGCCCTGTCCCGGGCGCCGCCTCTCTCGAGAGCTTCCGATCTTCCCCCGACTGCCGGATCCGCGCACGCCAAGACGAAAAGATCCGAGAGGAGACGCCCTCATGCGACACCCCGCCTCACGACCCGAGCCGGATTTTGCGGACGCTGAGGCTTCCGTTCCCCCGGGAATCGCTCTGGCCATCGGCACCCTCCCTCACCAGGACCCGGACCGGGCGCTGGAAATCATGCTGCAGGCCTGCCCGGAGGCGCCCTGCTGGCCACAGTTGCCCTCCCGCGGCTTCCAGGAGACGATGATCGCCCAGTTCGCCGAAGGCGTTCCCTGCGTGCGGATCGACCGGGAAGGAAGGCGCATCTTTCTGGTCCGACCCGAGCAGCATCTGGAGGAGGTCACGTCCTTCTACGAGGCGCAACTGGGCGCCGAGCAGAGCGGCGACCTCAGCGCCTTCGCCCTGTCGCCCGGGTACGCGCGAGGCTTTCATGCCTTTGTGGAGAGGTTGTCCGGCCGGGCCGACGACAAGCCTCCATTCGTGAAGGGGCAGGTCACCGGTCCCCTGACGTTCGGCCTGTCCCTCCTGGACGAGCAAGGGCTGCCGGCCCTGTACGACCCCACTCTTTCGGACGTCGTACGGAAGTCGATCCTCATGAAGGGCCGCTGGCAGCTCGAGCGGCTCCGTCCTCTGGCGGAAAAGACGATCCTCTTCGTGGACGAGCCGATCCTGGCGTCCTTCGGATCGGCCGCGCTCATCAGTCTTTCGCGCGAGCAGGCCGTGGCCCATCTACGGGAAATCTTCAGCGCCTTGCGCGCCGCGGGTGCCCTGGTGGGCAGTCACTGTTGCGGCAACACGGACTGGAGCCTGCTGATCGAAGCCGGGGTGGAGATCATCAATTTCGATGCGTTCCTCTACCGGGAATCGCTCGGGCTCTATGCAGACTCGGTGGCCCGATTCCTCGGCGGCGGCGGCCTTCTCGCCTGGGGCATGGTTCCCAGCGAGAGCCGCTATCAGGGGCATGCGGCTGAGGAGCTCCTTGCGCTTCTCGAGCAGGGCATCCGCGCCCTCGCCGCAAAGGGCGTCCCCGAGGCCCTGCTGAGACGGAACCTCGTGATCACCACCAGCTGCGGGCTGGGGACCTTGAAAGAGCCGGAGGCGGAGGCCGCCATGGAGACTTTGAAGCGGCTTTCGGAGCTGGTGCGCGAAAGGCTTTAAGCCAGCGGGGCCTTGCAGGGGCGCTGCATACGTCGCCCCCGGACCGCATGAGCACTCGGTAGGGTGGACAAAGCCGCAGGCGTGTCCACCGACCACGGCTGCAACCTGGCGAGCGTGGCGATCCGACGTGCAGTGGGTGTACCGCCCTCGATCGTCTCGGGCTCAGAACGCTCCGGCCTGTCGGGACTCGGGACGGCCTCCGCGACTCGCCCTCGCCTCCTCGTCGGCACACCCACCGCACTCGTTTCAGATCGCAGCAGAGTGCGACCGACCGGTCTCACCTACTTGATGCAGACTTCTGGATCCCGGGACGGGCAACGCATGGGTCGCCCCAATTGCGCCACACCCTCCTGCGCCGGAATGACCGGGAGGCGAGTAGCCTCAAGAGAAGAAAGACATGATCTTGCCTCTGAGGCGCAACACCGCTTTGGTGTGGATCTGAGAGATGCGGGATTCGGTGATGTTCAGGACGTCGCCGATTTCCTTCATGTTGAGGTCGGCGTAATAGTAGAGTGAGACGACGATCCGCTCCTTCTCGGGAAGCGCTTCGATGGCCTGCTGGAGCACCTGGCGGATCCGCCTGACGTTCAGGTCCCGGAACGGGTCCGCTCCTTTCCAGAAATCCGACGGGATCTCTCCCTTGCTGCCGTCCAGCTTTTCCCTGCCGGTGATGTCTTCCCAGTTGATGACGGAGATGGACCGCACTCGATCGAGGAGCTTGTAGAAGGACTCCCGGTCCATGTCCAGGGTGCCCATCACTTCCTCGTCCGTCGCGGCCCGGCCCAGCTGTTGCTCGAGATCCGCATAGGCGCGGCTCAGCTGGTTGGCCTTCTGGCGGACGGAGCGGGAGACCCAGTCCTGCGCTCTCAACTCGTCCAGGATCGCCCCGCGGATGCGGAATTCGGCATAGGTCTCGAACCGCACCCCCTTTTCGGGATCGAACTTCTCGATCGCATCCATCAGGCCGATGACGCCCGAATTGATCAGGTCGTCCAGCTCGATGTGGCTGGGCAGGCGCATGGCGATGCGCAAGGCAAGATGCTTGATCATCGGAGCGTATTGCTCGATGAGCCGGTCTCGTTCCTTGAGGGACACCCTGCGGGAGCGGTTTTTTGCAGTCGTCGGTGTAGCGGTTTTCTCAGTCAAAGGGTGTCCTAGCCCGGGCAGGGACGATGCGAAGTTGGAACTGACGTGCACAAAATAGGTAATTCGCTTCCCGCTGTCAATCGGGAAAAGCGCGCCCCAAGGACGCTCCTCAAGCGCCGTTCAGGAAATTCACGGGCGGCTCGATGCGCGCGCCCGGCGGCCTCACAGCTCCGAGTCTTCGAGCTTCCCGGGCGCCGCCGTCTGGACCACTCTCTCTTCCGGCCGGGACCTGTAGAGACGGGAGTAAAGCGACCAGTTGAAGAAGACTTTCTTGACGTAGATCCGCGTCTCGCTGTAGGTGATCCCTTCGATGAACTCGTCCGGCGCCGCACTCGGCATCGAATCGATCCACTTCTTCACCGCGTCCGGACCGGCGTTGTAGGCGGCCAGAATCTTGGGCCAGGCGCCCTGGTAGCGGCGGACCAGACCGGACAGATAGGCCGTTCCGATGTTGACGTTGACGCCCGGGTCGCACAATCGCGCCTGGCTGAAGTCTTTCAGTCCGATCTCACGGGCGACCCGGCCGCCGGTCGCAGGCATGATCTGCATGAGACCGATGGCGCCGGCCGGAGAAGCGGCATCCGCTGCAAACCGACTCTCCTGGTGAATCAGCCCCAGCACGAGGAACGGGTCCAGACCGTTTTCCCGAGCCCTTCCCAGGACGACGTCCCAATAGGCGACCGGGAACAGGTTCTGCAACGAAGCCCGGGCCTGCCCGTCCGCCGTACCGGCCGCGTATTCGCTGAGGAGTCGGTCGAGGATTCCGGACTCCCGGGCGATCCGCATGGCCGTGCCGCAGGCGCCGACGCGTGCGTAGGCCTCGATCCATGCGTCCAGAGGCGACTGGATCGCTTCGCTCCGGGTCCGCAGCCAGTCGAGCCGGGCCGCGGCTTCCTCCGGAAGCCCGACTTCGAGCAGCACGGGCACGATCGGGTCCGGAAGCCGGCAGCAGGAGCTTTGCAGCCGGAGGAAGTCCTGTTCGGACAGGGCCGTGAGATCGCTCGCAGCAGGCGACAGAACCAGAGGACCACCCCCTATCCGTTTCTCCGCGAGAACGCTGTAGTAGCTTTCGGGGTGCCGTATCCGAAGCTCCCCGTACAGAGCCAGGGCCTCTTCCCTCCGGCCCGCCTTCTCCAGGCAGCGCGCCTCCCAGTAGCGGGCCCTGGAGACCTCCGGCCCCCAGACGTGGCCGTCTATGCACGCCCTGAGGTGCTCGGCACAGGCAACATGGTCGCCCTGGAGGTAGTGGCACCAGCCCTCCCACCACGCAGCCTCCCCCTCGATCGATCCGTTCGGGAAAAGAAAGCGGGTGCGGCGGAACTGGAGAAGCGCCCCCCCGAGATCGCCCCGTTCGAAGAGGAGCCGTCCCAGGATGTAGGACGCCTGCATGGCTTCGTCCGTGTCGGTGTACTGCTCGAGGAGCTGCTGGAGAATGGAAACCGCGCCGGCGTTCTGGTCCTTGTTCCAGAGTGATCGGCCCACGGCCAGCATGCCCTTGATCGCCTCCTCGGAGGCGGGGTGCCGTTCCCTCAGCACATTCAGCACGCCCTGGGCCTTTTCGATTTGCCCTATCCTCAGGAGCGCCTGAATCTCTCCCCATCTCGCCTCCCGCTCGACCTCGGGGGGCAAAGGCAGGCGAAGGAGCTCCTGGTAAAGAGAGAGCCCCTCCGCGTATGCTCTCTCGCGCAGGCAGATCCCGGCCTCCTCCCGGAGAAAGGCAGCTTCTCGCGCCTTCATCAGGTCCGGCCGCCTGTTCAGAATCTCCCGGGCCTTTGCTTTGGCCTCGCGCGCCTCGCCGGAAGTCGGCCATCTCTTCCGGATTTCCCTGTAATCTTCCAGAGCCGCGGGCAGATCGCCCTGGGAGGCCCGTGCATCGGCCAGAAGGAGCCTCAGCTCCGGCCTGTCCCTCCTGTCGAGAAAAGCCAGGCAGGCCTGAACCGCAGGACCGTAAGCCGCCGACTGGTTGAGGGCCTTGGCCTCGATGACCTCGACACGGTCGAGAAGGTGGCTTTCAGGGCGGCGGGCACGGAACTCGGCACAGAGCCGGATGGCATCGGACGCGCTCCCCTCTTTCCAATGGGAAAGAAGAAGATAGAAATGCGCGTATTCCTCCCAGCCCGTCGGATTCCTGAGGGACGCGCCGATCCGGTCTGCCGCATCGGCGAAGCGGCCCTTCTGGAAGGCGGTCACACCGGCGCGGAAGAGATCCTTCGGGTCCGTCCCGAGGGTCGCGTCGCCGCATTGGGGATCTCGATCCTGGGCCGGCAGAGGGGCGACGCAGCTCCGACACAGCAGCAAGAGCGCAAATCCCAGAAAGATCCCGCCCCTGCGCCGCCTGCTCGCTCCGGTCGTGACCTCGTCGGATATTCCCTGCCTGCCTCGACCAACGGCAGCCGGCCGCAACCGGAACGGGCAAACCTGTCGCGCTCGTGGGGGCATGTTCCTTGTCTTTTGGGCCGCGATAAGTTAACTTTAGTGCCCGGAGGCATTGCGGATGAGACTCACAGAGCTGCTGGCGCCCCATCATATCAATTTGAATCTAGAGTCGTCCACCAAGGAAGAAGTCATCCGGGATCTCGTTGAAATGGCAGACCTCTCCACGGAGCAGAAGGCCATTCTCCTCGAGACCATCCTGCAACGCGAGCAGTTGGGCTCGACCGGCCTGGGCAACGGCGTGGCCATTCCGCACGGCAGGTCGGTCATCATCGACAAGCTCTTTGTCGTCTGCGGCGTTTCCCAGAAGGGAATCTACTATCAATCGCTCGACCGGAAGAAGGTCTACCTCTTCTTCCTCGTCATGGCCCCTCACCGGGAAGTCTCCAACCAGTACCTGCCGCTGCTCGGAAGCTTGGCCAGGCTGGCGAGCGATCCGGACAAAGTGGCTGCCCTCCGGGATGCAAAGACCCCGCAGGAATTCATTCAATCCGTGCTTGCGATGGATCTGTAAACCCGTTCATGGAAAATAGCCGAGAAATGGATCGAGAACTCGAGCTTCTGATCAAGCTCCACGATTTGGACATGATGATACGCGACGCGAGCGAAGAGCGCTTCGCGAGCGAAGAAGCGGTCCTTGGCTTCGTATTCAAGAGCCTGGAGACCCTGCGCGAAGCGCGCCAGGCGCTGCGGACGCAGATCTCGCCTGTGAAGCTGGCGCACTACGACAAGCTTTTCGCCAAGTTCGGCCGAGCCATCGCGCCCGTGAACAACGGGGTCTGCTACGGGTGCTTCCTGGCGCTTCCGACGCTGTTCGTGCAGGAGTGCAAGGCGAACGAGGGGGTCGAGGTTTGCCCGAAGTGTCGGCGTTTCCTGTACTGGTTGTAGGCGCCTGCTCCCGATCCCTCCGCCATTCTGCTGCCCGATTCCCACCCAAGGAGCGGGCCCGGCGCAAGGGAGCCGGGATGTCGCTCCAGGTCTGATGCCCTTGACGAGGCGCTCCTCTTTTGTTACGTCTCTCTTAGCGACCACAGAAAGAATTTGCCTCCCGGTCGGGCTCTCGGCAGTGCTTGATGAGGCGGGCCCCTTCAGACCCGAGGCCCTGCGTGGCCGCGGGGGAGGCGGATGACTGTAACACCGCGAGAGGCTTAAAAGACGATGGAAGCCAAACAAGGAACCTGGGAAGCCAAGACCGGCCTGGCCAAGATGCTCAAAGGCGGCGTGATCATGGATGTCACGACACCGGAGCAGGCGAAGATCGCCGAGGATGCGGGGGCCTGCGCCGTCATGGCCCTGGAGCGGGTGCCCGCGGACATCCGCGCCGAAGGCGGCGTGGCGCGCATGGCCGATCCGGAGATCATCGTCCGGATTCAGGAGGCGGTCACGATCCCGGTCATGGCCAAGGCGCGGATCGGTCATTTCGTGGAGGCCCAGATCCTGGAGGCTCTCGAAATCGACTATGTCGACGAATCCGAGGTCCTCACGCCCGCGGACGAACAGAACCACATCGACAAGCATGCCTTCAAGGTGCCGTTCGTGTGCGGATGCCGGGACCTCGGCGAGGCCCTGCGCAGGCTCGCCGAGGGTGCGGCCATGATCCGCACCAAAGGGGAGGCCGGCTCGGGCGACATCGTGGAAGCGGTCCGACACATGCGCAAGGTGCAGGCCCAGATTCGATGGCTGAAGGGCTTGAGGCCCGATGAGCTGTACCATGCAGCCAAGGAGCTCGAGGCGCCTCACCACCTGGTGGAGACGGTGGCGCGACTCGGCTGCCTTCCCGTGGTGAACTTCGCTGCCGGAGGCGTCGCGACTCCCGCCGATGCCGCCCTGATGATGCAGCTCGGTGCCGACGGGGTCTTCGTCGGGTCCGGCATCTTCAAGTCCGAGAATCCCGCCGTTCGCGCCAGGGCGATCGTGGAGGCCACCACCTACTTCGATGACGCGGCCCGGCTGGCGCGCGTTTCCCGCGGACTCGGCTCCGCCATGCGGGGCCGGCAGGTCGCGGACCTTTCCGACGCGGAACGGCTGGCCGTGCGTGGCTGGTGAGGCCGCAGCGTGCGCAGCATGAAAATCGGGGTCCTCGCCCTCCAGGGTGCGTTTCGAGAACACAGAGACGTGCTGGAAAGACTCGGCGCCGAGACCATCGAAGTCCGGCTTGCGGAACAGCTCCGGGCGTGCGACGGGCTCGTTCTGCCGGGTGGAGAGACCACGACCCAGCGCAAGCTCGCCAGGGAGCACGGCCTCTGGGAGGCCCTGGCCGAATACGGCCGGCGGAGCTTTCCGGTGCTCGCGACCTGCGCGGGGACGATCCTTCTGGCCAGGCGCGTCGACGGCGAGGAGGGCCTCTCGCTGGATCTGCTGGACGCAGACGTTCTGCGCAACGCCTACGGACGGCAGGTCTACAGCTTCGAGGCCCGGCTCCCGGTGTCGAGGCCCGGTGAGCTTCCGGGGAACGACGACGGCCCGGTGCCGGCGATCTTCATCCGCGCCCCGCGCATCGTCCGCGTCGGCCCGGCCGTTTCGGTTCTGCTGACCTTTCGGGACGATCCGGTCGCTGTCCGGCAGGGCAACCTGCTCGCTCTGGCTTTCCATCCGGAGCTGACCGGCGACGACCGGCTGCACAGGTACTTCCTGGGGCTGGTTCAAGCGGGGAAAGTGTCCCGGTCGCGGAAGGTGGCCTAGAACCTCATGGGTGGGGAGCCCGCCGAGCTGGCGACATCCGGGATTCAGTGAAAGCCGTCATTCCCGCGGAAAGAGGCGGTGTCACAATTTCGTCATCCCGGCCCCGCCGCGTAGCGCGTGCGAGCCGGGATCCAGAAGTCCGCACAAGGGAACGGAGGTGTCATCACGCGGAGCAGGGACTGGACCCCGGCCTGCGCCGGGGTGACGGAACTGAGGAAACCGCGGCTGTCCGCTCCCCGGTCCTCCCGAATGACGGTTTCGAGCTGGATTTTGCGTTGCGTCCCTGATGGGCCGACTTGTGGGTAAAGGGCAGTGCTAGCCCCGGTCCCGGTAGCCCCGCTCGATCTCCTCCACGATCCTGGCGGCCGCCTCGCGCGGATCGGGCGCGTCGCGGATCGGCCGCCCCACGACCACGTAGTCGGCCCCCTCGCGGATGGCGCCGTACGCCGTCCGGACACGGCTCTGATCATCCCCGGAAACCAGGGCCCACTCGGGCCGGATGCCGGGCGCGAGGACCAGCAGGTCCGCGCCGAGCCGCTTTCGAATGAGGCCGACCTCTCGGCCCGAACAGACGACCCCCGCGCAGCCGGCCTCCCTGGCGATCGACGCCCGCAGAACGACCAGCTCGCTCACGGAAAGCCCGCGTGCGTACCCCAGGGGCTCGAGGTCCTGATCGGCCACGCTCGTCAGGACCGTGATGCCGAGAAGCCTGGGTCCGGCCTCCGAGATGGAACGGTCACGACTTCTGCCGCTTTGCCAGAGCGCCTCGGCATGGACCGACAGGAGCTCCACCGGGGCCCGGCCAGCCGACCTGCAAGCCCCGAGCACGGTTCTCGGGATGTCGTGAAGCTTCAGATCGAGGAAGATCTTTGCGGCGCCCCAGCCGGCCATCTCCCGGAGCAGGCTCGGCCCCTCGCTGACGAACAGCTCCAGTCCGACCTTGAAGAGGCCCACCGTTCCGGCCAACCGCGTGACCAGATCGCGGGCCGCCTCCCGGTCAGGCACATCCAGGGCGAAGCACAGGGACTCTCCGGGATCTCGGTTCATCAGCCGTGGGCTCCTCCATGAAAGTTGATGCAAAGCCATCCAAGCATTTTCGCCTGCGTGAAGCAACTCGTGCGCGATTCGAGCCCGTCGGGTAGAATGAGCGCGGTGGAGCGGAAGTCGACTGAAACGGCACGGAGGAGCTGCGATGAAGATCTACGTAGATTGTGACGGGATCCGCGGGCTCTTCGAGCGGGCCGAAAACGACGGCAGAAGCTTCCTTTATGAGCAGGAAGTCTATGAGCTGGTCCGTCTCATCGGTTCGGAGACGGTCCCGCGTTACGTCCTGGTACCCAAGGGGGCGCGGCTGGAGCCGGACAGGGTCTCCGCAATACCGGGAGACCGGATCGTCATCAAGGCCGTCTCGCCGTTCATCACCCACAAGAGCGACGCGGGCGCCGTGCGGATCGTGCCCAAGGAGCCGGAGGCGCTGCTGTCCGCCGTGCGGGCCATGACCTACGAGGTGCCGGAAAGCTTCGCAGCCCTGGTGGAGCGCGAGCCGGGCCGGGCCCCGGAGGCCTACAGGGGCCTCGAGGGAGACGCCCTGCTCGCGGCCGCCTCCAGGGACCTCAAGGGCATGCTCCTGGTCCAGTACATGCCCGCTTCACAACAGTTCGGAAGCGAGCTCATCGTCAGCCTGAGGCGGACCCGGGAATTCGGCATGATCCTGAGCGCCGGGCTGGGGGGGACCGATACGGAGCTGTACGCCGAAAGCTTCCGCAAAGGGCAGGCGGTCGTGGCGGCCTCGACCGCGATGACCGACGGGGAGACTTTCTTCCGCCTCTTTCGCAACACCATCTCCTACAAAGCGCTGGCCGGGCTCATGCGCGGACACCGGCGCATCGTCACCGACGAGCAGCTCCTGGAGTGCTTCGCCGCCCTGATCGCGCTCGGCAACCACTTTTCTCCGCTCAGGCCAGGGGTTCCGTACGTGATCGAAGAGCTCGAGATCAACCCTTTTGCCTTCTCGAACTACCTCATGTTCCCCCTGGACGGCCTGTGCCGCTTCTCCCGCCCCGGAGAGATGCCGGCGCCGCGGCCGGTGGAGAAGATCGACCGGCTCCTCCATCCTTCCACGATCGCTCTGGTCGGCGCCTCGTCCCGGGAGATGAACGTGGGCAGGATCATCCTGAACAACATCCTGGCAAACGGGTTCGATGCGTCGAGACTCCGGGTCGTCCACCCGGCCGTGCAGGAGATCGAGGGCGTGCAGGCCGCCTCCTCCCTCGATGCCCTCGGCACGAAGGTGGACCTCCTGATCCTGGCCGTGGGCACGGAGCAGGCGGCGGCGCTCGCGGGTCAGGTCCTGGAAAGGAACCTGGCCGAAAGCGTGCTCCTCATTCCGGGCGGGATGGGAGAGGTCCACGGCACCGAGGACCGATGCCGCGAGCTCCAGAAACGGATTCGCAAAGCCCGCCAAAGGGACGAGGGCGGGCCCGTGTTCCTGGGAGGCAACAGCCTGGGAATCCTGTCCCACCCGGGGCGCTACGATTCCCTGTTCATACCGGACGCCAAGCTCCCCAAGCATCGAGGGGAGCACGCCCGCAGGAGCGCCTTCATCAGCCAGAGCGGTGCCTACATGATCACGCGCATGAGCAAGCTCTCCTTCATGGATCCTGCATACGCCCTCTCGATCGGCAACCAGATCGACCTTACCGCCAGCGACATCGTGCGCTTCATCGACCGGGACGAGGAAATCCGCACCATTGCCTGTTACATGGAAGGGTTCAACGACCTGGACGGCCTCGAGTTTTCGAAGGCCGTGCGCCACTCCGTCCTGCAGGGGAAGGAGGTCCTCTTTTACAAAGCCGGCCGCACGCCCGAGGGCAAGAGCGCAAGCGCCGGCCACACCGCTTCCCTGGCCGGCGACTACATGGTCTGTGAGTCCTGCGTGAGCCAGGCCGGCGCCATGGTGGCCGACACCTTCACCGCCTTCGAGGGGCTCCTGCGGCTCTCGAGCGCTCTCAGCGGCAAGGCGGTCTCCGGCAACCGGCTCGCAGCCGTGAGCAACGCAGGGTACGAGTCCGTCGGCATCGCCGACAACATCCTGGGGGAGGACTTCCACCTGGAGCTCGCAGGCTTCACCGAGGAGACCAGGAAGAGACTCGCCCGGATCCTGAGAGAAGCCAGGATCGAAACCCTCGTGGAAGTGAAGAACCCGATCGACCTCACGCCCATGGCGGACGAAGGCGCCTACGAAGCGGTGATCGAAGCCCTGCTGGAGGACCCTCTGGCAGACGCCGTCGTGGCTGCGGTGGTGCCGCTCACGCCGCTCATCCACACGCTGCCGAGAGAAATCGCTTCGGACGACCCGCGGGACCTGGAGAAGAACATCGCCGGCCGCATCGCCCGTCTCGCCGCGCGGTCGCCGAAGCCCCTCGTCGTGGTGGTGGACAGCGGCGCCCTTTACGATCCGCTGGCGAGCGCCTTCGAACAGGGAGGGATACCCGTTTTCCGGTCCGCGGACCAGGCTGTCTGGATCCTGGGCAAGTACGTCCGGGGGCGGCTGCGTGCGGAGGAGATCCGGGCCGGCCGGGGGTGAGAGAGCCTTGCGGCGCGGGCGACTGGCCGCAAGGTGCCGGAGATTGCGAGGCCCAGCGGGCCGTGGCAACCTCCAGGTTACAGGTGGGTCGCCACGCTCGCGGGATGCCATTCCGCCTGGGCGACCCGGGGGTGCAAGGCTCGCTCGCGAGATTCAGCTTCTTGGCCCATCAGTTGCCATGGCCCCTCGGGGCTGGCTGTAAAGAGCACAGAACACGTTCGCCGTACTTCTGAATTCTTGCATTACGGTTCTAGCGATTGCAGGAAGGCCACAGCTTCTTCGGCGCTCCCACGGAAGGCGAGCGCCTTGTCGGCCGTCTCGCGGGCTCGTATCTTGTCGCCCTTCCCGCTATAGCAGCGGGCGATCTCGAGCCACGCCCGACCGCTCGCCTCGTCGCCCGGGCGGGCCCGAGCATAGGCCTCGACGAGCCTCGCCGCATCTGCGCAGCGCCCCTGGCCGGCAGCTTCCACGGCTTCCTGCAGAGGGCCCGGCAGCCGTGCATCCGCCGGGGACAACGCAGGCTCCGCCTCCGACTTCAAAGCGCTTCGCCTCTCAAGGGCCGGAGGCGGAGCAGGAGCCGCAGCCTCTGGAGGCGGCCGGTACCCGCTGTCTGCCTCCATGCTGCCGGCCCCGCCCGTCGCGTCGGCCGCGAATCCCTTCGGGCTCGGCACAGGTTCCGCTCCCTTTGCCGGCGGTTCCGCCTCCTCTGCCTGGGGCTCCCGCTGCGGGCCCCTCGCGGAGAGCCCGACCTGCGGAGGACGGCTCTCCTGCTCCTCGGGAGGGGCGGCCACTTCCCTGTCCAGGGCCGGTGCAGACGCTGCAGGACTCTCCGGAGACTTTTCCTTTCTTCCCGTTTCCTTCTTTTCCGGCCGAGGAGCGTACTCCTGAAGTGCCTCACGCGCCGCTTCCTGGTGCACCGTCAGTCTTTCCCGATCGAAGGCCTCCTTCGATCGGATGCTGTAGAGGTAGACGCCCGCGGCGATCACCGCGACCATGGCGGTTGCAAGAGCGGGTCGGAACAGCCAGGCCCATCGCCTGGAGGGCACCGCACTCTGCCTGGCCCCCTCCTCCGCATGGGCCAGGATGCGGGTGTGGAGCGCTTCCGGGAAGGAGTCCGACTCCTCCTGCACGGACACGAGATTCAGGGTCTCCCGGAAGTTCCTGCAGACCTCACGGCACGGTTCGGAGTCGGCCAGGTGCCGCTCCATCTCGGCCGCCTCGCCGGCGCTCAGCTCGCCGTAGAGGTACTCCAGGAGCTTTGCCTCGCATTTCTTACAACGCATCGCCGATCTCCCCGCCGATTCCCTGACTCTCGAGCTCTTCCCGCAGACGGAGCAGAGCATAGCGAAGCCTGCTCTTGACCGTATTCAGGTTCGCTCCGGTCACCTCGGCCACGTCCTGGAGACTCATCTCCCGCACTTCCTTGAGCAGGAACACCTCTCGCTGTTCCGGGGGCAGTCTCCGCAGGGCCCGCCCGATCAAAGCGCGCATCTGGTCCGCCCCTGCCCGGCTCTCAGGGCCCGGGCGCTGATCGGCAGCCTCCTCCAGGCCGGCGGCGCCGCAGTCCGCCGGACGATCCGCTGCGCGCATCTCCCGCGGCTTCCTGCGGACCAAGTCCAGGCACAGGTTCCTCGCGATCCGGTACAGATACGCACGGAAGCTCGCGCGGGGCTCGTAGCGCGAGGCGGCCCGGATGATCCTCAGAAAGCTCTCCTGCGTCACTTCTTCGGCCTTCATCCGGTCGCCGAGAAACCGCAGCGCGAAGCGATAGACCCCTCTCTCGTGGCGCCTGAGAAGCGCTTCGAAGGCTGCGGTCTCGCCTCTCCTGTAAGCCAGCATGAGGTCTTCGTCGCTCCGGTCGATCCATCCGCCGGGAGCCCCGAGCTCAGGTGCGGTTCCGCCCAAGTCCGTCCTCTTCAGGCAGTCATCGGGAGCGCGATGAGGAAAAGCATCTCGAAACATCCCTGCTGACTTATACCTCAATCGTACCCCGCCTCCAAGGGCAAGGGGGGAAGGAATGGGCTGCGCGGCCCTTCTCTCCCCCCTTGCGCCATTGCTCGAGCCAGGCTCAGACCTCCCAGGCGAGCTCGACAAGGACCACGGACTTCACCTCGCTCGCAGGAAAGACGAGGCCTCGCGCCCGCTCCAGAAGCTTTTCGAGTGGCGCCTCCCCGACCAGCCTTTCATCCCTGGTCCAGGCACGGCCGACCTTGCCGTCCGGCAGGATCTCCAGGGCCAGGACGAGGGTCCCCCGGAGGCTCGAGAGGGCTTGCTCTTCGGACCATTTTTCGAGGGCCTCCTCGAGAACGGAACGAGCGGCCTGCTCTTCGATCCCGCCTTTGACCCGGACACCGGCAACCCGCAGGCGTGCCGCCGCCTTTTCCTTGTCGGGGGCTGTGGCCGCCGGGGCGGATCCGTCCGGTCCCGTGAGCGCGCTCTCGGCAGGGGCCGCGCGGTCGGCGCACTTCGCCTTGCGTTCTTCGCAGACGGAGAACCCCATGGTCCTCTGCATCGCGACCGCTCCCCCCGCGTAGGCGTGGGGCGGCGCTGCCAGAGGGCTCACCTGGTCCGGCAGCGGGACCGGCACCGCGACGGTCCGGCTGTCCCCGCTCGTGTTTCGAACCTGCGAGTCGATCGCCACGAAGCTCGTATAGGCGCTCATCAGACTGTAGCGCAGCGCGAGCTCGGTGACCTGCTTCCGGGCGGTCTCTTCCGCGATCTCTCTCACGGCCTGCCGATCACTCCACTCCTCGATGGCGCGCCTGGCCCAGAGGCGCGCGAGGCCCGGATTGCCGGGGGCCGACTCCGGCAGCTCGACCTCGAGCGTCTGCTGCCAGGCCTTTCCGGCGAGCCAGCCGCGCAGGACGACCTTGCCCCGGCCGGCGTCGTCGTATTTCCCCACGACCGAAAGCGGCCGACCTGCAAAGAGGTCCGGCAGCCGCGCGGGCATGGGCTCGAGCACCTCGATCCCTTGGAACTCCAGCTCCACATGGGTCAGGGCGGGCCGCGATACATAAGCAAAGAAGCGCTCCACGACCTCGTCCGGATTTTCATCCGGCGTGATGTAGAAGGGCTCTCCCTGGCCGACGCGGGCCATGGCGTCGATGAGATAGCGGTTGACGCTGGTGCCGACTCCTAACGGGAAGAGGTTCGTCCGGCCTCGATGCTCCCTCATGTACTTGAGCACCTCCGCTTCGTATCCGATGTACCCGTCGCTCAGAAACAGGACGATGCGGGACCTCTTCGGGTCCTCCGGCTGGTTCAGCGCCTTTTCCAGGGCAGGCAGGAACTCGGTCCCGCCGCCGCCTCCGGCCGCGTTCGCGTACTCGAGGGCCCTCCTGACGTTCTCGGCCGTGGCCGCCACCGGGCCGGGAGCGAAGGTCGAGGCCGCGCCTGCGAACAGGACGACCTGGAAAGTATCTCCCCCGTCGAGATCGGCCAGGCACTTCTCGAGCACCCTCTTGCACTGGTCCAGGGGAAAGCCGTGCATGGACCCGGACGTATCGATGACGAACACGTACTCCCGGGGGACCGTCTCGGACCTGGGGATGCGGGCATCGGGCTGGATCACCATGAGGAAATAGCCTCCCAGCTCACCGTTGTGGGCCATCCAGCCGGCCACGGGACCCTTCGTATCCGTCTTCCAGCGCAGCACGAAATCCTTGTTCGGGATCCGGTCGTTCGCGGCGAGCGTCACCACGGCCCTGGAAGGTCCCTGCCGTGCGACCTGGATGGCGTGGCTGGGCGTCTCCAGGTCCCGGATGGGGACGCCCGCGTCGAGGTCCACGACGAGCTCGATGTCGTGACCCGAGCGAACGCCGGGCGGCAGAAGGGGAGGCGAGATCCTGGAGGCGTCCGCCACCCGGTCGGTATCCGGCGACCAGCCGCTCCCGGTCCGGCCTGAAGCGTTTCCAGGGATGTACCGGGGCCCCACGACCATGGGGAAGACGAGCTCGTACCGGCCCTCTCTGTACGTGATGTCGTGGAAATAGGAGATCTCCACCCGGATGTCGTCGCCCGGCAGGATGTTGGCCACGGATTGCGTGAAGATGTTGGGCCGCTCCTGGTCCAGCAGGGAAGCGGTCTTCCCGGCCTGCCGCGCTTGCCGGTAGAGCTCCTGTGCCTCCTCACGCCGCTTGATCTCGCCCTCGACGGTGCGCTCCCCGATGCGCATGCGCATGGCGTAGACCGCCGCGTCGTGGGGCAGGGGAAAGACGTAGACCGCTTCGATGGGCTTGTCGTAAGGGTTCCCGAAGACCTGCTCGACGCTGACCGTTCCCACGATTCCGGTGAGGTGCGCTTCCATCCGGGTGTGCCGGAGAGGAAGGGGCACCGGCTCTTTCCCGCCTTGCGGGACGGCCAGCATCTCGCCCGTTCCGGGCCCGGGCTCGGCTTCCGGCGCACCTGCGGCCGCCGAGCGGTCTACCGGCTGGGCCTGCACCGGGCAGGGGCGGCCGCACAGGGCCGCCGATACGCAACAGACCAGCGAAAACAGGGTCGCACGAGACGCGATTGCGCGCTTTCCGTTCCTCTTCATCCCGCGAAATCCTCCGTGTTCAGGTTTCCAGGGCTTGCAGAGCCCGGACCGAGCTCCTGAAGTAAGAACGGAGAACCTTCGGAGAAAGTTTTTCCGGCGGGAGGATGCACGGCATGCACTCTTCCAGTACATGCTTTTTCAGCAGGGGTGGGTATTCCGGCTGGATTTGCCGGGGCTCAGAACGCTGCGGCCTTTTTCGCCCCTCAGCCCGGGCCGGGTGTATCGGGGCACACCGCCTAGCCCGACTCTAAGAGAGTCGGGCTACGAGGGCGAGATATCGGGAAACAGCGCTGCGTTCCACCGGCCTTCGGGCCTCGGGGCGGGCCGCCGCGATTCGCCCCGCAAATCGCCGCAACACCCACCCCCGCTGAAAAGAGAGCGGTCACGGCAAGACCGGGGGGGCTGGCCTCTTCGGGCCAGCAGAGGGAGCAAAGGCATTGCGCCGACGCAGGCTCCGGCTTCGGGCCGGAGCCTGCGCAGGAGGAATCTTCAGGATGGCGAGCCGAGTGCAGGGTCGGTGCGAGGGCAGGCAAGGGTCATTGACTCACGAGAGCCGGTCTGCCGGGCTTCCCGAGGGGCTCCTCGGAGGGAGGAGGCGGGGGCGAGTCCTGGTCCGGGATTCCGTTCCACACTTCGACGTCGTCCATCCAAAAGGTCGACCCGGTCCTGCCTGTCGACGGGTTCCATTGCTTGTAGTACGCGCCCAGGAGGATGCGGTTGTATTTGTTGACGAACTGAAACGGGATGACCACGGCGCTCGCATCGCTCTCCGTGTAGCTCTGCGCATTCCTCCAGAAGATCAATCGCTTTTGCGAGTAGTTGATGTACATGGCGTACTCGGTCCAGCTCGTGGCCGTGGTCGGATTGAGCCAGCCGTTGGACACGTTGATGCCCTGGGAGGGGCTGTAACAGTGAGCGGTGCAGTTCGTGCCGCACGGATATCCGGTACCGATCTCGATCTCATCGGATCCGCTGACCGCCGTGAGCCGCATGAACTCGAACAGGCAGTTGTTCATGTTGGGCCCGGCCTTGAACCAGAAGCGGATGAAGATCTCGTTTCCGCTCGTAGGGAGGCTCTTGCAGAACACCGAGTCCGCTGCCCACACGGGGTCTCCCGGCGGCTTGGACTGTACGCAGTAGCTCCCGCTCTTCTTCTCGTTGGAGCAGATCGACCATTCGTCAGCCAGCGCATCCCCGCTGTCCCACTTGCTGGAGTAATTCCAGCTCGAGCCTCCTTCGAAGTCGTCACAGGCAATCGGGGTAGCTCCGTGGGTGAGGCTCGGTACGAGCGGCGCCGAGCATATGATGACCATGCAAACGCAGAGGAATCTTCCGAACATGAAGGCCTCCTTGGACTTCCCCGTGAGAAAGTCCTGCTGAGATCATCCAGAGTCGCCAAGGGCTCTCTGGCGATCGGTTTTCCAGACACGACCCATCTGCGGCAGAAGCCCTGGCGGGGAAGTGCAGAGTGCGATGCGCCCCGACGGCAATCCGCCCGGACCGCACCCCCTCTCAGGAGCCCGGTCCGCAAAGGGAACCTCGCCCGCACCCTCCGCTCGCTCCGGGACCGTCACCGACCCGAGCGGCAAAGCAGACGAGAGAATCGAGCTGGGTGAGGGTGGATAGCGGATTGGGACCAGCTGGCAGAAAATGGCAATAACGGCAGGCAGGAAGAGATGGACCCCGCGGACGGCGCAACTGGCACATCGATCCGGCGGCTGCGCGGCTCCATCCTGTTCCCCCCCGGGTCTGCAACCCGAGCCGATCTCTCTCGGGCGAAGGCAAGAATCAGCAAGAGTCGTGCCCACCTGGCACGGCACCGGCAGAATTCCAGATATGAGTACTAAGCATTTGACTCGGCTACAGATTTTGTACGCGTGGCAGGATCGCTCCGGGGCCCGTTCGCTGCGGATTTCATTACAATCTCGTCATCGCTCCGGCCGCCGGATGCCGGCCGGGCTGCGGAACGGCACCGGAACCCGCTTCTGACGGTTCACACGGTTGTGCGTGGAGAGAGGGCGCTCAGGAGCCCTTCGAAGTCGAAGGAGCCGGTTGAGAAAGACCATGAAAGGTCGTCTCGTCGTTGCCTTCGACGGTCCTTCGGGCGGGGTGGAATCTCGCCTCTGCGGGAGGGGCTTGCCTCGACACTCGTGGAAAACCGCCCGCTTCGAGCCGGGCCTTTCGGGTCCTCAGGCTCTGACACACGGCTGAAATCCCGTGCTTACACTTTCTTCCTGGCCCGTCGCTCGATCTTCTTCAGACGAAGCGCTCGGTGAGGGACCGGATCTTCTCCTCCAGCTCCTCCTGCGAGTCTGCCCCGAGCTGCTCTCGAACGGCCTGGGCGCGAGCGCGAAGACCGGGGTGCTCGAGATCGGCCTGAGAGCGGAACAGGCCGATCCGGCGGCCGAGCTGAAAGAGCATGCGCTCCTCGGAAGGGAGAGCCAGGAAGCGGTCGATGGCTTCCAGGAGCCGGAGCTTGTCCTCCGGAAGCCGTCCTTCCAGCTCCTCGAGCAGGTTCAGGACGTGGTCGCTGGCCAGATGGCTCGTGATCCCTTCCAGGTGTTGGACGAAAAGCCGGATCTCCCGCACGATCTCCTCGTCGCTCAGCCGCTCGAACTCCCCTGCCTCCCACCTCTCGCGCAGCCGGGTGGCTTGCGGGAGGGCCAGAGACCGGAGCCGGATGAAATCCGGGTTGATGGCGTTGAGCACGCGGGCCGTCTCCAGGGCGTGCTCCCTGCTCAGAAGCTTGCCGCCGAGGCCGGGCATCACGTATTCGGACAGCTCGATTCCCGCCGCAATCACTCTCCGCCCCCCTTCGACTTGCTGGGCCGCCGTCGTGCCTTTGCGGACGTCGGAGAGCACCGAGTCGCTGCCGGACTCGAGCCCCACGTGAATCCGGTCGAGCCCGGCTTCCCGGAGAGAACGCAGGGCCTCTACCGGCGTGCGGGCCAGGGTTTGGGATCTCGCATAGCTCGTGATCCGCCGGATCTCGGGGAAGGACTCCTTGAGGTGCCGGACCACTGCGACGAGATCGGCCGTCTTCATCACGAGGCTGTTGGCGTCCTGGAGGAAGGCGCTCTCCATACCGTAGTAGACCCACAGGGCCACGCTGCGGAAGCTCTCCGAGCAGGCCGGGTCCTCGAGGATCGACTGCGCGAGCCGGCGGTCGATCCGGCCGGCCAGGCCTGCGCCCCAGGAGATCTCCCGGAGGCGCCCGACCATATCCCGCACCGTGTCGATGTCTCTGCGGATCTCCTCGACGCCGCGCACCGAGAACTTCTCGTTCTTGTATACGGGACAGAAGTCGCAGCGGTTCCAGGGGCAGCCGCGCGTCACGCGGACGAGCAGGCTCCTGGCCTCGCTCGGCGGCCGGATCGGGCCCTGTTCGAAGTCCAGCGGCATGTCTCCTCCTCAGGAGGCCGTCCATGAATGCCGGCCGGCTGCGAACGCTTCCACAGGGTCTTCTCGATCTGGTAACATTTTGGGGCGCCCCCTGTGCCTGAGATCAGATCTGATATTGGCTACACGGGCAGCCGCAGTCAACCGGGGCGAGAGGAGAATCGAGGGATGAAAACGAGCGGCCTGATGACCTTGCGCTCCGGCCGGCAGGCGACCTATTACCGGCTCCGGAATCTGGAAGAGCAGGGGATCGCGCAGATCGATCGCCTGCCCTTCACGATCCGCATCCTTCTGGAGAACCTGCTGCGCAGCCATGCGGCCGGCCGGGTCGCGTGGGACGAGGTGGTGCGGCTCGCGCGCTGGAAGCCTGCGGCCGACCCCCAGGAGATCCCCTTCATGCCGGCCCGGGTCCTGCTCCAGGATTTCACCGGGGTCCCGGCGGTCGTGGACCTGGCCGCCATGCGGTCCGCGCTGCGGCGGCTCGGCGGCGATCCCTCCCGGGTCAACCCGCTGGTTCCGGCCGACCTCGTCATCGACCACTCCGTTCAGGTGGATTTCTACGGAGACCAGAAAGCCCTGGAGGAGAACGTCGCGCTCGAATACCAGCGCAACCGGGAGCGCTACGGCTTGCTCAAGTGGGCGCAGAAGGCCTTCTCCAACTTCCGCGTCGTGCCCCCGGCACAGGGGATCTGCCATCAGGTCAACCTCGAGTCCCTGGCGACCGTGGTTCGGCTGGACACCCGTGAGGCAGAGACCTTGGCGTTCCCGGACACCCTGGTCGGCACGGACTCCCACACCACGATGATCAACGGTCTGGGCGTTCTGGGCTGGGGGGTCGGCGGAATCGAAGCCGAGGCGGTCCTCCTGGGGCAGCCCTACTACATGCTCGTCCCCGAAGTGCTCGGAGTGCGCCTCCGCGGGAAGCTGCCGGACGGGGCCACGGCCACGGACCTGGTCCTCACCGTGACCGAGACGCTGCGCAGGCAGGGGGTCGTAGGGAGGCTGGTCGAGTTTTTCGGACCCGGGCTAACCGCATTGTCTCTGCCGGACCGGGCCACGGTCGCCAACATGTCACCGGAGTTCGGCGCCACGGCCGCCTTCTTTCCCGTGGACGGCGAAACCATCGAGTACCTGCGCCTGACCGGCCGCGACGAGGAGCGGATCCGTCTGGTCGAGAGCTACGCCCGCGCTCAGCTCCTCTGTTACCGTCCGGATACGCCCGAGCCGGTCTATAGCGATCTGTTGGAGCTGGACATGGCACGGATCGAGCCGTGCCTGGCCGGCCCGCGCAGGCCGCAGGACCGCATACCCGTCGATCGCATGAAGGACCGGTTCCGGGCAGACCTGCAAGAGGTTTACGGGAGGAGCCTCGCGGCCGAGCCGCCCTCGGCGCCGGCCACGCAGGACGCAGCCCCGGCCGCCGGCCTGCGGCACGGCTCCGTGGTGATTGCGGCCATCACGAGCTGCACCAACACCTCCAATCCGTCGGTGATGATCGGAGCCGGCCTGCTGGCCGAAAAGGCGGCCAGGCGCGGCCTGCGGGTCCCCCCTCACGTCAAGACGAGCCTGGCGCCGGGCTCCCGGGTCGTTGCGGACTACTTGAGGGCGTCCGGGCTGCTGGGCTCCCTGGAAGCGCTCGGCTTTCACGTGGCCGGCTACGGCTGCACGACCTGCATCGGCAACAGCGGCCCTCTTGCCGAGGAAGTCGGCCGGGCGGTGCGCGACGAGGACCTCGTCGTGGCGGCGGTGCTCAGCGGCAATCGCAACTTCGAGGCGCGGATCCACCCGCAGGTCCGGGCCAACTACCTGGCCAGCCCCATGCTCGTGGTTGCTTACGCCCTGGCAGGCCGGATCGACATCGATCTGCGCCGGGAGCCGCTCGGCGCGGACGGGCAGGGCAGGCCGGTCTACTTGAGGGAAATCTGGCCTGACCCCCGCGCCATCGGCAACGCCGTCCACGGATCGATCCGCAAGGACATGTTCCTCAAGCGCTACGGGGACATCTGGCTGGGAGATGCACGGTGGCAGGAGCTGGCCGCGCCGCAGGGTGAGATCTACGAGTGGGACCCGGATTCCACCTACATCCTGGAACCGTCCTTCTTCCTGGACATGCCCCGGCACCCGGCGCCTCTCGAAGACATCGACGGAGCACGGGTCCTTGCTTTCATGGGCGATTCCGTCACCACGGACCACATTTCGCCGGCCGGGTCCATCCCCGCTTCGACCCCGGCGGGGCGCTACCTGATCGCTCGAGGCATTCGCCCCGAGGACTTCAACTCTTACGGCAGCCGGCGCGGCAACCATGAGGTCATGGTGCGGGGAACGTTCGCCAACATCCGCATCCGGAACCTCCTCGTGCCCGGTCAAGAGGGCGGATGGACCCGCCATTTCCCCTCCCAAGAGGTCCTTCCGATCTATGAGGCGGCCATGAAATACCGGAGAGACCTAGTCCCGCTGATCGTTCTGGCCGGCCGGGAATACGGCACGGGCAGCTCCCGGGACTGGGCGGCCAAAGGCACCCGGCTCCTGGGCGTCCGGGCCGTGCTGGCGGAGAGCTTCGAGCGCATCCACAGGAGCAATCTCGTAGGCATGGGTGTCCTGCCCCTGCAGCTGCCCGCCGGTCAGACCGCAACGAGCCTCGGGCTCACCGGAGCGGAGGTCTTTCGGGTCCGGGGCCTTGCACAAGGTCTCGCTCCGGCGAAGGCGCTCGAGGTCACGGCGCAGCCGCAGCACGGGCCACCCAGGTCTTTTCGTGCTCTTGCCCGGCTGGACACCCCCGTAGAGGTGGAATACTACCGCAATGGAGGAATCCTGCAGGTCGTCCTGAGGGCTTTGCTGCGGTAGCCGGCCGGCTTCACCTGTTTTTTCTCGTTGACGCAATAAAAACCAATCTGCTAACCTCTGTGGCAGCCTGAGAGGGCCTCGTCCCGCTGCTTTGCTGAAGTTGCTTCCGCTCCCGCTGCTCAAGCTCCTTGTCCAGTCGTCTCGAAGTCTTCTCCACCGGTGCTCTCGGGTCCCGGGGTCCGGAACCAATCTCTCCTGGGCCTGCATCCAGTTCTTCAAGAGCCTCGTGTTTTTCTTTTTTTAGGAGGGCCTTATCAAAATGGACCTGAAGCATCTCAAACCCAAGCTGGGAAAATGGCTTGCGATCGACGAGTTGCGCGATCAGCTCGCAACGATGCCGGAGACCGTCTGCAACAGTATCCCGGTCAACCGGAAGCTGCTGGAGACCGCTGCGGAGTTCGTCGAAGTTCGACGGGGTTGGTGGGAGCACGCCGATTGGGAGGCTTTCTTGCAGGAGCTGCACGCCAAAGGCTTCAATCTTTCGGAGGAGCACAAGGCCCCCATCGGGAACATCCTCGAGATTTTCAAGAAGTACTATCGCTCCGACACTTACAAGGAAGTCGCCGAAAAGCGCAGAAGATCCAACGCTAGGGTCAGCCACTCCTGACTTGCAGGTCTTCTGTCAGCCTCTGAATCCCTGCAGGCAGGTTCGCCGTCACACTGTCACGGCAACGGGTCCATGGGCGTGGCACGAGGTCCGGACATCCTTCTGGAAGGCCAGGCAGCCCGGGTTGCCTCAAGCGTCTCAGCCCTCGGCCGTTGCCCCCTGTCCGAGAGGCTGTCGATAGACGGCCATCTGGGGCCTTGCGCTCACGGAGACGCTGACGCGGAGAGACTGCCCCGGCCAAGGCCGCGGTCACTGCGGCGTACTGCCATCTACCCCTCTTTCCTCGGGAATTCGCCCGCCTTGCATCGACCCATTCCTCACCAGCCTCTCCAGAGGTGTCTTTCGGGACCTCTCCAATCCCAGGCTCACATCGTACTCGCCCTGCGAAGAGGAAAGACGAGGGGTTTTCGGGATAGGTAAGGCCAACACCAACGTCGGAAGAAGGAGAACAGGATGAGAGCAGCCAAGTGCCTAACTGCAGCTCTGCTGGGTCTCGGGCTCCTTGCGTCTCCGGGAGCATCGGCCTCGGCCGACGTGACCGCGGGAGACGTGATCAACAAGGACAGCTGGCAGAAAGCCGAAGGGCTTCTCCCGGAGCCGGTCCTGAACTGGATCAAGAAGGGGGACGTGCTGGAGGTCGGCCAGCTCTCCTACGATCCGGGCGAGTTCCTGCCTCCGGCCGCGCTCGAGTCCCTGCAGACCAATATCGGCAGGTATGACATCGATGAGAACGGGACCATCATCGACAAGAGCTCCAGGAAGTTGCCGGACTTCATATCCGGACTCCCTTTCCCGCAGATCGACCCGAACGATCCCCAAGCAGCCCCCAAGATCATGCACAACAAGAACTACTACACCTACGCCTGCGGCAACCTGGACGTGCCCTTCCAGACGACCTGGATCGGCCGCAGCACCGGGGCGGAGCGCAAGCTCGACTGCCAGTACCTGGTCTACGTCATGGACGGCGACCCCATCCACAAGGACGAGTCGAACACGGAAAACATCGAGGTCCATTCCATCATTCGCATTCTGGCGCCCTTCGACATCGCGGGCACCAACGTTCTGCTGTGGCGCTACCGGGACGATCGCTCGGACAGCAGCTTGACCTATGTTCCTTCGATCCGCAGGGTGCGCCGCATGAGCCCCGCGAACCGCTCGGACGCTTTCGTCGGGAGCGACTTCTGCGTGGACGACGCCTGGGGCTATGCGGGCAAAGTGGGCGCCTTCGACTGGAAGATCCTCAGGAAAGAAGACCAGCTCGTCCCCTTCTACCCCAAGGATCCGCTCCCGCTCGAAAAGCAGGCGGACGGCTCCTTCAGAACCATCAACCCGGGCAAACAATACCAGCCCTTGCTGGGGATGAAGAAGGAAGGCTATACGGGCGCTCCGTGGTTCCCCACGAACATCGTCGTGGTCAAACGTCCGACCTACGTTATCGAGTGCAAGGCCAAGGATCCTTACTACAACTACGGAGTCCAGTATCTCTGGGTCGATGCGGAGTTCTACCAGCCTTCCTGGAAGGTGATCCACGACCGTTCCGGCACGTACTGGAAGGTGGAGTGGCAGCCCCAGGTGGCCTTCGAGAGCGCGGACAAGAAGGTGCGTCTCATCGGGCTCGCCTGCATGCTGGCCGTGGACGACCGCAGCGACCACGCCTGCTTCATCGACCTCGTCCATCCGAACAACCAGACCGACTACTGGGACGCCCAGGACAAGAACGACTACTCCATCGCCGGGTTCCAGAAGCTCTGCAAGTAAGGCACCGCGGATTCCGACCGCCTCGACTGACCGCCGGCCGCTTCCCGGGTGGAGAGCCCGGGAAGCGGTCGCTTCCTCCGGCCAGCACCCCACCGATTCGTCGATTGTTCTTGAAAATGTCAAATCGTTTGATCTAATGTTCCAGTATTGCATGAGATGCTGCCGGCGGTCGTCCGGCAGAGCTCGAGGTACAGGCGAAGCGGGATAGCTCTGTGAAGCCCAGAGCAAGCAGTGTGGAACAGAACGCGCACAGGAAGGAGGAGAGGATGAGAGCGGGAAAGCTGGCAGCGAAAGTCGGGCCGGTAGCAGTGCTCCTGGTCGGCTTGTGGGTGCTCCTTTCAACGGGCCTCCCGAACCCGGCCTCGGCGGACGTGGCCCCCGGAGACGTGATCAACAAAGACAACTGGCAGAAGCTCGAGGGGCTCGTCCCCGAACCGGTGTTGAGCTGGATCAAGAAAGGCGACGTGCTGGAGATCGGCACCGTCCCGTACAATCCCGCCGAGTACATGCCCCCGGGCGTCCGGGATTACCTGGAATCCAATCAAGGGAAGTACGAAGTCAACGAAGAAGGCATCATCGTCGACGTGAAGACGGGGAAGACCCCGGGTTTCATCGCCGGCCTGCCCTTCCCCAAGATCGACCCGAACGAGGCGAGTGCCGGTTTCAAGATCATGCACAACAAGAATTACTACACCTACGCCGCCGGCTGCATCGATGTACCCTTCCAGGTGACCTGGATCGGCCGCAACACGGGGAAGGAAAGGGACATCGAATGCCAGTATCTGACGTACGTCCTGGATGGGGATCCTGCGCAAAAGGACTTGCCCAATCCGGAAAACATCGAGCTGCATTCCATCATCCGCATCCTGGCGCCCTTCGACGTGAAGGGCACCAACGTGCTGCTCTGGCGCTACCGGGACAACCGCCCGGACAGCAGCTTCACCTATGTCCCTTCGATCCGCAGGGTGCGGCGCATGAGCCCGGCGAACCGCTCGGACGCGTTCCTCGGGACCGACTTCTGCGTGGATGACGCGTGGGGGTATGCGGGCAAGGTGAACGCCTTCGAATGGAAGATCGTCAAACACGAAGACCAGATCGTGCCCTTCTTTCCAAAAGATCCCATCCCTCTCGAGAAGACCGATAAGCCGGGAGAGTGGAAGACGGTCAACAAAGGGAGCTGGCAGCCCATCATCGGCATGGACAAGCCCGGGTACACCGGCGCGCCCTGGTTTCCGACCAACTTCACCTGGATCAAGCGGCCGACCTACGTGATGGAATGCAAGGCCAAGGACCCCTATTACAATTACGGGACCCAGTACCTGTGGGTGGATGCCGAGTTTTACCAGCCCACTTACAAAGTGATCCACGACCGCTCCGGAGCCTATTGGAAGGTCGAATGGCAGTGCCAGGCGGCGTTCGAGAGCCCGGACAAGCAGGTGCGCCTGCTCGGGCTCGGAACGATGATCGCCATCGACGACCGCACGGACCACGCCTGTGTCCTCTGGCTCGTACACCCTAGGAACTCAACGGTCTACTGGCAGGCCCAGGACATCAACAATTATTCGCTCGCCGGATTCCAGAGCCTCTGCAAGTAGGTGGAGGCCGTCCCAAACGCCTGCTGCGTGCGATGAAGCCGTCCCCCTGACACCCTGCTGCAGCGCCCGCCTCCCGGGACTCTCTCCCGGGAGGCGGGGCACGCACCTTCCCGTATTTCGTCGTTTGATTTTCGGCGCCCAGCTCGACCGTCTTGCAAACCGCCCCGGCCTCATCTAAGCTGTCCTGCATGCACAGGCCAAGGACCCCCTTTGTCGCCGTTTTGCCCGCCGGTTCGCCGCGCTCGAGGAGAAACGAGCCTCCTTCACAGCACAGGAACGGTGTCGAGCACCTCAGGTGAGCAACAAGGCCCGGTCCGGAATCACGCAATCTTCCATGTAACGCAGCAATAAGGAGAGACGAATGAAAGCGGAGAGGACCCCTCTCAAGCTTCTGGCAGGCCTTTGGTTGCTGGTCTGCCTGGGAGCTCCAATCTCGGGCTCGGCGGAAGTGGCTCCCGGAGACGTCATCAACAAGGACAACGTACAGAAGGTCGAAGGGCTCGTCCCAGAGCCGGTATTGAACTGGATCAAGAAGGGGGACGTGCTGGAGATCGGCCAGCTCTCCTACAATCCGGGCGAGTTTCTGCCTCCGGTGGCCCTCGAGTCCCTGCAGACCAATGCCGGCAAATACGACATCGACAAGGAAGGAGTCGTGATCGAGAAGAGCACGGGGAAGGCGCCCGACTTCATCACCGGCCTCCCCTTCCCGCAGATCGACCCGGCCGATCCCAGGGCGGGCGAGAAGATCATGTACAACAAGAACTATTACACCTACGCCTGCGGCAACCTCGACGTGCCTTTCCAGACCACCTGGATCGGCCGCAGCACCGGCGCAGAGCGCCAGATCGACTGCCAATACCTGGTCTACGTCATGGACGGCGATCCCCTTCACAAAGACGAGTCGAACTCGGAGAACATCGAGCTGCAGTCGATCATCCGCATCCTGGCGCCCTACGACATCGCCGGCACCAACGTCCTGCTCTGGCGCTTCCGCGACAACCGGTCGGACAGCAGCCTGACCTATGTGCCCTCGATTCGCAGGGTGCGCCGCATGAGCCCCGCAAACCGCTCGGATGCCTTCGTCGGGAGCGATTTCTGCGTGGACGACGCCTGGGGATATGCCGGCAAGGTGAGCGCCTTCGAGTGGAAGGTCCTCAAGAAAGTCGACCAGATCGTGCCCTTCTACCCCAAGGATCCGCTCCCCCTCGAAAAGCAGGCGGACGGCTCCTGGAGGACCCTCAACCCGGGCAAACAGTACCAGCCCGTCCTGGGGATGAAGAAAGAAGGGTACACCGGCGCCCCCTGGTTCCCCACGAACGCCGTGTTCGTCAACAGGCCGACCTTCATCCTGGAATGCAAGGCCAAGGACCCTTACTACAACTACGGGACCCAGTACCTGTGGGTCGATGCCGAGTTCTACCAGCCGACCTGGAAGGTGATCCACGACCGGTCGGGCAGCTACTGGAAGGTGGAGTGGCAGCCCCAGGTGGCCTTCGAGAGCGCCGACAAGAAGGTGCGGCTCATCGGGCTGGCCTGCATGATCGCCGTGGATGATCGCAGCGACCATGCCTGTTTCATCGACCTCGTCCACCCGAACAACCAGACTGACTACTGGGACGCCCAGGACAAGAACGACTACTCGATCGCAGGCTTCCAGAAGCTCTGCAAGTAGATCCGGCCTGCCGCTCGATTTGGCTCTGTGCACACTTCCCGCTCGCCGGCGCTGGAGGGGGTGTTGTCAAGAACACCCTCTCCGGTGGGGGCGAGATACGATCCGACCGAAGGGCGCACGCGAGGAGAGAGGAGAGAGAATGGGTTCGCACCTGTCGAAAGAACCCGGCTATTCCTTTCACCTGGTCAACATCGACTGCCTCCGGTCCTCCACCGATTTCAACGTCGTCATGGACCTCGAAGAGCCCATCGAAGATCTCCTCCCTTACCTGGCCGCGGCTCTGCCCGGGTCCAGCTTTGTCCCGGGCACCGGGGTCATCAACCTCGTCTCGGCCGGGCACATCATCGGAATCTATGCGAGTCAGATCACGATCACGCTCGTCGCGGGTCCTGAGGAGGGAGCGCGCCTGTGCGGGGAGTACTTCACGAAGATCCGGGACGTGAGGAACCGCAAGGAGGAGATCACGCCGGTGCGCGAGCGCAGGCCGGGGCTCACCCTCATGGACATCCTGCGCGCCCTGCCGAAGACCAACTGCGGCTCCTGCGAGGAGGCCACCTGCACCGCATTCGCGGCCAAGGTCTTTCGCCGCGAGGCGCCGCTCTCGGCATGCCCGGCGTTCACGGAAAATCGCAGCCGCCATGAGGCCCTTCTGGCGAAGATGGCCGCCAACGGGTACGAAGTCGCGTGACCTGACTGCTCCGGCGCTGAGCGAAGTGCGGTGGGTGTCCGCACGAGGAGGCGAGGGCGAATCGCGGAGGCCGTCCCGAGTCCCGACAGGCCGGTGGAACGCAGCGCTGTTTCTCGAATACCAAATCCGTCAGGCGCGTGCGTCCCGAGAACACCCGGCCCGGGAC
>JBFLZG010000148.1:0-32352 GCA_040756235.1 bacterium | reverse complement strand
ACCCACTTGAGAGGCTGTTGAGAAATGCCCAGATGCAAGGCGCGCGAGATCCCGAGGAATGAGGCTAAGCGGGAGTCACGGTGGACCCCGGCCGTCGCCGGGGCAGGCTCCCCCCGCCACACTCTCCGATGAGCGCAACGCCGCAGATGGGCGTTTATCGACAGCCTCTTGGGGGGGTGGGGTGGGTCGATGGGACCCAAAGAGGGTGGGATGCAAGTCCCACCCTCTTTCTTTCTTCCGGTAGGCCCGAGGGCAGGCCGGTGGGCATGCTCGTGGCCGGTTTGCCTTTGCCCGCGATTTCCTTATGATCTCGGAAGGCGCTCGAAGCCTCCGAGAATTCCCGGGCGCCCGGGAGGTGACCGGATTGCCATGAGGACGAGCCCCGGACCCGTGATCGTCTGCCTCCTGTGGGGATCGCTCCCCCTCTTCCTTCTTCTTCCGTCGTTACGATCCGAAGAGACGGGCAGGACCGGAACGCCCGCTTCGGCCCTCCTCGGCGACTGGGAGTGCACGGGCGAATACGGGGCCGCGGAGCTCGGCTTCCGGTCGGACGGTGTGCTCGTCTTCGACGGCCTGGGCTCCGGCTACTCCCTCGTTCCGGGCGCGATCCGCGTGCACGAGGAATGCGGCACGATCGAGTACCCCTACGTGCTCCAGGGCGACGCTCTCACGGTTCTCCTCCCCGAGGGAAGCGAGATCCGGTGCAGGCGGGTGACGGCGGCCGCGGCCCCGCGGTCCGACGCCGGGCAATCGGCACCGGAAAGGAGCGGGCGGGAACGCGAGAGCGAGGGCCTCGGAGACGAGATTTCCCGAGAAGGGAGCACCGATGGACCTTGAACGTACGCCCGTGATCGTGGGGTTCGGACAGGTCACCCAGCGGCCCTCGACGCTGGAGGAGATCCGGCACCCGGTCGAGCTGATGATCCGCGCGGCCAGGGCGGCCGGCGCGGACTCCGGAGCCGCAGGCCTGCTCGCGCGGGTGGACACGATCGCCGTCGTGAACGTGGTCTCCTGGAAGTACACGGACCCTGCCGGCAGGGTCGCCGAGGGCATCGGCGCGCAACCGGCTCGGAAGTGGTACACCGGCATCGGCGGCTGCAACCCGCAGTGGCTCGTGACCGAGCTGGCCGGCAAGATCGCCGAGGGCAGCGTGGGCGCCGCGCTCATCTGCGGCGCCGAGGCTTTCTGCTCGCAGACCCTTGCCCGGGAGCTGTCCGGGGCGGTCCCCTGGCAGCCCGAGCCGGAGTGCCCGGACAAGGTCGGCGAGACGCGGCGGGCCTTCTCGGAAGCGGAGCAGAAATACGACTGGTATCGGCCCGCGTACGTCTACGCCATGTTCGAGAACGCCTTCCGGCACCGCCGGCGGCAGACCCTGGAGGAAGAGGCAAGAGAGATCGGCGAGGTCTGCTCGGCCATGAGCCGGGTCGCCGCGGACAATCCCTTTGCGTGGTTCCGGGAGCCCCGCACGCCCGAGCAGATCACCACGGTCTCGCCCGCCAACCGCATGGTGGCTTTCCCCTTCACCAAGCATATGTGCGCGATGATCCACGTGGACCAGGGCGCGGCCGTCATCCTCACGAACGTCGCCACGGCCCGGCGCTGGAGGGTGCCGGAGGAGAAGTGGGTCTTTCCGGTCGGCGGGGCCGACGCCTGCGATATCTGGCACTTCACCTGCCGCGAGAGCTTCCACTCGTCGCCTGGCGCGAAGGCGGCGGCGGACATCGCCCTCCACCAGGCCGGCATGGCGCTGGACGAGGTGGATTTCCTGGAGCTGTACAGCTGCTTTCCCAGCGCTCCCCGGATCGTGCGCGCGGCCCTGGGCATGCGCGAGCACGATCCCAGGCCGCTCACCGTGACCGGCGGCCTGCCCTATTTCGGGGGGCCCGGCAACAACTACGTTCTTCACGCCATCTGCCGCATGGCGGAGGTCCTGCGCGCCCATCCGGGGAAGGCGGGCCTGGTCCACGGCTTGAGCTGGTACTTCCACAAGAACGCCTTCGGCGTCTACCGGTCCGTGCCCGCGGCCGGCGGATGGAGGCCGGTCGACCCGGAGCCGTTCTTCCGGGAGATCCGCTCCCTGCGGCCGCCTGCGGTCCTGGAGAGAGCGGAAGGGGAGGGGACCATCGAGACTTACACCGCGATCTACGAGGGAGACGAGCCCGTCCACGGGTTCGTGATCGCAAGGACGGAGGGCGGTGCGAGATTCGCGGCCCGGGTCGAGGACGACCCGGCGACCCTCCGAGAGATGGTCTCCCGCGAGGTGATCGGCGACAAGGGGAAAGTCCGGCATGACTCGAACCGGGGGATCAACGTCTTCCGGCTGGGGGCTTCCCGGGCCTGAAGCAGAGCGGAGCCACGAGCAGAGCGATTCCGAGAGCTGATACTGGGACACCTTTCAAAAGGAGTGAAGGTCATGATCAGCTTCAGTCCGAGCGAAGAGCAGCGGCAGATCGTGGAGACGGTGCGGCGGTTCTCGGCCGGGCTCGTGCGCCCGAACGCCCATGACTGCGAGGAGAAGAAGACCATCCCGGAAGACCTCCTCGCCAAGTTTTGGGAGCTGGGCCTCGTGGCCAACGCCATCCCCGAGGATTGCGGCGGCTACGGCTACGAGCGTTCGGCCCTGACCGGGGCGCTGATCGCGGAGGAGCTGGCCTGCGGCGACCTCGGGCTCGCCGTGGCGATGCTCAGCCCGACCCTGTTCGCCTACCCGGTCCTCGAGATGGGCACGGACGAGCAGAAGAGGAAGTACCTGCCCGGCTTCTGCACCGAGCAGTTCAAGTTTGCGACCTCGGCCCTCATGGAGCCGCGCGTGACCTTTGATGCCACGGACTTGAAGACCACGGTCCGGCGCGAGGAGAACGAGTACGTGCTGGAAGGCCGGAAATGCCTGGTGCCGTACGCCGGGCGCGCCGATCTGTTTCTGGTCTACGCTTCCGCGGCTCCGGGAGCGGGAATCGGGGGGATCCAGGCCTTCATCGTGGAGCAGGGCACCCAGGGCCTGGAAGTCGGCGAGCGCGAGCCGTACATGGGCCTGAACGCCCTGGAGCTCCACAAGGTCACCCTCGCGGGCTGCCGGGTGCCGCTGGAAAACCGGCTGGGCGGCCCCCGGGGCTGCGACTTCCAGCGGCTCCTGAACCTCTCACGGATCGCCTGGACCGCCATGGCCGCAGGAGTGTGCAACGCCACCAAGGATTACGCGGCCAATTACGCCAGGGAGCGGGTCCAGTTCGGGGAGCCGATCGCCAGCCGCCAGGCCATCGCCTTCATGCTGGCGGACATGGCCATCGAGACCGACGCCATGCGCTTCATGGCCTGGAAAGCGGCCTGGCAGGCGGACCGCGGGGAGGACTGCACGCGCGATGCGTGTCTTGCCAAGCTGTACGCGGGGGAATACTCGGCCGCGATCACGAACAACGGTGTGCAGGTCCTCGGCGGCCATGGCTACATCCGCGAGCACCCGGTGGAGCTCTGGTTCCGCAACGGGCGAGGCATCGAGGTCCTGGACGGCCTGGCCATCGTCTGACACGGGAGCGACGGGACCGCGCGCCCGAGGGTGTGCGCAGTCGAATGAGAGCCGTTTTCATCGCATCCAATTACCGAAGGGTGTAGACGAGGAGAAGAGCCATGATCGATTTCGAGCTTCCCCCTGACCTGAAGATGGTGCGCGAGGCGACGCACGGAATCGCCAAGGACGTGTTCCGGCCGGTCGCCAGGAAATACGACGAGCAGGAGCACGCGAAGGCCGAGGAGATCCAGTTCCTGGGCCAGATGATGTCTCAGTCGGCGAGGTCCGGCAGGGCGAAGAAGAAGGACAAGGACCCGGCGGCACCGGCCGAGCCCCGGGCCGAGACCGAGAACCGGGTCGGCCAGACCATGGTCGCCGTGGTGGGCACCGAAGAGATGGCCTGGGGCGATCTCGGCCTCATGATCGCGATGCCGGGCAGCGGCCTCGGGAATCACGCCATTGCGGCCGTGGCCACGCCCGAGCAGTTCGCGCGCTTCGGCGACAAGTTCGCCGCCATGGCCATCACCGAGCCCGGCGCCGGTTCGGACTCGGGCGCCATCACCACGACCGCCGTGCTGGACGGAGACGAGTGGGTGATCAACGGCGAGAAGATCTTCGTCACGGACGGGCGCCAGTGCGACATCGTCGTGGTCTGGGCCACGGTGGACAGGGCCTCCGGCAAGGCCGGCATCCGCAGCTTCATCGTGGAGAAGGACCGGCCCGGGGTCACGGTGACCAAGCTCGAGCACAAGCTCGGGATCCGCGCCTCGGACACGGCCTCGATCGTCTTCGACAACGTACGCATCCCCCGGGACAACCTGCTCGGTGCGAGCAAGGGCGAGAAGAAGCCGCAGGGGTTCAAGGGCGTGATGAAGACCTTCGACAACACGCGGCCCATGGTGGCTTCCATGGCGCTCGGCTGCGCGAGGGCCGCGCTCGAGTTCACCAAGAGCCAGCTCGAGGAGGAAGGCTTCCGGTTCCGGTACGGGCCGGGCAAGCACGCGCTCGGGGCGGTCGAGAGGGAGATCCTCGTGATGGAGGCGGAGCTGGAAGCCATGCGCCTGCTCGTCTGGAGAGCGGCCTGGATGGGCGACAACAATCGGCCGAACGCCATGGAGGCTTCCATGTCCAAGGCCAAGGCCGGCCGCATGGGATCGCAGATCACCCAGCGCTGCGTGGCGCTCCTGGGGCCCCTCGGCTATTCCCGCGAATGGCTGGTCGAGAAGTGGGCCCGGGACTGCAAGATCAACGACATCTTCGAGGGGACGCAGCAGATCCAGCAGCTCGTGGTCGCCAGGAACCTGCTCGGCTACTCGCGCAAGGAGCTGAAGTAGAAGGCGCGCGGAATAGGGGGACGTCATTCCCGCGCAAGAGGCAGTGTCTTATTTCGTCATCCTGGCCCGGTTGCGGAGCGCATGCGAGCCGATCACCTCTTGTAGGGGCGACGCATGCGTCGCCCGCGAGCATCGCGAGCATATCGATCCCCCGGTAACGGGGGTGTCGATTCTTCATGCCTTCTCCCCTCGCCGAGGGGAGAAGGTCAGGATGAGGGGTGACTCATGGTTCCCCCTCACCCTGACCCGCGCAGCGGGTGTCGTGTCATATTCCGTCATCCCGGCCCCGCTGCGGAGCGCGTGCGAGCCGGGATCCAGAAGGGTGCAGCAAGACCCGCTGTGGTAACTGGGCGCAGGGGCTGGATTCCGGCCTTCGCCGGAATGACGGAAATCATGCGGCCGCGCCTCCGAGTCCTCCGGAATGAGTGGTCGCACGAGGGTCTGACCGGATTTATGACACAGCCTCCTGCGCCGGGGTGACGGAAAGACAGGGAGTAGCGGCTGGATTCCAGCCTGTATAGCCGTGCCATATTGCCAACCCGGCCAGCGGTTCTACCCGGCTTTGCACGCGCGCTGCTTGCTGCGCCAGCGAAGCCGCCCTTGTCGGGGCGACGCATGCTGGCGCCCTTCCCGGGATGCAGGAGCCTGCCCCAGGGACAACGGCAATTGCGTGGTGCAGGGACCGGATTCCGGGCTGCGCCCGAATGGCGCAAAAGGACCCGCGACGGATGCGAGCATGAACGAGAGCGCTTCCCACATCCAGGTCAGGCCCGCGGACCGGGCCCGCCGCAAGAATCTGCTCGCGGCGTTCTCCGTGCTCGTCGGCGTCGTGCTCACCGCGACCAAGCTCGTGGTGGGTCTCGTCACCGGAAGCCTGGGCATCCTTTCCGAGGCGCTCCACTCGCTTTTCGACCTGGGCGCCGCGGTCATCACGTTCTTCTCCGTGCGCATCTCCAGCCGGCCGGCCGACGAGTCCCACACCTACGGGCACGGAAAAGTCGAAAACATATCGGCCCTCGTGGAGGCGCTCCTGCTTCTGGCTACCTGTGTCTGGGTGGTCCACGAAGCCGTCGCGCGGCTCGCCGGCGGCAAGAAGGTGGAAGTCGAGGCGACCTTCTGGTCTTTTTTCGTCATGGGTCTTTCCGTAGTCCTCGACGTGATCATTTCGCGAGCCCTCTACGCCGGCGCCCGCAGATACGGGTCCCAGGCGCTCGAAGCGGACGCGCTGCACTATTCCTCGGATATCCTGTCCTCCGCGGTCGTCATCGCAGGCCTGATCGGGACCCGCTACGGGTACCCGATCCTGGATCCCGTGGCCGCGCTCGGTGTGGCGGCGCTCGTGGCCTTCGCCAGCGTGCGGCTGAGCGTGCGCGCCGTGCACGACCTTCTGGACACCGCCCCGAAGGGGCTCGCCCAGGACATTCGGAAGCAGGTGGCGGCGGTCTCGGGGGTGGAAAGCGCCGGCCCGGTGCGCGTGCGCCGGGCCGGGGCATCGACTTTCGTGGACCTGGTCGCCGAGGCGAGCCGCCTCCTGTCCCTGGACCAGGCGGATCGGCTTGCCGACCGCATCGAAGCGGAGATCAGGGGGCTCGTTCCGGAAAGCGACGTGGTGGTGCATCTCCACCCGACGGCCACCAACGAGACGGTGCGGGACGCGGCCCGGGCCGTGTCCAAGCGCTTTGCCGGGATCGAGGACGTGCACAACGTCTCTGCCTACCGGGATGAGAAGAGCGGCCGTTACTTCCTGAGCCTGCACGCCAAGGTCGCGCCGGAGCTGACTTTCGAGCAGGCGCATGCGTTGATGGACCGGCTGGAGGAGGCCCTGAAAGAGGAGATCCCGGAGCTCGCCCAGGTGGAAACCCACATGGAGATCGCCGACGGAGTGTCCCGCGGGAGCCAGGACGAGCTGAGAGAAGCGGAGCTGGGGGCGCTGCGCGCGCGGATCCTGGAGGACCCGCTGGTGCTGGATCTGAACGAGCTCAGGAGGCACCGACTCGGCTCGGGCACCCTGATCAGCTGCCGCATTTGTGTAGCCAGGGAGCTTTCCATGGAGAAGGTCCACGCGATCGCCACGCGAGTGGAGGAGAAGGTCCGGTCCTGGCTGCCCGAGGTGACGGAAGTGGTGGTGCACACCGAGCCGATCCCGTAGCAGATCCGTCACAGAGATCGCCGTGCTCGCACCCTGCGAGGGTCCTGGCAGGAGTGCGGTGGGTGTGCGCACGAGGAGGCGAGGGCGAGTCGCGGAGGTCGTCCCGAGCTCCGACAGGCCGGTGGAACGCAGCGCTGTTTCTCGAATACCACATCCGTCAGGCGCGTGCGTCCCGAGAACACCCGGCCCGGAGCGAGGGACGAAACGGGCGATCCGCCCGAAGGGCCGCAGTCTCCTCCCCTTTGGAGGAGAACCGGCCGGAGCGTTCTGAGCCCGAGACGATCGAGGGCGTGCACCCACCGCACGTAGACGATCTGTCAACCCACCTGTTATGGGGGGATCGCCACGCTCGCGAGTCGGCAGCCGGGGTTGGTGGACACGCCTGCGGCTTTGTCCACCCTACCGAGTGCTCACGCCGCTCGCTTCTAACATCCGGGCGGTTGACTCCGGGCCTCCATTATAAGAGACTGTCGCTTCCCTGCCTGCTTACCGCGAGCATCCTTTGAGCTCCCGGCCGCTCCGGCCATCAGGAGATTCCGAGATGTTTGAAAAATTGATCGGCACCCAGTACGGGTTTTTCGATCTTCTCAATCGGCACGCGGCGACGACCCTGGACGGTGCCAGGAGCTTTGCGGGGGTCGCCCAGGAATGGCCCCAGATCGCCGGCCGGGTGAGGCGGATCGAGGAATTGGAGCACGAGTGCGACTCGATTGCCCACATGACCATCGACCTGCTGCACCGGACCTTCATCACGCCTCTGGACCGGGACGAGATCCTGGGGATCATTTCCAAGATGGATGATGTCATGGATTCCATCGAGAGGGCCGCCAAGCGGCTGGTCCTCTTCGAAGTCAGGAGCATGCCTGAAAAGCTCAAGGGGATGAGCCAGGTCCTGCTGCGCGCCCAGGAGCAGGTCGTGGCGGCGGTCAAGCTCCTGCGCAAGCCGAAGAGTGTCACCGAGCTGCGCGAGATCATCAAGGAGATCCACCGCCTGGAGAACGAAGGGGACGGCCTGAACCATGCCGGGTTGAGCGAGCTCTTCCGGGAGAATGCCAACGACCCGCTCAACGTGATCAAGCTGAAGGAGATCTATGAGTCGGTGGAGCAGGCGATCGACCAGTGCGAGGACATCGCCAACATCGTGGAGCGCATCGTGCTGGAGCACTTCTGATGGATCTGCTGATCCTGATCACCTTCCTGGTGGCCCTTGCCTTCGACTTCGTGAACGGCTTTCACGATGCGGCGAACTCCATCGCCACGGTGGTCTCCACCCGGGTCCTGAGCCCGCGGGTCGCCGTTGCCTGGGCGGCCTTCTTCAACTTCGCGGCGGCGTTCACCTTTGGCGTGAAGGTGGCCATGACCGTGGGCAAGGGCGTGGTCCATCCCGAGGCCGTGACCGTCCCGGTGATCCTGTGCGGCCTGATCGGAGCCATCGTCTGGGACCTGGTGACGTGGTGGCTCGGGCTCCCCTCCTCGTCCTCCCACGCGCTGATCGGCGGCTACGCGGGAGCTGCGATCGCTTTCGGCGGCTGGACGCAGCTCATGCCGGCAGGGCTGATCAAGATCGCGATCTTCATCGTGCTCTCCCCCGTGATCGGGCTCGCCCTGAGCAGCGGGATGCAGGTCCTCGTCATGCGCCTGGCCGCCCGCAAGTCGCCAAGGAAGCTCAACGTCTTCTTCAAGAGGCTCCAGCTGCTGTCCTCGGGAATCTACTCCTTCTCCCACGGCACCAACGACGCCCAGAAGACCATGGGCATCCTGTTCGCGCTGCTGGTCGCGGGGGGGCACCTCACGGAGAGCAGCCCCATGCCGATCTGGATCATCTTCCTCTGCCACGCGATGATCGCCGCCGGAACCATGGCCGGCGGCTTCCGGATCGTGCGCACCATGGGCATGAAGCTGACCAAGCTCACGCCCATGAACGGCTTTTGCGCCGAGACCGCGGGCGGTGTGACGATCCTGGGGGTCTCCGAGCTGGGCATACCGGTCTCGACGACCCACACGATCACCGGCGGGATCCTCGGGGTGGGCCTCGTCACGAGGCGACGGTCCGTGCGGTGGATCGTGGCCGGGCAGATCCTGTGGGCGTGGGTCCTGACGATTCCGATGTCCGCCTTCATCGCCGCCCTGTGCTATGCTCTCGTGGGCAGGCACCTGCATTGAGCAGGCGGCGGACACCTTACTGGAGCGATCCTTGGTTCGGTACCTGAAACCCTCGCTCAACCACCTCCTGATCTTCGTCCCCATCACCCTTTATCTGGAGTATGCGGAGCGCGGCAGCCGCACCCTTCTCTTCTTCTTCGCCTGCCTGGCCGTCATTCCCCTTGCCGGGCTGCTGGGAAAGGCCACGGAGGCGCTCGCCGCCAGGACCAGCGAGACGATCGGGGGCCTGCTCAACGCGACCTTCGGCAATGCGGCCGAGCTCATCATCGCCATGATGGCCCTGGAGAAGGGGCTGACGAGCGTGGTCAAGGCTTCTCTGACCGGGTCCATCCTGGGGAACCTGCTGCTCGTCCTGGGGGTCTCCTTCGCAGCCGGGGGTGTGCGCTACAAGACCCAGCGGTTCAGCCCGGGCGCGGCGGGCACTTATGCGACCACCCTGACCCTGGCCGCCAGCGCGCTCATCCTGCCGGCCATGTACCACTACCTGGCGGGTCCGGGGGGTGGGCCGCGGGAGGCGGACCTGAGCCTCGAGATCTCCGTGGTCCTGATCGTGACCTATCTGCTCGGGCTCCTGTTCGCGCTCCGTACCCACAAGCACCTGTTCTCCCCCGGACCGGACCGGAACGGAGCCGAGGCGGAACCGGAGGGCGCGCACTGGAGCGTGCGCAGGTCCTTCATCGTCCTGTTTGTTTCCACGCTTTTCATCGCCCTTGTGAGCGAGGCCCTCGTGGCCTCGGTCGAGCAGGCCGCGCACGCCCTGGGGATGACCGGCGTTTTCGTGGGCGTGATCGTCGTGGCCATCATCGGCAACGCGGCCGAGCACGGCGGCGCCGTGATCTTCGCGTGGAAGGACAAGATGGACCTGAGCATCGGCGTCGCGCTCGGGAGCAGCATCCAGATCGCGCTGTTCGTGGCGCCGGTCGTGGTCTTTGCCAGTCACTGGATCGGGCCGGCTGCCATGGACCTCGTCTTCACGCCCGCCGAGGTCATCTCGGTCGGCCTCGCCGTCCTCATCACGGGACAGGTGACCTCGGACGGGGAGTCGAACTGGCTCGAGGGGGTGCAGCTCCTGTCGGTCTATCTGATACTTGTCATCATCTTTTTCTTCCTCCCTGAGACGGCCGCGACCGCGAAGTGACCCCGGCAGGATGGCGCCGGCCCTCGGGCCACGGGCAGGCGCTCAGGAGGGAGGCTCGATGAAGATGCGAGGCAGGCAGATGCGGCCGCTCGGCGCCGTCCTGCTGTTGCTTGTCCTGGCAGCGGGCGGCGCATGCTCGGACTCGGACGGCGGCGGGCCGAGCGGGGGCGGCATCACGCCTCCGCCCGACGGCAAGTCGCTCTTCGTGGAAGGATGCCCCGCGCCGGGCCGGGCGCGGGCGGCGCGCATCGAGCGGCCGGACCTCGGCATGCAGGGTCCCCAGGCCCTCGGCAAGGAGGGCGACTTCCTCCTTATGAACGATCGGGCGGCGTTCATCGTCACGGGGCCCGGGAACGTCGACACTTACTGGTACTACGGCGGGATCCTCGTGGACGCGGTCGCCCTCGACGGCTGCGAGCAGGCAGGACCGGAGCGCTACGAGGAGCTCTGGCCCCTGGCGGCGCGGATCGACCTCCTCGAGCTCCTGAACGGCGCGGGCCTGGGCGGCGCCACGGTGCGCGGGTTCCGCGGTGACCGGGTCGAGATCCTGGATGACGGGGCCGCGGGCGGGGATGCGGTTGTCCGGGTCCACGGGAGCGACGACTTCTTCTGGCAGGCCGAGTACCGGCTCATGGCGGAGGCCTTCCTGCAGGGGACCTCCAAGGCGATGAGCGGCCCCCTGGGGCTCGGGATGGAGGTCGACTACGTGCTGCCGCCGGACTCGCCGGTGCTCCGTGTGATCGTCCGGTACCGCAACTTGCTCGACCAACCCCAAGAGATCGTCCCGGCCGCCTGCAACCTGTTCGGACCGACCACCGAGGTCGGCTTCTACAACCTTTTCAGGGGGGACATAGCGGGATTCGACTTCAAGCTGGGCGTGCCGTGGCTCACGGCCGTCTCGGACGGCGCCGAGGGAGCGTGGGCCTTCGCGATGGAGGACGCGGTCCTCATGAACGGCAGCGTCGCCGGCGTGGATGCCGCCCTGGACGCCAGGAGCTTCTTCGCTCCGCTGCGCCTCGGTGCGGCGGGCGCCGGTCAGGACACGGCCCAGGTGACCTACTTCCTGAGCGTGGGCCCGACCGACGGCAACTCGGCGGAGCGGCCCCTGCGCGACGCATCTCCCAGGGCCTTCCCGTGGGCGCCGTACGAATGGCTGCCGGTCGCGGGCACCACATTTGACGGCGAGACCGGAGAGCCGATCGCGGGCGTGCGCGTCGAGGTCGAGGCGCGCGACCTCGACGGGGCCTGGCGGCCGCTCCACAGAATGGAGAGCGGTCCGACTGGCGCCTTCGGCGGGTCCATCGCAGATTTCGGGGACCCGCGCCTCGAGTACCGGGTCTCGGCACACGCGCAAGGCAGGCCCGATCCGGAGCCTGCTCTCTTCACGACCGTGAGCGTACGGGATTTCCCCATACCCTTCGCGGCCGATGGAGAGCTGGCCTATGACGTGCGGGACGGCGAGGACCGCGGCCTGCCGGCGCGGATCACCCTGTGGCAGGACGGACGGCTCGCCTGCCGGATCCTCACGGCAGGCAGCCCCGGCCGAAGCCCGGTCGCGCCCGGCGTGTACGAGGTGAGCGTGACGAGGGGCTTCGAGTACGCGACCTACCAGGGCTCGATCACGGTCGCTCCGCGCGTCGCCGCGCCTCTGGACGTCCGTCTGGAGCGGGTCGTCGACACGAGCGGGTTCATGGCCATGGACGGGCACCTGCACGCCGCGCCGAGCCCGGACAGCCAGGTCTCCATCCCGGACCGGATCCTGACGGCAGCGAGCGAGGGGGTCGAGGTCGCGGCCGGCACCGACCACGAGTACGTCGGGAGCTGGCAGAGCGGCATTGACGAGACCGGCCTCGGAGAGTGGGTGGCGACCGTCACCGGCTGCGAGCTCACCGCCGAGGTGCCGGAGCACTTCAACCTGTACGGGCTCGAGCCCCGCTTCGACCTGGACGGCAGGGGAGGGTTCATCCGCTGGTACCGCATGGACATGGCCGAGATCCTGGCAGCGGCCAGGGGGCGGGGAGCGCGCCTCGTCGCGTTCAATCACCCGAACTATCTCAGGCTCATCGGCTACGACAGGCTGAACGGCCGGCCGGCGCTCGACGACCCCACGGCGATCGGATTGAAACCGGACGCCGAGCTGATGAGCTGGGATTTCGACCTGGTCGAGCTCATGAACGGCCACGAGAACCCGTTCGTCCGCTTCGGCGCAAGGCCGGGGACCGGCCGCTTCGACGACTGGATGAGCTTTCTCAACCTCGGACACCCAAAGACCGCAACCGGAAACACCGACCTCCACGGCATGGACGCTCCCGGCCAGCCGCGCATTTACTTCGCCTCCTCCACGGACGAGCCTGCCGCCCTCGATGAGGACGAGCTCTTCGCCGCGCTCGCCGCCGGCCGGGCGCTGGTGAGCGACGGGGCCTTTGCCCGCGTCACGATCGACGGGAGCGCCGGCCTGGGGGATCTCGTCACGGACACCGACGGCTCGGTCGATCTGGCGATCCGGATCGAAGGCATTCCCGAAATCGACCTGACCCACTTCGTGGTCTTCGTCAACTGCGACGAGGCCCTCGCGGTGGCGGCGTCGGACCCTGCAGCCGTCGTGAAATACGACGCCGTGCTCTCCGTGCCGGTGGCGCGGGACGCGCACGTCGTCATCGCCGGCTTCGGCGCCAACCCCCTGCCCCGCGGGCTGGACTCGTTCGAGCCGGAAGGGGTCCCGCGGTTCGTGACCAACGCCGTCTACGTGGACGCCGACGGAAACGGGGCCTTCGATCCGCCGGGCGGCAAGGAGTGCTCGTACGATCTCAGGTAGATAGCGCAGGGGCGGCGGGCGATGCATGCGTCCCCGTGGTGGGCTGTAGCGCGACACCAGACCTGAGGCTGAAATTGCCGCGTAGCAGGGACTGGATTCCGGCCCCTGCCCCGGACTCCGATCCGGGGTTCGCCGGAATGACGGAAGAGACCGGCCGGGCAGGTAGGCTCTCCTCGTCATCCCGGCCCCCGTGCGGAGCGCGTGTGAGCCGGGATCCAGAAGCGTGCGCCAAGAGCAGCGATCGTTACCGAGCACAGGAGGATGAAAATGAAAGTCATCGGATTCAACGCAAGTCCTCGCAAGAGCGGGAACACGGCCGCCCTGGTGCAGACGGTCCTCGAGGGGGCCGAGAGCCGGGGCGCGGAGGTGCGCCTCGTGAACCTCAACGAGCTCCGGATGAAGGGCTGCCAGGCCTGCCAGGGGTGCAAGAAGAAACTCGGCCACTGCGTCCAGAAGGACGATCTGTCCCCCATCCTAGAGGAGCTCAAGAGCTGCGATGCCGTCGTGCTCGGGACCCCGGTCTACTGGTGGCACGTGAGCTCGCAGATCAAGGCGATGACGGACCGGTTCTACTGCTACATCTTAGAAGGAGTGGACCCGAAGACAGGGGAACCGACCTACGAGACCGCGTTCCCGTCCGGCAAGAAGTTCGTCATCGTGACCTCCCGCGGCGACGAGGAGAAGGCGACGCTCTTCCCGGAGCTCTACACCTACTTGTTCGAGTGGCTGAAGATGGTGCCAACGGCCCTTGGCGCCTCTTCAATCGAGTTCGTGAACCACTTCGGCTCCATGAACGAGAGGGACTCGGCCCAAAAGAACGCCGATCTCGTGTCCCGGGCCCGCTCCGTGGGCGCCTCCCTGGTCTAATAGGCTGGCGATAAGCGGCGGTCGGGTCGGGCATTTCTGCGCAAGGGTAGCGGAGGAGGAAGAAGGATGAGACTCTTGGAAGGCAAGGTCGCCATCGTGACAGGAGCCGGACGCCCCAAGGGAATGGGGCGCGCCACCGCCCTCAAGCTGGCCGTGCGGGGGGCGCGCGTGGTCGTCACGGACGTGGGAAGAAAGCGTCCCGAGCTGGAAGTCGAAGGGTTTCTCGGCCTCGGGGACGACCTCGCGGCCCTCGAGAGCCTGGTGGACGAGATCCGCAAGGCAGGCTCGGACGGGATGGCCATGGCGGTGGACGTGACGGAAGCGGGCCAGATCCACGCGTGCGTGCAGAGGACCTGCGAGCGCTTCGGCGGGATCGACATCCTGTTCAACAACGCCGGGACGCCCATCGCCACCGGGCCCTTTCTGGAGATCCCGGACGAGAGCTGGGAGCTGAGCTGGCGCGTCAACGTGAAAGGAATGAAGGATTTCTGCCGGGCCGTGATCCCGAAGATGATCGAGCGCGGCGGCGGATCGATCATCAACAACTCTTCCGGGCTCGGCCTGGCCGCCATGCCCGGGTATGCAGGATACGTGACCACCAAGTTCGCCATCGTCGGCCTCACCAAGGCGATCGCCTCCGAGTTCGGCTGCCAGAAGATCCGCTGCAACGCCGTATGCCCGGGCAACATCCTGACCGACATGGGCGAAGCGGAAATCCTCTTCATCGCTGCCCAGAAGGGTGTGAGCCTGGAAGAGGCGCGGGTGCTCTTCGGCGAGCCGGCGGCCCTGGGCAGGGGCGGGTTGCCCGAAGAGGTCGCCGAGGTGGTCGTCTTTCTGGCCGGGCCCGGCGCGAGCTTCCTCACCGGGGTGGCGATCCCGGTGGCCGGCGGGCTCCCCCTGGGGATCTAGGGCAGCGGCGCTTCGGGCCTGGGAACATCATCGGTCCCTATGGCTGTCCCTCAGCCGAATGGGATGCCATCATGAAGGTGATCGTTATCGGTGCCGGCGAGGTCGGGTTCCATATCGCGGAGCGGCTTTCGAAGGAAGGCCACGACGTCACGGTGATCGAGAAGAGCCGCGAAAAAGAGCAGCTCCTCAGGGCCAAGCTCAACGCCCTGGTGGTGCGCGGCAGCGGGGCCAGCGCCGAAGCCCTGGCGCAAGCCGGAGTGGCCGCCGCGGACCTGTTCATCGCCGTCACCGATCAGGACGAGGTGAACCTGGTCGCCTGTTTGCTGGCCCACGATTTCGGCACGCGGCGCATCATCGCGCGCATCAAGAGCCTCGAGTACACCACCGCGGAATGGGCCCAGAACGCCCGCAGACTGGGGATCGACCTGCTGATCAATCCCCAATCCGTTGTTGCCGAGGAGATCTACCGGCTCGTCTCCTACACCTCCGCCAGCGAAGCGTCGGAGTTTGCGCACGGCCGCGTGGTGTTCCTGGGCTACGTGATCCGCCGCGGCAGCCCGCTGGCGGGCATCACGCTCGAGGAGCTGGCCGGCATCCGCGGCATCTACCGGATGGTGGTCACGGCCATCGCCCGCCAACATGAGACGATCATTCCCCGGGGCGGCGACGTGATCCAGGAGGGCGACATCGTCTACTTTGTCTGTAACAAGCAGGACGTACCGGCCATCAACTATCTGTTCGAATTCGAGAAACAACCCTCCAAGACGGTGTTCATCCTGGGCGGCGAGCGCATCGGAGAAGCGCTCGCCCGGAAGCTGGCGGGGCTGGGCCTGCGCGTGAAGCTCATCGAACCGGATGCGCAGCTCTGCGAGCGCCTGGCCGGGGACCTGGACCACGTGGTGGTGCTCAATACCGAAGGAACGGACATCGACACCCTGAACCATGAAGGCATCTTGAACTGCGACGCGTATGTCGCCGTGACCGCGAACGAGCAGTCGAACATCCTGTGCTCGCTGCTGGCCAAGAGCTATGGCGCCAAGCGGGCGATCGCGCTCGTGGACCGGCACGAATTCGTCACGCTGGCCCCGTCCCTGGGCGTGGATGCCTGCGTCAGCGCGCGGCTGGCGACCGCGAGCGCGGTCCTGAAATACGTCCGGCCCGCGGGCGTAGCCTCCGTGGCCACGGTCGAGCACAGCAACGCTGAAGTCCTGGAGGTGGTCGTGCCGGCCGAGAGCCGGCTCCTGGGGAGGCTTTTGAAAGACATCGACATGCCCAAGGGGGCGATCATCGGGGTCATCGTGCGCGGGGAAGAGGTCGTGATCCCCGGCGGCGAAGACCACCTGGAGCTGGGCGATCATGTGATCGTCTTCACGCTGCCCGAGGCGATCGCCCGGGTCGGAAGCTTCTTCTCCTGAACATGAACCTTCGTCTCACCCTGCACGTGCTCGGCGGTCTGCTGATCTTCCTGGGAGGGATGCTCCTCACGCCCATTCCTTTCGCGCTGTACTATCGGGACGGCCAGCTCGTCACTTTTCTGCTGTCCGCGGCGTTCACGGCCCTGACCGGGGGCGTCCTGTTCCACTGGTTCCGCAGCCGCGACGAGGTCACCCTGCGCGAAGGGTTTGCCATCGTCACCTTCGGGTGGCTCAGCTTTTCACTATTCGGGAGCCTGCCGTACCTGTTCTCCGGGAGCCTTCCCCATCCCGTCGATGCGTTTTTCGAGTCGATGTCGGGCTTCACCACCTGCGGGGCCTCGGTCTTTACGGACGTCGAGGCGAACCCCAGGAGCGTGCTCTTCTGGCGCGCCCTCACCCAGTGGATCGGAGGGATGGGGGTGATCGTGCTGGGCGTGGCCATCCTGCCGCTCCTGAGCGTGGGCGGCATGCACCTCTACGAGGCCGAGGCGGCCGGCTTGAGCCCGGCGGCAGACCGACTGACTCCGCGGATCCAGGACACGGCTCGATTGCTCTGGGCCGTGTACGCGCTGCTGACCGCGGCGGGCACCGCCCTCCTCTGGCTCGGAGAGATGGATTTCTTCGACGCTCTCTGCCATTGCTTTTGCGCCCTCGCGTCCGGGGGATTTTCCACCCGCAACGCGAGCCTGGGGGCGTTCGGGACCTACAGCCAGGTCGTGACGATCGTGCTCATGGCGCTGGGCGCGATGAATTTCTCTCTGCACTACTTCGCGCTGCGCGGCCAGCCCCGCAGGTACTGGAGCAACGGCGAGCTCCGCTGGTATCTGGGTTTCCTGGCCGGCGCGATTCTGATCGCCGTGGCCAGCAACTGGGGAGGGTACGAGAACCCGCTGCTGAACCTGCGCGACTCGGCCTTCTACATCGTCTCGATCGTGAGCACCACCGGCTTCGCGACCGCGGACTGGGAGAAATGGCCGGTGCTGGCGCAGGCAATGCTCTTTGCCGCGGCCTTTGTGGGCGGCTGCGCCGGGTCCACGGCCGGCGGGGTGAAGCAGGTGCGCTTCGCCCTCTTGCTCAAACATGTCCTGCTGCAAATGGTGCGCCTGGTCCATCCGCGGCAGGTCAAGGCACTGAAGCTCGACCGCCGCCCGATCCCGCAGGACGTGATGCAGGACGTCCTGGGTTTCGCGCTCCTGTATCTCGGCGTATGGTTCGTCGGCTCGCTGCTGCTGAACGCCGCGGGTCTGGACCTGGTGACGGCGGGCTCGGGCGCCGCTGCCTGCCTGAGCACGCTCGGTCCCGGCCTGGGGGCGGTCGGCCCGATGGACAACTATGCCGCGCTGCCCTCCTTCGCCAAGCTGGTGCTCAGCCTGCTCATGCTCCTGGGCCGGCTGGAGATCTCCACCGTCCTCGTATTGCTCTTCGTCAGCTTCTGGAAAAAATGAAGCGCCCGTGCGGATCGGTGCTTGCTTCTTGGAGGGGATCTCGGCCGGCCCGGCCGCCTCAGGTGGTCCGGCGGCCGAAGGCCTCGCGCAGTTTGCTCGCCCGGGGCCCGTCTTTGCGCCACGGCCGGCAGGTGTCGATGAGGTAGTGGGACTCGCTGACCCAGCTGTGAACGGTCTCCGAGGAGACGGAGCTGCTCGCCCAGTGTGTCCACAGTCCCTGGACGGCGGCCGAGGCCATGGCCAGAAGCAGGGCGTTCAGGTGGGCGCAGCCCCTCGGCCCGCCGAAGGTGTTCCGGACCCACATCGAAAAGCCGGGCTCGATCCTGCGGCCCACCAGCGCTCGGAGACTGTCCTGCGTCTCCCGGCAATCGTCGTGGGGCACGTGGTCCAGATCCACTTCCACCTCCTCGATCCGGAGCTCACGGCCGTCCACCAGAATTCGGATGGTGAGATCGTGGATGACTCCGGCAGGCCTGGTCTCGCCGGATGTCAGCCCGAAGGCTTGCTTGAGGCGGTCGTCCCGGAGCACACCCTCGACGAGGACCTTGTCGTCGTCTACCGAGTAGGTCGTCATCGTGATCTTCCGGGTGTGCACCGGGTTTTTCTTGAGCTTCTCGAGGTCTCTCATGGTGCGCTGCTCCGTTGGATCCGATCGCGAACACGCCGGAAGTGCGAAGATTCGGGAACCCCGTCCGGTCCGGGCGGTCGGCGCAGGAGGCCCTTCTTCAGCGGCCCTCGAACAGCGCCTTGTAAGTCCTGGAAACCTCCTGGTAGTGACGGGCGCTTCTGGAGAAATCATAGAGCTCGCCGCTGTCCAGGGTCTTTTTCACTCGGGCCGGCATCCCGGTGACCAGGGAGTTGGGAGGGACCACGGTTCCCTCCAGAACGACCGCGCCCGCTGCCACGACCGACCCGGAGCCGAGGATGACGTTGTCCAGCACCACGGCCCCGATGCCGACCAGGCAGCGGTCCTCGACCTTGCAGCCGTGCAGGACGGCCCGGTGGCCGACCGTGACCTCATCGCCGATCACCAGCACCGAGTGCCCCTTGGTGGTGTGAAGCATGCACAGATCCTGGACGTTGGTCCGTCGCCCGATGGTCACGCTGCCCACGTCGCCCCGGATCACGGTGTGGAACCAGACGCTGCTGCCTGCGCCGATGGTGACGTCTCCGATCACGACCGCGCCGGGCGCGATGAACACGTCCGGAGCCAGTCGAGGGGTCTTGCCTTCGAGGGGCCTGATGATCATGACCTCCTCTCCCTCAACCCGGCCCGCAGCGCATCTGCGGACACGTCGCCCGGCGTGCCTGCCATGCCCATGCGCAGGGCCGCCTCCACGTTGAAAGGCGGGAAGTCGTCCGGATCCACGATCACGTCCACCACCGCGGGCACGTCCGCCTGCAGGGCCTCCCCCAGGACCGGGCGAATCTCGGCGGGCCGCTCGAGGCGCCAGCCCGCGGCGCCGAAGCTCCTGGCGAGGCCGGCGAAATCAGGGTTCCCGTGACAGGTCCCGAGAACCCTGCCCCGGTGCTGGATCCTCTGCCGGAAGTTGAGGACCCGGTACATGCCGTCGTTCACGACCAGTACGACGGTCCGGATCTTCTCCCGGACCGCGGTTTCCAGGTCCTGCAGGGTCATCATGAAGTCGCCGTCTCCGAGCACCGCGACGACCTGTTTGTGCGGATGGACGAGCTTGGCGGCCAGGGATGCGGCAAAGCCGAAGCCCATGGCGCCGAAGTTCACGGAGGCCAGGAAGGAAAGCGGCCGCACACAGGGCAGGAAGGCCATGGGATAGAGCTGGTGCATGCCCGCGCCCACGGCGACGATGTGCTCCGGCTGCAAGAGCCGGCTCAGCTCATGGATGACACGTCCGGGCGAGAGGGGCACCTTGTCCGAAAGCACGGCGTTGTCGAGCTGCGTCTGCCATTCTCGCCGGACCGGCTCGAGCTGGTCCAGCCACTCGGCCCGGGACGGAGGCCGGTATCCGGCGACTTCCTGCAAGGCAAGCCCCAGGAACCGGGCTGCGTCCGCGCGGATCCGCAGCCGGGTCTTGCAGGGGCCGGACCCGAGCGCCCGGGGATCGATGTCGACCACCATGACCTCGCCGCCGGGCGGCCACGTGTACTCGTAGGTCGTCATGTCCGAAAGGGTGCATCCGACCGCCAGGATCGCGTCCGCCCTGGCCAGGGCCTGGTCCGCGGCCGAAGTGCCTCCGCCGAAGCCGACCCTGCCCAGGCAGAGCGGATGGGTTTCGGGCACCGTTCCCCGGCCGTTGCCCGTGGTCACCACCGGCGCCTGCAGCGCTTCGCAGAACCGCAGCATCTCTTCGGCACACTGCCCCCTGGCCACGCCGCCTCCCGAGACGAGGAGCGGCCGCGCCGCCTGCTTCAGGCGGTCCAGGCAGGCGCGGACGTCCTCTCCGCTTGGAGCCGGCTTCGGAGCGGCCCTGAGATCGAAGGCGGGCGCGCTTTCACCCGCGGGCTCTTTCCAGACGTCCTCCGGCACCTCGATGAGCACCGGGCCGGGCGCGCCCGAGACGGCCCGCCGATAGGCTTCGGAGAACACGGCCGCTGCGTCTCCCGCGTGGTCGATGCGGAACACCCCTTTGCAGAGCGACTCGAAGATGCGCAGGTGGTCGACCTCCAGCATGCCCTCGCCTCCCCGAAGCTTGCGCTTGACCGCGCCGCTCAGGCAGATCATGGGGCTGCAGTCTTTGCAGGCGGCCGCCACGGAGATCAGCGCGTTGAGCGTGCCCGGCCCGGAATGGGTCAGCGCGACGCCCGGCGTGCCGGTCAGGCGGCCCTCGGTGTCGGCCATGCTCGCGGCCACCTGTTCGTGCCTGCACGAGACGTAGCGGAGGTCGGACTGGTAGTCGTAGAGGGCGTCCATGAAGGCGACGTTGGAGGTGCCGACGACTCCATAGATCCGTTTGCCTCCCATGCCGCGAATGCCTTCGAGCAGCACCTGTGCGCAGTCCATGTCCAATCCTCCACTGGCTGGGGAGAGACGTGACATTATGTACCGTTCTGGCTCGGGATGGCAAAAGGAGAGGGGCGCTGGACGAGGGCTAAAAGATAAGAACGGCCAGCCCTATCCAGCACGCAAGGCTGAAAAGGATCGCGCCGACCAAAGGCCAGTTCAGGCGAACGGCAGAGGGTTTTTCCTCCTCCGCAGCGGGTACGGGGAGAGCGAGAGGGGCGTTAGGGTTCATGCAACTTAGATGCTGCATCCCGTTCCGAGGATATCGGAGCGGCGGGAGGGCACACCCGCGTTTGCGGTCCGCTCTACGGGGCCGAAAGGCGCGAGGAGCCGGTCGGCTGCGGTGAGGTGGTCAGAAGGCCAGAAGAATGAAGCTGGCCCAGACTGTCAGGTTCAGAAGAAGAGTTCCTATCAGAGGCCAATTCCATCGGGCTTCCTGCATCGTCTTCTCCTCCGAGTGGGAGAGGCGGAGCGGACCGATGAGGTACAAAATTTCGCGGAATTGTCGCAAATCTCGGGCGCCGAGTCAATAGATGTATTGGCTTCTGATTCATGATTATGGATTTGCAGGTAATTTTTACCAGTACCAATCCGAGCCCATGCCCGCTTCGCACCGGACCTGCTTCACTCCCGCCACGCGCCGAGCGACCAGCGGGACGGCTTCCAGCGCCTTCTCGGAACCGACGCTGCCGGAAACGGTGACCGTGCCCCGACGGGCGGTGACGCGCACGTTCGCGCCTCGAGTGCTCTCGTCCCGGTTGATCGCTGCCCACACGCGGGTGCTGATCAGCAGGTCCTCGAGGGCCGCCCGGGATTCCTCCGTCGGCTGGAATTCCTCGAGCTCGGTCATGCGGGCAACGACCTCTCCCGCGGCGGCTATCCCCATGCGCTCGAGGTTCAGGGTCACGTCATAGAGCGCCGGGTCCTGCCATTCCTTGCCGTACAGGAAGCGCGTCCAGCGGATGCGCTCTTCGTCCATCTTGTGGATGTGAGCAATGGCCTCCGGGCGGCCGAGCCGGTGCCGCTCCATGGCGGACGCGATGCGAAACTCCGGATCCGCGATGACCCGGACACGGATCACGTGCGAGATCCCGACCAGGAGCAAGTGTCCGGCGTGGCCATGATAGATGAGCTTGCCGCCCTGGGCGCGCTCGAGAAGGGCAGAGCAGACGTAGTTGAGGTACCGCATGCGCTTCGTGGGGACCTGCTGCCAGAAAGGCGGTGCTTCCTTCATCGCCGAGGCGAGCTCCTCAGGCGAGTCTCCGGACGCTCGGGCCGCGTCCTGAATCACCTCCCGGCTGACGCACGGGTAATCCAGCCGCTTGGCGAGATACTCCGCGATTGCCTGACCGCCGCTGAAGGTCCCTCGGGAGATGGTGATGATGGACATCGGGATCGCTCCTTTCGAATCCGCTCACGCGGAGCCGGGACTTCCGCCTCTCGGAACCACCCTGGCCGCTCGCCGAAGGCCCTGAAACGGCTCAAAGATTCAATCGGCGCCGCAGTGCTCCGGCAATTGCACCGCGCGGGAAGTATACCATGAATCGGGTTGACCGCATCTATAAAGAGCAACTCCCCTGGGTATTTTCCAACTGACTTGCGCCACCGGCGCGGGATATCGGTTGGCATCAGAACCGGCGTTTCATTCTTCTGCGGGTCTGGCGCGATTGCTTGCGGCCACACGGGAACGCGACCGCGCTCAGACTCGCCGCTCCAGGGGGGATCGTTCGGGCGTTCGATTGAGGCCTGAACAAGGCTCGAGGGGGCTTCGAACGCGGCGGCTGGAATCTGAAAGCCGACGGGCTTCTGCAATCGTCCCGGTCCACGCGGAGCGGCCGTTTTCCCGCTGCCGTCAAGGGGACCACAGAGCTCGCCGGCAGGAGGCTTTGCGGCCCGGTTTACTTGAACCCAGAATGGCTTAGCAACGTCTAAATTTTCGGGAGAAGAGAAGAAAGAGAATGCCTCGACGGAGCGGGGCCGCTCTGCGGTGGACCAATGGCGACCCTTTCCCCTGCGAGAAAAAGTCGCTAAGGAGTCTCAGCCATGCGCAGTGAATATTTTAAATCGATCATCGAAGCGTCGAGGAAAGAGGAAAGGAAGGCGCGCTGGGAGGGTACGTGTCTGGAGTACATGGTTCTCGTCAAGGAGAACCCGGCCATCGCGCAGCTTGCGCCGGGCAGGCTCTACAAGATGGCCATGGACATGGGTACCGAGCCCCTGGAAGGGCTGGTTGCTCTTCCCGATTACGAGGACATCGTGGGCTACCGGTTCTTCCAGGATGAGCTCTACGGCCTGGAGGAGCCCCTCCACGACGTCATGAAGTTCTTCAAGGCCGGTGCGCGGAGGACCGAGACAGGAAAGCGCATTCTGATTCTCGTCGGTCCGGTCTCGAGCGGAAAGTCCACGATCGCGGCCCTGCTCAAACGGGGCCTGGAAGCCGACCAGACTCCGATGTACGCGATCAAGGGCTGTTCGATGCACGAAGAGCCTCTGCACCTCGTGCCCAAGAACCAGAGGCCCAAGTGGGAGGAGGTCCTGGGCATGAAGATCGAGGGGGACCTCTGCCCCATGTGCCGCTTCAATCTCCTCGAGAACCCCGTCTATCGGGACGAGGATGGAAACATTCTGTGGGAGCAGTTCCCGGTGCACGAGATCCGGCCGAGCGAAAGGGACCGGACGTGCATCGGCACGTTCCAGCCTTCGGACCCCAAGAACCAGGACATTTCGGAGCTGATCGGGAGGGTGGACCTGTCCAAGATCACCCAGTACGGCGAGACCGATCCCAGGGCCTACAACCTGGACGGTGAGCTGGAGATCGCCAACAGGGGGTTGATGGAGTACATCGAGATCCTCAAGTGCGACATCAAGTTCCATTATATCCTCATCACGGTCGCGCAGGAGCAGGTGCTCAAGGCTCCCGGGTTCCCGCAAATCTACGTGGACGAGGTGATCATCTCCCACACCAACCAGACGGAGTTCGAGAGGTTCAAGTCGGTCAAGGAGAACGAGGCGCTCCACGATCGAATGTACCCGATCTTCGTTCCGTACAATCTGCGGGTCGCGGAGGAGGAGAAGATCTACAAGAAGATGATCGACCGCAGCGAGTTTCGCGGCGTGCACCTGGCCCCCTACACGCTCAACGCGGTCGCCCAGTTCGCCGTTCTCACCCGGCTCACGGACAGTCAGATCTGCCCGAACCCGATCAAGAAGATGAAGTACTACGCCGGGGATCCGATCGTCGACAAGGACAAGGACCGGGTGGACCTGGTGCAGCTTCGCCTGGAAGGGAAGAAGAAGGGGGAGGGGATGTCGGGGGTCAGCCCCCGGTTCGTGGTCAATGCGCTCAATGTGGTCCTGGGCGCAAAGGAGACGGCGAAATGCGTCAACCCGCTGGATGCCATCCGCGCCCTGCGGGCCAACTTCGAGCACCACATCGGCTTCTCGGACGAGGAGCGCGAAAAGTACCTGAACCTCCTGGTCGGCGAGAAGGACAGCGTCCTCAGCGAGTACAAGGAGATCGCCAAGAAGGAAGTGAACCGGGCGTTCCTGTTCGCTTATGAGGACCAGGCCCAGGCGCTGTTCGACAATTACATGAAAAACGCCACCGCGTTCTGCATGCGCAAGAAGATCCGGGACCCCATGACCGGAGAGGAGCAGGAGCCGGACGAGAAGCTCATGCGGAGCATCGAGGAGCTGGTGGGCGTCTCCGAGAACGCCAAGAAGGAGTTCCGCCAGGGGATCTTCGTCTTCAAGAGCGTGGCCATCGATCAGGGCAGGGAGTTCGACTTCACCTCGTACACGCCCCTTCAGGAGGCGATCGAGAAGAAGCTGATCGGCGATCTGAGGAACGTGGTCTCCCTGACCATCGCGGACAAGTCCAGGAAGGACCCCAAGACCATGAAGCGGCGGCAGGACGCGCTGGAGGCGCTGCAGGAAAAAGGCTACTGCCCGGTGTGCGCCGAGAGCCTGCTGCAGTTCGTCGGAGACATCCTGCACAGGGAAGAATGAGGGGTCGTGAGCGATGACGGTCAGGAGGCAGGACTGGGAGCTGTCCAAGAGGGGCCTCAAGGATGCGAGCCGGCATCGGGCCAAGGTGAAGGACGCCATCCAGAAGAACATCGCCGAGATCGTCAGCGAGGCTTCCATCATCACCCGCAAGAAGGGGCAGTTCATCAAGGTCCCGATCCGCGGGCTCAAGAGCTATCGGTTCCTGTACAAGCGGGAGAGCGCCGGCGGTATGGGCGTCGGCCAGGGAGACGCGGAGCCCGGTGACCTGATCGGGCGCCAGCCCACCGGCGACTCGCAGCCGGGACAGCCGGGCGACGTGCCCGGGGTCGACTATCTCGAGACCGAGATCGACATCGACGAGCTGATCGAGATGCTGCTCAAGGACCTCGGTCTGCCCAATTTGAGAAAGAAGGGGGTGGCCGAGATCGAGATCCCCAAAGGGTGGCGCTTCGACAGCATCGCCAGGAGGGGACCGGCTTACTACCTGGACAAGAAGCGTACCGTCAAGGAAGCGGTCCGGCGCACGGCGGCTTTCGTGGGAGAGCTGATGCGCAGGACCGGGGAATCCGAGGATAAGTGCTCGAAGGCCCTGATCCTGGCGCGGGGGGACCTGCTGTTGGCCGAGAAGCTGCTGCGGGAAGGCGCCCTTCCGGACGAGGCGCAGGAGCCTTCGGTCACCCTGTTCTCCGAGGACCTGCGATTCCGCACCCTGAAACAGGACGTGGAGGTGGAGTCCAACGCCGCCGTGCTGGCCATGATGGACGTCTCGGGAAGCATGGGGACCATGAAGAAGTACCTGGCCCGGTCCTTCTTCTTCTGGCTGGTCGAGTTCCTGCGCAAGCGCTACAGCAACGTGGAGATTCGGTTCATCGCCCACACGACGGAGGCGAAGCTGGTGGACGAGGAGACCTTTTTCCACAAAGGGGAGAGCGGGGGGACCCTGTGCCATTCGGCCTACGACCTGGCGCTCCACCTGGTGGAGAGCGAATACAGCCCCTCCCGCTGGAACGTCTACCCCTTCCACTTTTCGGACGGGGAGGACTTCGAGCCGCTCAAGACCATGGCCTCGGCGCGCCGCCTCATGCAGATGGGCATCAACATGCTGGGTTACGGCGAAATCCAGACCGACTCCTACGGCGGCTCCGTCCTGATGACCGCGTTCGCGCGGGAGCTCAGGCTGGAGCCGCAGCGTTCCGGCTCGGCCGACTTCGAGTTTTTCACCGGGTCGAGCCAGGAGGTGCCCTTCCTGGGGGCGATCCTGAAAGAGAAGCCCCACGTCTATCTCGCCCTCAGGGAATTCCTGAGAAAAGAACGGGCCCTTTGAGCCGATTACGAGAGAGCCTGTCCCGACAGCCTCTACAGAGGAGTCCATGGATTCCGAGCTGCTGCGCCTGACCGAGCTGGACGAGCGCGTCCAGGAGATCGCCCGCGAATTCGGGCTCGACTTCTTTCCGCAGGAGTTCGACGTCATTCCGGCGCAGAAGATGCTCGAGATCATGGCCTACCGCCTGCCCGTGAACTTCTCCCACTGGTCCTTCGGCCGGGACTACGAGATGGAGAAGACCCGCTACGAGCACGGGTTCGGCATTCCGTACGAGGTGGTTCTCAACTCGGACCCGAGCCGGGCCTACCTCATGAACACCAATCCCTTCCCGGTCCAGGTGCTGGTGATGGCCCACGTGTACGCTCACAACGATTTCATGAAGAACAACCAGCACTTCAAGCCGAGCCGCCGCGACATGCTCCCGTCCGCCTCCGAGGCGGCTCTCAGGTTCCAGCAATACGAGAAGCGGTTCGGGTCGGAAAAGGTGGAACGGTTGCTCGATGCCGGCATGAGCGTGGAGCTCAACGTGGACCCGGACTTCTTCATCCGGGAGGAGAACGAGGAGGAAAGAAGGGAGCGGCTCACCCGGGCCCCGATCCAGGTCGACCGACCCGGTGCCTACGACGATCTGATCTCCAGGAAGAAGGTCGAGCCGCTGTCCGAAGACGAGATCGGCAGCAAGACGCCTCTGGAGCCGGAGCGCGACCTGCTCTTCTACATCATGCGGCACTCGCCCAGGCCGCTCCACGAGTGGGAAAAGGACGTGCTCTCGGTCCTGCGCAACCAGTCCCGCTACTTCATGCCCCAGCGTCGGACCAAGATCATGAACGAAGGATGGGCGTCCTACTGGCACATGCGGATCATGGATCGGCTGTTCGAGGAGGGCCTGCTCAAGGAAGAGGAACACGGCTACTACAATCTCTACAACGCCCGGGTCCTGGCGAGCAATCCCCGGGCGATCAACCCCTACCTGGTGGGGCTCAAGATCTTCGAGTCGATTGAGGACCGGTGGAACAAGGGGCGATTCGGGAGGGAGTGGGAGAGGTGCGAGGATCGGCGCAAGCGGGACGCCTGGGACCTCGGGCTCAACGCCGGAAGAGAAAAGCTCTTCGAGGTGAGGCGCGGCTACAGCGATCGCTTCTTCATCGAGCACTTCCTGACCGAGGAATTGGTGGAGGAGCTGAAGCTGTACCTGTACGAAGGCCGGCAGAGGCCGGGAGAAGTCCAGTACGTGGTCAAGGAGAAGGACTGGCAGAAGATCAGGAGTCTGCTCGTTTCCCATCTGAGCACGTTCGACATTCCGCTTATTTACGTCGAGGACGGGGATTACAAGAGGAGGCGGGAGCTGTACCTGAGGCACGCCTATGACGGAGTCGAGCTGGATCCCGAATACCGCGTCAAGACGATGGAATTCGTCTATTACCTGTGGGGAAGGCCGGTCCGCCTGGAGACGTTCGTGAACGGGATGAAGTCCATCTTCACTTACGACGGCACGTCCCACTTCCTCGCCCGGGACCCGTGAACCTGCTTCTTGTTCGTCATCCCGGCCCACCTGCGTAGCGTGTGGAAGCCCGGATCCAGAAGGGTGCATCGGGAACAGCGATGGTTGCTGGGCACATGGACTGGAGTCCGGATGTCGCCTGCTTCGCAGGCTCCTCCGGAATGACGGAGAATTGGCCATTCAGCCGGCTTGCGACACAGCCTCCTTCGCCGGAATGACGGAAGAGAAGGCCGTGTCTTCGGGGATGAGTGACAACTGGCAGCCGATAAGTCGGGAGGGGCGAGCCGCGAGGCGGTTTCCGGCCATAAAAAATCCCTGACATTCGGGGGGGTGGAATGTCAGGGACGGAGCCGCTCACCGCTTTGGACGGTGATCTTTTTTCTCCGATTGATTAGAGCTTCCGGGCCTGGAAAAAGTTTCATAGCAGTCTGAAAATTTCCTCGAGCTTCCCTTCCCGGGCGGCTCGGTGAAGGGCCTCGATCCGGTCCTGGAGCTGCTTCTCGGAATCCGCGCTCACCTGGATCCGGATCCGGCTCGTCTCGAAGGTCGGGTCCACAGATACCTGGACTCCTTCACGGCCGAGCCCTGTTCCCTCGATAACCTTCTCCCGCCGCCTCGTCCAGGAATCCAGGTGAGGAAACCTCTCGCTGCGCAGCGCGGCCAGGAACCTCTGGGCACTTCTCCTGGATGGCGGGATGTCGGCGCCTTGCAGGGCCTCGGCGGTCAGGGCCTCGATGAAACCCAGCGGCTCTCGGCCGTCCCGGCGGCAGATCTCCAGGATCCACTCGACCGCCTGCCTCGACTCCTGGAGGTTGAACCCCAACCCCTCCATGAGGCTCGAGACCGGTTCGCGGGCCGCCTCCGGCAGTTCCTTCAGCAGAAGGGCCTGACCCACGGTGATTCCTCCCTCGGCCAGGCGGCTCAGGATGGCGGGCGGCAGGGAGAGAAGAAACCTGTACGGGTGAAGGGCGCCGGGGCTGCCGGGTATGGTCAGCCGGCCCCGGAGGGCTTCGTTCGTCGAGGAGACGAGGCCGGGGAACTCGTCGTGGATCCGGGTGCAGATCAGGGCCTTCTCCACCTCGTTGAACCCTCGGTGAAAGAGGTTTTCGAGCAAGCTCCTGCTCAGGGCGGCGCCATCGTTCAGCTCGTTCGAGTCGGCCACCAGGGCTTCGAAGCTTTCCGTGCCGAGCATCCTGAGCGCCTGGATGCGACGCCAGCCGCAGACGACCTGGTAGGGAGGACCGCCGCCGCCCTCTTTCAGCTCCCGGAGAAGAGGGGGGACGAGGAGGCCTGCCCTCGAGAGCCAGGAAACCAGCTCCGTCAGGTCCGGGCGAAAGGTGAATACGAAGCGTTGCGCCTTGGGACCGGCCAGGAGCACCTCCTCCAACCGGATCTGTCGGTAGCGCACGATGGTTCTCCTACAAGTATCAGGTGCCAGGTATCAGGTGTCGGCAGAAAAACCCGACACCCGATACCTAATCAGGCCGCTTCACGGTCCGGGTCGAGTAATCCCGCAGCTCCTTGGCCTGCCGGATGTGCTCGGGCCTCATTCGGTCGACCCTGCCCCATCCCCACCAGAAGTGAGGATGCCGGCGGATGGCTCCTTCCAGCTCGCTCACCGCGAGCTGCAGGTCGCTGCTCACGTCACCCGTGAAGGCCAGGGGCGGCGTGATGATGACGGTCTGGCGCCTCCAGTCTTTCAGGTCCCTGACCATGTACATGACCTGAAACGGCACCCCGGTCCTGTGCTGGAGACGGATCAGCCCGCAAGGGAACAGGGCCGTCCCGCCGAGGAAGGTCACGGGCTTGAGGTTCCGCTGCTCCGGAAGCGGGATGTCCAGCAGCACGTAAAGGGGCTGGTTCCGGCGGAGACGCCGCAGGACTTCGCGCGCGGGTTGCCGGCCTGCGAGCATGTATCGGACTCCGGTCTTCCAACTCGACATCCAGATCAAGTAAGCGTGGGGGAGCTTGACGAAGAACGGAACCTTTTTCATGTCCCGGGGGTGGACCGCATAGGGAGCGATCTCGTATCCCCGGGCAATCAGGTGCCCTCCGGCGATGAAGTAGTGGTTGAAATGCATGGTGCACAGGATGAGCCCCTTGCCCTCGGCCAGCGAGGCATCGAGGTGTTCCAGCCCCTCGAAGGTGACGAATCTGCGGGTCCACGCCTTCTCACGGTAGCGAGTCCACATGTAGTTTTCATAAAAGAAGGTCGCCTGCATCTGGAAGACCCGCCGGGCGATCTCCATCCTTTCCGCCTCGGTGCGCTCCGGCAAGCATTGCGCGAGGTCCTTGAGCATCGCGCTCCGAAGGCCCTGCATGAGCCGAAAGTGCAGGTTTCCCCGACCGCGTGTGACCGGATAGGCCCAGCCGTACGGGAGGAAGCAGAGAACGGGATAGAACAGGAGCGCGTCGAACGCCAAGCAGAAGGTGGTGAGCAGTTGCCGCGCGCGTGTCCTGATCTTCCGAATCAAGCGGAACCCCCTCATCGCCTCTTGCCTTCTCAGCCTGCCTCGGTGCGTCCGTCGCAGCCGATCCCGGCCTCCCCGCGCACCCGCTCGCTCTCCATGCAGAGGCGCACGGGAACCTGCTCGTCATACCTGCGGATCTCCCGCAGGATTTTCCGGTACAGGGCGACCCGGAGGGGGCGGAAGTAGCGGTGCTTGCCGTCCGGGCATGGCACCAGCTCCTCCAGAAGGAGGGTGCTCTCCGGGAACCTCTCCCGGATCCGCGCGGCAAGCCCGGCCGGGTAACGGAAGCCGCCCACGACGAAGGAGTCGATCTCCCCGGGAGGGAGCGCCTGGAAGGCAAGGCGCATCAACTCCTCATAGCCCTCCTGCCAACCGGGAAAGAGCAGGGCCGGATCCAGGCGGACGCCGATCCGGTACCCCTTTTCGCGGCAGGCCCGGGCCGTCGCGAGGCGCGCTCGGGGGTCCGGTGTGCCGGCCTCGAACCGCCGCCATGCTTGCACCGGAGTGAGGGTCCAGGAGCAGACCACATTCTCCGGGGGATGATCCGGAAGGAGGGGCTCGACCTCCACGCATTTGGTGCGAAGCTCCAGCACGGCCTCCGGATGCCCGCGAAAGAGCTCGACGGCCCTGGCGGCAAACCCGCTCCACCGCTCCAGGGCGAGGGCGTCCGAGAGCTCCCCGGCATGATACGTGACCTGGCCGGCCGCGGCCGGGGCCTCCAGCCGATCGGAGAGCTCCTGCAGCAGCTCCTGTTGATTGACGAAAAGGACCGGAGCGCCGTGGGAGAAATAGCACTGGAGAAAGCAGTACTGGCAGTCGAACGGGCACCCGTTGGCGTGCGAGATGAACAGGTCCGCGCCTGCCTTGTCTTCGGCGAGCGGGCGGAAGGGTCGGATGAAAGGCCCCGGGTTGTGGGCCAGGACGAGCGCTCGCTGCTTGATCCCCGGGTCGTAGGCCTTCAGAGGCACGGCCTCCGAGTCGAGCCTCCTGTGATCGCGGATCTCGTAAACCCGGGCTCCGGAGAGGGAAAGGAGGATCTCCCGCGCCAGAGGCTCCTCTTTCGCCATGGATTCCAGATAAATGAGCTGCGGCACGAAAAGCTCCATGCGGAAATTCTAAGGGCCTGTTCGCGGAAAAGCGAGGCTGGTGGCGAAGCGATCCCTGGCGATCTGCCCGTCCTGCCGAGAACCGAACCCGATTCGGATGCGTTTGCCCGTTCTTCGGCAGATTTCCTATAATCGGAATGCGGCTTCTTCACTGTACGGGTTATGCATGCGACTCTTGGCTATCGTGGTAGGGGCGCTGCTTGCTGCGCCCGGCAAGATTGGATCCAGACATGAGAGGAGCTTTCGCGATGGCCGGAAAGGTCCGAGGCAGTGAGAAGTCAGGGGCGAGCGTTCCCCCTTCTGACATCGGCGTGTGGATCGAGCGCCTGGAGACGGCCCACCCGGATGCCAGGCTGGCACTGGACTTCTCCAGTCCGCTGGAGCTGCTCGTCGCCCTGATCCTGGCCGCACAGTGCACGGATGAGAGGGTGAACGAGGTCACGCGCACCCTTTTCGGGAAATACCGCACGGCCAGCGACTATGCGGAGGCGCCGCAGGAGGTCCTCGAGGCCGAGGTGAAGCCCACCGGCTTCTTCCGCAACAAGTCGAAGGCGATCCGCGCCTGCGCCGGGGAGCTGGTCGAGCGTTTCGGGGGGAAAGTCCCGGACCGGGTCGAGGATCTGATCACGCTCCCGGGGGTGGGCCGCAAGACCGCGAACATCGTGCTCGGCAACGCCTTCGGCAAGCCGGCCATCGGCGTGGATACCCACGTGAAGCGGCTGGCCATGCGGATGGGGTTCACAGGCGAGTCGGATCCGGATCGGATCGAGCAGGACCTGGTCCGCATCGTGCCCCGCCCGAAGTGGGTGCGCTTCTGCCACCTCCTCCAGTTCCACGGCAGAAGGATCTGCGTGGCCAGAAACCCCAAGTGCCCCGTATGCCCCGTGAACGACCTGTGCCCCAAGATCGGGGTATCATCTGCCGAAGGGGCCTGAAGCCGTCATGAGGCTCCAGGCCCCTTCGGCGGGGGATGGGTATTCCGGCGATTTGCAGGGCGAGTCGCGGAGGCCGTCCCGAGTCCCGGCAAATCCAGGCCGGGATACCCTCCGCCGCCGAGCGCGTTCTCGGCCTCGGTACGGTGCTCGAGGAGGGCAGTCTAATACGAGCGCATGAACAAATGCTGCATCCGGCTGCAGCCCCCTCACCCTGGCCCGCTCCCCCAAAGGGGGCGAGGGGACTGCTCGGTCGCCTCTTTCCTCTCCCCTCCGAGGGGAGAGGATCA
>JBFLZG010000147.1:0-8308 GCA_040756235.1 bacterium | reverse complement strand
CCCTCGCCGGCACGACCTCGACCGAAGCCACTGTGGTGAGAGCCACGCTGGACCGCGGCAAAACGTCGCCGGGCGCGAATCGATCGACCCTGGAGATCTCCTCGACCGGCGGACAGCTCACGATTCCGGTCTTCGCCGAGGAACCCGCGGGACGGGTCCTGTTCTTTGCTCCGGAGGGCGTTCTGACGGAAGCCGCTTTTCCTGAGGAAGCCCTGTACGTGATGAAGATCTCCGGGGAGCCGACCCTCTGGAGGTATCGTGCCGGGGTGGCGCTGACCCTTCGGAACCTCTTCTTCCAGATGACCCTCTCGGGTCAGGCGACCTCGGAAGCGACTCTGACCGTCTCCCTGGAGAGGGACGGCCGGGAAACAACGTCGAGGCAGGCCGCCTTCACGGTCAGCTCCCTCTATCCGACGCCCATCCGCAAGGAACTGGACATGGGAGAGACCCCGGTCCTGGCTGGCGACGAGCTGGTCGTGGGCGTCTCTTCCGCCGAGGACGCCTGGATCTACCTGGGCGGGGACTCAGCTGAAAACTCCTTTTTGACGATCCCGTAGAAGATCCTCTTACCCAGAAAGGTGCCGAGCGAATGAAGATCCTGTTTGTCGTTCCCGAATCCGTCCGTAAATTCATCCTCCCCGGCCGACACGGCGTGTTCGACGCCGCGGCCCCTCTCCTGGCGGGCTTGACCCCGGATGCCATCCGGACCGAAATCATCGACGAGAACGTGGAGACCATCGACTACGGAACCGATGCGGACGCAGTCATGATCACCGTTCCGTTCTCCAATCGGGCCGAGCACGCGTACCGCATCTCCGAGGAATTCAGGCGCCGAGGGAAGAAGACGGTGCTGGGCGGGACCCACCTCTGGTATTTTCCCGAGGAAGGCTTCTCCCATGCCGACGCGGTGGTTTCAGGTGAAGCGGAAGGCGTCTGGAACGATCTCATCGAGGACTTGAGACAGGGACGTCTGAAGAAACACTATCAGTCCCGCAAATGGGTGAGCCTCGAGGACGCTCCCCTTCCGAAGTACGAGCTCATGAAGCTGGAGCGCTACGTCGTGGCCCCGATCCAGACGACCAAGGGATGTCCGAACCGCTGCAAGTTCTGCGCGATGTGGGAGTACCAGGGGAACCGCCTGCGCCACAAGAAGATCGAGACCGTGGTGGAAGAGATGAGGCTCCTCCAGAAACATCCCTTCCGACCTTTCGACCGGCTCCCCGTCCGAATCGACAAACAGTTCTACTTCGTCGACCTCAACTTCTGCGTGGACGCAAGCTACACGAAGGCGCTGCTGGAGAAGGTCGCTGACTTGAAGATCTCCTTCTGGGCTCAAACCTCCTTCAGCTCCATTTCGGGCAAGAGGAGCTGGATGATCAAGCTGCTGGCAGAGAGCGGCTGCCGCTTTCTGAGCCTGGGGATCGAGTCCCTCGAAGACGAAGACCTCGTATCGTGGAACAAGAGGACCCACAGACAAGACGAGCTGGCTCCGGTCTTCGAAATGCTGCACCGGGAAGGCATCGACTTTCACGCCAACCTGATCTTCGGAGGCGACAACCAGGGAGCGGACTACTTTCAAAAGGTGCGCGAGTTCATCGAACGACACGACATCCTGGCGCTTCAGCCCTCCATCATGTACCCCTTCCCCAAGACGAAGACCCACGAGGAGTTCGTCTCGGGCAAGAGGTTCTACTATTACCCCAAGCACGACTACCCCATCGGGTACTGTCTCCTGCACGTGCCCCCGAAGATGTCGCGGGAAGAGTTCGCCGAGAAGTTCGTGGCCTTTCTGTCCCAGGTGAACGACCCGGCTGAAGTGCTCAGGCGCTACGAGCGCGTGGTGACCCGATACAACACGGACCGGCAGAAGAGAACGAAACCGATGATGAGGGGCTTCAGTCTGCTGTGCCTGCTGGGCGCCTGTATCCAAAGCGGGGTCGACCGGAAAACGGTTCTCAAGGCCGCAAGGGCCATGCTGTCGGCAAACGACGTAAGGCCCATCTTCTGCATCGTCAGCGCGGCCATGTTGAACAGGCTCAGGAAAGACTTCAGCAGGAGCAACATCCTTTGCGAATTCGACAGCGATCCGATCCGCGGGGAAGCCTGGTGCGATCGTGCCGAGCGCGGGGGCGGCCAAGCCAGCGCGGCTCGAGGAAGCTGAGCGGGGCAGGCGTCCCTGGCGCAACGGCTTGAGAGGGCCGCCGTCGAGGCCCACGCAAGAGATGAGGCCTCGTGGACCTGAAACCACTTTCACAGCCGGGGTCGCGTGCAGGCCGGCGCTCGTTCCCGCCATGATCCGGACGAACCGCAGAGAGTTCATGCAGCAGGTGGGGGCCGGGTTGGCCGCCCTGGCGTACCGAGGCCGCCGGGAGCCCGCCTCCCCTGCCTACGTGGTGGGAATAGGCCGCCGGCCCGATCCCTATCTGGCAACGCTCGCGGCCATCAGCGGATGCGGCCAGTGGCCTTCCTCGGCTCTCTCGGGCCGCACCGTGGTCATCAAGCCCAACCTTGCGATCGGCTCCCCTGCCACCTCCGGCATCACCACGGATCCCGAAGTCGTCCGGGCAGTCGTGGACCTTGCCCTCGCGGAGGGTGCCGCGCAGGTCCTCATCGCGGAGGGCGGCCCTTGGGGTGCTGCTCTCTTCGCGGACTGCGGCTACGGCTTCTTCGATTCCTACGATGCCCAGGGGCGAGTCCGACTCCTGGACCTGAACCTGGTCGCGGAGTCGCTGGTCCCGGTCCCCGAGGGAATGGCTTACGGGAACCTCTACCTCCCGGAGGCCGTTCTTGCCGAGGACGTCTTCTTCGTGAGCGCGGGCAAGATGAAGACCCACTTCCACACCGTGGCGTCGCTTGCCATGAAGAATCTCCTCGGCCTGCCCCTCCTCTCCCGCTACGGCATCCGCGGCTCGACCGTACGCGCCGGCATGCACGAGCGCGGGATTCACCAGGCGATCGTCGATCTCAACCGTGTCCGGCCGGTCCACTTCGCGGTGATCGACGGGATCTGGGCGATGGAGGGCAAGGGGCCGACACAAGGAACGGCCGTGTCCATGGACACGGTCGTTGCAGGCGCGAACGCGCCGGCGGTGGACCGTGTCTGCCTCCAGGCGATGGGTATCGCCCAGGGCATGGTGCACCACCTGAACCTGGCTGCGAGGCTCGGCATGGGCCCTGCGGACCTGTCGGACATCGAGGTTGCGGGCGACCCGCTCATTTCCCGTTCCTTCGTTCTCCCGGAGACGCCTCCGATCGTCAGCATGCCCTGGATCCACCCGCGCGTGTTCTCGCCCGAAACGGGGCAGAGCACGAACATCCTCTACTGGCTGGGCCCCCCCGGCGGTCTCTGTTCGATCCGCATCGCCCTGGCCTCCCCCGATGCGGCGGCCCTCACTCCGATCCGCACCGTGCAGGCATGGACCGGCATGTCCTCCGGCGTTCATTTCGCCCGCTGGGACGGCCTGGACGACAGCGGCCGGCCTGTGCCAGGGCCGGGCACCTACGCCGTGCAGCTGCGTGCGATGAGAGACCTGGCGCACCGGCAGGAAATGGATGCCGTGAGCTGGGTCACCGTGCGATGACGAGGTCGAGTGCCTGCACGTTCACCCGCGACTGCGACTTCGAACAAGGTCCTGCTCGAGGAATGTCACATCCTTCCCCGGGGTTGTCTTCCGATCTCTTTTCTGCTTTCCTATTGCCCTTCGTCGTCTGAGAGCGCGGAGCAGCGATCATGCCCTTCTGCCGAGTCGGCAGCCTGCGGATGCATTACCACGAGCGCGGCAAGGGGCCGCCCCTGGTCCTCGTCATGGGTCTTTCCGGCGATCTCACGTGGTGGGAACAGCTGGCTCGGCGGCTCGAGGACCGCTTTCGGCTGGTGCTCTTCGACAATCGTGGCGCGGGCTTCACGGACAAGCCCGAGCAAAGATACTCGATCGCCCAGTTCGCGTCAGACCTGGTGGGGCTGATGGATGCCCTGGAGATTCATCGCGCCCACGTCTTCGGCATCTCCATGGGCGGCATGATCGCCCAGGAGCTCACGCTCCTCTATCCCGGCCGTGTGGAAGGACTGGCTCTGGGCTGCACGCACAGCGGCGGTCCGGGCATGATCCTGCCCTCGGCGGAAGCGATCCAGCAGATGACCCTGACCCGGGGCAAGAGCCTCGACGAGATCGCCCGCCAGGTGATCTCGATCCTGTTCAGCCCCTCCTTCCAGGAACGGGAACCCGGAGTGATGCAGGCCATGATCGACCGGTACGTGGCCAATCCTCCGCTCCGCAAAGCTTTCACGAGCCAGTTCTGGGCCGTCCTCGGCCACAACTGTTACGAGCGCCTGCACGAAATTCGAAAACCCACCCTGATCGTGACCGGCGACGAGGACATCCTGGTGCCTCCGGAGAACTCCCGGATCCTCGAGAGACGCATCCCCGGGGCCAGGCTCGTGGTCCTTCCCGGGGCGGGCCACGCCTTCTTCATCGAGCAGCCCGATGAGACGGCGCGGCTCCTGGCGGCCCATTTTCTGGATTCGGGAGGGGCCGGAGGATGAGTCGGATGGCCGTCAGGTTTGGCGGCCGAGTGGACGATACCATAGGGATAGGCCGGCGAGCGGGCCGAGAAGGGAACGATTTCAGATGACCGCATCAAGGGGGTGCGCCGCGGCGGCACCGGACCAGGAACAGATCCTTGCCTTTCTCAGACAGATTGCGGAGCGGGAGCTCGAGCTGGATCCGGCCGACATCGGCCACATGCAGCTGGACACCCCGATCGTCGAGGGGCTCAAGCTCGACTCCGTGACCCAGGTCGTTCTCCTCACCGAGATCGAAGAGCACTACGGCTTCTTGTTCGAGCTCGAGGACCGGGAGCGGCTGGAGACGGTCCGCGATCTCGTAGAGATGATCCTGAGCCGAACCGGAGGAGGGAAGCAAAGCCCATGCAACTGAAAGGGCGAAGGGAAACCATCGTCGAAGTGCTACTGGACCTGGAGGGCTGCACCCGCTACGGAGTGCGCTTCCTCGACCGGTCGGGCGAGCCGACCTTCTACACCTACGACGATGTCCTGAAGAGGGCCCGGGCCGTGGCCGGCACCCTCCAGGCGGGCGGGCTCGCGCCCGGAGACCGCGTAGCGATCATCCTGCCCACGTCGATCCATTTCCTGGACATCTTTCTGGGCACGCAGCTCGCGGGCGGCATCCCGGCCGCCCTCTATCCGCCCGTGCGGCTGGGCAGGCTGACCGAGTACTTCGCCCGGACCCGCCGCATGATCGGGAAGATCGGCGCACGGCTGCTCGTCTCGGACAGCCGCGTGCGGAAGCTGCTCGGGCCGGTCGCCGAAGGCGTCCCGTGTCTCGAGAACGTGCTGGACGTGGAGACGCTCCGCAGCGGCCCGCAAGGCGTGCCCGTGAAGCCGAAGCCGGATGCGCCCGCCTTCCTCCAGTTCTCGTCGGGCACCACCATCGAGCCCAAGGCGGTCATGATCTCCCACGTCAACCTGATCGCCAACCTGGAGATGATCGACAGCTTCTTCCGCAGGTTCAACGACCGCGAAGCCGAGCAGGGAGGCGTCTGCTGGCTGCCGCTGTACCACGACATGGGCCTGGTCGGCTGCATGTACATCGGCCTCTATCACCCGGGCACCGTCACCTACATCGGTCCCGAGGTGTTCGTGGCCAAGCCCCGGATCTGGCTCCAGACGATGTCCCGCTACAAGGCCCTCATCTCGCCGGCGCCGGACTTCGCCTACGGGCTCTGCCTCACCAAGATCAAGGACCAGGACCTGGAGGGCGTGGACCTGTCCAACTGGAGGATCGCCCTGAACGGCGCCGAGCCGATCGACGTGCAGGGGATGCAGCGCTTCTGCGACCGCTTCGCCCGTTGGGGCTTCCGCCGGGAGGCCATGACGCCCGTCTACGGGCTGGCCGAGGCAGGCCTGGCCGTGACCTTCTCGGATCCGCGCGTGCCGCCTCTGGTGGGCGAATTCGACCGGGACGCCCTCTCCGAGGAAGGCCGGGCCGCGCCCGGCAAGGGACGCAGCCTGCCCTCGGTGGGCAGGCCCATGGAGGGCCTCGAGGTGCAGCTCTGGGACGAGACGGGCGAGCCGGTGCCGGAGGGCTGCGTCGGCAGGATCATGGTCCGCGGGCCTTCCATCACGAAGGGCTACTTCAACGACCCGGAGATCACGGCCCGCACGATCTGCAACGGATGGCTGGACACGGGCGACCTCGGGTTCCGGCACGAGGGGAACCTCTACATCGCAGGGCGCGCCAAGGACCTCATCATCATCCGCGGCCGCAACTACGCGCCCCAGGAGATCGAAGAGGTCGCGGGCGGGGTCGACGGCCTGCGCACCGGCTGCAGCGTCGCCGTGAGCCAGATGATCGAATCCCAGGGCGAGCAGCTCATCGTGCTCGCCGAAAGGGACATCCGCAGCAGCCGCCCCGAGGCCGAGATCGAGACGGAGATCCGGGAGCGGATCCTTGCGGAGCTGTCCCTCTCGCCTTATCACGTGCAGATTCTGGAACCCGGCACGCTGCCGAGGACCTCTTCAGGCAAGATGCGGCGGGCGGATGCCTTGCGCATGTTTCTGGCGGGCGAGCTGCTGCCTCCGGAGAAGATGAACACGATCAAGATGCTCAAGGAGCTCGGCAAGTCCCAGATCGCCTGGGGCCGCTACTGGCTGCAGAAGCGCAAGGCGGGCTAGGAGGCTGTCCATAAATGCCCATTGCGGCGTTGCGCTCATGGCGCGGCATGGAGGCAGGGGAGCCTGCCCCGGCGAAGGCCGGGGTCATTGCGGCGTACTCTCATGTACGCCTCATTCCTCAGGATTTGACTCGCGCCGTCCATGGCGCTCGCCCTCCGGGCGCATCATCCTGACGGATGATGCGCCCAATTCCGCTGTCCTGCGGAATTGTCGCGCGCCTTGCATCTGGACATTTCTGAACAGCCTCCCGGAGCCGAATTCTTGGGCAGGCTCCAAGGCAAAATATCGCGGACATTGCGAGGGAGCCCCAGGGCGACCGAAGCAACCCCCCTGAGCCCCGGGAGGTTGCTTCGCTGCGCTCGCAATCTCCGGTTTTCGTCCCCGTCTCCTCGGGCAGGGCAAGCCCTGCCCCTACAAGAAACCTTGCCGTCGTCAACCTGGCCCTGCGTCTTTTTCTTTGCCCCCCTTTGAAAAAGGGGGGTCAGGGGGAATTTTCGAGCGCAGCTTGGCGCAGACTGTTACGCGTCTTCCCTTCCCCTTTGAACTTCTCCCTGCTCAGTACCCGTGCTTCGGGAAGTTCTCGTGGTAATAGAGGTCCTGCTCTTCCGGCAGCATGCCGATCCTCTGGCGCCGGCGCCAATTCGGCATGTAGATGTAGAAGTGCTTCCTGTCTTCTGCCATCACCCGGTCGTTGTACTTGGCTTCGATCCAATCATCGACCGTTCCGGTCACCCGCGCCGGAACGCCCGCGGCCACGCTCCGGGGCGGCACGTCCCGGGTCACGAGCGAGCCGGCCGCAACGACCGCGTACTCGCCGATGGTCACCCCGCCCAGGATGATGCAGTCCCGCGTGACCACCGCGCCCTTGCCGATCCGCACCGGCCCGAACCGGACCGGGGGCGGGTCGGGGTCCTCGGATACCGTATTGGCCGTGCCATCGCTCAGGTAGATGATCGTGCCCTTGCCGATCTGCGCCCTGTCCTCGATGGTCAATAGCCTGGCGTACCGTTCGTCGATCGTGAAAGGCTGGAGCTGCACCTCCTGGCCGATCCGCACGCCCAGGGCGCGAAGACGCTCCTCCAGGCCCAGGGGCTTGCGGTAGATCTCGAGCAGACGCCTGATGAGTCGTTTGGTCCCCTGCCAGGGCTCGAGCCTTCGGATCTCCTCGAGGACGCGCCGGATCCCGGAACGCCCTGGTGCATGGAAGGAAGAGAGCGCCATGTTCACCTCCACGGTTCTTCCTGAGCCGATAGCCGTTTCGTGAGGTCCCTCGTAAGGCAAGCACGGAGGGTGGCGCACGCACGAGGGTCCGGCCCCGGCTCCACGGGTGGTCCATCCTTATTGGGAAGAGCAAAACCTGTCAAGATCTGCGCCGGCGTGTCCCGGTTTCATTCCTTCTCCATCCCCCTCTTAAGAATCGTTCCGAAACGACCGACCGACTATATAGAGCCTGTCCCAACAGGCTCGATTTCAGAGGCTGTTCAAAGATGCCCAGATGCAAGGCGCACGAAGTCCTGAGGAACGAGGCGTACATGGAAGTACGCCGCAGTGACCCCGGCTTTCGCCGGGGCAGGCTGCCCCAGGACCTCCACGCCGCACGAGTGCAACGCCGCA
>JBFLZG010000146.1:0-37895 GCA_040756235.1 bacterium | reverse complement strand
CTCACCTGAGCATCCGTGACCATCCGAGCCTCCTCTCCCCTGGAGTGCTCGGATAGTCTAATGTTTGCTTTCTCACAACGGGAATTTTAATTGACGCCAGACGGGAATTTTGATTGTCGCTGATCACCAATCCCGTGCGCCCGTCCTCCAAGGCCAACGTATACAGAACGTCATCACCGATTTCTTTGAGATCCCTGGCCTGAACGCTGAAAACGGCGTGCCACCTCCGGGTATGAGGTTCGGCCTCGATCGATACGGCCAAGTCCTTGAGTACTGGCCTGTTCCCCTCCAGGAGAAGGCCGTCAAAGAGAGCCATGGTTTCTCCCTCGACGGTGACTTCCATCCGCTTCTTGTGAGCGATCACGTCAGCTTGGCGAAACCTCCAGAACCTTCCCTCTTTAAACGCTCTGAGCTTCCCCTCCCGCGCAAGCTCGATCACATCGTCAGGGCTGCAGTCGAAGATGTGGGCTACATCCTTGGATCTTAAGTACTGCCCGTGAGCCTTCATTCTGGCAACCCATCACTGACTGAGATTCTTCTCAATAGCGTCACTGGCGTCGACCCAACCGCATGACAGACCATCATTGTCTCGGCTGATCTGAGATGCATTCCTCTATGGTCCGGCAAAGCACCTCGGGAGAAAATGGTTTCGTGAAGCTGCCAGCGACCACAATCCCGGCGGCTATCCCCTTCACTCGATCGAGCTCTTCTGGAAAGCCCGTCACAATGAGGATGGGAACGCAGGGGTAGCGTCGCCGAAGTCCAGTCAGCATTTCAGAAGCGGTAACATCGGGAAGCACCAGGTCCAGAATCATGAGGTCCACCTTCTCACAAAGCAACATTCTCTCGGCGGTCTCATAGCTGGTTGCAACCAAAGGGATGAAGTCCATATGCAGGGTTTCAAAGATTGCGAGGTAGGACGCGATCACTGAGAGGTCATCTTCGATGATAAGAATCCTTTTCGGGGCCACTCGCGCTCCTTTCGTCAGCAGGGCAGCACAAGGTCCAGTCGCACCAGGGAGCGGCACACTGCGAATCTGCACAAATGGATCCATTGGCCACACCATGGCAAAATGGAGGGTCGCGGATCTCCAGGTCCAGAAGAGAAGGTCGTCGGATATACCCGTTGGAGGGTACTACTCAAAAGGCATGCCAGGACGGAAGATTTAAGATTTGTTCGTATTTACGGAGAGATATGAAAAGCCCGCTCCTGCGCAGAATTATCAAACTGATTCACCTCTTGAGCTGGACGATTCATTTTGATAATTCCCGCCGGCCATCCAAGTCTCTGCCTATTGGCAAGACCGAGGCCATCACACGAAGTTGCGCAGCGTAATGATCACGCTGGCCAGGAAGACAGCGACCCCGAGAGCGCCAGAACCGTCCGACCTTAAACGCCTGTCGGTTTTCAGAAGTATTCACCCCCCATTTTTCAAAACTTTTCACCCCCCACCGCTGTGTAACCGGAGGGAGGTTGTGTCACGTCATCTTCGCCTCTGTCGACTGCGACGGGTTGGGGCGGCCGCCTCGTTCGGGGACATACCAGGTGCGTCTGCCAGTCGCGGTTTCATGCGTGGTCGGTACGATTCTCCGTCGATCACGAGGTCGTAGGAGTTGTTGGTGAAGCGGTCGATGGCACTCTGCGCGCGCACGGGGTCAGCGAAGGTGGCCAGCCATTCGTCGGGCCCGCGGTTGGAAGTATCGATCATGGAGCCGGAACGATGGCGCTCGGTCAACAGCTCATAGGTGTCGCGGCTTTCGGCGGTGTCCATGGTGTCCAGAGCGAAGTCGTCAACCAGGAGGAGGTCGACAGCGACGAGCTTGCGCAGTTCGGTTTCGTAGAAGTTGTCGAGGTGCGCGTGCCGCAAGGCCTTGAGCATCTGGTCGGAGCGGACGGCGAGAACCGAGTGGCCACGCCGGCAGGCGATGTGTCCGAGGGCATGGGCGAGGAAGGTCTTGCCCACGCCCACGGGGCCGACGATCGTAACGTGAGCGCGTTTCTCGACGAAGCGCAAGGAGATGAGCTCGTTGAGCTGGGCCTAGTCGTAGCGGACTTGGGCGGACTCGTCCCAGCGCTCCAGGCACATGCCCGGGTCAAGGTGAGCCCGCTGGGCGCGGACCCTGGCGGCCTGTCCGTCCCGACGGGAGGCCTCGTCGGAAAGGACGAGCAGCAGGAAGTCCTGATGGGGCATCTGCTGCTGGCGGGCCAGGGTCATGCGCTCGGGCAGGGTGTCCAGCATGCGGCCGAGCTTGAGTCTGCGAAGAACTGTCTTGAGGTCCTGCGAGACGACGTCTGGGGTCATGGTTGTCCTCCTTCCGGTTCGAAGTTTGTCGGGAACAAGGCGTACTGAGAGGGCGGCCACAGATAGCGGCTGGCCGGAGCGGCTCGGCGCGCTGACGAGAGTGCCGCCGGAGGCGGCGCCAGTAGCAGCATCCGTTCCAGGCGGCGGACGTCGAGCATGGCGGCCTCGAGGGCCAGGGTGCAGGCCTCGTTGACGCGCTCATCGCCGTAGCGGCGACAGAGGCCGAGCAGGGCGTAAACGCGCCGCATGCGGGTCCAGGGGAGCGGACCGGCCAGGAGCTGCTCGGCAAAGCGTCCCACCGCATCACCGTGCTCGCGGGCCCGGCTCCGGAAGAAGTCGATGTCGCGGAAGGCGCACGCGGCTCGTTCCGGAGGGAAGTCAACCGGATCGGTCGAGCGGCCTCCGGGAGGTTTTCGGGGATGCACTTTGACGAGGGTTCGGCCCTGGTAGAAGCGCACCGTGGAACGGTCGGCAACTGCTTTGAGTCTCTGGGCCGCGGAAGGCGCGCGGGAGTGAGTAGAGCGCGCGGGCCACCGAGGCGTGCTGGTCGCGGGCAGTCATCGGAGGGCGAGAAGGAATGCACGGCTGTTCGGCCTCCTTCACCCGCCGGCTCGAACGTACCCTTCGGAGGCCGGATCCGCAGGTCCGCGGCCCTGGCCAGTTCCCTTGCCCTCTGGCGGGCCCTCTCCGAGAGGCCTCCCTCCTCGAGCTCTTGCAGGCGCCAGGCGATCCGCTTCCAGAGGAACGGCTTGTTCCTCGATCGGCTGGGCTCTCCGAAGACCTCCTGGTACCTCTCTCTGAGCTCTCCGGCGCTCATGGCCTTGAGCCTCGCGACTTCCCGGTCGATGTCGAGCATCCACGTTCCCTCCCTCTCTCGAGTGCCTCTCACCTGCGTTAACCAGGTGGCATGAGCGCTCGAGTCGCCGGAACAGTCAAGTCTATTCTGACGGGACTCGGAAGCCTCTTTCGTGGCGGATTTACCCTGTGCCGGGAACGTCCGCGGCCTCCGTTTCCTTGGCCACGTTGCGCAAGATTTCGGCCTGTGTGGCCAAGCACAGGAGCCCCTTGGCCAGGATAGCGGCCACCTCCATGAAGCGCGCCTCAGGGGTCATTTCTCCGAGATCGTCGGTACCGTACATCCCCCGTCTCCATCGCGAGACGGCCGTGCGGAATCCGGATGATCAGGTGGGATGTTGCGGACCGGAGAGGTAGGTCAAAACAAGGAAACCGCTATGAGCAGCCCCTCCGGGGCAACACCCACAACGGTTTCCACTCCGCGGCCAGCCCGCTGTCTGGTGGTTCAAGTCGAGTGCAATGCCTCTACATATCCATATACCGGAAAAGTTATGAAAGTGTCGGCTCTGGGGGCCCAGAAAGGACAGATTGTTAACCAGGAGGAGCGGCGGAAGATTGAAGTTTGAGACTCTCATGTCCTAAAGTTTTATTAGTTCTATTTTGCGTTTCCGCAGTTCGATCTGCAAGGTCGGGTGGCCCCATCTGGGTCCATGGCGAGGGGCCACGCGTGAGGTGTCTCATGAACGATCATTCCAAGGCCGAAGGGCAACTCCTCGAGGAGGTCCAGCGTCTGCGCGACGAGTTGCGTGAAGCTCGCGAGCAAGCAGAGCGCTGCGCCCGTAAGGAGGCGGCGCTATCGGAAGAAGAACGAAACCGATGGCGAAGCCGGGCGGAAGCCAACCAGTCCTTGCTGACGGACATCTTGCAGATCCTCAACCGTGGCGGCGACCTGCATGCGCTGATCGCCGATACCCTACGCTCCATCCGAAAATCGAGCGGGTTCGATGCGGTAGGGTTGCGGCTGCGCCAGGGCGAGGACTACCCCTATTTCGAGTACGATGGCTTTTCGGAGGAGTTCTTGCAGAAGGAGAATTTCCTTTGTGAACGGGGCGGCGACGGAGCAATTGTCCGCGACGCAGACGGCCGAGCGGTCCTCGAATGCACGTGCGGACTGGTCCTTTCCGGGCGGACCGATCCCACGATGACCTGCTTCACAACGGGCGGAAGCTTCTGGACCAATTCCTCCCCGGAATTGCTCGCTCTGCCCCTCGAGGCCGACCCGCGCACCCACCCTCGTAACCGCTGTATTCATGCCGGCTATGACTCCGTTGGGCTGTTCCCCATCCGGTCGGGCAAAGAAGTTCTCGGCCTCCTGCAGCTGAACGGTCGCCGGAGCGGACTTTTTGCCTCGGACTTGATCGCCTTCTACGAAACCCTGGCGCAGAACATCGGCCTGGCCCTGCAACGCGCGGTGGCCGAGGAGGCGTTGCGCCTGTCGGAGGAGAAGTTCGTCCTGGCGTTTGCGAACAATCCGGCCGCCATCTCCCTGACACGCCTGGCAGATGGACTGTTCTTGGACGTCAATGATACCTGGGTGGCGTTGAACGGGTACACCCGAGAGGAGGCTATCGGGCATTCTATTAGGACCATGCGTATTTGGCCCAGCGTCGAGGACAACAAGCGATTCGTCGAAGAGTTGAAAGACAAAGGCTCGATTCCTGGGTGGGAGCAGGAATTCCACAAGAAGTCCGGAGAGGTCTTCGTGGCGCAGCTTTCGGCGCAGGTACTGAGCGTCCGGGGCGAAAAGCTGATCCTTTCAACCCTGGTGGACATCACCGAGCGCAAGCGCGCCGAGCAGGCACTGCGCGAGAGCGAAGAGCGCTTGCGTCTGGCCTGGGAGGCCACCCGCGATGTTATCTGGGACTGGGATGTGGAAAACGACGCGCAACGCTGGAGTAGCGCGGGCGCTGAGGTGTTCGGCTGGACGGACGCCGTCGAAGCGCCACAGACAGCAGCCTGGTGGTCAGAGCGCGTCCATCCCGACGATCGGCTGCGTGTCGCAGAGGGCTTTCATCGCGTGCTCGACGATGCGTCGCGCCACCAGTGGAAGGACGAATACCGCTTCCTGAGACGGAACGGCAGCGTAGCGAACGTGCTCGACCGCGGCTTCGTCCTGCGCGACGCCTCCGGAAAACCGAAGCGCATGATCGGCTCGATGCAGGACATCACCGAGCGCAAGGCGGCCGAGGAGGCGTTGCGCCAGAGCCGGGAGGACCTCGACCGCGCCCAGGAGGTGGGCCAGATCGGCTGGTGGCGGCTGGACACGCAGCGAAACGCGCTGACGTGGTCCGACGAGAACCACCGCATCTTCGGGGTGCCCAAGGGCACGCCGCTGACCTACGAGGCGTTCCTGGACACCGTCCACCCAGACGACCGCCAGTACGTGGACAGCAGGTGGAAGGCGGGGCCTAGCCGGCGAGCCTTACGATATCGAGCACCGAATCGTGGCGGATGGGCGGGTGAAATGGGTCCGCGAGAAGGCTTACCTCGAGTTCGACTCCGTGGGCAAGCTGCTAGGCGGCTTCGGAATCACTCAGGATATCACTGAACGGAAGCGAATGGAGGAGGATCTCCGCAGGTCTCGCGACGAACTGGAGATCCGTGTCCGGGAGCGCACAGCGGAGCTCAGTGATTCCGAGGGCCGCTGCCGGCATCTCTCCACGCAGCTCCTGGTCGCCCAGGAGAAAGAACGAAAGCTCATCGCTCAGGACATCCACGACAGCCTGGGCTCCTCTCTGGCTGCCGTGAAGTTCGGCTTGGAGAATACTGCCAAGCTCAGCGGCAGGGGTGCGGCTCAGAAGATGACCGAATCCATCCATGATGCCGTCGCTGGCATCCAGCGTGTCATGGATGAAGTGAAACGGATTCAGCTCGCCCTTCACCCTCCCTTTCTGGACGATATTGGGATTGTGGCCACCCTGGCATGGCTCTGCCGGGAGTTCACAAAGGGGAGCCCTCAGATTCGTGTCCAACAGGAGATGGCGGCCGATGAGAGCAACCTGCCTATGGCCTTGAAAACTACGATGTACCGCATCTGCCAAGAGGCACTCCACAACGCCGCCAAGCACAGCGGGGCAGCCCTCGTGCACCTGTCGCTTAGGCAACACGATCGCCAGATCGAGCTGGTGATCCGAGATGACGGCCGAGGATTCGATCCGGAAGAGTTGGCTAGACGCGAAGCGATCAACCGAGGCCTGGGCCTGGCCAGCATGCGGGAGCGGACGCAGCTCGCCGGCGGCTGCTTGACCGTGGAGTCTGCCGTGGGCCGGGGCACTACGGTTCGAGCGGTCTGGCCCTTGGGATAGGGGCGGAAGTTATGAAAGGGCCGGTTTTGGGTGCCCAGAACCAACACCTTGTTAACCAGAAGGCGGCCGGACAGAGAGAGGAAGAGAGCCTCAGCGGGGACTCGTCGATGCGCACCCCATTGAGCCCGACCACCCGCACGGGATGACGCGCTCCGGCTGTATTTCCCCATGCGTGCGTCCCTGGACAGTGCGCCGGGGCCAATTGCGGCCAGCGAACCCCGGAACTTGACGTGCCAGGAAGGAACTTTTCGTTTCCACCTCCCCATACCGCCTCCGCGCCTGATGCCTTCCCGCAAGGGGGAGGATTTTACATTGGGTTACTGGTTTTCGTGGTAAGATTTTATGTTCCCATGCGGAATCGATGGGGCTCGGGCGTCTTCCCAAAGGTGCGAGTGGCCACACCTGAGGTGCCTCGTGAACGTTCATCCCAGAACCGAAAAGGACCTCCTCAAAGAGAACCGGCGTTTGCGCGAGGAGTTGCGAGAAGCTCGCGAGCAGGCCGAGCGCGCCTCCCGCGAGGCGGAGGCTTTGAGGGAAAGACTGCGGACTGTTCAGGGCTCAGAAGCCCAGACTGGAGACGAGCACCTTCAGGTGGGCGAGGCGGTGCAAGCCGAACGCAAGCGCCTGTTCGACGTGCTGGAGACGCTGCCGACCATGATCTGCCTGTTGACCCCGGACTATCACGTGCCCTTTGCCAACCGAAGCTTCCGCGAGAAGTTCGGCGAATCCAAGGGCCGGCACTGCTATGAATACTGTTGGGGGCGCAACGCGCCATGCGACTTCTGCGAATCTTACGGCGTGTTGAAGACGAAGAGGCCCCATCACTGGGAAGTCACCGGCCCCGACGGAAGCGTGATCGACGTCTATGACTTCCCGTTCACCGACGTGGACGGTTCGCCTATGATCCTCGAGATGGACATTGACATCACCGAGCGCAAGCGGGCCGAAGAGGCGCTGCGCGCCTCGGAGGAAAAGTTCGCCAGGGCCTTCGCCATGAATCCCGCCGCCGTCATCCTGTCACGGCTGAAAGATGGAGTTTACTTGGATGTAAACGAGACTTGTTTGAAGATGCTCGGGTACAAGCGCAATGAAATGTTAGGCCGTTCCAGTCTCGATCTGCATATATTGACGCCAGAAGGCAGATTTCGCTGGGTTTCTGCATTACGGAAGACGGGCCGCCTTAGGGATTGGGAGCAGACGGCTTTTAGGAAGTCGGGTGAAGCGATCCAGACGCTTGTGTCGGGAGAGATTGTGAATATTGACGGTGAAGAGACTATTCTTTCGACCTGGATGGACATCACTGGGCGTAAGAAGATGGAGGAGGACCTCCGCAGGTCCCGGGACGAGCTCGAGGCATTGGTCCAGGAGCGCACAAGAGAGCTGCTGGAAGCTCACGAGGAGCACTCTTCCCAACTCCTGGCCTCTCTTGAAGGAGAAAGAAGGTATCTGGCGAAAGAGATCCACGACAGCATCGGTCAAATATTGGCTGCGATCAAATACAGGATCGAGGGAGCTCTTCTTGAGGCGGAGAAAAGGAAGGGCAAGGCGAAGCTCAAGCCCCTACAGGAAATCATCCCCACGATTCAGAACTCCATAGAAGAAGCCCGAAGATTTCAGGCGTCTTTGCACCCTCCGGTTCTAGAAGATCTCGGCCTCTTGGCAGCCATCCGATGGTTCTGCCGCGAGTATGAGGTAACATTCCCCCGAATTCGAGTCTCTGACGAGATTCAGATTTCTGAAAAAGGCGTGCCAGATTCCTTGAGAGTCGTAATCTTCCGAATTGTTCAGGAAGCCATGAATAACGCGGGCAAGCACAGCCAAGCAGGCACCGTGCGCCTCAGATTGGGTAAGACGGACGGCAACATCGAACTCGTCGTCCAAGACGACGGGGAGGGCTTCGATGTGTCCAAAGCCCAGAATGGTCCTTTAGGGAAAGGGTTTGGGCTCATCAGCATGAAGGAAAGAGCTCACCATTCGGGAGGGACCCTTTCGATCGAGTCCGTACAAGGCCGGGGCACCACGATCCGAGCCGTCTGGCCCTTGTTGGGATAGGCGCAAAAATTTATGAAACTGTCCGTTTTGGGTGCCCAGAACCAACACGTTGTTAACCAGAAGGCGGCCTGACAGAGAGAGGCAGAGAGTTTTGCGGCTTTCGGGGCGAGAATCCGAGAGTTGGTTTTGGTGCCGAGGCCAACCCTCTTCAAAACAGAGAGCGGGCGAGAGTGGAACCGCTGACCCGGTGGTTAACAGAGAGGATAGATCCTGGAATAGGGTGCCCTGCAACTTCCACTGGGCGCACGGATATCCGTGGACATCCGGCCTCACCCGTTTCCCAAGGTTTGCGAAAACACCCGAAACCGCATATCCTCCTTGCTCAGCCCGCCCATCTGGTCCACCCTGAACTCCCGCAGCTCCACTGGGAGACCGAAGTACTGGTCCGAGATGAAGAAGGTGCTGATCTTGTTCAGGGCCCAGATCCAAATCTACTTGTCAAATCCCAGCATGTTGCGCAGGATGTTCTTCATCGACAGAAGACTTCTTCAAGGTTCTCAAGTTTGTCTCCGCCGGTCCCCTCTACCTCTGCTCCAATTTGAATTCGACTGCCGCCAGCGCTTCTGCTTCCAACTCTTCTCCTTCTTTATTCAATCGAGCTACTGTTTCGAGGACTTCTCTCCTGTAGACCGAGTCCTCGATCGAGCGAAGGTTGATCCTGATGTTCATGAGGGCACCCTTCAGCCCAGCCTCTGCCATGAGGACGGCCACGCCCGCATCACTGACCGAACCTGCGTTGCCTTTTTCGGCAGCCTGCCCAGCGAGACGGAGCAGAGCCACACACCCCTCGGCGACCGACAAAGGAACGTTGACCGCCCCCCTGAGGGAGCCCTGGATCGCCTGCTCCCTCAAGGCGGCTGATTCAGCGTCCGTCTTCTTCAGCGCATAGGCAGACATCAGGTCCTGAAATGCTGCCGTATCCGTGGCGGCGGAGCGGGTCAATGTACTTTTCAGCTTCTCCGAGTCGTTTGCCAACCTCTTCATCTCCACCTCGTACTGCGCATATTTCATTTTCCCGATGGTCAGGTTCGCAACCATCGAGACCAGGGCTGCTCCCGCCGCGCCTGCCAGGGCAGCGACGCTCCCTCCTCCCGGCGCCGGGGAGCTCGAGGACACTTCGTCGAGAAACTCGCGAACCGTCATCCCTGCGAGCACTCCTTCCTTCTCGTCTGCAAGACCCCGGTCGTGCTCGGGACCCCCGGACTCTTCCGGTCTCTCCTGCCCCTCTTGCATCAAGGCGACTGCCCGTATAGGAGACCCGGACCCCTTCCTGAACTTGAGCGGAAGACCGTAGTAGGTGAACCGCTTCCCCATCACCTTATCCAGGTTTGCGAGGTTCTCCGTGTTTGACATCCGGTATTTCCCGCAGATCTTGTGACCGACGAATTCCGGGTCGTCCGTGTGGTCGATCGAGGGGGTATCCACGCCAATATTCACCACCCCCTGCTTCGCAAGCCATTCTGCAGCCTCTTCAGTCAGGCCGGTGTAATCGACCACGTATTGCGGGGTGTCGTGAGTGCGCGCGTAGTGGCCGGTGTGCAGAAGCACGATGTCGCCTCCACGTATGTCGAGCCCGGACTTCGCAAGCGCTCTTCTGAGCACCTCCGAGGTGATCCAATCCGGGTATTTCACGTGCGACACGTCGAGGCAGAGTGCCGAACCGTAGAAGTACTCGAGGGCCATTTTCTCGATCGACGGGCCGCTCGGATCGTACTCGTAGACCGAGTCGCAGTGGGTTCCGCAGTGTTCGCTGATGAGCCAGTTGTGGGCCTCGAATCCCACCTCCTTGGCGCCGCTCGCCTTCCTGCTCTCCTCGTGGGTCTGATTGACGAAACAGAAGGCTTTCTGATGAATGGGGTAGATCGGCATCCTCTCGTAGATCTCCATCGAAAGGTCGATGACTCCGGTGCTCATTGTGTGGCCCCTCCTGAACCGATCTTGTCGATAGTTGCTCCCTGTCGAGCGGCTGACTCACAGATCGTGCAAATGCTCCTCAAGGATCTGCTCCCGTTTGAAGTCGTCGAGCTTCAAGTAGTGGCACACCGAGTCCAGCAGAACGCTCGACGGAACGACCCCGACGAGCTGACTGGCCACGACCGGAACGTTGTAGCGGGCGGCTTCGAACCTGACGAGCTCGAAGAGCCGGTAAAGAGGAGTCGCTCTGTGGTCAAAGACGTTCATCGAAACGCACGCCCGCTTTTGTTCCTGGTAGATCATCCCTATTGCGCGAATCGAGACGAAGCCCCCCGTTGGGCCGCGCACGATCTTCGCGATCTTTTTCGCGACTTCCAGATCGTCCGTTCCCAGCATGACGTTGTACGCCACGAGCGGTTGAGTGCCTGCGCTCACGATCACGGCCCCTGCGCTGGGATGGAGCGCCGGCGGGCCGATATCGGGGCTCCGCTCCGGGGTATGTGCCACCTGCAGGAGGGCCTCGAAGCCGCCCCGTCTTATGTGGTCGAGATCCCTTCTTTCAGGCTTCCGGGCGTTCGCGCCCGAAAAATAAACCGGTACCTTGAACCGTTTGAAGATCTCATGCCCGATCTGCTCTGCCAGGTCCCTGCACTCCTCAAGGGTGATCCCTTTCAGGGGAAGGACGGGAATCGTATCGAGTGCCCCAATGCGCGGGTGAGCCCCGGTCTGGCGCCGCATATCGATGAGCGTGACGGATAGCTCCGTCATCTTCAGGAGTGCCTCTTTGAGAGGCCCCGGCCTTCCCAGGACCGTGACCACCGTGCGGTTGAAGTCGACATCGGGGAAGTAGTCGATGAGCTTCACCCCATCCGCTTTCCGGAAGATGTCGATGATTCTCTCGTAAACCGTGCTGTCCTTCCCCTCGCTGAAGTTCGGTACCGCTTGGATGATTCCGTCCACTTTCTACTCCTGCCTCCTTCTATTGCACCACCGGTGAGAGAATGGTGTGGTTACTCACATCGATCAGTCCCCTGTCCGTGATCTTCCAGGTGGGACTCGTGGTAAGCGACAGGAAGGAAAGGTGCATGAAGGGCCCCCGCACCTTCGTCCCCAGCTCTTCTGCCGCGAGCCTTGTCAGCGCCTCCATCTTCCGCGAGAGCTCCCTGCCCGAGATCTCGTCGGTCATCAGGCCGGCCACCGGGAGAGCAAGCTCCCCGATCACCCTGCCGTCTTTCGCTATGGCCAGCCCGCCCTGCATCTCGATCACCCGGTTTATCGCGGCCTTCATGTCCTCGTAATTCGCTCCCGCTGCGATGATGTTGTGCGCGTCGTGGGATACGCTCTCCGCCATCGCTCCGGCCTTCAGCTTGAATCCGGTGACGAAGGCGCGGCCGATCGACGCCTGGCGACTGTGCCTGCCGACCACCGCAAGCGGGAGAACGTCGTGCTCGACCGAAGGCTGAACGAACCCCTGCTCGACCGGAAGCATGAAGGTTTTCTGCCCGGTGAGGTTCTGGAACTCGATGAGCTCGATGGCGCGCACCGCGGCCAACGACCCCAAGGCCGTCACCTTCAGTTCGTCTGAAGCCACGGGGCCGCGACGCACGCTCCTTTTCACCGAAACGGGGTACACGTAAGATGGCAGCGGTACGAGGAGCTCCTTGTCCTCCGCCACGTGCCTCCCCTCGAGGTAAACGGATTTGACCTGGACGCTCTCGAGGTCATGGAGGACGACGATATCCGCCAGCTTCGAGGGGGCGAGGCACCCGACGCCGGAAAGGCCGTGCCACGCCGCCGCGTTGATGGTTGCCATCTGGATCGCCTCGACAGGGCTTACCCCTTCCTCGATCACCCTCCGGATGACCTCGTCCATGTGTCCGTGTTTTTCGATATCCTCAGCCAGCATGTCGTCGGTCGCGCATATGAGGTGCCGGGAGTCCAGACGGTCTACGGTCACCGCCTTGATGCACGCGCTCATGTTTCGCTGTGTCGATCCTTCCCGCATGAGGACGTACACTCCGAACCGGAGCTTTTCGATCGCCTCTTCCTTCGTCGTGGTTTCGTGGCACGATATCTCGCCGCCTCCGGCGATGATGTGTGCAGCAAGCTCGTTCCCCAAGAGCCCGGCCGCGTTTCCGTCGACCCTCTTTCCGATGCTCCTGGCGTACATCGCGGAGGCGATCGTGTCGCTGAAAACTTCCGGCGTGAACCTATAGACGAACTGCGGCGCCGTGACTCCCTGGATCTCTCCGATCCCGTCAACGCACTTGTAGCCGAGCATTTCGGCTATGTCCTTCGAGCTGATGCTGTATCCGGCCGTCTCGAGCCCCGGCGAGTCGGGAGTCAGCGCGGGAACCCTGAGATACACGTGGTTGGGCAGGAGGGCGCATTCCTCCGCCATGGCCTTGATCCCCGGGGGGCCGAGCACGTTGCCGATTTCGTGCGGGTCGCAGATCAGGGTCGTAGTCCCCGTCGGAATCGACAGCTTCGAAAACTCAGTGGCAGTGAGCATCGCACTCTCGAAATGCATGTGCGAATCGATGAACCCCGGCGTCACATAGTGCCTGCCCTCAAGGTCGACCACTCGGGTGCCCGCTCCTATGACATCATCGGCATTGCCAACCTTGAGGATGTACCGACCCTTCAGGCGACGTCGGCCCGATAGACCTCTCTGGTGAGGACGTTGACCACCTTGCCGTTCTTCAGGACCAAGTCGGCGGACCCCTCCTTTGCCATCAGCACGTCGATCATGGCCCTGCGCTCGGCCGCCTCTCTTAGTGCCTCGGCTGACAACATGGCGCTTCTCCCTCTCTACTTGCAAAGCTTCTGGAAGCCGGCCAGAGAGTAGTCGTTCCGGTCCTGGACGTCCCAGAAGTCCACTTGGTTCTTCGGGTGGACGAGGTAGATGAAGCAGGCATGTTCGTTGCGGTCGTCGACGGCGACCAAGCAGGAGAGGTCCATGAGGCGCACCTTCTTGTCCGCGCTCTCATAACCGCACCCGGACTGCCACTCGACCTTCCAATAGGCGCCGGAACGGTCATGGATGACCTTCCAGAAAGGCTGATAGTAGTCCGCATCCAGCCAGAGGTACTGGACTCCATAATTGTAATAGGGGTCCTTGGCCTTGCACTCCAGTACATATGTCGGCCTCTTCACCCATACGAGATTCGTGGAGAACCAGGGGGCCCCAGGATAGCCTTCCTTCTCGAGGCCCAAGATGGGCTGGTACTGCTTGCCTGGGTTCACGGTTCTCCATGATCCATCCGACTGCTTCTCGAGCGGAAGCGGATCCTTGGGGTAGAACGGAACGACTTGATCTTCCTTCTTGAGGACCTTCCATTCGAACGCGCTCACCTTGCCGGCATAGCCCCAAGCGTCATCCACGCAGAAGTCGGATCCGACGAATGCATCCGACCGGTTGGCAGGGCTCATGCGCCGAACTCGGCGGATCGAAGGCACGTACGTGAAGGTACTATCCTGGCGCTCGTCCCGGTAGCGCCAGAGCAGGACGTTGGTACCGGCGATATCGAAGGGCGCCAGAATGCGAATGATTGAATACATCTCGATATTCTCCGGGTTGGCCTCTCCCTGGTGGCCGGGGTCGCCCTCCATCACGTACGTGCGATATTGACAATCAAGCTGCCGCTCCTGGCCCGTGCTGCGGCCAATCCAGATGAGCTGAAAGGAGTCCTCCATGTTGCCCATGGAATAGGTGTAATAACATTTGTTCTGCATCACCTTCTCGCCGGCCTTCGGATCGTTGATGTCAATATGCGGGAAGGGGAGCCCCAGGATATAAGCCAGCCCGTCCTTGGTGCTCCTCTCGATGATCACTCCCCCATCACCGATTTCGTACTTCTCAACATTGGTTTTCAATGACTCGAGTGCTGCCGGGGGGAGAAACTCGGCAGGATCGTAAGATAGCTCGCCTATTTGAACGACGTCACCCTTCTTGATCCAGTTCAGGACCGGTTGCGGGACCAGTCCCTCGAGTTTCTGCCAGTTCGTCTTGTCGACCACATCGCCGGGAGCCACGTCGGCAAAGACCAGAGCCCCTGGGCACGCGGATAACCCCATGGCGAGCAGGGATGCTACCAGAGGCGTGGCTACTCTCATGCTCTTCTCCTTCTTCCGATGTTGTTGTTATCTAATTACCCTCGGTCGAACAAACCTCGCCTGGGCTCTGGCACAACAGGAAGAAGCAGGTAGGATGCGTTTTCGCCACCGGTGTGAACCGTCACGCGAGTATTGCGCGGATTGCTACGGTGATCACCCGGGTCGACATGCAGACAAGGACCGCACCCGGTCGTGGGGTAGGGAAGGCGCCTGGCGGTACCGGCAGGCTCACGTCCGCACTCATAGTCCCTTCCTCGAATTGTGAAGGCGATCCGATAGCCAGCGGGTATCACGAGGCATGTCGGCCAGATCTCCACGTCCAACTCGTAGATCTCACCCGGCCGCAGCGGAGCAATTTTCTCGTGCTTGTGATGAGGACGGTACGGTCGGCTGCGGTCGATATCCAGTTCGCGATGGGAGGCTCTGAGCCATCCTTGAGCGATCGGGGTATTGGGATCCAGGGCGCCCCGCAGCAGCACCTCTTTTCCATCCGGATCGAACACGCGCACGACAACGAACAGGTCGGCGTCTTGTGTGGACGAGCTCACGAAAAGCTTCGCGGCGATCGGGCCGGTGATCTCCGTGGTGACCTCGACCGGCGCCGTCCAAAAGGTGACCCCCTCTCCGGCCGGGTCGTAATCCACGGCTCCCTCCAAGGCCGGCCGCGTGAGGAGCAGCTGAAGCTGTGACGACTCCAGGTAGTACCTGGTCCACTGAGTGCGCGCCAGAGGCCACTCGTTCTCATGGCGCTCCGTGAATCCCCCATCGACGTGGCGCACTTGGAGCAGGACGCGGGGTTGCTGCGCCCAGCCCGTGTCCTCTCCCTTGAGGAAGTGGCCGAAGAAGCGCTTCTGGAGTGAGAGTCCGTAGTCGGTGTAGAAGAGCGCCCAGTGCTCCAACCCGTGGACCTCCAACCACTTCTGCTCCGACGCGGCGTTCATGAAGGCTTCGAAGTTCCCGCGGGAGTGGAGGCCCTGACCGCCCCAGTTGGCAGCCGACAAGAAAGGTACGCGAATCTTCGACCAGTCTGCCGACCGAGAGCGATACCACGCGTCGTCCAGTGGCCGCCCCTTTACCACACTGAATACATCTACCCTGCTGGCGGCAAGCTCCTCGTCGGTCAGAGTCACGGGACCTGCCACCGGCTCGCCAGTATTTGGATTCCGACAAGAACGCTCTCCTCGCCCGTACTGCATGGGCAGGACCTCGCCCGGATACCACAGGGCTGCGAAGCAGCAGAGGATTCCCCCGTGATAGCACGCGTCCCGGTAGAGGTCTGCCACCCCCTCCCAGGGGATCATTGCGCTGAGATGAGGCGGCTGCAGCCCGGCAACCTGCCACGCGTTGATGGCATAGTACGAGATGCCACACAAGCCGACCTTGCCGTTACTCCAGCTCTGGGCCGCCGCCCACTCGATGCAATCGCGCAGATCTTTTGTCTCGCGAGGGGAGAAGACGTCGAGGAGCCCCGGTGACCAACCGCTGCCACGAGAGTCGACGCGCACCACCGAGTATCCATCCGGCACCCATTTCTCGGGATCGACTACCTCCCAGTTCTGGTACTTGCACGTTGAGCCCCGAGCGACCTCGGGGAATTCCGCAACCATCAGCTCCCACTGCACGGGGTAGACCTCTTGAAACGCTGCGCCTTTCGCATAGGGACCGTAGGTGAGGATCACGGGGTAGCGACCTTCGCGGATCGGACGGAAGACATCGGCTCTCAGAACGATGCCGTCCTCCATTCGGATAGGAACTTGCCAGTCCATACGCATGCCATCTCGCAGTTCAGTCCGCGGCCGGAATTCGGCATGGACTTCCATTGGTCCTCCTGAAGGTTCTGGGGTGCAAAGCAAGGTTGCCACGTTATGCGGTTTCATCTACAATAAAGGAGCATATTCCTCTATCGAGTTTATTATTCCTCTTTAGCGGATATTAATCTACCATAGCGGAGGCTGTCAAGTGGATTCTTACGCCTTTTCCAACGGGCTCAAAGTCTCGGATTTGGGGTCCCGCATCCGTAGCGTTCGGAGAGCACGCGGAATGTCGCTCGACGATCTCGCCTTGCGTAGCAGCGTAAGCCGCAGCATGTTGTCCGAGGTCGAGAGAGGTTCGAAGATTCCTTCCGTCCTGGTTCTCGACCGTATCGCTTCAGGTCTTGGTTCCTCGATCGGCAGGCTGCTTGAGGAGCCAGACACCCGACAAGTCGTCGTTCTCAGGAGAGACTCTCAGCAAATCGGTCGAGACTCTAACGGCTGGGAGTGGCACCTTCTCTCGCCCCCACTGGCGCATGGGGAGCTTCAGTTCTTCCGGTGCACAGCTCCACCGCGCACCCTCGGTCCCGAGTTCACTCCTCACGCTCCGGGGTCGCAAGAGTGGGTGGCCGTACAGAGTGGCAAGCTGACCCTAACCATCGACGGTGAGGCATACGAGTTGGCCGACGGAGACGCTATCTGTTACGCAGGCGACCGCCCCCACTCATTCGCCAATCATAGCGATGGCCAGTGTTCGTACTACCTGCTGATGGACATCAGGCCTTGGGCCGCCTCAGATGCCCACAAACTCAGTGCCCGGTCAGAGCCTCGGACCCCTGACTAGCCCTGCGCATTACCCACAAGTCAAATCTGAAAGATCACACTGACTCAGTCCGTCATCCCGGCCCCGCCGCGTAGCGTGTGCGAGCCGGGATCCAGAAGTCTGCACAAGGGAACGGAGGTGTCATCACGCGGAGCGGGGACTGGACCCCGGCCTGCGCCGGGGTGACGGAACTGAGGAAACCGCGGCTGTCCGCTCCCTGGTCCCTCCCGAATGACGGTTTCGAGCTGGATTTGCGTTGCGTCCCTGATGGCCGACTTGTGGGTAGAGGGCAGGACTAGCCCTGCTGGAGCCGCCCCTGGTCGCGCTCATTCTCGGGATCATGACCGGCGTGGCCGGTGGCATGCTACGCGACATACTGTGTGGCGAGGCGCCGCTGATCATGCGGCGGGAAATCTATGCCACCGCCTCGCTGGCCGGCGGGCTGATCTACCTTGCAGCGAGGGCGGCTGACGCGCCGCAGGCGCTGGCGATACCGATCGGACTGCTCACCGTGTTCTGTGTTCGCCCGGCCGCGATCCACTGGAGGTTGGCGCTGCCAACGTTCCGGGAGAAGGTGGAATAATGATGAGCTCATCGGAACCTTACTTGATGCGGAGGTGACTCGCGACGGACAAAACCGGCATGTGAAAACCCGGTCAAAAGAGCCCATGACGGACTCTCTCGGGCCGCTTTGCCCTTGCCATGAGGCCAGGTCGAAGTTTTTTCGCGGGATGTTGGAGATAGTGTTGGGGAATGGCGGCTGCACAACTCAAAAGGGGCTATGGAAGAACCATAGCCCCTTGATTTTGTTTGGTAGCGGGGGGTGGATTTGAACCACCGACCTCCGGGTTATGAGCCCGACGAGCTACCTGGCTGCTCTACCCCGCGTCATCGCTTTCTTCGGTCGATTATGAAAGGGTCGACGCGCTTTGTCAAGCTCGGCCAGGTACTTTTGCAGCCTCGCGAGCTCGTCCGGGCGCAGCTTCCGCCAGGCGCCGGCAGGCAGGTGGCCGAGAGACAGGGGCCCCAGAGCAACCCGGACGAGCTTGATGACCGTGATCCCGTAAGTGGCCAGCATGCGTTTGATCTGATGTTTGCGGCCCTCGTACAGGATCACCTTGAGCCACACGTTCCGCTGGCCCATCTTGAGAAAGGAGACTTGGGCCGGCTGCGTCTTCCTGCCGTCGAGCACCACGCCGGCCGCAATCCTGGCGAGCGCCTGCGATTCCGGGATGCCCTTGACCTTCGCATGATAGACCTTGCGAACGTGATAGCGGGGATGAAGGAGCCGGTTCACCATCTCGCCGTCGTTGGTACAGAAGAGCAACCCTTCCGTGTCGTAGTCGAGCCGGCCGGCCGGCACCGGTTTGCCGGGGATCGCTTTGAGCAGGTCCCCCACAGAGGGCCTGCCCTGGGGGTCTTCCATCGTGCTCACCACGCCTCTCGGCTTGTTGAGCAGGATGTAGACGGGAGGGGGAATGCGGGCGATGCGCTTCCCGTCCACCTTGATCGCGTCCGCTTCCGGCCGCACGCGCGCGCCGGGCTCGTGCACCGCGGCGCCGTTGACCGTTACCCTGCCATCCTGGATGAGCCGGTCCGCTTCCCGGCGCGACGCGACCCCGGCACGGGCGAGGAAGCGGTTGAGGCGTTCTTCGGATTGAAGGGGATCCGTCATGCCAGCTCAGGCCTTTTGATCGTCACGGCTCGTTCGAACCTTCGCCCGGCTTCTTGTCCTCAGCTTCCTTTTCCGCATTTCCCCGATCTTCGCCTTCGGGGCCGGCCTCGCCTTGCTGCGCTTCAAGCATCACGTCCTCGTAGCGCACGATGCGCGTCTTGGTCCTCCTGAGCACTTCATCCATCGCGTCGCGCAAAGCGATGTCGTCGAGGGACTCCCCCTCTCCCAGACCGGCATCGAATTCCTCGCCCTCCCCTTCTTCTCCTTCCTCACCATCCTCCGAGCCGAACGTCCCCGGCGTATCGGAACCCGAGATCTCCCGCGAGGAGAGCGCCGCGCCGGCCTGGGCGCCCGCAGCCTCCCGGGGCTCCCGTTCGCTTTCCCGAGAGAAGGACGCCGCGGGCCTTCCCGCGGCCGCGGCCGGCGCCTCGAGGCTGCCCGCGATGCCACCCGTCCCGGCGCCCTGCCCGTCCGGCGTGCCGGGGACGCCCGCCTCTCCGGCCGCAGCCGCACCCTCCTGCGGCCCGGTGCCCGCCCGCGCCTCGGCGCCGTCCCCGGCGCCGTCGCCTGCCTCGGCCTCGGCCTTCTGGAACATTCCCTCGATTTCCTTCAGCGTGGGCAGGCTCTTGAGGTCCTTGAGGCCGAACAGCTCCAGGAACTCCGGCGTGGTTCCGTAAAGGATCGGGCGGCCGGGGACCTCTTTCCTCCCGACCATCCGGATGAGCCGCTTCTCGAGCAGAGAGCCGATCGGAGCGGCGCAATCCACCCCTCGGATCGACTCGATCTCGGCGCGCGTCGCCGGCTGCCGGTACGCGACAATGGCCGCGACCTCGAGAGCCGCGCGGCTCAGGCGCGCCGGCCGCTGCTGCCGCAGCCTGGCCACCCACTTGGCGAGCTCGGGCCGTGTGCGCACCTGATATCCGTGGGCCACCTCGACGATCTCGAATGCCCCTTCCCTCTGCCGGTAGTCCTGGACGAGCCCGTCCAGGGCAGCCTTGAGCTCCTTGCGCTGGCATCCGTCGACGAGCGCTGCCAGCCGGTCGAAGGACAAGGCCGTCTCGGAGCAGAAGATCAGGGCTTCCAGAATCGACTTGAGCCTGCTTGCGCCGGACGCGGCCGCTTCCTCGGCCTCATCCTCATGCGCAGCTGGAGCCGCAGCCGCAGCCCCGTCCGTTCCTACCCCTCCTTCCTGCGCCGCCGCCTGAAGGAGGAAGTCGCCGGCAGTGCCGTCCGGCTCGGCAAGGCACTCGGGCGCCGCGCAAGCCGGTGCCCCCCCGCCTCCGGCACCGGCGGTCGCTTCCTTCTCCGGCGACCCTTCGGCCCGTTCCGCGCCTTCTTCTTCCGCCGTCTCCTCTGTCTCTGCCATCGGCCTCATCCGTATTCGTCCGGGTTCAGATTGGCCTTGATCCTGTCCTTGGGGTCGCCTTCGCCGTCGCTCAGAAGCCTCAGCAGGATCGGCCCGAAGGCATCCGGCTGGTACGCCCGGATGATCTGCATCCGCACCAGCTCCAGGATGGAGAGAAAGGTCATCACCATCATGTGCCGGGAGGCGTTCCCCTCGAACAGCGCTTCGAAGCCGAGCGACTTCTTCTCGTTCAGGAGGTCGAGCACTTCCATGATCCGCTCGGTCAGGCGGATCCGCTCCGGCATGACCTCGTGCACCGCCTCTTTCGGCGCCTGCTTGAGGACGTGCTGGAAGGCGTCGAGCAGATCGAAGAGCGAGGCCTTGAGCGGGGGCTGGTCGTCCTCCTGCGGCCCTTCGGCCGCTTCCGCCACCCGCACCCGGAACACGTCCCGATCAAGCAGGCTCCTTTCCTGGAGGGCCTGGGCCGCCTCCTTGAACTGCTGGTATTCGATGAGCCTGCGGTGCAGCTCCTCCATGGACTCGATCCCGTCCTCCTCTTCCATGTCCTGGCCGTCGTCCGCCACGGGCAGGAGCATCCGGGACTTGTGATAGGCCAGGGTCGCCGCCATGAGCAGGAAATCGCCCACGCCGTCCAGGTTCAGGTGCTGCAGGACTTCGATGTATTCCAGGTACTGATTGGCGATGTCCGAGATGCGGACCGTGTAGATGTCGAGCTCGTTCTTGCGGATCAGGTGCAGCAGGAGATCCAGCGGGCCCTCGAAATCCTGCACCTTCACTTGGTAGGTCATTGCACGCCCGCCCCGCGACACGCTAGCCCAAAAATGCTCTGGACACGACGGAGATCGTGCCCCACACGATGCCCATGATGCCGAAGGGATTCAGGAAGATGAGGATGACGAGCACGTACATCCCGAACGGCTCCACGCGCGCCACCGCTTCGGCCTGGTCCCTGGGAAGGACCCCGACGAGGATGCGCCCGCCGTCCAGCGGCGGCACCGGGATGAGATTGAAGATGGCCAGCAGCACGTTGAAGCGGACGCTGAACTCCGCCATGTAGACGAAGAAGCTCACGATGCTGAAGGGGCCCTCGCCGGGCGCTCCGGCGAGCAGGAGCAGGCGGTACAATAGGGCGCTCACGGCCGCCAGCGTCAGGTTGGTCAGAGGCCCGGACAGGGCCACCCAGGCCATGTCGTTCTTGGGGTTGCGCAGGCGGCCGAAGTTCACCGGGACCGGCTTGGCCCACCCGAACAGGAAAGGAGCGTTGGTCAGAAAGAGGAGCCCGGGAATGAGGATCGTGCCGAACGGGTCGATGTGGGCCAGAGGGTTCAGGGTCAGACGGCCCATATATTTCGCGGTCGGGTCCCCGAGGCGATAGGCCACGTAGCCGTGCATCGCCTCGTGGAAGGTCACGGCCAGCAGCAGAGGCGGCACGACGACGGCGAGCTCCTGCAGGTTCATACGTTTCCCTCGCGCTCCCATCCAAATCCCCCCAGCCCCCCTTTACAAAAGGGGGGTGAGAAAATTGGAGATAGGAGCCTTCCCTCTTCTCCCCCCTTTGGAAAAGGGGGGAGGGGGGATTTGACTTGAGTCTTCCTTCAGTGCCCTGCGCAACGTGGTGGAAAAGAGCGCCTCCTACACGTCCGGAAGGCGCTTCAGCCAACGTCCACGTGTAACAAAAGGGGTTTCTGCTTGTCAATGAGAGCGGGTGCGTGCGCTCCGCAAATGGGCCGGGACGACGAAATAGGACAAAGCCTCGCATGGCCGAGCTCAGCCCGCGGGATGCCGGGCCCGGAGCGACCCCTTGAGCGGAAACCTGCGGCGGACCCACTTGATCTCGGAGTCGCGGTCCGTCACCTCTCCGTTCAGCCTGGCATCGAGCACCTTGTCCAGGATCTCGCGGTAGAGCGGGCCGGAAGGGTATCCGAGCTGCCTCAGGTCCGTTCCTGTGATCGAGGTCTTCACGTTGCGCAGCTGGGTGATGTACAGGGAGACGGCCTTGCGCGTCGCCTCCCGGCCGGTCTTGGCCATCATGAACAGCAGGGCCTCGATCGACAGGGGGGCCATCCTGCGGTAGATCTGGCTGGGCCTCGGATCCGAGCGGCTGGCCGCGAAGTGCCTGAGCACCTTGTCCGCTTCTCCCTTTTCCCGAACCCTGTCCGCGACCTTGCCGCTCCGGAGGTCCAGGCGCGTGCACACCTGATGGAAGTCGTCGCCGTTCAGGAAGGCCATAAGGGCGAGCAACAGAACGATCCACTCCTCCCACTGCACGTCCAGGTAGAGGAGCCGGAACCAGGTGCAGACTTCCCGCGCCCTCTCGAGCATGCCGCGCAGGCGCGCGTCCAGGCTCAGGCCGGGATGGATGAATCGCAGGAGCCCGAACGCATGCATGCGTTCCAGGATGGCGACCGGCCGCTCTTCTCCGAGGATCAGCTTGAGCTCGGAAAAGAGTCTCCTGCCGTCGAGCTGCTCCGGGAACCCCATGCGAATGGCGTTCTGCATGAGATACTTGGTCTGTCTCCCCAGGCGGAACCCGAACCGTTCGGCGAAGCGCAGGGCCCGGAAGATGCGGGTCGGATCTTCGATGAAGCTCATGCTCTGGATGACCCGGACGACCTTGTCCTTGATGTCCTTCTGGCCGCCGAAGAAATCGACCAGCTCGCCCAGGCTTCCCGAGTTGAGCCGGATGGCCAGGGAGTTGATCGTGAAGTCGCGGCGGTACAGATCGAGCTTGAGGGAGCTCCACTCCACGTGCGGCAGGGCGGCCGGCTTGTCATAGTACTCGAGCCGGGCGGTGGCGATGTCGATCGGGTAGCCCTCCGGAAAAAGGACCCGGGCCGTGCCGAAGCGCTGGTGGGTGCGGATGCGGGCCTGGTAGCGCTCCGACAGCTTCTCGGCAAAAGCGATCCCTTCCCCTTCCACGACCAGGTCGAGGTCCAGGTTGTCCCGGCGCAGCAGCAGGTCCCGGACCACCCCGCCCACCAGATAGACGCGCATCCCGAGCTCTTCGGCGATCTCCCCGAGCTCGGAAAGGAGCTGAAAGACCCGCCGCGGGAGCCGCTCCTGCATGAGCCGGGTGACCCGCTTCTCCCGCTCTTCGGCGGCCGCCGTCCCCTCCTCCGGGAGCGGCTCTTCGCCCGGCATGCGCACGGCGTGCGACAGGGACTGGACGAGGTCCATGCGGGTGAGCACGCCCACGATCCGCCCGTCTTCGGCCACCGGCAGGAAGCGCTGGCCGCCGCTGACGAGAGCGCTCTGCGCCTTCTCCATGGGGTCGTCCGGGGCGAGGGACTGAAAGTGGGCGGTCATGAATCGTTCGACCGGCTCTCCCTGCAAGCCGTGGTAGACGGCCTTCTCCACCGTCTGCCGGTTGATGATGCCGCAGAGCCGGCCCTCGTCCAGGATCGGCAGGCTGCTGATGCTGAAGCGGTTGAGCACCTCGGCCGCCTGCTCGACGGTGTCGCTCTTCTCCACGGTCTTCACCGGGAAGCTCATGTAGTCCCGCACCGTCTTGCCCCAGAGGGGCTTCAGCACCTCTCCAAGACGCGAGAGCAGCTTCTCGCGCACCTGGAAGAGCGTCAGGTCTTTGATGGTCGCCGAGGCGGCCGTAGGGTGGCCGCCGCCGCCGAAGAAGCGCGCGAACTCGCCCACGTCGACCTCGCGGATCCGGCTCCTGGCGACCAGGAAGACGCGGTTCTCCATCCTGGCCAGGACGAAGAGCACGTCCAGGTTCTCCATGTCCTTGAGCTTGTGGACGAGCACCGCCAGGTCGCCCACGTACCCGTCCGCGCTCGCCTCCGAGATGTTCACCTCGATGCCATGGATGTCGTAAGCCCTGCGCGACTGGATCAGCTCGTTCAGCATGATCACCTGGTCCTGGGTCAGCTCGCTCGTGATCAGGTCCGAGACCACCCTGAGGTCCGCTCCGCAGCGCAGCAGGAAGGCGGCCGCCTCGAGGTCCTGGACCGTGGTCGACGAGAAGAGCAGAGAGCCGGTGTCCTCGTAGATCCCCAGCATGAGGATCGTGGCGTCTTCCGGGCTCAGGGGGAGCGACCGCTCCCGGATGAGCTCCACCAGCAGGCTCACGGTGGCGCCGTAAGGCTTGTAGACTTCCACGGTGCCGCGGACGTCCTGGTCCGTGGGCGGGTGGTGGTCGTACACGTGGAGCTCCACGCCGGGCGCGTCCACGAGCTCCGCGAACGGCCCGATGCGGTCCTTCTGCCGGATGTCGACGAGAATGAGGCGCCGCACCTTCTTGAGGTCGATCTTGCGCGCCTTCTCGAAGGAGAAAGCGTAGAGCAGGGAGTGAAGGAAGAACCGCCTCAGACTCTTCTCCTGAGATCCGGGAAAGACCATGACCGCATCGGGGTAGAGCTTCTTGGCCGCCACCATGGAACCCAGGGCGTCGAAGTCGGCGTTGATGTGGGTCGTGATCACGTCCACCGGATCAAGCCTCTCGCCTGTTGCCTCGATGCTCTTGCCGCTTGGCTCTATGTTCTTGCCTGTTGCCTCTTGCCACGTGCCGTGCGCCGCGCTGCGGCCGGCCCCGGCCGCAGCCCCGGCCTCGAGCTCAGGTGGCGCGGGGGTGGTAGCGCTGGTAGATCTGCTTGAGCCGCTCGCGGTTCATGTGCGTGTAGATCTGCGTGGTCGAGACGCTCGAGTGGCCGAGCAGGAGCTGGACCGACCTGAGGTCCGCGCCGTGCTCCAGAAGGTGCGTGGCAAAGGAGTGCCTCAGGACGTGCGGCGTCACGGGAGAGAGGATGCCGGCGCGCAGCGCGTACTGGTGCAGGAGCTTCCAAAACCCCTGGCGGCTGAGCTTCCTGCCGTTTCGATTGAGGAACAGATAAGGGTTTTTGTCCGGCCGCGCCCGTCCTGCTCCTCGCCCCGCGAGCTGCGGGCGTCCCGAGAGCAGGTATTGCCGGAGCCGCTCGAGCGCGATCTCGCCCGCCGGGACGAGCCTCTCCTTCTTGCCTTTGCCGTAGGCCACTACGTACCCTACCTCCAGGTTCAGGTCCTGGAGCCGCAGCCGCAGAAGCTCGGAGACCCTGAGCCCGGTCGCGTAGAGCAGCTCGAGCATGGCCTTGTCCCGCATGCCCAGCGGCTCGGACGTGTCGGGCTGCGCCAGGAGCGCCTCGACTTCGTCCAGGGAAAGGTCCCGGGGAAGGGCCGCTCCGGGCCGCGGCACGTCGAGCAGGCGCGTCGGATCGGACGCGATCGCGTCCTCCTTGAGAAGGAAGCGGTACAGGCCGCGCAGGCTGCTCGCCTTGCGCGCGATGCTCCGGCTGGCCATGCCCTTCTGCTTCAGCTGAAAGAGGTGGAGCCGGACCTGGTCCTCGCCGGCCTCCAGGGCCGAGCCGCCGCCGTTCTCCTCGAGCCAGTCGGCAAAGTCCCTGAGGTCGCGGCCGTACGCTTCGAGCGTGTTGGCGGAAAGCCCCTTCTCCACCCGGAGGTGGTCGAAGTAGGCATCCATCCAGCGGTTCGCGTCGAGCTGCTGCTCTCGCCCTCTCAAGAGAGAGCCTCCTTTTCCGCCGTCCGATCCCGGAGCTTTTCCTGCAGCTCCTGGAGCTTGTTCAGCGCCTCGAGCGGCGTCATGCGGGAGATCTCCAGCGCGAGGACGTCCTTCTCCACACTGCCCGCCTCGGGCGGGAAGAGCAAGGGCTGCTCGTCGCTGCCGCCGTCGCTCCGGCCGGCCTTGCGGCCGGCGCCGGCGGCGGCTCCTGCCGGGGCGGGGGCGGCAGCTGCTGAGGCGGATGCGAGGATCGCTGCGGGCGCTCGGCCGACGCCGACGCCGGCCGAGGCCGCGGCACCCGGCTCGCCCGGCTGGCCCGGCCGGCTCGTCGGCCGGCCGAGCTCGAGATTGCGCACGATCTCCTGCGCCCGGCGCACGACACCCTCCGGGATGCCGGCGAGCCGGGCCACCTGGATCCCGTAGCTGTGGCTCGTCGAGCCCTCCTTCACCTTGCGCAGGAACAGCACGTTGTCGCCCCACTCCTTTACGGCGATGTGGAAGTTCCGCACGGAAGGGAACCGGTCCGCGAGCGCGGCCAGCTCGTGATAGTGCGTGGCGAACAGGGTGCGCGCCTGGACGTTCCGTTCGATGTGCTCGGCCACCGCCCACGCGATGCTCATGCCGTCGAAGGTGGAGGTGCCCCGGCCGATCTCGTCGAGCAGGATCAGGGACCTCGCCGTCGCCTTCTCCAGGATGTGGGCCGTCTCCTTCATCTCCACCATGAAGGTGGACTGCCCGCGCACGAGGTTGTCCATGGCGCCCACGCGGGTGAAGATGCGGTCCACGAGACCGACGCGCGCGGACTGGGCCGGCACGAAGCTGCCCACCTGCGCCATGAGCACGATCAGGGCGATCTGCCGCATGTAGGTCGACTTGCCGGCCATGTTGGGGCCGGTGAGGATGAGCATGCGGTTGGACTTCCCGTCCAGGAGCACGTCGTTCGGCACGAACCGCTCCTCCAGCCGCATCTGCTCGATGACCGGGTGCCGGCCCTCCCAGATCACGATCTCGTCCGCAGGCGAGATCTCGGGCCGCACGTACCCGAACCGGGAGGCGGCCTCGGCCAGGCCGGCCAGGCAGTCGAGCTCGGAGAGGGCTTCGGCGGTGGTGCGGATCCGCAGCGAGTGGCCGGCCACCTGCTCGCGCAGCTCGAGGTACAGCTCGTACTCCAGGGCCTCGACCCTCTCCTGGGCGCCGAGCACCTTCTGCTCGTACTCCCTGAGCACCGGCGTCGTGAACCGCTCCGCGTTGGCCAGGGTCTGCCTGCGCTCGTAGTCCGCGGGCACCGCGCCCAGGTTGGCGCGGGTCACTTCGATGTAGTAGCCGAACACCCGGTTGAAGCGGACCTTCAAGGAGCCGATCCCGGTCCTCTCCCGCTCCTTTGCTTCCAGGGAGGCGATCCAGCGCTTGCCGTCGCGCGAGATCCCGCGCAGCTCGTCCAGCTCCTCTCGATACCCTTCCCGGAAGATGCCGCCTTCCCGGATCACGACGGGAGGGTCCTCGGCCAGCGCCGACTCCAGCAGGCCGACCACGTCCTCGAGCGGATCCATGAGCTCCATCAGGTCCTGAGTCTTGCGGGCCCGGAACCCGGCCATCCGCTCCCGGAGCGCGGGCACCCCCAGGAGCGAGTGCTTGAGGCCCATGAGGTCGCGCGGGCTGGCGACGCCCAGGCTGATCTTGCTGTTCAGGCGCTCCAGGTCCTGGATGCTCTGCAGGCCGGAGCGGATCGCGGCGCGCTCGAGGTCCTTGTCCTTGAGCTCCTCCACGGCGTCGAGCCGCTGCTCGATCGGCTCGCGCTGGAGCAGCGGATAGAGGACCCATCTGCGCAGCCTTCTGGCACCCATGGAAGTCAGGGTCAGATCCAGCACCCCCAGGAGGCTGTTCTGTTTGGAGCGCTCCATCCAGGTATGGGTGATCTCGAGGTTCCGTTTGGTCGCCTCGTCCAGGATCATGTAGTCCCGGATCTCGTAGGCCGAGATGCCGTGCAGGTGCTTGGGAAAGCACTTCTGGGTTTCTTCGAGATACAGGAGCAGCGCCCCGGCCGCGGCCAATGCGTTGCGGTACCCGGCCGCGACAAGGGCGGCCAGGCGCTCCTGGCCGAAGCGGGCCTCGAGCAGCCTGCAGGCGCCGTCGAAATCGAAGTGAGACGGCGGCCGCCCGTTCCACATCGGCGCCCTGCGGCCGGCATACATCTGCAGCAGGGCCCGGTCCCGGACCAGGTTCTCGGGCAGGCAGACCTCGCGCGGCGCCACTCGCAGCAGCTCGTCCTCGAAGGCCGCGAAGTCCTGGGTCTCTGCGATGCGGAACTCGCCGGTCGAGATGTCCACGTACGCGAGCCCGTACGTGTCGCCCTCCGCGGCCGATGGCGGCAGACAGCCGAGGAGGAAGTTGTTCGCGTCCGCCTCCAGGTTCTCGCTGTCCAGGACCAGGCCCGGAGTCACGATGCGGGTGATCTCCCGGCGCACGATCCCTTTGGCGAGCTTCGGATCTTCCACCTGGTCGCAGATCGCGACCTTGTAGCCTTTGCTGATGAGCTTGGAGATGTAGGTCGAGGCCGCGTGATAGGGCACCCCGCATAGCGGTACGCTGTCCGGCGAACCCTTGTTCCGGCTCGTCAGCGTGAGCTCCAGCTCCCGGGAGGCGATCTCCGCGTCGGCATAGAACATCTCGTAGAAGTCGCCGAGCCGGAAGAACAGGATGGCGTCCGGCGCCTCGGCCTTGACCTGAAGATACTGCCGAATCATCGGCGTCTGCTCGCTCATCTGCGCGCCCGAAAGACCTCATGCAGAGTATGAAGAAACCCGCATATCCATTTATATTGTCTGGAGATTAATATCTCGTGTCAAGGAGGGGATGGGAGGGGATCCACCCTTGTGCCAGAGCGTCGAAAAAACGGCCGACCCATGCGTCCGTTGCCCCTGCAAGAACGTACTGTTTCACGTCGAGGAAGATGCGCTCCAAGACGGTCCTCACCCCCGCCAAGGCCGCTCCGGCGGCTTGAAGGTCATAGGAGATTGCGAGCGTAGCGAAGCAACCTCCCTGGCTCCGGGGGTTGCTTCGGTCGCCTGTGGCTCCCTCGCAATGTCCGCAACACTTCGTGTCCTCGCTCCGCCCGCTCAATGCGGCCTTGGCCCGGATGACGAATGATGACACGCCGCTTTCGCGGGAGAGTCGCCATTTCCCCCGCATCACAGGCCTTCGCCTTCGATGACCCTGCGGGCAGCCTTTTCGAGCGCGATGGTTCCGAAGATCATGGCCTGGAAGCGCACATCCTGCGTCTGGCCATGATAGAAGCGATAGTAGATCTGCTGGACGATGACGGCCAGGCGAAATAGACCAAAGGCGTAGTAAAATTCCGGGCTTTGGAACTTCATTCCAGAAAGCTCTTCATACATCCGGATCACTTCCCGCCGGGTGGGCGCGCCCGGCGCGTTGCTGGGGCAGGTGCGCATGGCCAGAGCCTCGGGCGGGTCGTCGGCGTGGATGAAATACGCCAGGCTCGATCCCAGGTCCATCAGCGGGTCGCCGATCGTCGCCATCTCCCAGTCGAGGACCCCGATGATCCGCAGCGGGTCTTTTTCGTCGAGCACGCAGTTGTCCAGCCGGAAGTCGTTGTGAATGACCGAGGCCCGCTCCGACTCGGCCGGCATGTGCTCCATGAACCATCCCATCACCTCTTCGCAGTCCGGCGCGTCCGGGGTGCGGGCGTTCCGGTAGCGTCCGATCCATCCCTCGACCTGGCGCCGCACGTAGCCCTTGGGCTTGCCGAAATCGCCCAGGCCCGCGGCCTGATAGTCGATCGCGTGCAGCTCCGCGTGCACGCGGATGACGTTCGTGAACAGCGCCCGCACCTGGTCCGGCATGAGCTCCAGCCCGGCGGGCCAGTCCTTCCTTACGATGATGCCCCGGACCTTCTCCATCACGTAGAAGGGGCACCCCATGATCGACGGATCTTCGGTGTAGGCGAGGGGCTGCGGGCAGTAGGGAAAGACCGGCCGCAGGATTTTCAGGATCCGGTACTCGCGATGCATGTCGTGGGCGGTCTTGGCCTTGGTCCCGAAGGGGGGCCTCCTGAGCACGAGCTCGTGCCCGCCGACGCGCACCGAATACGTCAGGTTCGAGTGCCCTCCCGGATACTGCAGAATGGTCACCGGGCCGTCCAGGCCCGGGATCGTACCCTTCAGGAAGGTCTCGATCTTGGCTGCCTCGAGCTCTTCTCCCTTGCGAACCTGCCTGGGTCTGTCGATCAGCTCCGAAGCCATGGCTCCTCCCCTCCCGCTCACTTCTTCGCCTTGGCGAAATCATCGGCCATCAGCGTGGCCCGGATGGCTTTCTTGTCGAGCTTGCCCAGGAGCGTCATGGGCAGCGCGTCGACGAACCGCACCTCTCTGGGGCGCTTGAAGTCCGCGATCTTGTCCCGGCAGAAGGACATGACGTCCTCGGCGCTCACGCCGGCCCCCGGCGCGGGCACGACAAAGGCCAGGACGTCTTCGCCCAGCATCGGGTGCGGCTTGCCCATGACCGCCGCCTGCCGCACGGCCGGGTGCTCGTGGAGCACGTTTTCCACCTCCACGGGGTAGACGTTGAAGCCGCCCCTCACGATCATGTCCTTCTTGCGGTCCGTGTAGTAGAAATACCCGTCTTCGTCGTAGCGGCCCATGTCCCCGGTGTGGAGCCAGCCGTTGCGCAGGGCTTCGCGCGTGGCCTCGGGGTCCTTGTAGTACTCCTTCATCACGTTCGGGCCCCGAATCACGATCTCCCCAACCTCTCCCAGGGCCACGTCCCGGTCGTCCTCGTCCACGATCCGCGCCTCCTGGTCCGGCGGCCACGGGACGCCGATGGAGCCGAACTTGGTCAGGGCGTCAGCCGGGGGCAGGCACGTGCCGCCCGTGCCGCCCTCGGTGAGGCCGTACATGTTGCTGACCTTGATGCCCGGCCACGCCTCCATGATCTGGCGAATGACTTCCTCGGGCATGGCCGATCCGCCGTAGCCGACGCCGCGCAGCGAGGAAGTGTCGTACTGTTTGAAGCGCGGATCTGCCAGGAGGAAGATGAACATGGCCGGGGCGCCCATGTAGACCGTCGTGCGCTCCCGCTGGATGGTCTCCAGGGCGATGCCCACGTCGAAGGCGGGCTCCAGGATCACGGTCAGGCCGTAGTAGAGCCAGGTCATCAGGACCGAGCTGACGCCCGTGGAAGTAAAGAACGGGAACGGGCTCTGGAACTTCTCGGCGCCGTAATGCTTCCGCACGCACCCGGTGGACGCACCCACCATCCGGCCGCAGGCCACCTTGTTCGCCTGCGTGAGGACCACCCCTTTCGGAAAGCCGGTGGTCCCGGAGGTGTACAGGAGGTCCGCTTCGTCGTCGGGGCCGACCGCGGCCCGGGGCGGTCTTCCGGCCGTTTGGCAAAGGCTGCTGAACGGCGTCGCCCACCCGGGGAGCGCCGTTCCCTCCTTTTCGATGCAGACGTAGCCCCTCACCTTTTCGAGCCTGCCCCGGATCTCTTCCGTCAGAGGCACGTAGCTCTGTCCCAGGATCATGAGCTCGGCGTCCGAGTGGTCCACGATGTACAGGACTTCCCTGGCGACCAGGCGTACGTTGATCGGCACGAACATGGCGCCGAGCTTGTGGATGGCCAGGTACGCATGGTAGGCCTCGAGGCTGTTCCCGTGCAGGAAGGCGACCTTGCTGCCCCGGGTCACGCCGAGCCCGGCCAGACCGGCCGCAACCCGGTCGGTGACGGCATCCAGCTCGCTCCAGGTGTTTCTCGCCCAGTTGCCGGTGCGGAACTGTTGTGCGATGACCGCCTCCCGGTGCGGAAAGTCCCGTACGTTTCTCGCCAGCATCTCCGGAATCGTCTGAGGCGCCGTCCACATGTCCGTTACCTCCAGCGGGGAGCGAGGAATTGTTGCCTTCGTCGTCATTCCGGCGAACCGCGGGAATCCCTCCGTGCCTCAGGGTCCTGGCTCTTTTCCGTCACCCCGGCGCAGGAGGCTGTGTCATAAATCCGGTCAGACCCTCGTGCGACCACTCATTCCGGAGGACTCGGAGGCGCGGCCGCATGATTTCCGTCCTTCCGGCGAAGGCCGGAATCCAGTCCCTGCGCCCAGTTACCACAGCTGGTCCTGGTGCGCCCTTCTGGATCCCGGCTCGCACGCGCTCCGCACATGGGCCGGGATGACGAATTGTGACACAGCCTCGCAGGCCGGGGTCCAGTCCCCGTCACCCGGTAACCATCGCTATGCATGGTGCGCCCTTCTGGATCCCGGCTCGCACGCGCTCCGCGGTTGGGCCGGGATGACGAAAATAGGACCCAGGCCAGCACGCCGGAATCCATGCTCCCCCGCCTTTCGAAAAGGGGACCGTGCACGGGAAAGAGGGGAATTCATCGCCCTCGCCTCTGCTCAGGCGCCGCCGAACAGCCGGCGCGGATTGTCGACGAGCATGGTCTGGACCTGTTCCCGGGTCACCCCGGCCTTTTGCAGAGTCGGGACGATGTTCTTCAGGACATGGGTGGGATACCAGTTGGCCAGGAACGGCAGGCTGGACGGAGCGACCGCCAGAGGCCTGCCCAGCCAGGCGGTGATGTAGTCGTGGGAGAGCGTGAGCTGGCCCGCGTACCCGCAGCCGAGGAGGCCGATCAGGATCGGGATCTTCTCGCGATCGTACGGGCACCCCGCGATGACCTCGATGCCCATGCGGTCGAAAGCCGAGAACACGCCCTTGTCCAGGACCGCGATCTGGTAGCGCATGTCCGTGGAGTTGCTCATGTGCCCGATCTGGATCCGCTTGGGGTCCACGCCCTCGCCGATCAGGAGCTCCGCCTGCTCGGGCCCCATGGTCCCCTCTTCCGTGTGCGTGATGATCGGGACTCCCGTTTCCTTCTGGGCGCGGGCAGCGGCCCGGAAGACCTTTTTTTCGTACTCGGTGATCGCGCCGTGGCTCGAAGCGGCTTTGATGCAGCCTGCCTTGATCCCCGTATCCCGGATGCCTACGGTGATCTCTTTCATGAAGAGCTCGTAGATTTCCTTTTCGGCGTCGCCGAGCATACCCCGGAACTTCCAGTAGGCGACCCCTCCCTCGTGCTCGTTGTAAAGACCGGTCGTGCAGATGATGTTGAGCCCGGTCTGCTCCGCGATCTCACGGAGAATCTCAGGGCTGCGCCCCTGATCGGCGCAGGTCGCTTCCACGAGCGTCTTCACGCCGAGGCTCTTGAGGTCGTTGACGACCTTCACGCCGGTCTCGACAACCTTTCGCCGGTCGAAAGGGCCCATCGTCTGATCCGCATCCCAGCCGGTGTAGCCAAAGACGAGGTGCTCGTGGGGGAGCGTGACCCCCATCTCGCCGGGAAGGATCGGGCCCGTAACGGTGTTCACCCTGGCGTTGCTCATCGATTCTCTCCTTGATGCGGCATGGGATGGGCGCTCGTCCGCGTCTCTGCTTCCAGCGCAACAGTTTGACCAAAGATCGCTCCAAGTCAAGCCATTTCTGGAGCCCCGAGAACCATCCGTGGCGCCCTTGCCGGCCCTGGCAGGAAGGGTTCTCGCGATTTTCGGGGGGTGCCGGGAATCGCCGCGCTCGCGAATTCGGTTCAGCCCGGGGGGAGGATCTCGCGGACGGGACTCGTCCTCATTCAAGGTCTCATGCTTCTGCGTCTGCGGCCGGACCGCTCAGGGGCCAAAATGCGCGAATGGTCGTTCCTTTCCCCGCAGCGGATGCGATGTGAAAGAAGCCGCCTGAGAGCTCCGTGCGTTCCCGCATGCTCAGCAGGCCCAGCCCCTTCTTCGTGCGCCCGGAGGCCTCTTCGACGTCGAAGCCGCGGCCGTTATCCTGGACCGCCAACTCGATCCGGCTGTCGACGTTCTGCAAGCACAAGCTCACGGCATTTGCGGTGCTGTGCTTCGCAATGTTGTTCACCGCCTCTTGAGAAACCCGGAAGATGACGGTCTTCAGGGATTCCGGCACGTCTTCTTCCTCCAGCTCGAACTGCCTCTCTACCCGGATGTGGGGGTATGCCTTCACGGTTTCCCGGGCGAGCCAGCTCAGGGCTGCAAGGATGCCGAGGTCGTCCAGCACGGAGGGGCGAAGGGCCATCTGCAGCCTGCGGGAGTCTTCAATGGTTCTGCTCAGCTGAGATGCCACCTCCTGCAGGTCGGATCGATTCCCCCCCTCGGCCAGGATTCGCTCGATCCGGTACTTGGTGGCGCTCAGGGTCGAGCTGAGCCCATCATGGACCTCGAGGGCCATCCGTCTCCTCTCCTCTTCCTGAGCGGTCAGGAGCCTGGCCGAGAGGTCCCTCAGCCTTTTCTCTGATAGCTGGAGCTCGGCGGTCCTTTCACGCACCCGGATCTCCAGCTCGTCACGGGAATTTGCCAGCGCTTCCCTCGCCTGGAGGTGCTGGACTCCCACGGATGCCAGGTGGGCGAGCTGCCGGAGGATGAGCTCGTCCTCTTCGGTAAACTCCCCGTCCTCCTTGGCGCCGACCATGATCAGGCCCTGAGCTTTTCCGTCTCGTCCGAGAAGGCTCGCCCCGAGAACCCCCGGAAGCGGCCCGCGTCTCTCCGGGATACCTCGCCCCACGATGTGGCTCCGAAGCTCCTCTTCGGTCAGCCGCAGCGAGAGCCTGCTTCCAATCAGGTTCAAGTAGTCTGCGCCCGCTTCGATCTTGAAGGCAGATCCCGCGCGGGAAGAAGGATCGCCTCCGGACAGGGATGCGGATTCCAAGGTCCGCTGACCCGCCCTGTACCCGAGTCCGGCGATGGCGTTCCGGGCTCGAGTGATCACTCTTGCGGCATCGGCCACCCGATCCAGCAGTTCGGAGACGCTCTCGGCCGCGAGCACGTCCAGGCTGACCGCGAGAAGTGAATTCAGGTTGGCGATCCGACTCTGTCGTTCCTGTTCGACCCTCTTGCGCTCGGTAATGTCCGTGAAGTAGACGGCGATGCCGTCCCCGACTCTCACGGTCATGTTACGGAACCAGCCCCGAACGCCTTCCGATTCGTACGACAGCTCATAGTCATGGGGCTCGCCGGTCTCGACCACGCGCACGTAGCGCTCGAAAAGGTCGCTCACCGTCTGGTTCCCGGGCAGCACCTCGAGCAAGCGCTTGCCGACCAGCTCTTCCGGAGAGCGGCGCAGGGTCCGTCCGGCCTGCGGATTCACGTACTCCCAGCGGAAGTCCACGGTGCGGCCGCCATCGTCCCGCTCCGGCTTGAGAATGGTGAACGCGTCCAGAGAAAGCTCCTGGGCGACGCGGAACCGTTCCTCGCTCCGGCGCAGGGCCTCTTCGGCTTCCGTGCGAAGTCGCTCCTGCTCGATCTTGTCCAGGGCATAGGATACGTCAGAGCAGAGTGCTTCGAGCAGGCCGACCTGCTCTTCGTCGAATACGCCCGGCTCCGAGGCGTAGAGCGTGAACGCACCCACAGCCTTCCCGCGCCGGTGCAGGGGAAAGGCCGCCGATGCCCGGAACCCGAACCGCAGGGCGCTCTCGCGCCAGGGAACGGTATGGGGATTCATATCAAAGTCATCATTGACCACCGGCCGGTTTTCGCGAATGCAGGAACCGGTCGGTCCCTTGCCCAATTCGCCATCCACTTCCACCCGGATCTCCTCGAGATAAGCTGCCGCCGGGCCGTAGGATGCCGTCGGCTCTATCTGCCGTTCCTTCACCTGGCCCACCCAGGCCAGCGGGAATCCTCCTTCCTCGGAGACGATCCGGCAGACCTCATCGTGCAGCGGCTCTTCGCTGCGCGTCCGGACAATCGCCTCATTCACACGACTGAGGACCCGGTACAGTTTCGTCAACCGGGCAATGCGCACCTCGTGGAGCCTGCGCTCCGTGATGTCCACTCCCGTCGCGATGACGTGCTCGACCTCGCCTCGGGCACCCGCGATGGCCGTGTTCGACCACTCGATGAGGCGCCGTGAGCCGTCTTTCGCCACCCAGTGATTTTCGTGCCTGTTCGGAAAATCCCCGGCCTGCAAAGCCGCCCATACCTGCCGGACCCCCGGGAGCTCCTCGGACGGAATCAGAAAGTCCCAGGAGACCCGGCCCAGCGCCTCCTCGGCCGGGTAGCCCGTGATGGCCTCACAAGCCCGGTTGAAGCGCGTGATCCGCCCTTCTCTGTCCAGAACGACCACCAGCGCACCGGCCGTATCCAGCACGGCTGCGGTGAAGTCGCGCTCTTCGCGCAACGCCTCTTCGGCGCGCTTGCGGTCGGTGATGTCGCGGTCGGAAGCTCGCCGGCCCAGCACCTGCCCCTGCGGGTCCAGGACGGGCTGGCATACGTGGGCCATCCATCGCACCTGGCCGTCGCGGCGCACCATGCGGAATTCGAGCTCGCGCGGGTCCGGACTCGATTGGTCTTCACGGAAATGAGCCGCCAGACGTTCCCGGTCATCCGGGTGAATGATACGGCTATAGAGTTGAGGGTCCCGCAGGAACTCCTCGCGGCCGTATCCGGTGATGCGCTCGCAGGAAGGTGAAAGATAGCGGAAGCGCTGGTCCGGGCTGCGCCAGGACTCCATGTCATAGGTGAAGTCCGCGACGATACGCAGTCTCTCTTCCGATTCCCGCAGCTCCTCCTGCGCCCGGCGCTTTGCGGTGACATCGTGGAACACGAGGACCACGCCAGCCAAGGTGCCGGCGGGATCCCGGATCGGGGCCGCGCTGTCCTCGATCGGAATCTCGCGCCCGTCGCGGGCCACCAGGGCCGTGTGATTGGCCAGGGAGACGACGGAACGCCGGCGCAGCACGAGTGCGACGATGTCCTCCGCCTCCTCGCGCGTCTTTTCGTTGAGGATTCGGAACACGCTCTGGACCGGCTGGCCCAGGGCCTGCTCCTGCGTCCAGCCGGTCAGGGCCGCGGCGACCGGGTTGAGAAAGGTGACCATGCCGTCGGTGTCCGTTGCCAGCACGGCGTCCCCGATACTGGTGAGCGTGACCCGCAGCCACTCGCGCTGGCGGCGCAGCTCCTCCCGGCTTTCGCTCAGGGCGAGATCCTTTTCATAGGCGGCCGCCTTGTCCTTGTTACGACGGTAGAGCTCGGCCACTACGCTCATGAAAAGGCCCATGCCGAGGAAGAAAGCCAGGCCGATCGAATCGACGAGAGTGGAGGTCCCGAGCCCTTGCGGGGCCAGGAGCCAGTAGTCCGCACACAAGCCGGCCGTTGCGGTCGCCAGGAGCCCTGGCCAGAAGCCGGCCACGAGGGCCACGAACATCACGGGCGGATAGAACGTGATGTAAGTTGGCAAACCCGGGCCGACGTGCGCCGTCAGCACCAGACGCAACAGGAACCCCGCCGCGACCGCGCCCAACGCGCAGCCATAGCGCATCAAGGGCCGAACGAGCGGACTGTCGTGAGTGCTCGACATATCGTTCCTCCGGAACATGAGAGGTCGGCCTGCTCTTCTCCGAGCGCCTTCGACAGATGCTTGTTGTTTTCACCTTGACCGGGATCCGATGGCGCTCCCGGATTTCCGCTTGCCGCGGATCGCTGAGCCCGGATTCCTCAGGCGCACGGCACCCGTCCGGGCGAGGAAACCCCGAATGCCATCGACGCGTTCCACAGCGCCGATTTCGGAGCAGCGGCCTCGTATGAACCAGCGAATTGAAGACCCCGCCCGACCTGCGTACACAGACGGCTCACGAGCGCGCGGAAGAGAGAGGAACAGAACTGAAAAAAGAGGAAAGGTCGGCTGCCACTTTCTCAGGGTCCTTTGCGACTCGACCACGCAGTCTGAAAGAAGTCTATATTCTAGGGTCGATCGGGCACAGCAAGCAAGCCTGACGGCTCTCCTCGGCAGGAAGGAGATGCCGATACTCCGGCGGGCGTGTCCGTGGAGAGCCGAATGCCGCGCTCCTCCGCGCATTGCGCTTCGAGCTCATCGATTCGGGCCTTTCAACCCTGCTCTCGCGTGACTGGGTCCCCCATTTGTCTCCTCACTTGCCGCCGCTTCGAGCTTCGGCGACGCTTTCGTGCCCGGCCGGTTCCGGATTTCAGGCGGGTGGAGAGGTGCAGAAGGAGTGCTCACGCGATAGAGTACCTGCGAGACGATGTACTCATCACGATCGGCAGGTTGCAACCAGAGCAGGAAAGTCTCTATTCTAACTAGAGCCTGTCCCAAAACGCCCATCTGCGGCGTTGCGCTCGTCCCTCGTCACTGCGGCGTACTGAAATGTACGCCTCATTCCTCGGGATTTCGCGCGCCTTGCATCTGGGCATTTT
>JBFLZG010000145.1:0-14536 GCA_040756235.1 bacterium | reverse complement strand
CCTTCGTCACTGCGGCGTACTTCCATGTACGCCTCGTTCCTCAGGACTTCGTGCGCCTTGCATCTGGGCATTTTTGAACAGCCTCTGAAATCGAGCCTGTTGGGACAGGCTCTAGGTATCAGCTGAAGAAAAGATCGTTTCGGTTAATAGCAGACACGAGGTGCTGCCCTCAGGGAGTCGCTTGGTCTGACCCGACCTGAAACGTGATACCTGACACCTGGACCGGGGGGAGGAGCGGTATGGCCCACGAGCGGAGCGTGCGCGAGAATCTGGACTTGCTGTTCATGCCCAGGAACCTGGCCCTCATCGGAGCTACCAACAATCTCGGCAAGTGGGGAGGCATGATCCTGGGGAATGTCCTGGCGAACGGATACAAGGGGAGGATCTTCCCGGTGAACCCCAGAGATCGCGAGATCATGGCGATCCCGGCCTATCCCGCAGTGGAGGCCATTTCGGACGAAGTGGACCTGGCCTGCATCGTTACCCCTGCGGTGACCGTGCCGCAACTGCTGACGGAGTGCGCCCGCAAAGGGGTCCGGACGGTCCTGGTGATCAGCTCCGACTTTGCCGAGACCGGAGCGGAAGGGTGCGCGAGAGAGAAGACCCTGCGGGAGATCGCGAAGCGGAAGGGGATCCGGCTGGTCGGCCCGAATTCCATGGGGGTGTTCAGCGCCCCGGTTTCACTGGTCTGCATGATGGCGCTGGTCCAGCCGCGCAAGGGTGACATCGCTTTCGCGTCCCAGAGCGGGAACATCGGCGCTCAGATACTCGAGTGGGGCAGGGCGCTCAAGGCGGGGTTCCGCTACTTCGTCTCGAGCGGAAACGAGGCGGACCTGAGCTGCAAGGATTATCTGAAGTACTTCGGAGAGGACCCCGAGTGCAGGTCCGTCATGCTTTATCTGGAGAGTCTGAAGCAGAGCGACGGGTGGCTTGAGACGGCCCGGTCCGTCAGCCGCAGGAAGCCGGTCGTGGTCTTCAAAGGCGGAAAGACCCCTGCAGGCCAGCGTGCAGCCGCCTCGCACAGCGCGGCGCTGGCCGGAATCGTCCCCCTCTACGACGCTTCGTTCCGGCAGTGCGGTCTGGTCCAGGCCAGGACCACGGAGGCTTTCATCGACTGCGGCCGCTCTCTCTCCCGGCTGCCCCTGCCCGGAGGTCACCGGGTGGGCATCATCAGCCGGGGCGGCGGCTGGGGCGTGGTCACCACCGACGCCTGCGAAGAGCTTGGCCTCGCCGTTCCACCCCTTCACCCCCGCACGATCGAGGCCCTGGACCGCTTCCTGCCGGCGTACTGGAGCCGGGGGAACCCGGTCGATCTCGTCGCCATGACCGACATCCGGATGTACCTCGAGTGTTTTGAGTTGCTCATGAAGGACCCGAACGTCGACGGCGTGATCGCACTGAGCGCTCTGCCCGGAAGGGTCACGTCCTTCTTCAGCAGGCCGGACCTGAAGGCACGCGTGCAGTTGGACGACGAGAAACTGCGGGCGCGCGAGCTCGGCGCCGAGCGTGCCGGGCAGGAAGTCCTCGAGGGGATCCTCTACTGGATAAAGACCCTCGGGAAACCGGTCGTCCTCGTGGGGCACAAGCCGCCGGTTTACGAAGACCTGCTGGAGAGGGAAGGGTTGGACGTCTATCCCACCCCGGAACGGGCGGCCCGCGTGATGGCCCGCCTCATGGAATATGGCAAGTACCGCAGGCGCATCGAGTCTCGAGAGGTCGGTTGAAAGGTGCCCGCAGGAGCGGGCTCCTCACCTTCTCCCCTCGCCGAGGGGAGAAGGTCGGGATGAGGGGTGAATCTGGTCCTGTTTCCCCCTCACCCTGTCCCTCTCCCCTGTGTCCACGGGGGAGAGGGACAGGCATTTCTCGACAGACTAGCGTAGAGGAACGCAGGAGGGATTTCGAGCGTGAGTTGTGAGAGCGACCGCCGGTCGCCCCTACGAGCTGCGCCCGCGAGAACGGGCAGGGCAAGCCTTGCCCCCACAAGAGCGCGGCAATCCGCCTTCTCACTCTTCGTCATCCCGGCCCCTGTGCGGAGCGGGCGAGCCGGGATCCAGGAGCGTGCATCGAGGACGCGGCGGGGCAGGGACTGGATTCCGGCCTGCGCCGGAATGACGGACAAGAGAGGGGCCCCTGTCGCCTTCATCATTGAAGGGGCGACGCATGCGTCGCCCGCCGGCGTGGCCGGCCCGGCAGTCCTCGAGAATTGGCGGCAGGATTCAGGGATTACAGTTCGTAGCTCAAGTTTTCCTGCCCTTTGCCGAATTCTTCCCCAAAGAAACCGTTCTATTCTGTCTTCCACCGGCGGCGCTCGATCACATGGCTCATCTGCGGCTGGCTTGCGTGGCGCTCGTATTGGGAATCGCAGGGTTCCCCGCTGCGCTGCCGATGGCCCCCTGCCGTGCGGCAGAGCCTGAAGCAGCGGAAGGGCCTGCCCCCTCCATCACGGAGGACCTCTACTTCGAAGAGATTCCCCTCGTCTACGCGGCCTCGAAACGCGAGCAGAGCCCGAGCGACGCGCCGGCTTCGGTCACCGTGATCACTGAAGACGAGATCGAGCGGTTCGGCTACCGGACGGTCGGGGACGCGCTTCGCTCGGTCCCCGGGCTCCACGTCTCCTATGACCGCAACTACCAGAAGCTCGGGGTGGGCGGCATCTGGATCCCGGGGGATTACAACACCCGCATCCTGGTACTCGTCGACGGGCACTCCACGAACGAGCAGTGGAGCGGCTCATCCGCCATCGACCGCAGCCTGGGGATCCCCATTCAGCTGATCCGGCGCATCGAGGTGATCCGCGGACCGGGCTCCACGATGTACGGTACCAATGCCTTCCTCGCCGTGGTGAACATCGTCACCCGGAGTGAGAGCCTGCTGAACGGGACCGAGGTGTACGGAGAAGTCGGCAGCTCCGAATCCAAGGCGGGAACGGTCGTGAGCGGCTACTCTTTCGGTAACGGGCTGCAGGTGCTGGGGGTCGCCTCGGTGTACGATGCGGAAGGCGACGACCACGCTTTCTCGTTTCCGGACGACCCGTCCCGCAACGGAGTCGAGGTCGAGGACGTCGATTACGAAACCGCTCAACAATATTTTCTCAGCGCTCGATTCAAGGGGTTTTCCGTATTCGGCCAATACTCGGACCGGAAGAAGGGCTTGCCGACCGCGCCATACGAGACCGATTTCGGCGACGATGGCAACTACACGGTCGACACACGGGCTTTCCTGGAACTGGCCCAGGCGGTGAGCCCGTGGGAATCGGTCTCGGTGCAGGTGCGCCTCTTTTCTGACTACTACCGGTTCAAGGACAACCTGGAATACGGGGAAGAGGGCCCCTGGAGAGACCTGGGCGAGGACATCTGGTGGGGTGGCGAGCTCAAGAGTCGGCTGCAGCTCTTTGCCGGGAACGACCTGACCGCGGGCTTTGAGTACGGAGATCACCGGCTCGAGGACGCGTCGTATGCCGTCCGGGAAGGCTCGAGCCACCAGGATTACGATTTCCAGGTCTACGCCTTCTACCTCGAGGACGTCTGGAGCCTTTCGAGAAGTGTCAAGGCGATCGGCGGCTTCCGCTATGACAAGAACACGCTGGACGACGCGCAACTCTCCCCGCGCGGAGGCCTGATCTTCTTCCCCTGGCAGGGGACGACCCTTAAGCTCCTCTATGCGGAGGCTTTCCGTTCTCCGACCATCTACGAACGCTTTTTCGACGACACCACCGACTTTGCTGCCAACCCCGGGCTCGAGACGGAGCTGATCCGCTCGGCAACCTTCGTGCTGGAGCAGAGGATCGCCGCGGGCGTGACAGGATCGATCTCCTACTTCCATAACTGGCTCGACGATCTCATCCTTCAAGTCTTCGACAGCGGGCTGGATCGCTTCCAGTATCAGAACGTACTCGACCTGGAGGTCGACGGTCTTCAGCTCGCCCTCGAAGCGCAGCTGGCCTGGGGGCTGCGGGGGTTCGCGGACTTCAGCTACCAGGAGGCCAGGACCCGCTCGGGCGCAGACCGGCTCGCCAACTCTCCCAAGTTCCTCGCGAATGCCGGACTCTCCATACCGCTCTGGGAGCAGAAGCTGTTCGTGTCGCCTCTGGTCCACTTCGTGGACAGCCGTTACACCAGCGATCCTTCCGAAAGGGTTTCGGACTATGTGCGGGCCGACCTGACGCTGCTGGGGCGGCGGATCTGGAAGGGACTCTCCGCCTCTTTCTCGGTCTACAACTTGTACGACGTCCGTTACGAGGATCCGGTCAGCGAGGAGAACGGCGTCACCCAGGTGCTTCAGGACGGCAGGGCTCTGTGGCTGAGCGTGAGCTATTCCTTTTGATTTCGCGAGGGAGCGGAATTGAGACGCCTGCTGGTTTCGGCCCTCCTCGTCTTCGTCGCCTGCGCCTGCTGGGCCCGGTCTGCGCCTGCGCACGGAAGCGTCCTCGTTCTCCTCAGCCAGGAAAAGGATTACTACCGGTCCTGCATGGAAGGGCTCCTGGAAACCATGGGAGACCGGCGGGCGAGCCAGTCTATTTCCTCTTTGGTGCTCTCGGAAGGAACCGAAACTGCCGGGCTCGTCAGGACCCTCGAGGAACGGAACCCCCGCGTCCTGGTCACGCTGGGGACCCAGGCCACTCAATGGGCGGTTGAGCACGGCGGGGCCTTGGACGTCTGTTTCGCCATGGTCCCGAGCCGGGGCGCTCTGTCCTTTGCCGCCGGGGGCGGCGACCCGCACGCAAACATGACCGGGGTCGTCCTGCAGATTCCGCTCCAAAGACAGGTGGATCTGCTGCGCAGCTTCCTGCCGGGGATGCGGCGCATCGGGGTCATATACAGCGAGATCAACGGCCCGGAGGTGGAGCGACTCGGGTCTCTCCTGGACCGGAGCGGGCTCCAGTGCATCTCGTCCGAGGTCTCCTCGTCCAAGGACCTCTCCGCCGGCCTGACTTTCCTCCTCCGCGACGCGGTGGACGTCTTGTTCGCCCTTCCTGACCCTGTAGCGTACAACGGGGCATCCGCAAAGTACGTGCTCCTGTTCTCCCTCCAGCACCGAATCCCGCTGGTAGCCTTTTCCGCGAACTACGTGAAAGGAGGCGCCCTGATGGGTTTCTATGCAGACCCCAAGGATATCGGGGCGCAGTGCGGGGCGATCGTGAATCGGCTCCTGGAGGGCAGCCGCCCGGCTGCCATTCCTATAGAATTTCCTGAAAAGGTCCGATTGGGATGGAACAGGAAGGTGGCCGCAAGGCTGGGACTCTCTCCAAAGCCGGAGATGCCGGATTCCCCGCTGCCGCGTGGCATCGTGCTGGAGGACTATTGAGAATCCGCGGAATCCCCATGCCCGTGAACCATACGCCTCGGACGCCGGGCAGGCAGGTCGAGTTCAGGAAGAAAGGGGTGCTTTCCCTTGGAAGGAAGCTGTTCGCTTTTCTCGGCTTCAATCTCGTCCTCGTGCTGGGCCTGGTCGGGGGCACGGCGTACCTGAAGGGGAAAGGCCTGATCGAGACCTCGACCCGCCGAGGGATCGATCAACAGACGGTCTCGATCGGGCGGATCGCGTCCTATGCCGTTTTCGTGGAGGACCGCGTGGAGCTGGCGCGCATCCTGGGGTTGCAGTTGAAGGAACCGGACATCGTGTACCTGGCGGCACGAAACGAAGCCGGAGAGATCCTTCTGCTCCTTTCCGATCCGGGCTGGGAAGAAGAAGGAAGAACGGCGACCTCCCGCCAGCCTGTCGGCTCCGAAAGACAGTTCCGAACCTTTCTGAACGACCGGGAGACGCGCTACGTCGAGGGCTTCATACCCATCCATCTGGAGAGCGAGCCTTCCTTTGAAAACGAAGCCAGCCCCATGGTCGCCGGGCCGGAGCGGGTAGGGTGGATCCAGGTGGGCTTCGATACGACCTGGATGACCCGGCAGTGGGAGGGATTCCGGAGGAACCTGCTCCTGCTGTGCGGCGTGCTTTCCGCGCTCTACGCGGGGTGCGCGCTGATCTTCGTGCGAAGAATCGTCCGGCCCATCGGAAGCCTCGTGCAGGCCACCCGCAGGCTCGGAGAGGGCGGTTTCGACTCACGCGTCCACATCCGAAGCCGGGATGAGGTGGGAGAGCTGGCGGCCTCCTTCAACCAGATGGCTTCCAGCCTGCAGACGGCCCAGGAAGAAATCCGGGAGCACAACCGCGAGCTCGAGCGCAAGGTCGAAGAGCGGACCCGGGAGCTCCAGGTCGCAAAAGAAAACCTGGAGAGCGCCTACCAGGATCTCAAGAACCTGGACAAGATGAAGGATTCGTTCCTTTCCTCGGTCTCCCACGAGCTGCGCACGCCCCTCACCTCGATCCGCTCCTTCTCTGAGATCCTGCTCCAGTACGAGGACACGGATGCGAAGACGCAAACCGAGTTCCTCACCATCATCAACAGCGAGAGCGAGCGGTTGACGAGGCTCATCAACGACGTGCTCGACCTCTCCCGGATCGAAGCCAGGCGGATGATCTGGCATGACGACCTCCTGTCGATGCGGGAAATGATCGAGGAAGTGGTCAGATCCCACCAGAGCCTCCTGGGAGAGAAATTCCTTACGATCTCGGTGGACGCGCCGGACAGCCTGCCGCTGGTATTTGCGGACCGCGATCGGATCACCCAGGTCCTCACCAACCTCCTGGGAAACGCGATGAAGTTCTCCTCGCCCGGCGGGCGGATCGAGTTGTACGCCGAGGTCTTCGAAGGCAGGAGGTTCGGCGAGACCTCGCCATGGGTAAAGATTCGGGTCCGTGACGAAGGCGTGGGAATCGACAAGGCCGATCACGAGTTCATCTTCGACAAATTCAGCCAGGTGGCCGGGGATACCCTGACGGACAGGCCCAAGGGAACGGGCCTGGGGCTGCCGATCTGCAAGGAGATCGTGTCCCATTACGGCGGCAATATCTGGGTGGAGAGCCAGAAGGGAGAAGGCGCCAGCTTCTACTTCACCCTGCCCGGCACCTCGCTGAGGGGTGAGGCGGAGGCGAACAAGCCCGCCGAGCCCGTGGAAACGACCTCGGAGGAGGACGGCGGTTGGAGGCGCAAGACGGTGCTGGTGGTGGACGACAATCCGAACATGCGGAGACTCCTGCGCCACCATTTCGAGACCCGCGGGTACACCATCGTCGAGGCCGCGGACGGCCACGAAGCGCTGAAGAAAGCGCGCACCCACCGGGTGGATCTCATCACGCTGGACCTCATGATGCCGGCCATGAGCGGCTACGATCTGCTCGGCATGCTCCGGGAGGATCCCCTGACCCGCGACATCCCGATCCTCATCATCTCGGTGGTCGAGGACAATCAAACCGGGATCCTGATGGGGGCCAACGATTGCCTGAAGAAGCCTTTTCTCGAGAAGGAGCTCATGGACAAGGTCCGTCAGCTCCTCGGCGGGAACAAGCGGCGCTCGGTCCTCGTCGTGGACGACGACGGGGGAGTCCGTGAAGGCCTGCGGCTCCAGTTGGAGGACCTGGGCTACAGCGCCTGGACTGCGGCGGACGGAGAGGCAGCCATCGAGCAGCTTCTGCAGAGAAGACCCGATCTCGTCATCCTCGATGTGATCATGCCCAGGAAGAACGGCCCCGAGGTGCTCCAGTGGATCCGCAACAACCCGGGGACCCAGGACCTCCCGGTCATCATTCTGACCGCCCACAGTCTGCTCGGCGACCAGGTCCGCATGATGACTCTCGGGATCGACGGTTACGTGGAGAAAGCCCAGGGCCTGGAAAGGCTCTTCCAGAGTGTCGATACCCTCCTGCATCAAAACCCGAACTGAGCTCCGGCGGAAGTGGCGGCCGGCCGGCGAATGAGGCCACGGCCCCTCTCTTCTCGGTCATTCCGGCGCAGGCCGGAATCCGGTCCCTGTTTTCCGTTGTTGCAGCCGTTCTCAGGGCAGGCTGCTGGATCCCGGCTCGCACGCGCTGCGCAGCATGGGCCGGGATGACGGAGAGGGACACAGTGCTCTTTTCCGTCACCCCGGCGGAGGCCGGGGTCCAGTCCCTCCATCCCGTGATTCGAACCTCGAGCGCCGCGGTTGACAGGGGTCTGCGCTTCGTTGTTTCTTGTTGGCGAGTACCGGGTCGCGTAGATCGCCCGGACCGCCAGCGGAGTTTCCCATGTCCGACCGGTCGGATCCCAAGGCGCACGTCCGCCGCTTTCGTGCGGGCCCGTCGCTCAGAGACGTTCGGCTGTCCAAAGCCGTGGCCTCCGGAGTGGCAGGCCTGTCGGTACGGGACGCCAAGCGCCTGATCGATTTCGGCCGCGTTTTCGTGGAGGGGCGGCGCACCAAGACGGCTTCGCTCAGACTGCGCGGAAGCGAGCAGATCGAAGTCCACCTCGATCGGACGGAGGGTCCGGAGGTCCTTGGGGCCGGGCACATCATCTGGGAAAGCCGGCTTCTGGTGGCCATCAACAAGCCGGCCGGGCTCGTGGTCTACGGCACACACGGGGTCACGGGGGGAACGGTCGCCCCTCTGCTGGAGCGTCTGCTCCGGGCCTCAGGCAGATGGGCCCCGGAGGATCGCCTCATCCTCGTTCACCGTCTGGACAGGGATACGAGCGGATTGTTACTCCTGGCGCGAACCGAACGCGCGGCCACTGCCCTGGAGGGGCAGTTCCGCCGAGGGAGAGTCGAAAAGCGCTACCTGGCGCTCGTGGACGGCAACCCCCGCAACGACCGGTTCGTGCGCGCTTCCGACATTCGGGCGAAAAAGCCTCTCGGCCATTCGGCCGGAGGCAGGGCAGACGCCGAGGGCGGAGCCGGCGGCGCGGCCCGCAGGGCCGAGACCGAGTTCCTGGTACTGGAGAGGTTCCGACGTTGCGCGCTCGTGCAGGCGCGGCCCCTGACGGGCCGGACCCATCAGATCCGTATCCACCTGGCCGAGATCGGGCATCCGGTGCTCGGAGACATCCTGTATGGGAAGGAAGACGCCTCGTACGCACTCCTCAGGGATGTCCCCAGGCAGATGCTCCACGCCGCGACCGTGCGCTTCAAGGACCCGGAAACAGGCGAGCAGAGACTCCTCGAAGCTCCTCTCCCGCCAGATATGCAGGAGGTGCTCGCTCGGCTCCGCAGAGAAAATAAAATAAATGATATCAAATAAGGACACTTAGAAGTATAAATTAAAGTAAAATATCAGACTGAATCCAGTCCCTGCTCCCTGTCATTTCAGATGTTCGTGGTGTAACCTAACCGCTCCGGAGAGGGCGACGCTATGCGTCGCCCCTACAAGACGTGATCCGCTGGCCCCCTGTGCGCGGGCGCAGCAAGCAGCGCCCCTACAAGGCCCCGCAAGGATCGCGACGCCGGCTCCCGCCGTGCAGGTATTTCCGTCGTGCCTGGAGGCTGTCCATAAATGCCCATCTGCGGCGTTGCACTCAGGGAATTGGAGGCTGGGGGAGCCTGCCCTGGCGAAGGCCGGGGTCCACTGGGCCTCTCGTTTAAGCCTCATTCCTCGGGATTTGTCCTCCCAAGGGTCGGACACCCCATCCTTCGGATGGGTCCCCATTGTCGTGCGCTTTGCATCTGGACATTTCTGAACAGCCTCCAGGAGCCGAATTCCTTGGACAGGCTCCCCTACTAATGTACTGATCGGAGCTCCGCTTCGCTTGTCCGCTCTGACCTGCGGTTCCCCCGGCTCTCCCGAAGGGGATGACGTCCTCGACCGTGAGCGAGACCACGCCGAAATCTTCTTCCACCAGGCCTATGACCATATAGGGCTTGGTGTCGCTGAGCAGGTGGTAGAACCGGTCGTAGACCCTGGGGAAGAAGGTCGTCTCGTAGAGGGCCGTCGTATCCTCGAAGCTCACGAATTCCATGGGCTCGTTCTTGCGGGTGATAACGGTCTTGCCCGTGACGAACCAGCCGGCGACCGTGACCGTCTCGCCCACGTGATCGGCCAGGGCGGCCGCGGGGACGGTGTCGAATCTCGAAAGCCAGGGCTGAAAGACCTCGAGGGGGTGGCGCGAGACGAGGACGCCCAGGGTCTCCAGCTCGTGCCGGAGAAGGAGAGAACCGCCGTAAGACCGGGCCCGGGGGAGGACGAGGCTCTGCTCGAACAGGTCCTGGATCTCCGGTCCGCCGCATGAGCCGGCCGCCCGTTCACCCAGGAGCCCGCGGGCGCCTTCCCGCACGGACCCGCGCAGATGGCCCTTCGGCGACCGCCTCTCCCTCCGGGCCGATTCCCGGGCCAGCAGCGTCCAGAGGAGCTCGGGCCGCGTGCGGCCCCGGGCCACGGAGTCCAGGCAGCCTGCCTTGATCAGGATCCGAACGTCCGATGGATCGATGTCCACCCTGCGGAAGAGGTCCTCCATGGACAGGAATGGGCCGCCACTTTCCCTTTCATCCATGAGAGCTTCCAGAGAATTCCTGTGAACTCCCTTGAGCTGCATAAGCCCGACCCTCACGGCCCGTCCGGACCCCGCGTAGGGGAGATCGCTCTCATTGATGTCCGGAAGAAGAAGGTCGAGCCCCATCCTTCTGGCTTCCGACAGGTAGGCCTGCGTGCTGTAGTAACCGCCCTGGTTGGAGAGGACCGCAGCCATGAACTCGGCCGGGTAGTGGGCCTTGAGATAGCAGGCCTTGCAGGAGACTAGGGCGTAGCTGGCCGAGTGCGGCTTGCAGAAGGAGTATCCCTGGAAGCTCAGGATCATCCTCCAGATCTCTTCGATCGTCGGCTCCGGCACGCCGCGGGCCCGGGCGCCCTCGAAGAACCGGCCCTTCGTGTCCGCGAGCTGCCGTTGCTTGTGCTTCTTCGAGAGGATCTTGCGCAGCTCGTCTGCCTGCACCGCGTCGAAGCCGGCCAGGGCCATGGCGGTCTTGGAGACGTCCTCCTGATAGCAGAGGATCCCGTGGGTCTCTTCGAGGATGGGCCCCAGGATCGGGTGCAGGGGCTCGTAGGCCCCGCCGCGATCCCGGCGCACGTACTCCCGGATGTAGTCGTTGGCAGCGGGCCGGATGATGCTGGACTGGACCACCAGGTGCTCGAAGTCGCCCCTGCCGGTCTTCCTGAGGAGCTGGCGCATGGACGGGCTTTCCATGTAGAACACCCCCACGCTCTCTCCGCGCGCCAGCATCGCCATGGTCTCGGGGTCGTCCAGCGGGTTGAGCCTGGAGTAAGAGATGTCGATCCCGCGGGTCTTGCGCAGGCGGGCCAGCGTGTCCCGGATCACGGCCAGAGAGCGGTTGCCGAGCAGGTCGATCTTCACCAGGCCCGCGTCCTCGGTCCCGTCCTTTTCCCACTGAATCACCGGAACGCCCTTGGCCGCCATCTCGACCGGGACCCGCTCGGGCAAGGGGTCGGGCGTGACGATCACGCCTCCGCAGTGCACGGACAGGTGCCGCGGCATTCCCTCGAGACGATCGGCCCACTTCAGGATCTCGGGCCACGGGTCCTGGAGGCTGTCCCAAAACGCCCATCTGCGGCGTTCGGCTCGGTGCATGGGGGCGGGGAGCCTGCCCCGGCGAAGGCCGGGGTCACTGCGGCGTACTGAAATGTACGCCTCATTCCTCGGGACTTCGCGCGCCTTGCATCTGGGCATTTTTGAACAGCCTCCGAGATCGACCTCTTTCGGGCCGGCCATCTCCCTTGCGTACTTGGGGTCCCAGAAGAGCCGGAGATGCCGGAGCTTCCCCTGGATCTCCGACTCGGGCACGCCATAGACCTTGGCGGTCTCGCGGATGGCGGCGCGGGCCCCGAACCCCACGTGGTTCGCCACCATGGCGCACCGCTCGGGGCCGTATTTCTCCAGCACGTAGGAGAGGACCGCGTCCCGCTCGTCCCACGGAAAATCCACGTCGATGTCCGGCGGATCGGTGCGGCCCGGGTTCAGAAAGCGCTCGAAGAACAGATCGTGCCGGATGGGGTCCACGTGGGTGATGCCCAAGCAGTAGGAGACCAGGCTGGCTGCGGCAGAGCCGCGGCCGCAGGTGATGGGAAAGCGCAGGACGATGTCCTGGACAACGAGAAAATAGGTGGCGAACCCTTTGGAGCGGATCAGCTCGAGCTCGTGCGCCAGTCTGTCCTCTATGGCCTGCGAGAAGCCTCCGTAGCGGTTGAGCACTCCCTCGCGGCACTTCTCCCGCAGGCGCTCGAAGGCCGTGCTCTCGGAGAGACCCTCGTAGGGAGGAAAGACCCAGGGCCCCCAGGGAGGCTCGTCCATGCCGCACGCTTCCGCAACGTGCTGCATGCCCCGGAGGGCTTCCGGGCAGTGGAGGTAGCGGCTCTCCCAGCGCTCCGGATCCTGGAACCACGCCCAGTCGGGCGCGGTCTCGTGCGACGGGATCCTGTCCAGCTTGGTGCAGAGAAAAATGGCCCTGAGGAGTTTGTGAAGCGGATGGTCTTCCGGATCCAGGAAATAGACGGGCGGGGTTGCGACCAGGCGGATGCCCGACTGCAGGCTGAACCGGATTCGCTCCCGCTGGGGTCCGTACGGGTAAAGAGCGACGCCCAGGTCCCGGGCGGCGCCCGATTCCCGGGCAAGGGCCTCCAGGAAAGCGGTGTCCGGGCTGAGGACCACGAGCTCTCTGCGGTCTTGCAGCAGGGCCTCGAACAGGGAGAACCCGTTTTCCTGATGGTGCCGCGTCAGGATGCGGCAGAGGCGCCGATAGCCTCGAGGCCCGGCCACGAGGAGAAAGGCCGGCGCCCGGCCGGCCGGGACGTGAGCGCCCAGGATGGGCCGGACGCCTGTTTGCCGTGCCGCTTCCCAGAAGGGCAGGGCGCCGTACAGGCCCTCCCGGTCCGTGAGACCCAGGGCCGAGACGCCCGCTTCCCGCGCGCGTCTGCACAGAGCGTCGGGCGAGGCCGTGCCCCACAGGAGGCTGAAATGGGAATGGCAGATCAGGGGAGTGAAGGAAACCATGGTTGTCGTTCCCGCGTACGCGGCTGCGGCCTTGGGCCGCTCTTTCCGTAACCCCGGCGAAAGCCGGGGTCCATTCCCTGCTCCCTGTCATTCCCGATGGTCGTGGTGTAATCCTCCGGAAAAGGGCGACGCATGCGTCGCCCCTACAACGCTGCGCGAAACCGGATGACTTCTCCCCTTCCGGATCGCCTCTTTTCCGAAGCGATCGCGGATCCCGTCGAGGGCCTGCTGCAAGGCCCGCTGGCGCGCCGGCAGGAGCCTTTCGTTTTCCGGGCCGGATTCTCGGACGGGAAAGGGCGAAAGGATGTCTTCCGGAAAAAGGGATGGCTGTCGGGGAAGAGGCGACAGCTGAAGGCAGTGAATGGCCATCCTCCGGATCCTCACTCTTCGCCGGGCCGCCTGCTCGAACAGGCGGCCGGCCGCCACGGAGAGCCCGGCGTCCAGCTCGGTCGGCGGCCGGATCCGGACCGAACGGGAATCGAGCACGGCGTCCGCGTATTGGATTTCCAATTCCATTCGGCCGGTCAGGGCCTGCATGGCGCGGAGCTTTCTCCCTGCTCCCTCCGCGAGCCCTTCCAGGGCGGCCAACAGAAGGGCATCCTCGTTGCTTTCGTCGGGCAGGGTCTCTTCTTCGGTGACACAGGGGGACTCGAGGGGAGGCCTCACGGGCGAAGCATCCAGCCCCCGGGCCTGACGATAGAAGGCGATGCTCGTAGACCCGAAGGCGATCTGGAGCGCGGGCAGAGGGATCGGGAGCAGCTCCTCGACCCGGCGGATATTGAGCTCCCGGAGTCTTTCGACATGATGGAGGGGCCGGGCTGCCGGCAGCAATCCTACGTCCAGGGGTCCGAGGAAATGCCCTTCTCCACCCGGGAAAACGTCGCAGAGCCCGGATTCGGGCACGGCCTTCACGGCGATCCGGCTCAGCAGCTTGTTGGTGGCCATGCCGAGGCGGGGTTCCATGCCGAGGCGATCCTCGATTTCTCTGCGGATCCGCCAGGCAAGGTCCCGGGCCGGGCCGAAGAGTCGGTACGTTCCGGTGAGGTCCAGAAAGAGAGAACCCGGCCGCGCAGGCTCCACCAAAGGAGAATAGTCCGAAGCGATTCGGAAGAGGTCGCCTGAGGCACGCTGATAGAGTGTCGGATCGGGCTGAAGGAGACGCAGCCCCGGGCAGCGCTCCACGGCTTCACGTCTGGGCATGCCCTTGGAGAGACCTTCCTTGCGTGCCTCCGGAGAAACTGCCTGCAACAGGCTCCGGCCTGATCCGGCGGAGCAGATCGCAACCGGGCGCCCGCTGAGCGAAGGGTTGCGCAGTCGCTCCAGGGCAACCGGGAAAGAGGGCACCTTGAGATAGAGGATTTCGCGTTCCATTTCATATCTTGTCACCCCGGCGCAGGCCGGGGTCCAGTCCCTGCTCCCCGTCATTCAGATGTTCGTGGTGTAACCCCTCCGGAAAGGGCGACGCGTGCGTCGCCCCTACAAGAGGATGTCCGCCGGTCCCCGGAACGGGCGCAGCAAGCAGTGCCCCCTACAATGCCCCGCGGGAACGAGGGCCGGGCATCATAGACGAAAGGCGGCCCTTGAGGAGGCTTCGGGAAGCGAGATGATTCCTTGCCCCACCCAACCAGCTTGGTTCCCGCTCGGCTCGGGAAATTGCGTCGGAGCAGTGACGGACGC
>JBFLZG010000144.1:0-13314 GCA_040756235.1 bacterium | reverse complement strand
TTCTCCTCGGTGTCGCTCTCCTGCAGACGCACCGTGGCCCGGGTCTGCACCTTGGCCGAAATCTCCAGACTCTTCTTGTCGTCGATGAACAGAGCCTCTCCTTGCGTCACCAGTGCCAAGAGCAAGAACACGCAAAGACCGCCCGCCAACACCCATCTTTTCTTTTCCATCGTTCCCCCCTCCCGGTTGGTTCAACCGGCTCTGTACTTCTGATCCAGTGACAGGTAGTGGTCTGTGCTCAAAAGCTTGTTGAAAGTGCCGAAAATCCGCATGAAGCTCTCCCCCTCCAGCGCGGGCGACCGGCCGGAGTCGCGCAGCTCCTGCAGCGACTCCTGCATCGAGAGCATGGCCGGAGCGAAGCAGACCGCCGGAAAAATCACAATGGCATAGCCGAGCCGGCGGATCTCGGGAACGCTCAGGGGAGGGGTCAGCGGCCCCATGTTCAGCATGCACGGGACCTCGCCGCATGCCTCGGGTACGCGCCGGACCTGCTCCATGTTTTCCTGGCCGTCGGCAAAGATCACGTCCGCACCGGCCTCGGCGTAGGCGTGACAGCGCGCGATCGCGGACTCCAGGCCTTCGGCTGCGATCGCGTCCGTGCGGGCGATGACGACCAGGTCCCGGCAGCGCCTGGCGTCCACGGCCGCCTTGATCTTGCCCACCATGTCCCCTGCGGGGATGACCTGCTTGCCCTTCATGTGGCCGCACCGCTTGGGCCAGACCTGGTCCTCGATGTGCAGGGCGGCAGCGCCCGCCCTCTCGTATTCCCGCACGGTCCGCGCCACGTTGATCGGATTGCCATAGCCTGTGTCACCGTCGGCGATGAGGGGGATCTCCACGGCTTCCGCGATGAGCCGGACATTGGCCAGCATCTCGCTCATCGTGACCAGGCCGAGGTCCGGGTATCCGTACATGAACGCCGAGGTGCAGTACCCGCTCATGTAAACGGCTTTGAACCCCGTCTCTTGCACGAGCTTCGCCGACAGCGGGCTGAAAGCGCCCGGCGCCACGACCAGCTCTCTCAACGCCATCATTTCGCGCAGCTTCTTCCCGCCCATGCCGCTTCCTCCATGCGTCCGTTCACCAGATGGGCGTTCTTGGGACAGCCTCTATTTGCAGAACTTCTGAAAGCCGCCGAGACTGTAGTCGTTCAGATCATCCTTGGTGTTCAGGCACCAGGGACAGCCCGGGTTCAGGAACTCGAACACGGTGGCATGCTCCGCACGTCGGTCCACCATGACTCCGCAGGGAAACACCGGAGTCCGGAACTTCTTGTCCGCGCTCTCGCCCATGGTCCAGACGTTGAACAGCATCTTCCACTGCTCTCCGGCGCGGTTGAGGATCTGCTTGTAGCAGCCGACGTACATGTCGGCGTCGATCCAGACCACCTGCTTCCCGTAGTTGTAGAAGGGGTCCTTGGAGGTGCACTCGATCTGGTAGACCGGGCGCTTGACCGCGATGACGTTCAGCGGCGCCCACGACAGCAGCCCGTCGCGGTCCTTCTGGTTGTACCCCCAGGTGACCAGGGTGCTCTTGGTCTCTGCACACCATTCGCCGTCCTCGTTCTCGTTCACAGGGTAGGGGTCCGACCCCAGGTACAGAGTCAGAATCTCCGTCTTCGCGAGGAGCTTGAAGTCAAAGGCCGGGATCTTCCCGTCGTAGCTCGTGTAGCCCGAATCGTCCATGCTGTAATCCGAGCCGAAGAGCGAGTCCGAGCGGTTGGCCGGGCTCATGCGCCGCACCCTGCGGATCGCAGGAGCATAGGCAAAGTTCGAATCCGGCTTGCTGCCGAAGTAGCGCAGCATCATGACCGCGGTGCCGGCAAGATCGAACGGCCGGGTTACCAGGATGATGTTCAGCTGCTCGTAGTCGTTGGGGTTGGAAATGTCCTTGGCCCCCGGGTACCCGACCAGCGAGGCCACCTTGAACAGCGCCTCGAGCTCCCGCTCCTGGCTGGAGCTGTCCAGGTAGTGTGCGACCATGCCCCGCATACGGATATTGCCCGCAATCAGCCTCGAGAGCATGCCGTTGTACATGACCTTGGTGGCGGCTTTGGGGTCTGCGGGGTCGATGGTGGGAAAGGGGTGCCCTACGAGCTCGCGGGCCGGCTCGCCGGTCTTCTTGTTCACGAGCTCGTTCTTCTCATTAATGTCGTACAGGCCGTCATTGGTTTCCCTGGCCTTCAGGGCGTAGTCCGGGAGGGCGTCGGCAGGATTGTAGTTGATCTTGCCGATGGTCAATGGAAATTTGCCCTCCTTGACCCACTCGAGCACCGGGTCGGGGAGAAGTCCTTCCACCTTCTGCCAATTATCTTTGTTGATCACCTCACCCGGCGCCAGGTCATCCGCTGAAACGCCGTACCCCGTGGCTGCCAGCGGCACCACGGCCGCGAGGCAGATCGCGACGAGCGTCCTTGCTTTCATCGTGCTTTCCCCCATCGATGGTTGTTCTTGGACATCCTTTACCCGCCGTTGCCGTCCATGCATGCGAGCCCCCTCAGCCCGCATGCTTGTCGCCCACGCAGCCCCCGGGGAGGCCATGGAACCTCCCCGAGGCCCGGGTGCCTGAGCTGCTCCGCTCCCGGCGAACCGGTGCGAACGTCCCGAGGCGTCATGTGGTGCCGAGCTTGTACTTGAAGTAAGCCGGCTGCATGAATATGTTGGCCACTTCAAACGGTTCTCCCGAGGGCAACCACAGGTATCCGTGGTAGAGGAAGAGCGGTGCAATGATGTCGGCCCCCAACATCTTCGCTACGTCGGGATCGCCAGAAACGCTCTCCAGATAAGTTTCGCTGCGTGCAAATTCCAGCCCCAGCTTCTTCTTCAGCACTCTTTGCAGGGGTTCGACTGCGAGGTCATCCGGGGTCAGGCGATCTGCCAATTCGGCACGAAGGAAGTTCTCGATCAGCATCACGGGCGTTCTTTTCAGGAGCCGAATCCGGTGTATGACTCCGATCCTGTCTTCGCTCTTGAGCTGGAAGAAGTCCGTCAGCTCCTGCGGCATCCGGGTGTCTCGAATCCGGCGCGTTTCCAATGCCAGCAGCTTGACCTTGAATTCCTTTTCCGCATGCTGCACGAAGCTCTGGACATCGCCGATGAAGACGACCTGTTTCTTGATAGGGTTCTTGGCGACGAACGTTCCCTTCCCATGCTTCTTGATGACCAGCCCTTCGGCCGCAAGGTTGGCCAGCGCGGCTCGAATGGTGATCTTGCTCACCTGGAATTCCCGCGCCAGGTCCTCCTCGGTGGGAAGTCTCTGCATGGGGGAGAACTGACCTCTCAGAATCCCTCTGCGAAGATCCGCCTCGACTTGACAATAGGCCGGGATCTTGACGTTTGCCATATACATAAGACCTTGAATATATTGAATAATATTAGTAATTCATTATGTCTTTATCAATTCATCATCTGCATGAATATCACCCCCGCATGCCCATGTCAATGATTTTTTTCGCAAGCAGGACCGGGCGCGGCCGGGCCTCGCTGAGGGGCGGAACCCGGGCCTTGCCGCCGTCACGGAAGGGCATGCGGGCGTGCCGCGGATCCTGGAATGGACCTGAAGGCCGTCATCCCCGGCCAAGGCCGCCCGGGCGGCCGCGAGCCGGGATCCCGCGGCGCAGAGGGGTTCCCGCGATTCATCAACGCATTTGATCTCCGGCGCGGCCCCCGACCTTCATGTACAGCTCCGCCGAACGATCCAGCTTCAGGACCCCTTCCTTCAGCTTCAGCTCCAGCACGTGTCCGCCGGCGGTCCTGTCGCTGGTCACAAAGTGCAGATGATACCCGGCCACGTTTACGCCGCCCACATAGGCCGGGCACCAGAAACCGACCAGGGTCCCCCGCACGTTCCTCAACTCGAAACTGGCTTGCTGCTTGATGACTTCGGTCAGGACGGGATACGGTCTGGTTTGAGCCGGAACGCTGCGGGTCTTGACGTGCTCAAAAACTCCGTCCACCCGGATCGCATAGAACTCCTCGAGCTGCGTCAATTTCGCGTCGATTGCCCTCTGCAATCCTGCGTAATCGTCGATTGCTTTCAATGCTTCCTCGAGGTCGGGCTCGAAGCGGGTCACCACGGCATAGGGGGTCCATTCCCGGGCCAGGTCCGGCCCCTTCTTGGCGTGGACAGCGCCGTCCACGGTGACTTGATAGATGACCCCGTCGACCATCACCATTTCGCCGTCGATGTTTTCGAAAGTTCCGATGCCGAAATCGCCGTTCTCGGCGAGATCCTGGAGGGGAACGATCCCGGCGTAACCACCCTTGCTCAGACTGTCGTAAGTGGAAATCTGGTAAATCAGGTCCCGGGACGCGGCGTCCGAGGGCGCGGCGATGTCGACCACGGGCGTCGTCAGCACCCAGGCAACAAGCGGCAGGATCAGGCGGCTTTTCAAGATACCAGGTCCTGTGAGTCAAGCGCCCCGAACAGGCCCCCAGCCACCGGAGCTCACGCTCGCTCCGGCCGCCTCCAGGGCCAGCCTTCCGGCCTTCATCTGCAAGGCGGCTTGGGCCACCTGACCGGCGGCCATTCGCATGAGGGTCATCCCGACCAGGTCTTCCTTGACGGCAAATCGGGTCTCCCGGATCGGTATGCCAAGTCCCTCCTTCGTGGAGACCGCCGCGGCGCCAAAGCTGACGAGATGCAGGCCCAGGGCGAGAAGAGAAAGGGACATCATCTGAAGTGCCGTGTCCTCCCCGGCGTTGCGGAAGAAGGCGACGGTCAGAGGAGCTGCCACCTTGCCGCGAAGCCTGAAGTCGTGCACGAAGGTCCGGCACCGATCGATGAAGGTCTTCATCTGCCCCGGAATGGTGGCGATATAGACCGGTGCGGCGAGCAGGATGCCGTCCGCCTCCAGCATTTTCCTGTGAAGGATCTCCATGTCATCCTTGATGCTGCAGTTGTAATCTTCCACAGGAACGGGGACCACATCGAAGCCGACCTTTTTCTGCACCTTGTGCACCCGGCGCAGGCAAGCTTCGCAGCCGGTGCAGTATTCGATGCGGTAGTCTTGAAGATGCACGAGCTCGGTCGTCGCTCGCCCTTGCGACGCCACGATCTGAAGCGCCTGTTCGAGCATGTACTCGCAATTCCCGCCCTTGATCGGGGTGCCTGCGATCCCCAGGATTCTCACCTTCAGGTCGTCGAGGATCATGATCCCTCCTGTTTATGAACGCCGGCGGGCGTCATGGTCGACCGCTTTCGCCGTCTATCTGTTTTGCCGTTTTTTGTCAAAAGGCAGGCAGAGGGGAGAAGGGGCTGCGTTCCGTTTCACTCTGCCTCTGGACAGACCCCGGGGTGATGATCCGGGCTGATCGGTCCGGCCGAGCGCGGCAATCTCCGGCTCCCCCGCAAGCGCCCTCTGCCCCGTCTCACTCTTCGCGCCGGCCATTCGACGGTCGAACGGTTCCCCGGTTCCGCCCGCGTACGGTCTCCTGGCACTGCCTCCAACGCCACCTCGGGCTGCGCCCAGGGGCATCTTGGCTCCACTTTTCCGGGTCCTCCCCGCCACGGCGAACGATTCTCTGAACCCCCTTGCGCACGACCCGAACCGCGGCAGCGAAAATCCGCATCCAAGCGGCGTGGTGGAAGCCTCAGCAAGTGACGGCGCCGGCCAAGCGCCGTTCGGTTCTCTCGATGCCGGCGACGGAACGCGAGGACTCGGCGAGACAAAGGAGGTGTGACATGCCCAAGCCGATGCTCTTTGTAGTGGACGACGACCCGGGGAGCCTGCAACGGGTCGAGCGGGAGCTGGCACGGCGTTACGGAGCCGACTACGATATCGCGAGCGACAGCTCGGCCTCGAAGGCATTGTGGCAGCTGGAGAACCTGCGTGCGGCGGGACGCGAGGTCACCCTCATCCTTTCCGACTTGGTGATGCCCGGGATGGACGGGATCGCATTCATGTCCGCGGCCCGGGAGATCGTGCCCGAAGCCAAGCGCGCCCTGATGGTCGACCTGGGGGACATCTCGTGCGCCGGTACCCTTCTGCAGACCCTGACGTTCGGACAGGCCGACCACTACATGGCCAAGCCGTTCCGCACTCCCGATGAACAGTTCCACCGCGCGGTCACCGAGCTTCTCGAAGAGTGGGCGCAGGTCCATCGGGGCCAGTTCCAGTTCGTGCGGATCGTGGGGGAGCAGTGGTCGCCCCGCTCGAGCGAGCTTCGGGACATGCTCCACCGGGGCGGGATACCGAACATCTTCTACGATGTGAACACCGAGGAAGGCAGACGGCTGCTCAAGGCAGTCGACGCGGGTGCCGACGTACTGCCGGTATGCGTCCTCTACAATGCCGAGGTGCTGGTGAACCCGACGAACGCGGAGCTGGACGCGGCCATCGGGGTGAGCACCTATCCCCCGGACGAGCTCTTTGATCTGGCGATCGTCGGAGCAGGCCCCGCTGGGCTTTCGGCTGCCGTCTATGCGGCCTCCGAGGGGCTGCACACCATCGTGCTCGAGCCGGAAGCGCCGGGCGGGCAGGCGGGCACCAGCTCGCTCGTGCGGAATTACCTGGGTTTTCCCCGCGGCATCAGCGGCGGAGACCTGATGCGGCAGGCCTACCGGCAGGCCTGGCTGTTCCAGGCCCGCTTCAACTTTTCGCGCAGGGCGGTGGGCCTGCGCGTGAACGGGCGGAAGCGCGTCGTCATGCTCAGCGATGACTTGCGGGTCAGCAGCCGGGCGGTGCTGCTGGCGGTCGGGATCACCTATCGAAGGCTGGGCATCCCGCGGGCCGATGAGTTGATCGGGGCGGGTGTCTTCTACGGCAGCGCCGCGAGCGAGGCCCAGGCGATGCGCGACAAGCAGGTGTTCGTGGTGGGCGGCGGGAACTCGGCAGGACAGGCCGCGCTCCATCTGGCCCGCTACGCGCGCCAGGTTCGCATCCTGGTGCGGGGCGGTTCCCTCGCAGAATCCATGTCGGATTATCTCATCCGGGAGATCCAGGCGACCCGCAACATCGAGGTGCTCAGACACTCTGAAGTGATCGAGGCGCGTGGCGGGCGCCTTCTGGAAGGCCTCGTCCTGCGGAACAACGCCGCCGGCAGGACGGAGGAGGTGGAGGCGGCCGCGCTGTTCATCCTGATCGGAGGGGTTCCGCACACCGAGTGGCTTCCGCCTGCAGTCCGCCGAGACGAGCAGGGCTACATTCTCACGGGCCGCGACCTGGTCGACGGCGGGCCGGCCCGAGAAGCATGGCCGGAGGGCCGCGCTCCGCTGCCGCTGGAAACCAGCATCCCCGGAGTCTTCGCCGCCGGAGATGTGCGCCATGGCGCCGCCAAGCGCATCGCCTCCGCGGTCGGCGAGGGCTCGGTCGCCATCGGGCAGGTTCATCAGTACCTTGCCCATCCGGGGACTTGAGCGTTTCGCACCTTTCTCCGATGAACATCGACCACGGCCGTCGCCTCCCTACGATGCCGCGCGCACAACCGCGGATCTGACAGGCCCATGCCAAAAAAGCTCGAACTGTCTCCAACTTACTGATATAGTTACCCGAACGTGATTGGCTTTTGCCCCGGGAGATGGCAGAGTCAGGTGCGGGAGCGGACACCGCTCCGTGCCTGGAGAGGACGTTGCCGACAGGAGATCGATGTCACGACCCTGTGGAAGGAACCGAGGGGAGGATCTCGTTAGCCGCCTGACAGGAGGACAGAGGAATGTCGGAAAATCTTTGCTGGTTCGCGGTCCTGGTCGCACTCACGGTCGCGAGTGCGCTGGTCGTGACTGCCCTTGTCCGCAGGCACCTCCGAGCGCTCCTGGACGAGGTCATCCGGCTGCCATCGGGTGCGACCTTCTATTCCCGTGTGTTCGGTATAGGAGTCTTGTTCATCGCCCTGTCCGCAGCATTCGACGTTCCGTTTGACCTGAAGCCGGATGCGGCCACCATGGAATATGTGTGGAAGGTGGCGGATGGGCTATCCTCGGCATTGAGTCTGACCTGCTTGTTTCTTACCGCTTATCTCCTCCTCATCACGATTCTGACTGCCGTTCTGAAAGGGCGCCATGACTAACGAGCAGTATCTGATCGTGTCCTACGTTGCTGTCGCCGGCGCTTGTCTCGCTTTGGGTCTCGCAACCCATGCCCTTCTCCACCGCAGCTTCGCAGCTCTGACCGCCGCCGCGCCGGGTGGCCGGCTTGGCAGGATTTTCAAGAGATTGTTCCTGTTGGGCATCGTTCTGCCTGCGATGGCCGGATTCCTGTCCGTGAGCTTTCGCAGCTGTGAGGTGAGGACCTATGCCGGTATCGTCGCGAATCGCTCTTATCTGATTGCGAAGAACCTGGAGCAATTGGGTGCTTCTTTGTCGTACATCGCAATAGCCATATGGCTCTGGGGCTTCCTCATCGCTGCGGGTTTCCTGTTCATCAGAAGAATGGAGAGGCGAGGCGGCTGAGCTTGGGGCGCAAAGAGACGACGCAGGAAGGCCGATTCAGGCACGCAAACCGCTGATCCGGGGGGGCAAATGCACAAGTCCATGGTTGCGGCAACGGTGATGGCCATGCTGCTGACCGTGTCTGCGGCATTCGGTGAAAGTTACCGCGGTACTTATGTCATGAAGTCCGGCGGCCTCGCGCTCACTCTGGTGCTCGACCAGAGCGCCTCGGGCCGGATCACCGGGACGCTGTCGAGCACCGAGGGGAAGCGCCTCGGCCTGGAAGGTGCCGTAGAGGAGGGAATCGCATCCGGAACGTGCACCGGGGCCGACGGGCAATCCTACTTCGAGGCGGAGCTCGAAGGAGACCAGTTGATCTTCACGGTGGTCGAGGCCGATGCGAACGGCGAGCTTGCTTCCCGTTCGCTCGAGTTTGTCCGGGCGGCAAGCGACGGGAGAGAGCGTGCGCCGTCCCCTCCCCCACCTTCTCCGGGGACGGCTCCCAAGCCACCCTCCTCTTCCCCGGGTGCGGCCGCCACTCCGCCGCAGGCCGCTGCGCAGGCCGATGCCGGCCTCATGCGCTATTTCGCCGGGGAATACTATTCCTATTCGAGCGGATCTACGATCTATGGCAGTGCCGGGACCGAGCGTACGGTTACACTGTGCCCCGATGGCCGCTATCTGGACTCCTACGAGTTCAGCGCCTCGGGCACGGACGAGCCGGTCTGGGGAAGTGTCAGCAGCCAAAAGGGAGCGGCGCGCTGGAGTATCCAGGGAGACCAGACCCGGGGCGTCATCCTGGTGACTTACGCAGGCGGACAGACGAAGAGAATTCCCTTTCAGGTCCTCTCCAAGGACGAAGGCGCCATCCTGTTCGACGGAATCAAGTTCGCCTACGCCGGCGCCCCCAAGTGCCCGTGAGCCCGCTGTCAACCCGCAGCGGTCGAGGGTGTCTTTCGACATCCTTTCGAGGAGGGGTCTTCCGAGCGATCTCTCTGGAGGCTGGACGCTTTCTCCAATAGTGACGTGGCGACCGGCAGTAAGTGTCGGACAACTGCGTGGCCGGTAAAGGCCGCGGCAACCCGTCAAACTCCGGTGGCAACCTCCCGTTAGTGGGATCGCCACGCTCGCAGCTCTGCGCCCACCCCCCTCGTCAGCGCCTCGAACTCCTGCTGGTCGGGGCCGACGAACGGCTCCGCCGCCGGCACCTCGGCCAGGCAGTCCAGCAGCTGGTCGGCCATGCCGCGGGCAACGGGCAGGTGGTGGCTCAGCACGAGCTTCGGCGACAGCTTGCGGACGCGGTCCAGCGTTCCCTTGAACCTGGCGCCATCCACCATGTGCAGCCACGGGGCGTCGATCGTAGCCCACTTGATCAGCCCCGCCCGCAGGTCTGCCCAGGGAATATCGCCCGCGGCGGCCGCAGGCTCCGACATGATGGCGCCGAAGCAGTCCGCGCAGAAGAAGGCGCCGGCCTTTGGGTCGTGGAAGCCCGTGGTCTCTGCCGAGTCGAACGACGGCGGCCTGACCGCCGTAAGGGTGCGGTCACCCACGCTGATGCTCTGGCCGGGGTTCAGGAAATAGACCCGATCCGTCGGCAGCGGTTGGCACAAGCTCATTCTCCCGGCCCCGAGATACGTGGTGATGATCCGCAGGGCCGGCGCCGATTCGAGGACGCGCGCAACGCTGCCGATGTGATCCTGATCCGCGTGCGTCAACCATAGCCACCGCAGGTGCGCCGGTTCGATGACTGAGGACAGATTCTCCATGAACGCGTCACTGAGACAGATCAAACCCGCGTCCACCAGGACGGGCTCGGCCGCTTTGAGCACGAAGGCGTTTACAGGCAACATACCGAGCCCCGGCAGTGGAAAATACGAGGGCAGCACGATAATATCGGGCGCCGCCGGGTACGGCTCGAGCATCGTCGGATTGTCCATCGGCTCCTCTCCTTATGGCAAAGTTCTCCCCCGGCATCAGCGCTCGCGGCCAGACGCGAGCGTGGTGCCGCGTGTGCACGGCTGTCGATCCGCTCGACCGGTCGCCTTTGGCTCCGGGCCCGCTCTCCTTGGCGTGAACCTCGTCCCTATGTAGATGCCGGAAAAGGGCGAGAAACGTCGGGTCCATAAAATTTTTTTCCGATTGGCCCGCCGCAGTCTTCAAGACACGGGATCACGCATTCCGCTGAACCGGAATGCTATCTCCGCTCATCGAACGATTCGACAGTGGTCCTGGGAAGCCCGAGCTCCGGACCTGCGCTGCAAATTCAGCCTGGGCGGTGTTCATGATCTAACGTAGTTTTCCAATGAAGAGGGACTGTCATGGCGGACAAGAAGATCATCGCGGTACCGGGTGCGACCGGCGCGCAGGGGGGCGGCCTGGTCCGGGCCATCCTGAGTGACAATAGCGGCTTCAGCGCACGCGCACTGACGAGGGATGTCCACTCCGACAAGGCGCGAGAGCTGGCAAGGCTGGGGGCCGAGGTCGTCCCGGCCGATATCGATGACGAGGAGAGTCTCGCGAAGGCCTTCGAAGGCGCCTACGGTGCGTACTGCGTCACCTTCTTTTGGGCGCACCTCTCGCCCGAGAAAGAGCTGGCCCAAGCTGCCGCCATGGCCCATGCGGCCAGGCACGCCGCCCTCCGGCACGTGATCTGGTCCACCCTCGAGGATACGCGCCAGTGGGTGCCTCTCAGCGATGACCGGATGCCCACGCTGATGGGCAAGTACAAGGTGCCGCACTTCGACGCCAAGGGTGAGGCGAACCAGATCTTCACCCGGCTCGGCCTGCCTGTAACGTTTCTACTGACTTCTTTCTACTGGGATAACCTGATCCACTTTGGCATGGGCCCGAAGCGCGGCCCGGATGGCAGGCTGGCCATCACGATGCCCATGGGCGACAAGAAGCTCCCGGGCATCGCCGCGGAGGACATCGGCAAGTGCGCGCTTGGCATCTTCAAGAAAGGCCGCGAGCTCATCGGGAAAACCGTCGGCATCGCGGGGGAACACCTGACGGGTGCACAAATGGCTGCCGCGCTGACCGAGGCCTTGGGTCAAGAGGTTCATTACAACGACGTGCCGCCCGAAGTCTTCCGCAGCTTCGGTTTCCCGGGCGCCGATGATCTTGGGAACATGTTCCAGTTCAAACGCGACTTCGAGCAGGTCTTCTGCGGCCACCGGAGTCCCGACGTCGCCCGATCCCTCAATCCGTCACTCCAAACCTTCGCCGCATGGCTGAGCCGGAACAAAGCCCGAATACCACTCGAGTAGGAAGTCTTCCGGGAGGCCCAAGCGGAACCGGCCCACGTGTTCCGGGCGGTCCCTCCCGCCCGCGTGCCGAACCACGACGGCGGGCACCCGGAACCTGGCTCAACGACGCCGCATCGTTAGGCAAGGACGAAAGACGGCCCGGGCAAGGCTGTCTCTGTGGGCTGTCCGGCCGTTGCGGAGAGGTGGCGCAGAGCCCTGTTCGTCCTCCCGCCTCTCATGCAAAGCTCGAGAGAATCTCAATGACGTCGACCTGGAAAGTGGATGTGGTGGTCCTGGGCGCGGGCACGGCCGGCCTGACGGCTCGGCGGGCGGCCGAGAAGGCGGGGGCTTCCACCCTGCTCGTCGACCCGGGTCCGCTCGGGACCACCTGCGCACGCGTGGGCTGCATGCCCTCCAAGCTGCTCATCGCGGCCGCAGATGCGGCTCACGCCGCCGGCCAAGCCGAGCTGTTCGGCCTGCGGGCGCATGTGACCGTGGACGGCAGGCGGGTCATGGCACGCGTGAAGCGGGAGCGGGATCGCTTCGTGGGGGACGTGCTGAGATCGATCGAGGCGCTGAGGGAGAAGGGACTCTTTCTGCAGGGGACCGGCAGGTTTGCGGGGCCGGACACGATTCGGGTGGACGAGCACACGGAGGTGCAGGCAAGAGCAGTCGTCGTGGCCACGGGATCCAAGTCCGTCATCCCCGCGCCCTACTGCGGGCTCGGCGATGCGCTCATGACGAACGAGCAGATCTTCGAGATGGACGACCTGCCCGAGAGCCTTCTCGTCCTGGGGACCGGAATCATCGGCCTGGAGCTCGGCCAGGCCCTCGCAAGGCTGGGCGTGAGGGTCACGCTCATCGGAAAGCTTCACGACATCGGCCCTCTGTCCGACCCGGTGATGAAGGAGGAGGCCCTCCGGATCTTCTCCGGGGAGCTGGACCTACACACCGAGCACGAGCTGTACGGGGTCCGCAGGGAGGGAGACGGGGTCGAGATCCGCTTCACTGACTCAGCGGGACGGGAGCGGAAGGAACGCTACCGGAAAGTGCTTGCCGCGGCCGGCATGCGGCCGAACCTCGGCGGGCTCCAGCTGGAGCGCGCCGGGATCGTCCCGGATGACCGGGGCATCCCTCCGTTCGACCCGCACACCATGCAGATCGGTGACAGGCCGGTGTTTCTGGCCGGTGACGTCAACGGAATGCGGCCGTTCCTGCACGAAGCGGCCGCACAAGGCAAGATCGCCGGCGAGAATGCGGCGCGCTACCCCGACGTGCTGACGCAGCCGCGCTCGGTTGCCTTGTCCATCGTCTTCACGGACCCGCAGATGGCGGCCGTAGGGCGTCCGTGGTCGGAGCTGAGGTGCGGCGAGGATCGGATCGGCGAAGTTGATTTCTCGAGCCAGGGCCGGAGCCGCGTCATGGCGGCCGACCGGGGCCGGGCCCGGATCTACGGGGCGTACGATTCCGGGCTGATCGAGGGGGTCGAAATGCTCGGCCCGAGGGTGGAGCACCTGGCGCATCTGATCGCCTGGAGCATGGAGAAGAAGATGAGCGTCTCGGAGGCGCTGTCCATGCCCTTCTACCACCCGGTCGTGGAGGAAGGTCTCCGCACGGCGCTCAGGGACCTGGAGGCCTCTCTGCGGATCGCTCACCGGGCCGGCGCTGAGTGCGACGAGTTCGGCCCCGGGGGTTGACGTCG
>JBFLZG010000143.1:0-23269 GCA_040756235.1 bacterium | reverse complement strand
CGCAACTGGCAGTCATGGCGTGAGGGGCGAAAGATCTTTCGCCCCTACCGCTCACCCTGGCCTGCCGAGCTCGGAGAGCCTGGCGCGCATTTCCTCGCGGGTGACCGTAGCGGTGCCGAGCTTCTCCACCACGAGGCCGCCGGCAAGGTTGGAGAGGGTCGCGGCCTGCCTCAGGTCCGCTCCCGCGACCAGGGCCGTGGTGAACACGGCGATGACCGTGTCGCCTGCCCCGGAGACGTCGTACACCTCCCGGGGATGGGCCGGTATCTCAAAAGGCTCCTGGCCCGCCTCGAAAAGGCACATGCCTTTGTCGCCCAGCTTGATGAGCACGGCCGATCCAGCCAGCCTTTTCGAAAGCCGGATTCCGGCCTCGCGCAAAGAACGGGCATCCGAGATCCGCACACCGGCGGCCAGCTCCGCTTCCTGCCGGTTCGGCGTGATGGCGGAGACGCCCCGGTAGAGATCGAAGTGGTCCTTCTTGGGATCCACGGTGACGATCTTTCCGTCTTTGCGGACCGTGGGGACGATCTCCCGGAGGAGCCCTTCCTGGATGACCCCCTTCCCGTAATCCTCCACCACGATGGCGTCGACCTCCGGCAGAGCCTCCCGGATCCGCAGTTTCATGGTCGCCAGCAGATTCTCTTCCAGTAGGCTCGGGTCCTCCCGGTCCACGCGAACCACCTGCTGCCGATGCGCCACGATCCGGGTTTTCAGGGTGGTCGGCCGGGACGGGTCCTGCAGCACGCCCCTCGTGCCGATTCCCTTCTCCCGCAACATCTCCAGGATCTTGCGGCCGTATGCGTCGCCCCCAACCACGCCGCATACCTCGACCCGCGCCCCCAGGGATCTGGCGTTGTGGGCCACGTTGGCGGCTCCGCCCAGGGAAAAGGTCTCGCGCAGGACCTCGACCACCGGGATGGGCGCTTCCGGCGAGATCCGATGGACCTCCCCCCAGATGTACTGATCCAGAATCAGGTCTCCCAGGATGAGGACGCTCGCCCGGTCGAAGCGGGCCAGAAGAGATTCCCATTTTTTCATCGCGGTGTTCACCTTGTGCACGGTCGCCCACGGCGGCACGGCGGCCTCGCAGCATGATAGAGACGGATCTCTACCCGGTCAATGTGCAGGTGTGCGGGCCCGCCGACGAAGACCAGGCCCCTCACCGAGGCTGCCGCGGGCGCGGGGCTGCGCTCGAGGGAGAGCCTCCGGGTTTGTGTTTTCGGCATGGACGGGTATAATTCAAAAGCTTTGTAGTGCGCTGGCGGCAGCATCCACAAGGAGCTCGCCTCGGCGTTTCGCAGCAAGGAAGTGCCTCGGATGCACAAAGCGAAGATCCTCCTCGTCGACGATGCCGAGGAGATCCTGAAGACGTTGAGCGCCAGCCTCGAGGACGAAGGTTACGAGGTCTGGACCGCCCGGGACGGTGTGGAAGCCATGGAGCGGGTCCGCACCAGCCATCCGGAGATCATCTTCCTGGACATCTGGCTGCCCGGCATGGACGGCATCGAGACCCTCCGGGCCATCAAGGAGTTCGATGCCGACATCGAAGTCGTGATCATGACCGGCCACGGCAACGTGAACACCGCCGTGCAGGCGATCAAGCTCGGCGCCTTCGATTTTCTGGAAAAGCCTCTGTCTCTCGACAATGTCCTGGAAGTCATTCGCAAGATCCAGGAGCAGATTCTCCTCCTGAAGGATCAGGCCGAGACGAGGTTCCGACCCCAGCGCAAGGACGAGCTCATCGGTGCGAGCGAGGTGGTGCGCAAGCTCCGCAAGGACATCGCGCGCCTGGCCAAGGAGGAGGGACCGGTCCTGATCGTCGGAGAGGCGGGTACGGGCAAGGAGCTCGTCGCAAGGATCCTCCACGGTCAGAATCTGGGCAAGAGGAAACCGCTGGTCAAGTTCAACTGCACGACTTGGCCCGAGGAGGAGCTGGAAGAAGCGATCTTCGGACACGACGCGGAGCCGGGGGGCAGGCGCAAGGAATCCAGGAAGAGCCTGCTCGAACAGGCCTCGGGCAGGACCCTCTATCTGGACGCGATCGACGAGCTGCCTCCCGCGGTGCAGGCACGGCTTGCCGAATACGTTCGGGACCGCAGGAAAACGCGCCTTCCCCCCGCGGTGCTTCCCAAAGGCCCTGCGTGCATTCTGGCCTCGTCCACCAAGGACCTGGAGAAGGCCGTGCGGGAGGGGGGGAAGCTCAGCGAACAGCTCCTGGAGATCTTCCAGGGCCGCATCATCAAGATCCCCCCCCTTCGGGAGCGCAAGTCCGACATACCTGAGCTCGCCCAGTTCTTTCTGAAGACTCAGTGCATGGAGTACGGCCGCAAACCGAAAGAGTTCGATGACGAAGCCCTGCAGGCCCTGATGACCCACGAGTGGCCGGGCAACGTCAAAGAGCTCAAGAACATCGTGGAGCGGCTGGTCATCTCCGTGCCCATCTCCCGCATCTCCTACCGGGACATCCCGCCGACCATCCGGGGAGCCGGCCCGCTCGAGGCCGAGAACGACAGGCTGCAGGCGTACGAGCTCTGGCAGTCTTACCAGGACGCGGAAGAAGCCTGGGAGAGGGACTACCTGCTCTATCACATGAAGAAGAGAAACGGCGACCTCCGAACCACGGCCAAGGCCCTCAACATGGACGTGCGCCGACTCGCCCGCAAGGTGGAAAAGCTCAACATCGGCCTGGCCGAGGCATCGTCCAGACGCCTGCTGCGCCAGAGGACCCTCAAGCGCAGTGTCGTCCTGTCCGGTCAGGGACTGCACTCGGGCATCAAGACCGGGATGATCCTGACGCCCCTGCCCCCGGACAGCGGCATCCTGTTCGGGAGCATCAACACCGGGGAAGTGGTGCCCGCCCGCATCGATTACGTCGATTCGACCGAATACGCCACGTGCCTCCGCAAGGGAACGACCTTTGCCAAGACCACGGAGCACTTCCTGGCAGTGCTCCACAGCTATCGGATCCACAATCTCCTGGTGAAGATCAACGACGAGCTGCCGATCATGGACGGCTCCGCCCTGGATTTCTGCGCCATGATCGAGGACGCTGGCATCGAGGAGCAGGACGGGTACGTGGAGGAGATCACCGTCGACCGCAAGTACGTGATCGGAGAGGAAGGGCCGGACACGAAGTTCATCCGGATCGAGCCGGCCGACGCCCTCGAAATCCACTACATCCTGCAGTACCCGGAGCCGATCGGCCGACAGGAGGTCGAGTTCACCCTGACCGGCGAGAAGGCGTTCAAAGCGCAGATCGCTCCGGCCCGCACGTTCGGCTTCCTGCGGGACGTCGAAAAACTCGAGAACATGGGGCTTGCCAGCGGAGGCCGCTTGAACAACGTCATCCTGGTGGACGACGAGAAGGTCGTGAACACGACACTGCGTTTTCCCGATGAATTCGCCCGCCACAAGATCCTCGACATCCTCGGCGATTTCTATCTCCTGGGAAGGCCCGTCTCGGGCAGGATCACGGCCCAGAGAACCGGCCACAGCGACAACTACGCGCTGATGAAGCTCATGCGGGAGCAGAAGAGAATTGCCTGAACAGCCGACCAGGCCTATTAAAACGGGCACAGGCGGCGCGCCGCTCGAGCCGTGGCCCCTGCTGCGTTCGGAGATCGTTCAATCCTTCCGCATCTACGACCTCAGGCGCGATTTCAGGAGGTCCCCCCGAACGGGGAAAGAGCACACGTTCCTCGTCCTCGACACCGCGGACTGGGTGAACGTGGTTCCGGTGACCCCTCAGGGCAATGTGGTCATGATCCGGCAGTTCCGGCACGGCACCGGCGCCTTCGTGCTGGAGGTGCCGGGCGGCATGGTGGATCCGGGGGACACTTCGCCGGAGGAGGCCGGCCGCAGGGAGCTCCTGGAAGAGACCGGATACGCGGCAGAGCGGTTCCGCTATATCGGCGCCGTCCACCCCAACCCGGCGATCCAGAACAACCTCTGTCACACCTTCCTGGCCGAGTCCGTGAGGCCCCGGCAAGCCCAGCGTCTCGAAGGCACGGAAGACATCGAGGTGATCGAGATCCCTTACGAGCGCATTCCGGACATGATCGCGAGCGGGGAAATCACGCACTCCTTGGTCCTCATGGCTTTCTTCTGGTACGAGCTGCACCTGCGCGGAAAGCGACCTCCCTCTGCGCCAGAGCCCGCATTGAAAAACCGACCGGAATAGACTATGAATGCCAAGATACCTTCCCGGCCGCTCGCGGCCCGGGGAGGTCTGAACTTGGCCGGCGGCCCCGGGTGCCCCTTCCGGTTGCCGTCTGAAGGGAGCACAGCATGCGGCGATCTTACATCCTGAGCACAGGCTTCTACGTTCCGGACCGCGTCGTGACCAACGACGACCTCTCCAAGATGTTTGCTACGAGCGACGAGTGGATCCGTCAGCGGACCGGCATCGAACGCAGGCGCTATGCACCCGACGACGTCGGCTGCGCGGAATTGGCGTACCGCGCCTCCCTGCGGGCCCTTCAGGACGCCCGCATGGACGCAAAGGAGATCGACTGCATCGTTCTGGCCACTCTGAGCCCGGACTATCACTTTCCGGGCAGCGCGTGCCTGCTGGGCAGGAAGCTCGGATTGCCCGGCGTACCGGCCATCGACATTCGCGCCCAGTGCTCCGGCTTCATCTATTCCCTGGCGACCGCCGACCACTTCATCCGGGGCGGACAGTACCAGAGGATCCTGGTGGTCGGATCGGAAAAGCATTCCATGGCCCTGGAGTTCTCGGATCGTGGGAGAGACGTAACCGTGCTGTTCGGGGACGGCGCCGGAGTGGTCATCCTGGCGCCGACCGAGGAGGACCGCGGCGTGCTCTCGACCCACCTGCACGCGGACGGCGAGTTCGCCGAGAGCCTGTGGCTGGAATGCCCGGGCTCGGCTCACCCCCGCTGGGCCACCCAGGAAATGCTGGACCAGGGAAGGATGTATCCGCGCATGAAGGGCAAGGTCGTCTTCAAGCATGCGGTGGAAAAGCTCCCCCAGGTCATGCAGGAGGCCCTGGCGCATAATCGTTTCAAGATCGAAGACGTCGATCTGTTCATCTTCCACCAGGCCAACCTGAGGATCATCGAGTTCGTGGCGCAGCAGATGGGGATTCCCCGGCACAAGATCTACAACAACATGCAGGAATACGCCAACACGACCGCTGCCTCCATCCCGATCGCCCTGCACGAGGCGCTCGGCAAAGGGCTGCTCAAGCCCGGGCAGCACGCGCTCCTGTGCAGCTTCGGGTCGGGTTGGACGTGGGCCTCGGCCCTCCTCAGGTGGTAAAGGGCTGACGATAAATAGCGGAGATTGCGAGGCTCTGCCGAAGCAACCTCCCGGCGCACCTGCGGCGCCCGTTTGTGCCCGGGGGTTTCCTCGTCGCTACCGCTTCTCGGAACAAGCCTCGAAGCTTCGCCTGCCTTGCATCTGGGCATTTCTCGCCAGCCTCTGGCAAGGTTTCAAGTCAAACGGGCCATCTGCGGAGCCTGTTGCGAGCGAAGTGAAGCCGGAGATTGCGAGGCTCTGCGAAGCAACCTACCTGCACCGCCGCGGCGGCCATGTGTAGCCGAGAGTTTCCGCTACCGCTCCTCGGAACAAGCCTCAGAGCTTCGCCTGTCCTGCATCTTTCTGGCGTTCTATCCCGGTGAAGTAATGGGCCGGCAGGACCCGGGTCACTTTTCTGGCGGGACGGATCTCGGAAACGGGGAAATCGAGCGCGGTCTCCAGGAAGGTCAGCAGGATCTTGAAGGTCGCCCCCCACAGGATTTCGTCCTTTCCCTGATCCGGAATGATCAGGCAAGGCACTTCCCAGTCGGGGATCTCCACCCCTGCCGGCATCGAGCCCTCTACCCGCATGCTGCACGTCCCGTAGTTTTCCGGTGCAAGAAGGGCCCGGATCGGGACATGCAGGACCTTTTCCACCTCCCGGTTGGGCCTGGCCTTCCAGGCCCCCCGGATCCTGCCCACGAGGGGGAATATGATCCTGGGGAAGCTCTGCATCCGATGAGCGCTCAGGGCGCCCAGGATCTCCACCCTCCAGGGCGGCAACCTCATCTCCTCCCAACTCTCGCGCAACGCCGTTGCGAGAACCGTGAGCAGTGCATCCCTTTCCGGCCCCGGAGGAACTGGTTTCAAGAAGCGGGATGCGCCGAAAGGGAGGAACCTGGAGGCCAGCAGCGAGCCCAGGAACCGGTCGTTCTTCCGATCCAGTCCCCCGCCCGGAAAGCACAGGTCGCCGGGCTGCAGCACCGAAGCAGAGCGCTTGTTCAGGATGACGAGCGGCTCCCTCTGCGCCCGGTCGTATTCGAGCGGGACCAGAATGCCCGAGGAGAGCCATCTTCTGCCCGGAAGCCGCTCCGGCTCGATCAAGTGCATCTGTTCGAGGAAGTCCGGCCGGACCCCGGCCAATCGCTCCGCCACACGCTTCAGGAGCGCACTTTCGTCGGCGAGCCACACTTCCTGCATCGTCCAATGACCCGAGGCAGTTGGAGATCCGTTGCGGTTCCCGGAGGGGCCCGGAGGCGCGGCAATGCCCGAGCTCGGCTTCTTCTCACGTGTCGGGAAGGAGGCCGCTCCCCAGGTGCCGATAAACGGCCGTCTGATCCCCGAAATAGAAGAGGAGGCTCTCCTGGGTGAACCGGAACTCGTAGCGTACGATGGCCATGTTGCCGCGGCGCCGGTCGCTCGTGATCCGCCCCTCCAGTCGAACCGGTGGCCCGAGCCGCACGAGGCGCTTGAACTCGGCCCGATGAACGCGGCTCCCGTATCCGGACCATCCCTCGTCGAACCGGATCCCGAGCAGGATGCGAGCGGCAACGAACCCAACCATGCCGGTCAGGTGAAGGATCACGCCTCCGGGGAGATGGGGCGGATGCAGGACCGGATGGTTCCGCTGTTCGGCCACCAGCGGAAAGGTCTTGGTGGTCTCCATCTCACAGGTCACCCGTTTCTCCCCGGGGTCCGCCTCCAGCAGACGGTCCAGAAAAAAGCCGTTTCGAACGTAAGGAAATCCTCTGAGGAAATCTTCGTCGAAGCAGAGCAGCTCCATCGCCGCTGACTCCCTCCAGGCTTGGTCTCGACCGGCTCGCACGGCTTTCGCAGGATGCACCCGCGAATCGCGGATGAGTGTAGCACCGCCGATCTCCCAGTGGCAATTCGTTGAAGGGCTCTGGCGGCGAGAAGATCGCGGGGCTTTGCAGGGGCGCTGTTGGTCAGCCCTTGCCGGGTCCCGGGAGGCGCAATTGACCAGCCAAGGCTGGATGGAATGCGAGCGCCCGCCCGGCGGAGCCGTTGCTCGGCCCGCAACCGGCTCCGCGGCTCGGCGGTTCTCGACAGAGCCGCCTTGGGGGAACCATCGGAAGGGAGAGCGGAGCTATTCGGGGGTTTCCGCCAGAGCGGAATCGGGGGTTTCCGAGAGAGTAGAATCGGGCTGATGCGGTTGGTCCTCGGCGGGTCGGACGGCTTTACGGGCAGCCATGCGCTCTGCCTTGTCCTGCCTTTTCTGCTTCTTGGCCATCTCCCTCTCCCTTTTCCTGAAGGTCTGCCTGTTTCTTTTCGCCATGGGCACCTCTCGGCCGGGCACGTGCGCGTGCCCGGCTCGATCGAATTCAATGATTTCGGCTTGTTCCGAATCCGCGCAGCCGGGAGTCAGGCTGCTACCAATTGCGGCCGCCGCCACCTCCGAACCCGCCACGGCCCCTTCCGCCTCCTCCGCCGCCACCGAAGCCACCACGGCCGCCTCCTCCCCCGCGGTCTTCCCGCGGCTTGGCCTCGTTCACTTTGATCGAACGGCCCCCTTGGTCCTTGCCGTTGAGCGCCGCAATGGCCGCTTTGGCTTCCTCCTGGGTGCTCATCTCGACGAAGCCGAATCCCTTGCTCTGGCCGGTGTAGCGATCGTTGATCACGCTTGCGCTCTCGACCTTTCCATAGGGGGCGAACATCTGCTCCAGAGCGGCGTTGTCGACGCCGAAGCTCAGATTCCCGACATACAATTTCCTGCTCATGATTCTCTTCTCCTGATCTTCTTAGATCTTGCGGACTTCGGCTGCAGCCGGGCCCTTCTGTCCTTGCGTGACCGTGAACTCGACGCGGTCTCCTTCGGCGAGCGTCTTGAAGCCTTCTCCCGAGATCGCACTGTGATGCACGAAAAGGTCACGCTCTCCGCCCTCGCGGACGATGAAGCCGTACCCCTTCTGCTCACTGAACCATTTGACGGTACCGGTTTCTTTTGCCATTCCTTTCACACCCTCCTTGGTTTGGCACTCGTTCTGCCGAGCGCCCGTTTACAGACCCACAACAAAAAACCGCCCAGACATGGTAAATCTGGGCGGTACACTTGCGGTCATACGATACAGAAATTACTCTTGTCTTTGTTAAAGATTACTCGCAAGCGACCGTGCTGTCAATAGCTCGTAAACAGAAAAATGAAAAGAGGCTCGTCGGGCTCGCGCGGCGCCACGGACGAGCCTGAACGCCTTGCTGCAGAAAGGACCGCCGCAGTCTCCGCCTCCTCCCCATCCTCTTGCTTTTTCCGATGTAAATGGATAATCTTCATTTTGTTTTCGGTGATTCGCGCAGGCATGCCATCCGCTCAGCCCGCCCCTGACTTTCCTCACCATCCTCCTGGCATGATGAAGGGAACCTGCTGCCGTCCGCGGCAAGCGGAAGGGTCCGGAAGGAACGCCGCGCAAGATCGTTCGAGGGCGCTCGAGCAAATGGAACAGCACAAGATCCGAAACGTCGCCATCATCGCACACGTGGACCACGGCAAGACGACGCTCGTGGACCAGCTGTTCAGGCAGAGCGGCATGTTCCGCGACAATCAGGTCGTCACCGAAAGGCTCATGGACTCCATCGATCTCGAGCGGGAGCGAGGGATCACGATCGCGTCCAAGAACGGCTCCTTCAAGTACCGGGACTTTCTGATCAACATCATCGACACGCCCGGGCACGCCGATTTCGGGGGGCAGGTCGAGCGGGTGCTGCGCATGGCCGACGGTGCCCTGCTGTTGGTGGACGCGCAGGAGGGGCCCATGCCGCAGACCTATTTCGTGCTGAAGAAGGCCCTTGCCCTGCGGCTGCCGACGATCGTGGTGGTCAACAAGATCGACAAGCCGGCGGCGCGACCGGCCGAGACGGTCGACCGTGTTTTCGACCTGTTCGTCAAGCTCGACGCTCCGGAGGAGCTTCTCGATTTCCCGGTCGTGTACGCCTCCGCCAAGGAAGGCTACGCCCTGGACGACATCGGCGACCCGCCCGCCGGCATGGATCCCTTGTGCAAGACGATCGTCCAGAAGACCCCTCCTCCCTCGGGCAGCCCCGACGCACCGCTCCAACTTCTCGTGAGCTCGATCGACTATTCGCCGTACCTGGGCCGGCTGGGCATCGGCAAGATCACCTCCGGCACCTTGAATACGAACAAGGACATCGTCGTCGCCCGGGACGGGGGCGTGACGGTCCCCGCGCGCATCACCAAGGTCTACCGCTTCGAGGGGAACCGCAAAGTGGTCACGGACCTGGCCGGAACGGGCGAGATCGTCGCGGTGGCCGGGATGGATGACGTCACTGTCGGCGTCACCTACACCGATCCCGAGGACCCGCGGCCGCTGCCCCCCATCGAGATCGACCCTCCGACCCTGGCCATGAGCTTCGTACCCAACGATTCTCCCTTTGCCGGAACGGAGGGTACCTTCTCCACCGCGCGCCACCTGGAGGAACGCCTCAGAAGGGAGGGCCTTGCGGACGTGGCCCTGATGGTGGAGCCCCAGGAGGGCCGTTCCGGCTTCAAGGTCTCCGGCAGAGGGGAGCTGCACCTTTCCATTCTCATCGAGCGCATGCGCCGGGAAGGGCACGAATTCCAGGTGACCCGCCCGCAAGTGATTTTGAAGCAGGAGGGCGACGCCCTCCTGGAGCCGCACGAGGAGCTGACGATCGATGTCGAAGAGCCGTACATGGGTGCGGTCATCGAGAGGCTGGGAAAGCGCAGGGGACAGATCCTCGAAATGCACCAGGGCAACAACGGCACCGCGCGCATCGTGTACAAGATCCCCACGCGCGGTCTGCTCGGATTCCGCCCGGAATTCCTGTCGATCACCCGGGGCATGGGCGTGATGAACTACGTGTTCAGCGGCTACGGCCCGCAGGCGGGCGAAATCCGCAACCGCAAGAACGGCGTCATGGTGGTGAAGTCGGCGTGCAAGACGGTCGCTTACGCCCTGTTCAACCTGCAGGAGCGAGGCAGGCTCTTCTACGGGCCCGGCGTGCGGGTCTATGCCGGCCAGATCCTGGGCGAGCACTGCCGGGAGAACGACATGGTGGTCAACCCGGCCAAGGGGAAGAAGCTGACCAACGTGCGCGCCGTGGGCTGCGACGAGAACGTGGTGCTGACTCCCCCGGTGGAAATGAGCCTGGAGAGCTGCATCGCCTACATCAACGACGACGAGCTCGTCGAGGTCACGCCTCAGGCCATTCGCATGCGCAAGAAACCGAGCTCCCGATGAGAAGGCCGGCGAGGGTGTCTTTCGACACCCTCATGAAACGCGGGCGATTGCGCTGCACCGCCATCAAGGGCCCTCCCGCAGGATCCTCCCTTCCTTTGCCGCGGTCACCTTTCCCTGCCGACGGATCGTGTCCCCGATGAGCTCGCGCAGCGGAGACCCGGTCCTGGTGGAAGGCTTGCGCGCGAGCAGCTCGTAGCCGTCGCCTCCCGAAGCCATGAAGTCCGTGATGGCGACCGTGTAGGTGGCTGCCGGGTCCAGAGGCTTCGGGCCCACCCGGATGTCGCAGGGCACCCGGTCGCGGATCCTGAAGCAGATGCCGGACACGTGGAGAAACCCGCCGTCTTCCTCCGCCCGGGTACTCCTCACCGCCCTTCCGAGCAGCTCCGCGATCTCCTCCCCTGTGAGCCGGACCGTCACCAGCTCGTTCTCGTACGGCATGGCCTTGAACACCTCTTCAAGCGTGATCGGGCCTTCGTCCAGGCTGGCCCTGAGGCTTCCGGCGTTGAGCAGGGCGATCTCGGCGCCCGTCGAGCCGCGCATGATGTCCGTAACGAAGTCCCCGAGGTTCGTCTCCTCATACCGGATCCGTTCCCGCTCGCCGTCCATGAAGACCATGCATTCGCCGATTACCTCCTTGAACTGCTTGTCGAGCCTCGCGTGATAGGCCTCCACAAGACGGTCGACCTCCGGATCGGGCCGGATGTCGGCGGTGATCGGCACGTACGTCCAGCTTGCGACCGCGGCCTTCCCGCTGCGCGGGTCGATGATCAGGTCGAAGCGGCCGAGGTAACGGCCCTTCTCGAAGGCCTGGAAGATGTGCACGCCGCCGACCTCCTTGCAGGGATTGAGCAGGACCTGGTCGTGGCCGCCGATGACTGCAACGAGACCCGGAAGGGCCGCGGCCATCGCCTCGTCGGCTTGGGCCTTGCTGTGCGAGAGCAGGATCACCGGCCCCTTTCCCAGGGAGCTCTCGTAGACCTCCCGGACGATCCGCATCGGGTCGATGACCTCGAGCAGCACGACGTTCTCGGGCCGGGTGCTCGTGAGGAGCTGTGCGGTCGTGGCTCCGACGACCGTGACCCGGATCCGGTCGGTCAGAGTGAAGGCTGCATAGGCATCACAGACAGGGCGGCCGGAATCCTTCCACATGAGGTTCGCACTGATGAAAGGAAACTGCGCCCGCTTCCGCAGGGCCTGAAAATTCTCGAGCCCGAAGTCGAACTCGTGGTTGCCCACCACCATGGCATCCACGCCGATGGCATTGAGAGACTCCACGTCGGGCTCCCCATGGAAGACCGTGGACATGGGCGTGCCCTGCAGGATGTCGCCGGCCACCAGGACCAGGGTCCTGGCCCCTTGTGCCTCGTTCCGGGTGCGGATTGCCCGGATGAGGGTCGCGATGCGGGCGATCCCCCCGACCTCGACCCGGGTCCCGTCGTCCTGTTTGACGGTGAAAGGAAGGAGATGGCCGTGGAGATCGTTGAAGAAGAGCACGGTGAGCCGCAAGGGCGCTCCGGCCGCGGGAGCCGTGGCCTCATCGAACGAAGACGGGGTCTGAGGGGACCCGGCGTCCGCCCCCGACGGCCCGGTCCGGGCGAGGCAGCAACTCCCCTCCGGCGCCGGGCTTTCGGGGTAGCCGGCCTCGCTGCCGGCATGACACATCCCTGCTGCCAGGAGAATCGAAAGGACGAGCCAGAGTGAACGCCTCCGGGTTCTCATTCTTCTTCCCCTCCGACCCGATCGTGCAGCGGTTCTCCGTCGAACGCTTGTATTCTTCGCTGAGTTTGCGCCCGCAGCCGATCATACCCCAAGACCCTCTTTCCGTATATGCCCCAACGGGCCCTTCGGCCCTCCGGAGGCGCCACGAAAGCGCACGCAGGGCTCGTGCCGTCTCCGTCGATTCGAGAGTCCCGCGTGCGGAGCCGCTCCTGAACCGGGGGCGGGCTGCACCGGACCGGGGCGGTTTGACGGGTCTTCGCCCCTCGTCTACGCTGGGATGCAGGGCAGCAGGAGGAGCCTCGCGATGACAGAAAAAGGCAACCGACAGATCGTCGTGGCCACTCTCCCGAAGGGCAGGCTGGGGACCGAGCATTTCGTCATGCGGGAAGGCGCTCCCCCGCAGCCGGCAGAAAGCGAGGTGCTCGTCCGGGTGCGCTACATCTCGATCGACCCGGCCAACCGGGCATGGCTGCAGGGGACCACCTATCGGGAGGCCGTCAAGGCCGGCGACGTCATGCCCGGCTACGCCCTGGGAGAAGTGGTCGCCTCCCGGCACCCAAAGCTCAAGGAAGGCGATCTCGTGGCCGGCGATTGCGGATGGCAGGAGTACGCCGTCCGGCCCGGCGGACAACTCTACCGGCAGCCGCGCATCCAACCGCTCACGCATCTCTTGAGCATATACGGCATCACCGGACTGACTGCTTACTTCGGCCTGACGGAGATCGGCAGGCCCAAGCCGGGCGAGACGCTCGTCGTCTCGGCGGCTGCCGGCGCCGTGGGCTCGATCACGGGACAGATCGGCAAGATCCGGGGCTGCCGGGTGGTCGGCATCGCCGGCTCGGACGAGAAATGCGCCTGGCTCACCGGAGACCTCGGCTTCGACGCCGCGCTGAACTACAAGAAGGAGAGCGTCGCCCATGGCCTGCGCCGGGCCTGCCCTGAGGGAATCGATATCTACTTCGACAATGTCGGAGGCGAAATCCTCGAGGCGGCCCTGTTCCAGACCAACGCGCACGGCCGCGTCGTCTGCTGCGGGATGGTGTCCGGCTACGACGGCGAGCTTCCCCAGAACGGCCCCCGCGGGATCCCCGGCCTGCTGGTCATCAGGCGCATCACCATGTGCGGCTTCATCGTCATGGATCATCAGGACAGGTATGCACCGGCCTGGAAGCAGCTCGCCGAGTGGGTTGCCGCGGGCAGGATCCGGGTCAGGGAAGACGTCATCGAGGGGCTCGAAAACACACCGAGGGCGCTGGTCGGCCTCCTGCATGGAGAGAATTTCGGCAAGCGCATGGTCCGGGTGGCTTGAAAGCCCGGGTACGGGAAGAACAGGCTCACTCCACGGCGACGTTGCGCACGCCCCACCAGTAGGTGTTGGGCGGGTTGTAGGTGTTGTCGAAGACCAGAAGGTTCGTCGATGCGTCGTGCACGAACGGGTCGGGCAGGACGATCGCCCGGAGAGGGCCCCAGCTGTTGTTCGACGTCACCGGGGCAAAGCCCGCGGGCTGGCCGTTCACGAGAATCTGCACTTCGTTCGCGTAATCGACGTCCCAGGCTTCGTAGGTCAGGGTGACCGCGCCGGCAAGACCTTGGAAGCTGTAGCTCACCTCCTGCACGTGGGTGTGATCCCCTCCCGAGATCCGGCCGTAGGCCCCGGCCGCAGGCAGCGGGACGACCTCCGCATCGGACATCACCTCCTTGACCCCCCAGAGGTAGGTCTTCGGCGGGTTGAACGTATTCGCAAAGGTGAGAAGGTTCGCCAGGGCGTCGTTCACGTATTCGTCCGGGGCGACGATCGACTGCGTCATGCCCCAGGAATTGTTCAGGGTCCTGGGGGCGAACCCCAGGGAGTGGTCGTTGACCAGGATCTCGACTTCATTCGCATAGTCCACGTCCCAGGCCCTGTAGAAGAGCTCGACTTCGCCGGACAGGCCCTCGAAGCCGTAGCTCACCTCCTGCACGTGGGTCTGGTCCCCCCCGGTGATCCGGCCGTACGCTTCAGGGGCGGGCAGCGGAATGACCTCGGCCTCCACGGATACCTCCCGCACCCCCCACAGGTAGGTTTTCGGGGGATTGTACGTGTTCGAGAAGGTGAGGAGGTTTTCGGAGGCGTCGTTTACGAGCCCGCCCGGCAGAAGCAGCGACTGCATGGGGCCCCAGCTGTTGTTCGCGGTGACCCGGGCAAAACCTGCGGACTGACCGTTGACGAGGATCTCGACTTCCCGTGCGAAGTCGACGTCCCAGGCTTGATAGCGGAGGATGACCTGTCCGGAGATTCCCTGGAATGAGTATCTCACCTCTTCGACGTGCGTCAGGTCTCCTCCGGTAATCCGTCCGTAGGCCTCCGCAGCAGGGAGCGGGATGGACGGCACCGGGGCACGGCACAGGGCCTTGATGCACACGCTGCATTCCGTGCACCAGCTGATCGCGGTCACATCCGTCCATGCAGAGCCCTCATAGGAAACGTAGCCTTCTCCCGGGTTGGCGGTGGAAGCCGATGAATAGCCGGCAAATGGCATCTCGACGGGGAGCGGCCAAGTGGAGTCGGAGTTGGAGAACCGTACGGCGATGCCGAAACCGTCCCCGGTCCGGACCGCCACGGGCGTGTCGAGCTGGACCGTGTGCCAACCCCGGTAAGCGACGGTCCCGCCGGCCGTGGCCGTAAGGTCGGAAAACGTGCTGCCGTCGAAATTCTCGTAAACGTAGACCTCATAGTCTGTCGGGGAGTCGGTCGCGTAGAAACCCACCCCGGCGAGCTCTTCATCCTGCTCCGGCACGAACCAGTTGGCTCCCCAAGCAACCGTGTCCCCGTAGCCGATCGAACCGGTCCATCCCAAAGTGTCGTAAGTATAGGCCGTGTCGACGGCAAGGTCCGACTCCGCACGGTCTTCGAAATGCGCCAAGCTCGAGAAGGCGATGCTCTCGTCGTAATAGGATACGTAGAAGTAGCCGCCTTCGCCCCAGGAGGCGCTCCAGCTGTTGCGCACGATGAAAGCACCGTATCGGCCGCCGGGCGGGGCCTGCCCCACGTACTTGTCATCATCCCAGCCCACGATCACGACTGCGTGGTTGCTGTCGGCGTAAGAATCGTTCGGATCGTCGTAACAGTAGGTCTGGTCCGAGTCATTGTAGAAAGGGGAGTCCATATACAAAGACGCATAAAGGCCGCCGTGCTCCAAAACCGCCTGCTTGATGTAAGCGTTGTCGGTCACCGCTGCCCGCGTGGGAAGAAAGACCACCGAGTCCGCGTACCGCACCGGGGCGCACCCCGTGCAGTACTCCGATTCGGCGGAGTCATCGTACGGATCGTCTGCCTCGCTGATCGGCCCGTCGTACCGGGAGAGATAGGCCGTGCTGAAGTCGATGTTGCCGCCGTCGCAGGGACCGCTGTCGAAGCCGTTGAGGTGCTTGAGGTTGTCCTCCGAGAAATCCAGCGCCAGAGCCCACGACTGCTTGAGCTGGCTTTCGAGCGCGCCGTAAGACGCGAAGGCCCAGCAGGAGCCGCAGCCCCCCTGGTCCCGGACCGGAGTCAGGAGGCCGTCGCTCGTGTTCCCGTCGCCGTTCGGGTCCCGCATGTCGTACTCGGGGTCTGACGCGGACGCCTCCCGCTCGAAGAGATGTCTCTCCGGCCGAATCGGCGAGGGAATGTACCCGAGCGCGAACCCCGATTCGGTCGAGCGGCGCTGGAGGCTTCCGCCCTCGACGAACCGCGTGAAGGCCGGGTTCGGCGGCTCGAGCTGAGGCAGATCCTCCCCGCAGGCCGGGAGCAGAATGAGAATCGAGAAAACCGCCAGGATGCCCGGACTCGTCTGTGCGTTCCCCATAGTCGAAAATTCGTCCTTTCCCGCTCCGATCTTTAGATCCGAGGCCAGGCGTGTTGCGTCCTCGTCCGGCCCGCATTGAAAGCGACCCGCCACTTCCGTATGTTGCTGGCACGACGCCCGCAGGGAGTCGAGCGAGCACTTTACACGAAGAGGAGGGAGCATGGCGATCGCATCCGACATCCGGCCTGGCGACAGCCCGATCGAGGTCTCGGAAAAACTCTTGGGACGTACCCGCACGAGGCTCATGCGCGAGCTGTTCGAGTACTTCGACTTCCCCGAAGACTTCTTCACCCATGTGTTCGAGAACCTCTATGCCCGGGACGTGCTGACACAGAGGGAGAGGGAGCTATGCGCGGTCGCCGCCCTGTGCGTCCTCAACCGCACGCAAGAGCTGAGAAGCCACATCATTGCCGCTTTCAGGGCCGGAGCGACCCGGAACGAAGTCGCCGAGGTCATCCTCCAGATGTCCACTTACGGGGGCATGCCGGTCTCGATCGAGGGTCTGACCCTCTGCCGTGAGATCATCGAGAAATCCGGCTCCGGCCGGTCGACCTGAGGATCGATCGGAACCTCTCGAGCCAGGCAGTCCCCATGCCGAGCCAATTCGAGCACGTTCGTCTCCGGCCGCAGGCGGCCGTACCCTCCCGTTTCCTGGCCGGTCCTGGTGCTCCATTGACATGGCGGGACGCTTTCATATTCTTTTCTGGCCAAAACGTATTTACATTATTCTTCTTCCCAAATGTTTGCCCCTTTCCGCTGCGGAGGTCGCCATGGCACATCGGAGCCCCCAACCAGAGAAAAGAGATCCGCAAGCACAGCGACGGACCACGGCGTGTTCATGGAGGAAAAGGGGCGCACTCATGAGCTGCCTTCTCTGACGCCCGATCGCGTCCGGGGGCCGGACCCGGACCGACCGCAAGGTTTCAGGCTCCCCGCCCCGAGTTCAGCTGGAACCTCGTGCAGGGAGGCGAGGCGTACGCGGTCGTGTACCTGCCCGTGAACAACCCGACCGACCTGCGGCTTCTCGGGATCTCGACGACGAACGCATACACGCCCAGCAGCGACATTCCCGAGGGCGATTACGCGTGGATGGTCGTTGCCTGGAGCCAGGCCTGCGGTCTGGGCCTGTTCTCGGTCCCCACCTTCTTCACGATCCCGGGCACCTGCCCGACCGCACCGCCGCTCCTGAGCCCGGCGGACGGCGCCCGGCTGGGTTCGACCGTGAGCTTCTCATGGGCGAGCGCAGCAGGGGAAAAGGCCCATCTGCTGCGTTGCGCTCGTTTATCGTCACTGCGGCGTACGTGAGTACGCCTCGTTCCTCAAACTTCGCGCGCCTTGCATCTGGACCCTTTTGAACGGCCTGGCCATGGACCGGCCTGCTTGAAAAAGGCCCATCTGCCGGCGGGAAGGTCAAAGCTGAAAGGCAAGAGGTGAAAAGGAAGAGTTCTTTTCCACTCTTCCCTTTGACCTTGATTTTTCAGAGCAGGATGAGGCCGGTCCAAGTCACACTCCGGCCGACGGGAAACGATACGGGATCCAGGCCGGCTCTTGCGGTCGTCGCCGCCACATCGATCCCCATGGCTTCCATGGACGGACGGGCCTTGAAGGGATGGGCGCACCGGCCGTCCGGTTTCACGCCGGCGCAGTCCGGACAAAGCCGGCAGCATCCTCCGATCAGTCCGGTCGCGAAACGAAAGCCCGCCTCGAATGCGATCTTTTCCCCCAGGTTGATGAGCTCGTGCAGTCTCTTTGCCGGTGCATAGACGTTCTTTCCCGGGCCCATGGGCCTCTTGGACAGGGGCACGGTCAAGCGGACGAGCAGGGCGCGCGAGAATTTCTCGAGCGCCGTGCGGAACTCGGCGACCGAGGGGACGTGGGGAGGGCACATGAAATTGCGTCCATAGGACTCGCACACCGGGATGCGGCACTTGAGCCGCACCCGCTCGTCCACGATCACGTCCCGCGCGTTCATGAGGACCGCTTCCGTGGCGCCCTCTCTTCTCAGCCTCGAAAGGATCTTCTGGATGGATGCGGCTTTCCTGCTTGATGCGGATCTCTCGGCCACCCGATTCCCTCCTCTTCTTCTCCTCGAGTCTGGAACATCTGTCCTGTCATCTGAGGGAGGCGCAGCGCGCGCAGCCCTCGCTCCGCCGATGTCCCGGCCAGGCGTGCCCGGCCCTTGCGTTGCGGCTCCATCATAGCGCACCAAACCCGAGGTGCAAGACCCCTGCGCCCGGGAGTTGACTCTCTGCGTGAGTGCCGTATCATGAGGCCTGAGGTGGATGGTTACCTCTCTCTCTCTTCCGCCAGCCTGAATTCTCGCACGGGTTTTCCCGAGGCTTCCATTTTTTCTCTGGAGAGAACGATGAACAACGGCCATCTGATATGCGGCAACAGGATCCTCAAGACCTGGATCGAGGAGATGGCCGCGCTCTGTCTGCCCGACAGCGTCGTCTGGATCGACGGCTCGGACGAGCAGCGCGATGTGTTGAGGGCCGAGGCATGCCGGACCGGCGAGCTGATCGAGCTCGATCAGGAGAAGCTGCCCGGCTGCTACTATCATCGTACGGATCCGGGCGACGTGGCCCGCACCGAGGACAAGACCTTCATCTGCTGCCGGAACAAGCGCGATGCCGGGACCACAAACAACTGGAAGGCGCCGGAAGAGGCTTACCTGGAAGCGGCCAACTTCTTCCGAGGATCGATGCGGGGCCGCACGATGTTCGTGATCCCGTTCTCCATGGGGCCGGTGGGCTCTCCCTTCAGCAAGATCGGCGTGGAGCTGACCGACAGCATCTACGTGGTCCTCAACATGCTCATCATGACCCGCGTGGGCGTAGAGGTGCTGGAGGCACTCGGTCGCAGCGGCAATTTCACGCGATGCGTGCACAGCAAGGCCTGCCTCGACCCGGACAAGCGGCGCATTCTGCATTTCCCCGAGGACAACGCCATCTGGTCCGTGAACTCGGGCTACGGCGGAAACGTGCTGCTCGGCAAGAAGTGCCTCTCTCTCCGCATCGCTTCCTGGATGGCCCGCGACGAGGGGTGGCTCGCCGAGCATATGCTCATATTGGGAATCGAGGAGCCGAGCGGCTACATCGACTACGTGGCGGCCGCTTTCCCCAGCGCCTGCGGCAAGACCAACCTGGCGATGCTCATCCCGCCCGACGGCCTGAGAAGTAAGGGGTACCGCATCTGGACGCTCGGCGACGACATCGCGTGGATCCGGCCGGACACCGACGGCCGGCTCTGGGCCGTGAACCCGGAGAGCGGGTTCTTCGGCGTGGCCCCGGGAACCAGTTCGCGGACCAACCGGAACGCCATGATCACGATCCGCAGGAACACGATCTACACCAACGTGGTCCTCGGAAAGGACGGGACGGTCTGGTGGGAAGATGGCGACGGGGAGCCGCCCGCCGAAGCCGAGGACTGGCTCGGCCGGCCATGGCACCCCGGTAAGAAGGACAAGAAGGGACACGCGATCCCGGGCGCCCATCCCAACAGCCGCTTCACCGCTCCCCTGCGCCAGTGTCCGACGGCTTCCCACCGCATGGACCATCACCACGGGGTGCCGATCTCGGCTTTTGTCTTCGGCGGCCGGCGCGAGCACCTCGCACCGCTCGTCTACGAGGCCTTTTCATGGAACCACGGCGTCTTCATCGGCGCGAGCATGGCCAGCGAGCGCACCGCGGCCCAGTACGGGAAGCAGGGTGAGGTGCGGCGCGACCCGTTTGCCATGCTGCCGTTCTGCGGATACAACATTGCCGACTATTTCAAGCACTGGATCCACATGGGGCGCCTTCTCAAGCATCCGCCCAAGATCTTTCACGTCAACTGGTTCCGCAAGGACAGAGAGGCACGCTTTCTCTGGCCCGGTTACGGCGAGAATCTGCGCGTGCTCGAGTGGATTCTGCAGCGAACGAGGGGCGAGGGAAAAGCGGTCAGCTCGCCCCTCGGCTGGCTGCCCACGGCAGACGCCTTCGACATGACCGGTCTCGACCTTTCCGAGAAGACGATGGAGGAGCTTCTCGCAGTGAACGCGTCGGACTGGAGGAACGAGGCCGAAAGCGTCAGTGCCTTTTTCGACAGCCTAGGGCCGCGCGTGCCATGGGAGGTCTGCAACGAGCTCGAGGAATTGCGCCGCAGGCTCGGCGGAGATACGTAGCAATGACAGAGAAAAGATCATCCAAGAAGGTCCGCACCTCAGACGCTCACCTTTTCTCTTAGGTACGAAACGTGCTGCTCGAACAGATTTCCGACGTGGCGCAACTCTTCGATGGTCTGAAAGGCCCCATGCCTTGATCGGTATCGGATGATGGCGTCCGCGGTTTTCTCACCGATACCTGCCAACCCGGTGAGCTCTTCCTTGGAAGCCCGATTGATATTCACTCTTTTATTCCCGTGCTGTGACATGGACATCCTTTCCTTCTTTCCTTGCCTCGGCTCTTCCGTCAGAACGGACTCCTCCGGAAAGCACGAAGCTATCTCCAGTCTAAGATGATTCCCGGGGCTGCCCAAGTGGCGTAGGCCTGTATTTCTGCCGGATGAAGACCCCAATTGCACCGGATTATACCCTACCGTTCATGTCGCATTCCCAATTCAACTATCTTGCACCACAGCGCGGCACGATCCTGGCGAGGCCGGGCGCAGACCTCCATCTGCTCGGAAGCCACCTCGCGGCAATAGAAGACCTTCCCTCATTTCAGGTGTTCCGTGAACCAATGGCCGGCCAGGCGAATGACCTCCTCGAGCTTGCCTGGCTCCTCGAACAGGTGCGTCGCCCCGGGGACGATCTCGACGCGATTCGGCGCCTGCATCGCTTCGGCGGCCCTACGGTTGAGCTCGATCACCACCCGGTCCTCTCCGCCCACGAGCAGGAGGGTCGGCGCCTCGACCTGCGGCAGGGCTTCACCGGCAAGATCCGGCCGACCTCCTCTGGAGACGACCGCGCGGGCGGCCGCGGGCCGCCGAGCGGCAGCAATCAGGGCGGCGGCCGCTCCGGTGCTTGAGCCGAACAAGCCGATGGGCATGCCGCGCACGCGGTCCGACCGGCCCGCCCAGTCGACCGCGCCCGTGAGGCGAGCCGCGAGCAGGCCGATGTCGAAGCGGAACTCGCGGGTCCGCAAGTCCCGACTCTCTTCCGCCGCCGTGAGCAGATCGAACAAGAGCGTGGCCAGCCCGGCATCGTTCAGCCCGGCCGCAACGAGTCGGTTCCGCGGGCTGAGCCGGCTGCTGCCGCTGCCGTGGGCGAAGAGCACGAAAGCTTCCGCTCCGCCCGGGATCGCTAGGTCGCCCTTCAACGCCGCGCCCGCCGCATCCACGAGGACTTCCGTGCTCTCATTGGCGGGGTTGGGCTGCATCATCGTGCTCGTCCCACGCACGCCGCAAGAGGGCGCGGACTTCCTGATCGCTGGTCTGCGAGAAATCCTCGTACCATTCCCCGATGGCATAGAACAGCGACGGCGTGGCCGGGCAGATCACCTCATCCGCCTCCTCACGCAGACGGTCGACCGTGGTCCGCGGCGCCACCGGAACCGCCACCACGACTTCTTCAGGATCTTGCCTGCGCACCGCCGCGATCGACGCCCGCATGGTAGCGCCCGTGGCAAGACCGTCGTCGACGAGGATCACGCGCCGGCCGCCGAGGCGCGGCGCCGGACGGTCGCCGCGGTAGCTCATCTCACGGCGGCGGAGCTCCTCGCTTTCCCTTTCCGCGACACGTTCGATGATCTGCTCCGGGATCTCCCCGGCGACCTCCGGGTTCATGATCCGCACGCCGCCGGTGGCGATGGCACCCATGGCGAGCTCTTCCTGCCCCGGGAAGCCGAGCTTGCGAACGATCATGATATCCAGCTCCGCGCGAAGCTCCCGGGCCACCTCGCAGGCCACCTCGACTCCTCCCCTCGGAAGGGCAAGGACCAGGACCTCGGGTTTGTCCCGATAGCCGGCCAGGGCGACCGCCAGGGTCCGGCCCGCCTCCGTGCGGTCCCTGTAAAGTCTCAAGTCATGTCTCCCGCTTCGACACGTTTTCCCGTGCAGCCTCGGCATGCCATGTTGCACAAGCCGCTTCTGTTTCGATGCTTCCGGTCAGAAAAGGAGATCGCAGGCAAGACAGGCACGGCCGCGGCCGACCGGATCGGCTTGCGGCGCGCGGATTCCATGCATCTAACTGCTTGGCGCAGAGTCTCCGTATCGAACAGCCTGCTCAGGGCGACGGACCATGAAAAACCTGCAAAGCGCGCTCTATTCCCTGACCGACACGGATCCGGCACCGATCACCGATTTCATCCAGTGGCTCGCCGCATCTTACGGCCTGAAGGGGCCGCTGCGGGTCCTTGACATCGGGTGCGGCCCGGGCCGCATGCTGGGCGAGCTCGCCAGGCTCGGATGGAAGGTGTGGGGAATGGACCCGGAGCCGGATTTCCTGGAAAGCGCCGAGGAGACGGCCCGCGTGCATCCGGACGTGCGCGTCCTTCAGGGAGGATTCGCCGATATCGCTCAAGAAGACTTCTTCGATCTGGTGGCCGCGATCAACGGACCCTTTTCCTATCTGCTCACGGTGGAGGACAGGATCGTGGGGCTGGAGAGGGCCTTCCGCGCTCTGCGAAGTCAGGGGGTATTGTTCCTGGAAACGGCCAACCCCTCCTGGGTCCTCAAGCACTACCGGGAACCGGAGGAACGAACCCTGGCGCTCGATGGCCGGGCGGTACGATACCGACAGCGGAACGAGTTCGATTTTCACGACAACCTGTGGGTACAGACGGACGAATTTGTTCTCCTGGACTCCCTCGGGGCCGAGCGCCGCCTGAGCAAGAAGCACACCCTGGCCATGGTGGGATTGCCGCAGATCGCGCACCTGATGCGGAGACAGGGGTTCGCGGACCTGCAGACGTTCAACAGCTACGGCTCCCGATCGAGCGAGAGGCTCACGGGGGGGCGTCTCATGCTCGCGGCCCGCAGGCCGGCTTGAAGACGGGCCGGCAAAGCCGCTTGGTCGCCCGCGGCAGAGAGCCGACGGCACGGACGGCGCGCGCCGGGCGGAGCGTTCCTTCCACGGCCCGCGGGATCGTGCTAAGTTAGAGGCTGTCCCAAAACGCCCATCTGCGGCGTTGCACTCATCCTTCGTCACTGCGGCGTACTTCTATGTACGCCTCGTTCCTCAGGATTTCGTGCGCCTTGCATCTGGGCATTTTTGAACAGCCTCTGAAATCGAGCCTGTTGGGACAGGCTCTA
>JBFLZG010000142.1:0-5823 GCA_040756235.1 bacterium | reverse complement strand
GAGGCTGTTCAAAAATGCCCAGATGCAAGGCGCACGAAATCCTGAGGAATGAGGCGTACATGGAAGTACGCCGCAGTGACGAAGGATGAGTGCAACGCCGCAGATGGGCGTTTTGGGACAGCCTCTACATAGGGTCTTCGCGCCGGGCCCACCAGACTGCGAAAGGAGAGGAGACATGAAGCGGGAAACACTCGAGAAGCTGCCCTTCTGCTGTGCGCTGCTGTGCCTGGCCCTGGCGATGCCCGTGCTCGCCCAGCAGAATCCGTCCACCGCGGAGCCTCGGCTGATGGCCGCAGACGCCGGCTTCGTAAGCGTGACGGCCACGGTCGAGGCGATCGATCTCGACAAACGCGAGCTGACGCTGAAAGGACCGCTCGGCAATGTTTTCACCCTGATTGCGGACGAGAAAGTGAAGCGCCTCGACGAGATCAAGACCGGCGACACGGTAAAGGCCGACTACTACGTCTCTTATGCGGCGGAGCTCCGCGAGCCCACCCTCGAGGAAGCAAAGCATCCGATGGAAGTCGTCGAGACCGCAGGCAAGTCCTCCCCGGACCGCGCGCCGGGTGCGGGCGCGATGCGCTGGATCAAAGCGGTCACCACGATCGAGGGGCTCGATCGCCCCACGAGCACCATCACGGTCAAAGGGCCGCTCGGCAGGTATGTGACCGCGCGTGTGGCCGATCCCTCCAAGCTGCCGCAGATGCGCATCGGCGAGACCATCGTCGTCACGTACACCGAAGCGATGGCTATCTCGGTGGAGAAGGTGAGCGCCAAGGGCATGGAATGATCGTCATCCCGGCCCATGTGCGGAACGCTATGACATAGCCGGAATCCAGAGGTCTGCGCCAAGTAGGGGTGCCCGGCCGGTCGTCCCTGCAAATCACGGGGTGCAAGGACTGCATTCCGGGCTGCGAGGCTGTGTCCTATTTCGTCATCCCGGCCCAACTGCGGAGCGCGTGGGAGCCGGGATCCAGGAGGGTGCACCGTGCACAGCGGTGATTGTCGGGTAACAGTGACTGGACCCCGGCCCCTGCCCCGGACTCCGATCCGGGGTTCGCCGGGGTGACGGAAAGGCAGGGAGCAGGGTCTGGCCGGCTTGCGACACAGCCTCCTGCGTCGGAATGACCAAGAAGAGCCGTATTTCACTCTTCCCTCTGATGGCCCGACTCATGGGTAAAGGGCTGGGTTTGCCGCTCACTCTCCGCCGCGCAGGTTCAGCTCACTTTCAATGTCATGCAGCAGCTCGCGGCCGGCGGTGAAGCCGGGATGCCTGGCGGTCATGCGCTCGGCCATGATCTTCGCTTTTGACAGCTGTCCTGCCTTCAAGTAACAGTCGGCCGCGGCATAGAGATAGTCGGCGTTGTCCGGCTCCAGCTCGAGCGCTCCGAGCAGCTCGGCCTCTGCTTCGGCGCCGCGCTGCAAGTACTGGAGCAAGAGTCCAAGATTGTAGTGGATGCGGGCCCGCTGCGGCATCCCGCGGGCAGCCTGCTCCAGAAAGACGACCGCCTCGTCGTACCTTTTCATCTCGGCCAGGAGCAGTCCCAGCGAGTAGGCGATCTCGTGATGGCCCGGATGCGCCGCCAGGACCTGGCGGAACAGCTCCTCGGCCTTATCGTTCTCGCCCTTGCCGTTGTACAGCATCGCCAGATTGACCTTGGCCGGATAGAATTCGCCGTCGATCCGGATCGCAGCCAGGTAGTGGCGGATCGCCTCCGCGTGCCGGTCCAGGGCCGCGCAGAGATTGCCCAGGTTGTGCCGGGAAGCGGCAAAATCCGCGGAGTATTCCATGGCCGACTCGAATTCCCGCAACGCAGCCTGGAACGTCCTTTGCTCGTCCGCTCGCAATCGTTCGGAAGGCTCGCCTGCCAGGCCGCTGGCAGCCTCCATGCGCACGGCCTTGACAGGATCGTAGAGGAGAGGGGCAAGGAGCTGCGCCTTTTCCTCCTGCGTCGAGAGGGCGAGCCCTTCCAGCGCGGTCCTGCGGATGAGCGCTTCTTCATCCATGAGCGCCACCTCGAACGCCCGCATCGCGTCCTCGTCGCCCGCATCGGCTGCAAGCAGCGAGAGCGCGGTCGCCCGCACGATGACCGGATAGAGCGGATCGCCTGCCAGCCGGATGAGGTCCTTCACCGCCTCGGGCCGAGCCCGGCGGCCTGCCTCCAGGACGTCGCCGTAGTGCGGCCTGCGGCCGGGGCCATACCACGCGCTGAGGACCTCGTCCGCCCAGCGGGCCGTCTTTTCGGTGTGGCAGCCGTTGCAGGCGTTCGGGGTGCCGAGCCGCTCGCTCAGGTCCGGCCGCGGGATCCGGAAACTGTGGTCGAATCGTTCATCGATGCCCATGTAGGTGCGGCTCGGCATGTGGCAGCGGGTGCACTCGGCGCCGCTCCCCACCTCGAAAAGCACGCTCCCGTCGGCAGACCTCAGAGGCTCCCCCGCCTCCCTTCTCTGCTTGTGGAAGTGATGCTCTCGCGTGTCGTAATCCGCTGCGCGGTGGCACTGCAGGCACGTGCCGTTGCCTTCCCCGACCCGCCGGATGCTGTGCACATCGTGGCAGTCGCTGCAGCGCACGTCTCGATGGTACATCTTGCTCTGCGTGAACGAGCCGTACTCGTAGACCTCGCCCAGGATCTGGCCGTCCGCGAAATACAGCTCCTCGGCGAGCAGGCTGGGCAGCATGCTGTCCATCAAGTCCCGTTCGGCGTGGGCGTACTCTCCGAGCTGGGCGCGGCGAGAGTGACAGGGCGCGCAGACCTCCACCAGCTTGCGGGAAGGGAGCCCGGAGGTCTTCACGACGAGCTCGCAATTTTCCGCCCGCGGCCGGGCCATGTCCGGCATCTCGCCCCATTCCACGTGGCGGGAGCCCGGCCCGTGACAGGCCTCGCAGCCCACGGTGATGTCCGACCAGGTCGTCCGGTAGGTGTCGCTCGCGAGATCATAATTCTTTTCCAGGTTGGTCGAGTGGCATTCGGCGCACATGCCGTTCCAGTTCTGGGCGGCATTTGTCCAGTACAGCCAGTCGCCGGGGTCGATGGGCGCGTCCGGGTAGAGGGAGTACCACGTCTTTTGACGCACGTCCCATGCAAGCGGGAGACACTGGAGACGGCCGTCGGGAAACGGGACCAGGTACTGCTGGAGAGGATACCAGCCGAAGGTGTAGGTGATCTCGAAATCGCCCGGCTTGCCGCCCGGCCCCCGGGTGTGCACGAAGAATCGGCCGTCCTTGCGGTAGAAGCGCGACGTCGCGCCGTGGATCTCGAACACGGCCTCGTCGAAGTCGCCGAGCACCGTGCTCTCGCCGGCCACGTGCATGGCGTGGGCATGGTGGGAGTCCTGCCACTTTTCGTATTCCTTCTCGTGACAGTCCCTGCACTCCCGGCTGCCCACGAAAACGGCCGCCGCGGCCGGGGCTCGGGGTGCGCTCTGCCCCGTCCCCAGGCAGCGGAGCTTCAGATGGTAGAAGGGGACCGACAGCGCGATCACGAGGGTGGCGATGAAACCGGCGATCTTCCAGCATCTCATCGATCAACCCTTTTCCGCATACACGACGTGCTCGGGCTTGAACGTGTCGCGCCGGATCGCTCTGCCGGTATCGACCTTGACGATCTTGTTCTCGACGAAGACGCGATAGAGGTCCAGGGCCCGGGGCGCCGGGGGGGCGATCACCTCGCCGCGGATGTCGAAGGCCGAGGAGTGGCACGGGCAGGTGAATCTCTGTTCCTCGGGAGACCAGGGCAGCGTGCATCCCAGGTGCGTGCACTTGCGCGACAGGGCAAGGAAACCGCCGTCTTCCAGCCGGGCCAGATAGAACTTCCCGCGCACGAAGGCGGTCACCGAGCCCTTGGGGAACCGGTCCACCGGACCGACTTCGAAGACGGCTCCAGGACCTTCCTCCGGGATCGTTGCTCGGCGCGGCCTGAGGAAAGCCGCCACCACTCCCGCCATCTCCAGCAGCGCAAGAATGCCCAGGCCTATCCAGATCTTGCCGAGAAACGATCTGCGCGCGGGCTCCGGGCCGCCTGGGTCCTCACGGTCCTCCTCTGGTTTGGCAGCGCCCATCGCCTGCTCTTTTTGTTTCGGCCTCTTCATGGGACCTGCCACGGCCATGCGAGCCTCATTCCTTCTCCCCGGAAAAAAATGCCGGTCAGCGTGAACACCAGAAAAGCACCCGCGAAGAGAACGAAGAGCATCTGGATGAGCTCGTTCTTGCCGCGGGAAAACTTGCGCCCCATGAGGGTGCAGAAGCCGGCCATGCCCGCCAGCACGAGACCGAAAGGAAGCAAGCCGCCCGTGACCGCAGCCGGCAGGCCGGGCAGGACGGACGCCGGGTCGACGAGGTACTCGTCGGCAAGGATTCCCAGAGGCGTGGCCACGAGAGCGGCAACGAGGGCGGCCCCAGCCATTCTCCGGCCCGCCGTGGAAGCGAACCACACGCCGGCCGTGTCGCACGGATAGCGGACGTAGGGAAGCGCCACGAGCGCCAGGACGGTGAGGACCGGGATGAAGAAGAGGGCAAAGAGCGGGTGAAAGTGCATCAGCGTCTCCTGGATGCCCATGAAATACCAGGGAGCTTTGGTGGGATTCGGGCTCAGCCCCGGATTGGCCCCGCTCCCGAGGGGGGCCTCGACCAGAATGGAGAACACCAGCAGGAAGGCGACCAGAACGAGCGCCACCACCCCCTCGCGCAGGATCAGATCCGGAATGCTCGGCACGGAGGGTCCGGGCCCCTGCGTTTCAGGCGCTCCCGAGGGGGCGCGGGGGACGACCAGGCCGCCGGCCTTGCGTACCCGCCAGAAGTGAAACGGCAGGAGAATGAGCAGCGCCGCCGGAAGGACGGCCGTGTGGATCGCATAGAAGTTGGAGAGCGTGGCCGGTCCGATTTCAGGTCCTCCCTGGACCAGCCTCTTGAGCCCTGCCCCGATCGCCGGGACATATTCCAGCATCCCTGTGCTGATGGTGACCGCCCAGAAGGCCAACTGATCCCACGGCAGCAGATAGCCGGTGAAGTTCGACAGGAGAAGGGCCAGAAACAGCCCCAGACCGATGATCCAGTTGAACTGTCGGGGAGGGTGGAACGCCCCGGTGAAGAACACGCGCAGGAAGTGGAGAAAGGCCACGACCACCAGCAGGTTCGCGCTCCAGTGGTGCAGGCTGCGGAGCCAGCCGCCGTAAGGGAGCGCGTGCTGCAGGCGGACGACCGATTCGTACGCACTCGCCGGAGACGGCTCGTAGGAGAACTTCAGGAGAATACCCGTCCCCGTCGCGAGCAGGACCAGCACGAACGCCATGCCGCCCAGCCCCCAGCTCAGGCTGAACCGGAGCGTGCGCTCCGGCACCCGGCGGGGACGAAAGTGAAGGATCAGGGTGTTGAACCAGCGCCGGCTTCCGTGCTCGCCCTGGCGGCTGCCCCGCTCGTCCTTTGCGTCCTGGGGCGGGCCCGGAAAGATCGAGCGGCTGATGCGTCGGAACAGGCCGGAAGGATCGGCAGGATCAGGCGGGCGGGGCATCATCTGGTCCGCTCTGCAAAGGTCGCGGTGACGACTCTGTGGCCAGGCATGATGATGGCATCCGGGGCTCGCACCGTCAAGGACAAGACTTCGCCCGTCCCGGGATCCAGCAGCCTTCATCAGGAGCGCGGAGCAGGGACTGGCCCCGGACCTGATCCAGGACCTGCCCCGGGCCCGATCTTGGGTGCGCCGGGGTGACGGTGGTTTCGTCATCCCCGGCCAAGGCCGCATTGAGCGGGCGGAGCGAGGACACGAAGTGTTGCGGACATTGCGAGGGAGCCACAGGCGACCGAAGCAACCCCCGGAGCCAGGGAGG
>JBFLZG010000141.1:6356-8375 GCA_040756235.1 bacterium | reverse complement strand
TCCGTCACTGCTCCGACGCAATTTCCCGAGCCGAGCGGGAACCAAGCTGGTTGGGTGGGGCAAGGAATCATCTCGCTTCCCGAAGCCTCCTCAAGGGCCGCCTTTCGTCTATGATGCCCGGCCCATGCTGCGTAGCGCGTGTGAGCCGGGATCCAGGAAGGGTGCACCGCGCACAGCGGTCGTTACCGGGTAACAGGGGCTGAGCCCCGGCCTGCGCCGGGGTGACGGAAAGACGGAGTGCAGGCATCGGATTCCGGCCGTGCGCCTCTTGCTTGTAGGGGCGACGCATGCGTCGCCCTCTTTTGTTCGTCATCCCGGCCCATGCTGCGTAGCGCGTGGAAGGGTGCATCCTGCACAGCGGTCATGACCGGGTAGGTGGGACTCGATTCCGGCCTTCCCCGTATGCGGAATTGCCTTTTCGGGAACGGTTGTTCTATAAACGTAGCGGCTGCCGGCATGCCCCGCGCGGTTGGATCGCCGCGTCCCCCGACCGCATGCTCAACGAAGCCGTGGCTCTACGGAAAGGAATGGACACGAGGATGAAGACAACTGCGCTCGCTTGCCTGAAGCCGGTATTCCTCCCTTTTTGCCTGGCCGGGTTCCTCGCAGCCGCGGGATGCGGCAGCGACGGCGGCGGGGAAGACGGCAGCCAGACCCGCACGGTCAACATTTCCGGCGAAGGGGACTTCCGGTCGGTCCAGGAATGCATCGACGAGTCCCAGAGCGGCGACACGTGCCGGGTCTATCCCGGAACGTATCGCGGTGCGGTGCGGTTCAACGGCAAGAACCTGACCGTGTCCTCGACCGAGGGCCCGGACGTTACCGTGCTGGATGGCGACTACCTCAACCAGGACGGTGTGGGGGACGACACGGTGGTCCGGTTCGCAAACCGGGAAGGGCCGGCAGCCACCCTGGATGGCTTCACGATCACAAATGGTGCAGCTGAGGAGAGCGGCGGCGGCATTTGCATCGAGGCGGCCTCGCCCACGATCCGCAACTGCATCATCCGGGACAACACGGCGGCACAGAACGGCGGCGGTCTCTACTGCGTCTCCTCCACCTCCAGGCCCACAATCGTGAATACCGTCTTCGAAGGCAACACGGCCCAGGGACTCGGGGGCGGCCTGGCCGTGCTCTACGGCTCTCCCACGCTGATCAACTGCCTGCTCTTTCACAATGAAGCGGAGCGGGGCGGGGCCGTGAGCGCCCAGGCCCGGGCTTACCTCACGATGCAGAATGTGACCGCCGCCGACAACACGGCCGTCGAGGGGGGCGGCGCGCTCTACCTGCTCAACGCTTCCGCCCTGGCGACCAACACGATCGTCTGGGGCAACGAGGCGGCCGCGGGCCTGCAGGCTTATCTCGAGGCGGGTGGGACTTCTGAGGCTGCACGGCTCTTCCTCCGGTATTCGGACCTGGAAGGGGGCAGGGCAGGAGTCGTAGGGGGGGAAGTCGACTGCGGCGTCGTTCCGTCGCCGAGCCTGTGCCTCGGCATCGACCATGTCCTCGCAGGCGACCCCCTTTTCGTGCCCCTTGACGTCGAGCTGCAGCCCGGCGAGCGAGACCCGATGCTGGGCTACTATCTGAGCCAGCCCGCGACCGGCCGGGAAGACCAGATTGCGCTCGGTACCAGCCCCGCCGTGGACACGGGCGATCCCGACCTGACCCCGCAGGAGCTGGGCGTCGACGACAGGGCGACGCGTACGGATCATGCGCCTGACGAGGTGGACCCGGACGGTGTCCCGCCGCTGTACGTCGACCAGGGCTACCACTACGAAATCCCCGAGGTACTGTAGTCAGCCCGTCATTCCCGCGGACCCCGGGTCCAGTCCGGGGCAGGCGCAGGAATCTCTCTGCGCCCCGGGATCCCGCCTCGCGGCCGTCTCATGTTTCGTCATGCCGGCCCATGTGCGGAGCGCGTGTGAGCCGGGATCCAGGAGGGTGCATCATGCACAGCGATCCTGACCGGGTAACAGGGGCTGGATTCCGGCCTGCGCCGGAATGACGGAAAAGAAGTAG
>JBFLZG010000141.1:0-6256 GCA_040756235.1 bacterium | reverse complement strand
CCGGCGGTCGCCCTATGCCGAGGTCTCGGGAGATTGCGAGCGCAGCGAAGCAACCTCCCTGGCCAGGGGGTTGCTTCGGTCGCCTGGGCTCCCTCGCAATGTCCGCAGCACTTCGTGTCCTTGCTCCGCCGCTCCATGCCGCCTTGGTCGGGGCATGACGGCCCTATTTGCATCCTTCGAAGGTGCTCCCTCGAGCATGATAGTTGCGCGGGAATGACGGGACTGAATTGCCCCCTTTCCGGCTTTCTGCTAGCATACCCTCCCGCACAGATCCTCTCTCGAGTAAAGGAGGCAAGCCTTGCCACCCTTCGAGCTCCATCAGATGAAAATCCTGGAGGGCATCCCGGCAGATGATCTCCAGCCCATTCGAAAGCTCTGCGAGGAGGTCTTCTACGTCTCCGACACGGACCTTGCCTTCGATGGCGAAGACACCAAGTTCGTCTACTTCCTGCGGCAGGGTCAAACCGAGCTGATCGCCCGTCACCCCGAGACGCATCACAAAGTCGTGATCGCCCGGAAGCAGGCGGGTGAGACCATGGGCTTTTCCTCGCTCATCCATCATTATCAGCTTTCCTTCACGATTCACTGCCTCGAGGACTGCCATCTGTACCGCGTGCCCAGGGCGCGTCTCCTGCAGTCCCTGAAGAGCAGCCCGGAGCTGTTCGAGGTGCTCCGGCACCGGATCGCAAAACACGTGTTTCCCAACCTCGAACAGGCCCTGGACAGAATTCAGAAGAGCGGTGAAAAGGGCGGCTGGTATCCCCATCAGGAAGACCTCGGGTCGTCGGAGCCGGGAGAGGGCGAAATCATCTGAAGAAGAGGTTTCAGGTGTGTCGGGTATCAAGCGTCAGGCCCTCCTCCTCGCCACCCGTTCTGGAGAAGCGAGGTTTCGAGTACCAGGTGTCGGGTGTCAGGCCGCCTACCCTCCCCCGGTCCTGAGAACATGGCCAAGAGCTCTGCTTTTCGGCGCAAGGTATCGAAACGAATCCCATCTCCCCCGTGCACGGGGAGATGGCTAGGGTGAGGGGGAAGAGTAGCAGGCTCACCCCTCATCCCGACCTTCTCCCCTCGGCGAGGGGAGAAGGTGAGAAAATCGACACCCTCGTGAGCGGGAGGGTCGGAGCGTGAGACCTGAGACCCCGACACCTGATACCTGTTACCTGGAGACAGCATGGGGGCCTACCTGAAGAAGCAGGCTGAGTTCGTGGTCGTAGGGTCCGGACCGGGAGGAGCTACGCTTGCCCGCGAGCTGGCAAAGGCCGGCAAAAAGGTTCTGCTCCTGGAGCGAGGGAAGGATCACCGGGGGAAGTGGTACTACGGCACGCATCTGGGATGCATGATCTACTGCGATCGGATGGGGATGCTGACCACCCAGGAGGGCCTGCAGGTGGTCCGGGGCCTCATGACCGGAGGTTCCACCAACCTGTTCTGTGCTTGCGCCTCTCCGCCCCCTGCCTGGTTCAAGAGCCGCTACCGCATCAACCTGGACGCCTTCGTGGAAGAGACGATCCGCGAGCTCAGGATCGCCCCCTTGCCGCAGCCTCTGTGGGGAATCGCGACCCAGCGGGTCCAGGAGGCCGCCGGCGAGCTCGGCTACGCGTGGGCCCCCCAGCCGAAGTTCATGGACCTGACCCGGGGAGAGCCCTTCGATTGCGGAGCCAAGTGCATGCTGGGCTGCCGCTGCGGCGCCAAATGGACGGCGAACGAATACGTGGACGAGGCCGTCCGGAACGGCTGCGAGCTCGTGACCGGGGCCACGGTCCGCGAAGTGCTCGTCCACAACGGCTCGGCGGAGGGCGTCCGGGCGACCCTGGCCGGGGGCAGCCAGGTCATGCACGTGGAGGCGCAGACCGTCATCCTGGCCGCGGGCGGCATCGGCACCCCGCTGATTCTCCAGCATTCCGGCATTCCCGAGGCAGGTCAGGGCATGACCATGGATACGACCGCCATCGTCTACGGCGTGAGCCGGGACGTGGGGATGCACCTCGACCCGCCCATGGCCGTCTCGTGGTGCGACGATGACAACGGCTACATGTTGAGCACGCTGCTCGACCCCTGGATGCTCTACCCTCTCATCCTGGCGCTGAAGGGACCCCTGTTCCCGCTCCGCTTCCGCAACTACCGGCGAACCCTGGGGCTCATGATCAAGCTCAAGGACGAGATCTCGGGCGGCATCACCATGGAAGGCAGGATCTCCAAGCCCTTGACCGAGCAGGACCGCTGGCGCCTGAATCACGCCTCCAACCTTTGCCGGAGGATCCTGGTCCGGGCAGGGTGCGCAGCCGACTCGATTTTCGTCGGCCCGTTGCGCGGCACCCATCCGAGCGGCACCGTTCGGATCGGCGAGCTCCTCAATCAGGATCTTCAGACTGCTATCACGAACCTGTACGTGTGCGACGCGAGCTGTTTCCCCGAAGCCCTGGACCGGCCCACGGTGCTGACCTTGATCAGCCTCTCCAAGCGTCTGGCCCGCAGCCTCATAGAGGGGGACAAGCCCAAGGCGCGCCCCAAGGTGCGCCGGGTGCGAAACAAGGCCCTCAAGGAGAAAGCCACTGAACCACGGGGACCCGCCACGGGAGAAGGGCCTGCCACCCCCGCCGGCGAAACCTGACCTGCACCCGTGCGACCGGCCCGAGGAGAGCGGCTCGAGCCGGTGCGCGAGGGTGCTCGCCCTTGCGGCGGCCGCGCGCAAGGCGGCCGGTGCGGCGTTCCTGAGCGCGGCCGTTTTCGGCTGCGGGGGCGACTCCTCCTCGGGCCAGGCCTCGCAGGGCCAGGAGCCGACACCGGAGCCCGGGATCCCGGCCGAGGGGTACGTCCGACTGGCTTTCAACGAGAGCCCCTTCGGCCCGCCGCCCGCCGCGCCGGCGGCGATCGAGTCCTTGCTCGACCGTCCCTCGGCGATGAGCGGGCCGGACACGGCGTTTCTGCCCGGCATCAATCGCTACCCCGATTTTCTCAATACCGCCTTGACCAAGCTCATCGCCGCCCGGCACTCGCTTTCCACGCGCCATGTGGTCCCCTGCTGCGGCATCTCCGAGCTCCTCTACATGTGCTGCCGGGCGTTCCTCGGGCCGGGCCGGTCTCTGCTGGTGCGCGAAGGCTCCTTCCCCCTTCCGGTCTGGTACGCGGAGCAGGGGGGCTGCGAGGTCCGCAAGGTCCCGCTCCGGGGCGGACGGGCCGCCGACCCGGAAGCGATGCTGGGTGCGGTCGACGGCACGACCGGCCTGGTCTACATCGCCAACCCGGACAATCCTGAAGGATCTCTCCTGAGCGCGGGCGACCTCGAGACGTTCGTCGAGCAGGTCTACCGCAGGAGTCCGCAGACGGCCGTCCTGGTGGACGAGGCCTACATGGAATACGTCCTGCGGGAGCCGCGGCCCGAGGCGATCCCGCTCGTGTTCCGGTACCCGGTCCTCGTGGGCAGGACCTTCTCCAAGGCCTGGGGCATGGCCGGGCTCAGGGCCGGCTACGTGGTCGGAAACGAAGAGCTCATCCTGATCCTCAACGGGCTCCTGAGCGGCTACATCGGCGGAGATCCCGGCTGGCGGATGTTCGAAGGAAACGTGAACCGGATCGCTGCCGCCGCGATCGAAGGCGTCCTGAACGCCGAAGGCTTTGCCTTCGTCGACTCGGTCAGGGAGCGGAACGCTGCACTTCGGTCCTATCTGGCGGGCTCCCTTGCCGGCCTGGGGTTCGAGAGCCTGCCGAGCGAGGCGAGCTTCCTGTTCGTCCCGATCGGCTCGGACGGAGAGGATTTGCGCCGCTGGCTTTGCGGCCGCAATGTCCTGGTGCAGGCCGGAGCCTCTTTTCACCCGGCCTATGCCGACCGGATCCGCGTCTCCGTCGGCAGCCGCGAAGAGCTGGATGCTTTCCTCGAAGCCCTGTCCGCGTACGACCCCTCGGCGGGCCGGCCACCGTCTTGCTTCCGCGTTTTCTACCATGGCATTTGAAAGCCGGCGAGCAAACAGCCCGGAGCTCGCGAGCGAGCAGTGTGGGCACCCGGCAAGGTGACCGGCAGGGTGGACCAAGCCGAAGGCGCGTCCACCGACCCGGAGGACGAGAGGGCAACAACGGCTCCAAGTGGCCGATGTCGCGAGCGAGCAGTGAGGATAACGTATCCGTTACGGATCGCTCCGGCCGGCAGTAGCGTGGCGCGCGCTCGGAAGTGTCGGAGATTGCGAGGACCGAAGGTCCGTGGCAACCTTCCGGATACCGGGGGGTCGCCACGCTCGCGGTTTCTGGGCCGTGGTTGGGGGGCACGCTTCGCTTTGCCCACCCTACCGAGTGCTCACAGGCTCGCTCGCGATATTCACTCTCTTGGCCCATTGGTAGCCACGCCACAGCCTGGCAGGGACTTATGGCCATAGGCCCCTGCCGAATACGTTTCCATACTTGCGAAACGGAGTACTTGGAAGCATGAACGCTGCAGGCCTTCGCTCGCGACCAACCGAGCGCAAGCTCTACGGGCGGCTCGGCAGCCCCTACGTGTGGGCCGGAACGACCTACTTTGCCGAGGGCCTGCCGTTCTCGCTGGTGCGCCAGATCTCATCGGTCTACTTCAAGGACCTGGGCGCCTCGCTGCCGGCCATCGGGCTGACCTCCCTGTACGGCTTGCCCTGGACCCTGAAGTGGCTCTGGGCCCCCTTCCTCGATCGATTCGGCACCAAGCGGAAATGGCTGTTGATCGCTCAGGCTCTCCTCGTCCTGGCCGTATCGAGCCTGGCCGCGGTCTCGGCGACACCATCGGCACTGGCCGGAGGAGCTGTCGTCTTCCTCGTGATCGCGCTCTTTTCGGCCACTCACGACGTCGCCACCGACGGCTATTACCTGGAGGCCCTGGACAAGCAGGGCCAGGCACGATTCGTCGGCTACCGCGTCATGGCCTACCGGCTGGCCATGATCGCGGGCGCAGGCGGGATCGTGGCGCTCTCCTATTATGTCGGGTGGAGCCTGGCCGTGGCCGGCGCGGCGGCGATCCTCGCCGCACTGCTCCTCTATCACTCCTTCTTCCTGCCCAGGGCCGAGCAGGAGATCCGGCCGATCCGCGCCATGGTGAACGGCAGGACCGCCCTCCAGCTCGCGCTGGCAGCCCTGGCCGTGGCCGCGGTCGGCCTGCTCGTCGTGGCCGCAAAGAGGTGGCCGCCCCTGGCGGAGAGGCTGGCCGGGCTGGCACCCCTGGGGAAAGCCCTGTCCCCGGCAGGGTGGATCAGCGTGGGATTGCTCACCGTGCTGCTCGTCCTTCTGATCCTCCGCAGGCCCTTGCAGAAGAGGATGCTCTCTTCAGGCTCCTTCTACGCAAGCGCCTTCATGAGCTTCCTCGACCAGGACCGGATCGGCTGGGCTCTCGCCTTCATCGTATTCTACCGGACAGGCGAATCCCTGCTGGGAACCATGGCGGCGCCGTTCCTGCTCGACCTCGGGATCGACAAGGCGCAGTACGGGCTCCTTTCGGGCACCCTGGGAATCATCTTTTCCATCTTCGGAGCCCTTGCCGGAGGAGCGCTCATCGCGCGCCACGGGCTGGCCAGAACGATCTGGCCTTTCACGCTGGCCCAGAACCTGACCAACCTCCTCTACATGGGCCTGGCGTTCCACTACCGGGAAATCCTGGCCCAAGGGGTCGCCTCTGCTCCGGCGGTCTCACTCGGGCTGGTCGGCGCGGTCCACTGCTTCGAGCAGTTCGCCGGCGGCCTGGGAACCTCGGTCTTCTCGTACTACCTGATGCGCTGCTGCAGGCCCGAATTCAAGGCTTCGCACTTTGCCATCGTCTCAGGCGTGATGACCGTGGGCGGGACCCTGTTCGGGGTGGCCAGCGGCTTCCTGGCGTCGTGGCTCGGCTACGGCAATTTTTTCGGACTGAGCTTCCTCGCGGCGCTCCCGGGCATGTGCCTGATCCCGTTCGTGCCGTTCGTGAAGAACGCTGTCCCGCCTCGAGCGTAAGGTGTTCCGTGGGCCCCGGCATGTGCGGTCGTCATTCTCGTCGTCCCGGCCCGGCTGCGCAGCGCGTGTGAGCCGGGATCCAGAAGGGTGCATCGCGCACAGCGGTCGTTACCGGGTATCAGGGACTGGACCCCGGCCTGCGCCGGGGTGACGGAAAGACGGGGTGCAGGCTTCGGATTCCGGCCGCGCGCCTCTTTCTTGTAGGGGCGACGCATGCGCCGCCCTCTTTTGTTCGTCATCCCGGCCCGGCTGCGGAGCGCGTGTGAGCCGGGATCCAGAAGGGTGCATCGCGCACAGCGGTCGTTACCGGGTAACA
>JBFLZG010000140.1:0-17436 GCA_040756235.1 bacterium | reverse complement strand
ACGGGGGAGAGGGCACAAGGTGAGGGGGAAACAGAAGCAAATGCACCCCTCATCCTGACCTTCTCCCCTCGACGAGGGGAGAAGGGACGTCAGCGCATGCGAGATCCGTAGGGGCGAAAGATCGTTCGCCCCTTACCCCGGCAAAGGCCGGAGTCCAGTTCCTGCTCCTCGCATTTTGAAAGGGCGACCCGCCGGTCGCCCCTACAGGATCCCGGCTTGCACGCGCCACGCACATGGGCCGGGATGACCTAAGAGGTAGGCGCCGAGGCTGCCTCACACGATCCCGACGGCGGCGGACACCTCGTCCAGGTCGCGGACGACCTCGACCTTGCGGCCGTTGCAGGACTCCGCCTTTTCCGGGTGATGGGGAAACATGCTGCGAGGGCCCCGGTCGATGAGGAGCGGGCGGATCCCGATCTTGCCTGCACCGATGACGTCCTCCAGGAGCATGTCGCCCACGTGAACCGCTTCCGACGGGACCACGCCAGCCAGCTCCAGGGCCCTCTCGTAGATCCTCGGGCCCGGTTTCCGCGCCCCCACGACCGCGGAGATGCAGACGAAATCGAAGAGCGGGTGCAAACCGATCTTTTTGAGGAAATCGCCGAGCTCCGAGCTGGCGTTGGAGATGACACCCACGCGGATCCCCCGGCTCCGGAGCCGCTCGAGCGCGGGCACGACGTCGGGAAAGACCCCCCAGTTCGTGCGGTCCCAGAACCGCTCCAGGAAGCGGCCGGCCAGCTCCTCGTGGAGCTCGCTCTCGAGGCCGGCGAGCTCGAAGACGAGGCGGCCCATCATGAGGAACATCGAGAAGAACGCCTCGTCCGAATCCGGGTACTCGGCGCCCGACTCCAGCTCCTCGACCGCCCGGCCGCGGTGGTCGATCAGGAAATCGTGCACGTGCTGCTCCACGGTCTCTGCAGCCAGAGGGGAACCGGCCTCACGGCAGACGGCGGCGAAGACCTCCCACATCGACTCGTGAGGAAAGGTCATGGTCCAGCCCACATCCAGAAAAACAGCCCTCGTCAGATTCAATTGCGCTCTCTCCTCTACCGGAGCGTGGTTCCCCTTCTTCGGGCGTCGAAAGAATACCTCTTTAGAGGCTGGTGAGAAATGGCCAGATGCAAGGCGCGCGAAGTCCTGAGGAACGAGGCGTACATGGCAGTACGCCGCAGTGACGAAGGACGAGCGCAACGCCGCAGATGGCCGTTTATCGCCAGCCTCTACAGCTCGCCTGAATCATAGACCACCCGACCGCCCAAATAGGTGCGCAGCACTCGCGTGCCGGGCAGATCGTCGAGGTCGCAGGTCAGGGGATCGCGATCCACCACGATCAGGTCCGCGTGATGGCCGGGCCTGAGGGTGCCGATTCCCTGCCACCCGAGCACGCGCGCGGCGTCCCGGGTCCACATGAGCAAGGCTTCAAGACGCGTGACCGGCTGACCGGCACCACGGTTGCGGCGGCCGCTCCCGCAGAAACAGTGGGTTTCCGCCAGCTGGACGTGCTCGAAGACGTTCTTCGGCCCCCAGTCCGTGCCGCAGCCCACGACCAGCCCAGCATCGAGGAGCCGCCGCAGGGGGATGAGGTCATCAAGCACGTGCTCGCCGATTCGGTCCGCGATGAGGTCCCCTTTGCCCCACGAGAAGGACATGCTCGTGGTCACCTGAAAGCCGAGGGCCGCGTAACGCTTGGCCTGCCCGGCCGTGATCAGGTAGACATGCTGGAGGATCCAGCCGCGGGAAGCTCCCGGCCGCTCGGCCAGAATGCTTTCCGCGCGATCCAGGAACTCGTCGTGATCGCGGCTGCCGGTGTTGATGCAGTTGAGCCGCAGGCCGCTCGCGGCGCAGAACTCGATGGCCATCCGCTCCTTCTCGCCCGAAACGAATGTGACCCCGCGGGTCTGCTCGCCGTAGGGGCCTCGGTAGGGCTCGAGCATGCGCAGAAAGCCCGGCCAGCAGGGTCCCCCGCGCGAGACCGTGACCCCGTTGGTCCGGCACAGCTCGTCATGGAGGTCGGTCCCCGCAAGGGCGGTCTCCAGGTTGAGCCGGAACTCGTCGGTCGTGAGAGGTTGTGCCCAGGGCACACCGTAGACCTCCGCCTCCGCGGCCATGAGCACGCGCACGGTGAGGGCCCCTTGTGCACGCAGGGTCCTGTAGACCTCCATCTCCAGGGGACCCATCATGTGGCCCTCGTAGACCGTGGTCACCCCGAGCCGGTTGTACTCGGCCATGGCCCTGCGCGTGCCGGGCAGGGCGGACTCCGGATCCAGCAGCGGAAGCCCCTTGAGCAACCCGTTCATGAAACGGTCGTTGGAGTAATACGTGTTCACCGACCCGTGGAGGATCCCGGTGGGCTCGCCGCGTGCGTCCTTCTCGATCCAGACGTTCTCCACCCGGTCGGGAGTGTCCCGGTTGATGCCCAGCGCCGCCAGGGCGGCGCTGTTCAAGGCGCAGACGTTCGGCGTGACCGGCGCCCAGGCCTGAATCATGACGGGATGGCCGGGAGCCGCCTGGTCCAGGATGCGCCGATCCGGAAGGGTCCTCTCCTCGAGGTCTCGAAAGGACCGGCGCAGGAAGTAATGCGGCTCTCCGACGGGGGTCGCCATGAGCCACTTGCCGGCCGGAAGCTCGCTGGCGCGGCGCCGGATCCGCTCCGCGATCTCGGCATGGGATTTGGCGTCCGACAGATCGACCAGCGGGTGGCTCAGCACGCCGAAATGCAGCAGGTGGGGATGCGTGTCCACCAGACCCGGCATGACCGTGGAGCCCTGCGCGTCCAGCCGCTCGGCCCCGGAACCGGCCAGGATCTCCATGGCCCGCTCGCTCCCCACGCCGGCCACGCGGCCGTTTCGGAGGACGATGGCCTCGGCCGGCCGCGGGCTGCCGTCCAGCGCGAGGACCCGGCCGCCCGTGACGAGCAGGGTCCCGGGCTCTTCAGACGGCGCTTTCGGAGGCATTCGGGATTCCTCTGGCAGGTGGAAGAAGCGGGAGGTAGGCAATTTATCCTGGAAATGTTTATCACCGGAGGTGAGGGCAAAGCAAGGAGGCGGCGCTCTCCAGGGACTTGTAGGGGCGATGCTTGCTGCGCCCTTCCCCGGGTCCGGACCAACTCTCGTAGGGGCGACGCACGCGTCGCCCTCTTTCGTCATCCCGGCCCATGCGCGGAGCGCGTGCGAGCCGGGATCCAGAAGGGTGCATCATGCACAGCGGTGGTTACCGGGTGGCAGGGACTGGACCCCGGCCTGCGCCGGGGTGACGGAAAAGAGCCAGGCCCCCGAGGCACAGAGGGAGGGATTCCCGCTTGCCGCGGGAACGACAGCCTGAATGAACAGGGACTGGATTCCGGCCTCCGCCGGAATGACGGGAAAGAGCCGGCCTCTAATGACGGGAAAGAATCAGCGCGCGGATCGGTTGGTCGGAAGGACCCTTTCGGGAGGCTTGCCGCCGGATGCGAGATCCAGGAGGCTCTGTCGAGGCCAGCTCGCCCGGACCGTGGTCCCTTTGTTCGGGGCGGATTCGATGGACAAGGTGCCGCCGGCAAGCTGCGCTCTCTCCATCATGCTCGAGAGCCCGAGCCCGCGCCCGAGGGTCTTGGCAGCTCTGTACCGCCCCAGCTCGAAGCCGCTGCCGTTGTCCCGGATCACGAGGTCGAGGTCCCCGTTCGAGCTCTGCAGCGAGATCCAGACCGTGCTCGCGGCGCTGTGTTTCGCAGTGTTGTTCAGGGCCTCCTGCAGAATCCGGAAGATCGTCGTCTTCAGAGGTTCGGGGACGTCTTGCTCAGCGGCCTGGATCTCCTGCATCACCCGCACCCTCGAGTAGGTCGTCTGAAACTCGCGGCAGAACCATTCGATCGCTTTGAGGAGCCCCAGGTCGTCGAGCAGGCTGGGCCGCAGGGCGTGCTGGATCCTGCGCACGTCCTGCATGGCCGACTGGAGCATCGGGACCAGGGCCGCCACCGGGCGGATCTTCTCCTCAGGCAATCCCGTCATGCTCCGGAGGGCCTCCTCCACCCGGTACTTGATGGCTGCCAGGAGCTGGCCCACGCCGTCATGGATGTCCTGGGCCACCAGCTTGCGTTCCTGGTCCTGGGCCCTGAGGAGGTTGGCGGAGAGCTGCCGCAACCGCTCCTCGGATTGGCGTAGCGCCTCCTGGCTCCGCCTGGGCTCGCTCAAGTCGGTCACGACCATGCAGATCGCCTCGATGCCGTGGGTGCTCAGAGGCGCAACGGAAACCTGGACGGGAACCGCCGTCCCGCTCGGCCCTTGGAGCGAAAGCTCATTCCTGGACGGGCCTCTCCCCGCTTCCTCGAGCGCCCGCTCCAGCCCGGGCGCTTCCTCCGGAGTAACGAATTCGTGCAGAGATTGGCCGAGCACGGACTGCAGAGGCTTGCCGAGCATCTCGGCAAAGCGCTGGTTGCAGTAGAGGACGGTTCCGCCCGCAGTGGCCGTGACCGCGCCCTCGCTCATGGTCTCCAGGATCACCCGGTAGGGACCTTCTGCCCCCTTGAGCGTATAGACCTGCTCGCCCTCGGGTCCCTGGACGACCAGGGCATCCACCTCCCCCCTGCGGATGGCGGCAAGGGTCGCTTCCGCCTCATCGAGCCGGATTCGGAGATCTTCGATTTCGACGAGCAGCGGCCGTCTGTTCTTCCTGGCTTTCTTCATCGGTCCCGCGATCCCGCGATGGTTTTTTCTCTCGCTTTTGCCGCAGATCCAGCCCCACGAGGATCCGCTCCGTGTCGGACATGTCCCCGATGAATCTCCGCAGGGGCTCGGGAAGCTGCTTGATGAGGGTGGGTGCGGCGATGATCTGGTCCCCTTTGGCCAGTGCGGGCTGCTGGTAGATGTCGATCACCTCGAGCTCGTAACGACCCTTGAGATGGTCCTCGCAAATCTTTTTCAGGTTCATGATGGCGCGGCTCGACCTGGGCGTGGTGCCGGCGACGTACAGCCTGAGGAGGTACCCTTTGGAAGCCCCACTCCTGCCCATTCTTTCCAACAGCTCAGCTGACACAGGTTTTTTCGTCATGCGCTTACCGCCTTGGGCCTTTCTCCTTCGAGGGAAGGACCGCCGTGCACGGTGCACTCTGAGCGGATCATCGGATGGGCCTGAGATCCAGGCCCACGAGCACCCGCTCGGTATTCGAAAGATCGCCGATGATCTTTCTCACCGGCTCGGGCAGCTTCCTCACCAGGGTGGGAACGGCCAGGATCTGGTCTCCCTTGGCGAGTTGAGGATTTGTCAGGAGATCGACGACCTCGATCCGGTAGATCCCTTTCAAATAGTCGTCGCAGATCTTCTTGAGGTTGGCGAATGCGGCAACGGATTTCGGGCTCTGTCCCGCCACGTAGAGCCGGAGCTCCCACTCTTTCTTCGCCGGAGCCTTGCGTTTCCGCGGTGCAGCCTCCCGGACGGCCTTGGGCTTGGAGGTCATGGGGTGCTTTCTCCTTTTCCGGCGAGAGCGACACGCGCCCTCAAGCATCTCGATCCGCCCTGCGGGCACGCGCGATCTCCGCAGAGGCTTCGCTCTGCGCCTTCTCTCGCTCGGCTTGCTCGGCCGCGAGCCGTGCCAGCTCCTGCTCATCGGCCTCCATATCGGTCCGGAGGGCGGCCATCTTGGCTTCGATCGCCGCGCGCCTGGATTCGAGCTCCCGCTTCCTGCGACCTATCTCCTGCTGCCGCTCCAGGGACGCGAGCCGCTCTGAGGCCTCTTTCCGGATCCGGGAAGACCCCATCCGCACCCCGCCCGGGCCGAGGTCGACGTCGATGAGCTCGATCCCTTTGTCGGTCAGGAGGAACTCGCGGATCTGGTTGGAGTGGGCCATACCGCGCGACTTGAGCACGTAGATCCCTCGGTTGCGCTCCCCGTTCGTCTCCACGTCGCGCAGCAAGAGCACCGTGTCCATAAGGGATGAAAGGGCGAGATCAGTCTTCTCCAGGCTTTCGGGCGCGCTGAGATTGGTGAACAGGGCCGTCGTTTGCCTCATCTTCAGCATATCCACCAGGCGGGTCAGCATGGCCTTGACGTCGCCCTCCTGCCCTACCGCCACGAAGGTGGTGATGGGGTCTACGACCACGACGTCGGGCTTGAACTGATCGACGCACTTGTACATCTCGGCCAGGTGCGTCTCCATGCCGAACGCCGTGGGCCGGGCGTTGTGGAACTGGAGGAGCCCCTTTTTCGCCCAGCGGCCCAGGTCCAGGCCGATGGAAAACATATTGCGCATGATCTGGCGGGCCGACTCCTCGAAGGCCAGGTAGAGGCAGCGCTCCCCGCGGCGGCAGGCGGCGTCCGCGAAGGTGCTGGCGATGCTCGTCTTGCCGGTTCCGGCGGTGCCGGAAACGAGAATGCTCGAGCCCCGGAAGAATCCTTTGCCGCCGAGCATGGAGTCCAGGCGGGAGATCCCGGTCGGCACGCGCCCTTCCGAGACGTCGTGCTCGAGGCCGAGAGAGGTGATCGGCATGACCAGCAGGCCATGGTCCCCGATCAGGAACGGGTACTCGTTGGCGCCGTGCCGGCTACCGCGATACTTGACGATGCGCAGGCGCCGGACCGAGATCTGCTCATTCACCCGGTTGTCGAGCAGGATCACGCAATCCGCCACGTACTCTTCCAGCCCGTGGCGGGTGAGACTGCCTTCACCCCGCTCGCCCGTGACGATCGCCGTGACGCCTCTCTGCTTGAGCCAGCGGAAGAGCCGCCGCAGCTCGGCCCGCAGGATGGAGGTGTTGGAGAGCCCCGAGAACAACGTCTCGATGGTGTCCAGGACGACCCGCTTGGCGCCGATCGAGTCGATGGCGTACCCCAGGCGGACGAAGAGACCTTCGAGGTCGTACTCGCCCGTCTCTTCGATCTCGCTGCGCTCGATCTGGATGTGGTCGAGTGAAATCCGCTTCTCCCGGGTCAGCGCTTCCAGGTCGAAGCCGAGGGATGCGAAGTTCTTCTCGAGCTCTTCCGCGCTCTCCTCGAAGGCCATGAAGACCCCGGGCTCGCCGTGCTCGAGCGCCCCGCGGACCAGGAATTCCATGCCGAGCAGGGTCTTGCCGCAGCCTGCGGCCCCGCATACGAGCGTGGTACGGCCGCGGGGGAGTCCCCCCTGCGTGATCTCGTCGAGCCCGCGGATGCCCGTCGGGCATTTCAAGAGGCCCGCTTCCGCCTTCTTGCCGAGATTCCTCCTGATCGGTCGAACCATGGGCTTCCCTCGCTCGGTTTCAGCCCCCCAGAGCCCTCACCTGGATCGGGCTCCGGAAGCAGGCAGTATTATTTAGAAGTAATTATTCTAGAAAATGGACTGCGGACCTAGCAAGGAATTTACGGAAAATGGCGAGAATCAGCCGCTGAACGAGCGCGGCGAGGCTCGGCCTCCATGGCCGAGAGGCGTCCGATCAGGCTTGCGGCCTCTCAGGTGCCGCAGGACCGCAGGCACTCTGCTCCATCGGGCCAGGAGACAATCGGTTTCCGGGGGCAGCCGACCTTCGAGCACTTCCCCCTCAGGGCTCCGAAGTCGCGCCTGGAATGCGGTTCAGCCCGAGGCCAACGCACCCAAACCGAGGTGCCTCGATTCAGCTCCGACTCGATGCACAGCACCCCGCCCGAAAGCTGGGCCCTCTCCAGCATGCTCGAGATGCCCAGGCCCCTGGCGAGCGCCCGGGCGGCGCCCTCCCGCGACAAGTCAAAGCCGTGGCCATCGTCCCGGACCTCCAGCTCGAGGTGGCCGTCTCTCACGCACAGGGCGAGGCGAATGAGCCCCGTACCGCTGTGCTTGCCCGCGTTCATCATGGCTTCCTGAAGGATTCTGAAGATCGTGATCTTCAGGACCTCCGGGATCTCGGCTTCGGCGATTTGGACGTCTTTCTCGACCCGGATGCCCGGGTGGGCCCGCTGGAACTCACGGCAGAGCCAGTCGACGGTCTTGAGAAGCCCCAGCTCATCCAGCGTGGAGGGCCGCAGGAAGAACTGAAGCCTGCGGGTCTCCTGGATGGCCTGCTGGATCAGGGGGACAAGGTCCTCGACCAGCCTGGCCGACTCGCGGTTGGTCCCGTTCAGGCTCAGCAGGGCGCTCTCGACCCGGTACTTGATGGCTACCAGCATCTGGCCCACACGATCGTGGATCTCCTGGGCAACGAGCTTGCGCTCATTGTCCTGTGCGAGCAGGATCTCTCCCGAAAGATGGCGGTGCTGGTCCCCGGATTCGTCCCGGTTCCTTCCGGCTTTTTTCAGAGAGGGGTGAGACATGCGGGAGTGGTGGCCGACCCTGGAGCGGATCGGCGTTCTCAGTGATGTCATTTCCTAATCCGTATCCGTGATCAAAAATCTGCCAAATTGCGCCAATTAGATGCAGCCATGAAGCAAAAAGGACCTTTTGGAGCCGTTCTTGCAGCCGGGATCCCGGGGTGCAGTGGATTCCCGCTTCAGCGGCTGTGTCATATTTCGTCATCCCGGCCCGGCTGGGGAGCCGTGGGAGCCGGGATCCAGAAGGGTGCACCCAGACCAGCTGTAGGAACTGGGTGCAGGGACTGGATTCCGGCCTGCGCCGGAATGACGGAAAGCATGTTCGGTCGTCCTCATGGGCGACGGCGAGCTGCAGGAAGGGTCGGTCTGGGAGGCGGCCCTGTCGGCCCCCCGGTTCGGCCTGGAGAACCTGCTGGCCCTCGTGGACCGCAACGGCTGGCAGGCGACCGGCCAGGTGGACCTGACTCTGCCCCTGGACCCCCTCGAGGACAAGTGGCGCAGCTTCTGCTGGAACACGCACTGATCGATGGCCACGACTTGCGGGCCATCCTGGGCGCGCTGGAAGCGTTCCCTGGCCGCAAGGGCCCGACCGTGATCATCGCGAACACGGTCAAAAGCAAGGGGGTTCCGGCCGTGGAGGGGACGGGGAGGGCCCACTTCACTTCCCTGGCCGGTCACGAGGTCGAAGCCGCCCTCCCCGGGCTTGACCCGGCGGCCATTTTCTGCTTGGATTCGGAATCGACACGAAGTTCTCCCAAGCAGAAACCCTCCAATTGGGACTTTGCCGGCCCAGCCGTTTCGGCCTGAAGGGTGTGGGGAAAGGGGTGGGGAAATGGGAAAAAGAGCCAAGATCGTCCTCGCCGATGATAACCCGTCTTCCCTGGGCATTCTGGTTGAAGCATTGCGCGAGGAGAGTGAAATCCTCATCGCTCCCGGCGGCAAAGAGGCCTTGCAGCTGATCCTGAGCTCGTCGCCGCCTCCGGACCTGATCCTCCTGGACATCGACATGCCCGAGATGAACGGGTATGAGGTCTGCAAAGCCCTGAAGTCCGAAAGCAAGACCTGCGACATTCCGGTCCTGTTCCTGACGGGCATGTCGAATGAGGACTACGAAACCCCCTGCCTCAAGCTCGGGGCGGTGGACTACATCAGGAAGCCGTTCAACCTCGAAACCGCAGTGGCCAGGATCAAGACCCATCTGAAGATCAAGCAGCAGATCGACTCCCTCCGCGAGCTCCTGAGCCATCGCACCCGTGAGCTCGAGCTCAGTGAGGAAGAATACACGAGGCTGTTCTTCAGAAAAGACATGCCGTAGAGGGTTCCCTTCCGGCTGAGAGCGTCTCCGGCCAGAGCGGCCCTCAAGGTCTTTCAGGCTTGCCAGTTTCCTTCCGCCGTCGGGGTCGGCAACCCCGGCCCCCGTTCCCTCCGAAAGAAAGCCCATTCCGCACGTGAGCCCTGGGCATCCCCCCGGGACTTGCCAGGGCCGTGCACGCCCCAGTCACTCCCGAAATCCGCTTGACAAGGCGCAGGCGCCCACCTAATATGAATTAGATTCATATTTACTTCGATATATAAATTCGAATGATACTCATCCAGCAAACGAAAGAGGCCCGGGAGCGACCGAGAGCAAAGGAGGAGGTACAAGCCATGAAATCACGACCTGGCCTGATTGCGGGCGCGGCGTCCATCCTCTTCTGCGCCCAGCTCGGGTTATTTTCCGCCGCGCCCGCCGACGTCTCACCAGGCGACCCGATAGACAAGACCAACTGGAGCGAGCTCGAGGGCCTCGTACCGGAGCCGGTCGTCGGCTGGGTGAAAAGGGGGGACACCCTGAGCATGGGCAGCCTGAGCTACGATCCGCGCAGATATTTCATGCCGGGCGCCCTGAGGTCGCTGGACGGGAACGTCGGGAAATACGAGCTGGACCGGGAAGACAACATCATCGACGCAGGCACCGGCAAACCGCCCGGGTTCGTCGAAGGCGTTCCGTTTCCGAAGATCGACCTGAGCGACCCCAGAGCCGGTACCCGGATCATGTACAACAAATATTATTACAACTACTCGCTGGGCGGGTACATCGCCTTTGCTCAAGCTCGCTGGATCGGACGCGAGACGGGTCTCGAGCGGACGATTCAGTTGGAAGAGTGGTCTCAGCCTCTGGACGGAGATCCGGCGCTGAGAAGCCTGCCCAATCCTGAAAACATCCTGAAATATTCGATCATTCGTGTTCTCTCGCCGTTCGACATCGCCGGCACGAGCAACCTTACCTGGCGTTACAAGGACAGTCGCTACGACAGCACCTTCGCCTACGTTCCGGCCATCCGGAGGGTGCGGCGCATGAGCCCGGCGAACCGCTCGGACGCCTTCGTCGGCTGCGACTTCTGCGTGGACGATTCCTGGGGCTATGACGGAAAGGTCAATGCATTCAGCTGGAAGTTGCTTCGGACCCAGGAGGCGCTCGTGCCCTTCGTGGCTGCGGACCCCCATCCCGTGGTCCTGCAGGGCGATGGAACGTACAAGACGCCGAGCACGATCAAGGACATCGTCTACGGCTACGAAAAGGAGGAATACGCGGGCGCGCCGTGGTTCCCCACGAGCTTCCTCTGGGTCAAGCGGCCCGTCTACGTCCTGGAAGCCAAGTCCAAAGACCCTTATTACAACTACGGGACCCAAACCTTGTGGCTCCACAGGGACACGTATCAGGTCGCATTCAAGGTGATCCATGACCGGGCGGATGCCTACTGGAAAACGGTATGGCTTGGCGAGTCGGCCATCGAGAGCCCGGACGGGAAGATCCGGCTCATCGTCCCCCAGTCGATGATCGGGACGGACGATCGCACGGATCACAGCACCGTCATCCTGAACTTCGGGAGCCGGAACGCCATCACCCTGAATGTCACCCATGACTTGAACGACTATTCCCTGAGCGGATTTCAGAAGCTCTGCAAGTAGAGAGCCGCCTGATGCCGGGGAACCTGCAACCGTGCCCTTCGAGACCGTCTCACACCGTTCGCAAACAGGAGGAGAAGATGATCGTCGATGCCCATTGCCACATATGGCCGGAGCGGATCCCGGAAGGAAGCCTGCTCGAGTCGATGCATGCCACGGCCGAGCATGTCGGTTTCAAGAGCAAAGATCATTTCATGAACGCTTCGATCGAGAGGCTGATCGCGGAGATGGATGAAGGAGGGATCGACAAGGCGGTGCTGATCGGCATCGATTTCGAGCCGAAATACGCCGCAGGAACATTCACGACCCGGGACTTCAACAACCTGATCGGGGAGGCATTCAAGAAATTCCCCGGCCGCATCGTCCCCTATGCGGGGATCGATCCGCGCCGCGGGGCTGGCGCCATACAGGAATTGAAGAGATGCGTTCTCGAGATGGGGTTCAAGGGAATGAAGCTGTGGCCGCTGACCGGCTTTTTCCCGGACGATGAGTCCTACTACCCCCTTTACCAGGAAGCGGCCAGACTGGGCATCCACATCGCCGTGCACACCGGACTGGGCCCTCCCGATTCCTACCTCAAGACGTGCAGACCGATTTACGTCGACAAGCTCGCCGTGGACTTCCGCGAGATCCACTTCATCCTCGCGCACCTTGGAACCCCCTGGTGGGAAGAGGCCTTCACCATCGCCGCCAAGAACAGCAACGTGTACGTCGACATCTCGGCGTGGCAGAAAATGCACGCACACTTGCCGACCGGCTTCTACCAGGTCCTCTCCGTGGGAAAGCTCACCCTGGGCGGCGTGCACAAGATTCTGTTCGGGACCGATTTCCCTGCCCTGACCGAGATCTATTCCCAGAAGGACTGGGTGAGCTGCATCCGCAATCTCGAGTATCCGCCGCCTCTCCAGATCATGGGCTTGCCGGAAATTACAGAGGAAGACAAGCAGCGGATCCTCGGGGAAAACGCCGCGGCAGCGTTCGGACTGTGAGCGGTTCTTCTGCAGCCCTGAGCATGTGGAAGGGAGACCCTCATTTCCCGGGAGGCGAGAATGGAGAGGGCTTGGCACCGGCACTACGGCAGCTCCGTCCCGCGTACGATCGAGAACGCGGACCCGAACGTCTATCGGCTCTTCGAGCGAGCGGCGCGAAAGGATCCAGAGCAGCTCAGGTCCGAAGAGATGGCAAGACGCACAGGGGGACCACGAGAATGACGGATGAGACGATGACGGCATCGGAGGCCGCGGGCATGATCTCTTCCGGCATGCACCTCGGCCTCGGCTCCGGCGCCGCCTCGAACGTATTGAGTATGGTGGTCAAGAGGATCATCCTGTTCACCATGACCCATACCCGGCAGCTCTTCGCCCGGCGCGTCGATTTCGTTAATGCCACCGCGATGGATGCCTCGATCCCCTGGAGGCGCGGGGTGCTTTCCCATGTGGTGACCCCGATGGCCGTGATGCGATTCGACACCGAGAGAGAACGGCTGACCCTGAGTGAAACGTTCCCCCACGTCACACCTCAGGATGTCGCCCTCCGGACCGGTTTCGACCTCGATATCCAGGGAAGGGACGTTCCCGAGATCCTTCCGGCAACGGAGAGCGAATTGACCACGCTGCGGGGAAAAGTTAGAGAAAGGCCGGCAAGAGTCTACCCTCTTTTTTGTGACAGGATTTGGGGAGCTCCGCGTTGCGAGCCATGAAGAAGGCGCCTCCGGCTTGCCTCCTGGAAGGGAGATCTCCGACGTGCAGCTGAGAGAAAAGAAGAAGCAGGACAGAAGAGACCGGATCTACAGAAGTGCGATGGAGCTTTTCGGTACGCACGGGTACGAAGCGACAACGATCGAGCAGATCGCCGAGAAAGCGTACCTTGCTGTCGGGACGGTGTACAACTACTTCAGCTCCAAGGGAGACCTGCTCCTGTCGCTGCTTGTGGACAGATGGAAGGAGGGGATCGGTGCCGGCGAGCAGGTTTCCAAGAGAGGCAAGAAGGACCTCCTGCACGCTGTCGAGTTCCTGACGGCTCGGTACATCGGCAGCTTCTCGACCTACCCCAAGCGGGTATGGCGAGAGTTCGTCTCGGTCGCCATGTCGAAGCAGCCGGGGTTGATGGAAGATCTGTGGCAGATGGACCGCACGTTCATCGATGAGCTGACCGAAACGCTCGGCGATTTCCAAGAGCGCGGCGATTTGAGCGCGGATGTCAGCATAGAGGATCTGGCACAAACGATTTACAGCGTCCTCATCACCAATGTGCTCCGATATCTGACGGCCGATCCTATGTCCCTTGAAGCCCTGAAGAAATCGATGGGCGCTCAGGTGAAGATCATCTGCAAAGGCATCACAAGACCGTGATGAAGAAGAGGAGGAGCACGATGGGTGTTTCTCTGCGCGAAGCAGACCGGGTCGAGGTGGTCACACTCCAGGACAACTACATCGACCTGGCTGCCTTCGACGGCACCGCCACCGTTCAACGTGCGGCGCCGGTGAAGGGCATGGCGATCCGGAACAGCATACTGGCCGAGCATGGGTTTTCCACGTTGGTCATCGTGACTGCGGGCGGAGAGCGACACAGCCTTCTGTTTGATTTCGGGTTCTCCGAGCACGGCGCCGCCTTCAACGCGGACGCGCTGGGGATCGACCTCCGGGAAGCTGAAGGGCTGGTCCTCTCCCATGGGCATATGGACCATTTCGGGGGGCTGATACCGCTTGCCCGGCGCGTCGGAAAGGACCAGATCGATCTCGTCCTGCATCCGACGGCCTTCCGTCGCGAGCGTTATCTGAAAGTCGGCGCCGATCTGAAGCTCGATCTGCCCAGCCTGTCCGCCGCAAAGCTTCACGAGGCAGGCATCTTTCCCGTGGAAACCAAGAAGCCGAGCTCGCTCCTGGACGGCCATCTTGCCTTTCTGGGGGAGATCCCCAGGGTGACCGAATTCGAGACCGGCTTCCCCCTCATGTTTTATCGGGACAAGGGGGAGGAGAAGTGGGACCCCATCGAGGACGATACGGCGATCGTGGCCTGCCTGAAGGGCAAGGGACTCGTCGTCCTCACCGGCTGCGCGCACTCGGGGATCATCAACACCGCGAAGTACGCCCGCGAAGTCACGGGAATCGAACCGATCCACGTCGTCATGGGAGGCTTTCACCTCACCGGAGCCGTCTTCGAGCCCAGGATCGCGCAGACCGTGGAAGCCCTCAAGGCCCTCAAACCCAGATACGTCGTCCCTACCCACTGCACCGGCCGCAAGGCCATCCTGCAGATCGAGAAGGAAATGCCGCAGGAATTCCTGCTCAACATGTCCGGGACGAGAATGGTATTCGAGGCTTAGGAGACAAGACCGTGAAAAACCCCCAGTGTGCCGTGTGCGGAGTCGATCTGTGGGAAAGGGCCTGCTTCGCAGAATCGGGGAAGGGCCCCGCTTTCTGCCCTACGGCCGAATTCCAGGACCTCGTGGAGGAGACCCGGAGAGAGTATGCGAAACCGAAGGTCCGCGAATTCGCGCGCCTGGCCTCGGTCCAGGAGGGAGAATGTTACCTGGAGCGCGAGCGGCAGCCCTTCCTCCCGCACTGCGGCAAGACCAGGATTCAGGAGGTCTGCGAGTTTGCCGGCAAGATCGGGGCGAAGAAGCTCGGCCTCGCCTTCTGTGTCGGCCTGGCCCACGAGGCGCGGCTCCTGCACGCAGTGCTGGCCGCGCAGGGGTTCGAAATCACGAGCGTCGGGTGCAAGGCGGGACGAATGCTCAAAGAGGAGCTCGGCGTAGGGGACGAGGAAAAGATCATGATCGGAACGCCAGAGTCGGCCTGTAATCCGATCCTGCAAGCCAAGATTCTGAACCGGATCGGGACCGACCTCAACGTGCTCCTGGGACTCTGCGTGGGGCACGATGCGCTTTTCTTCAAGTACGCGGACGCCTACACGACCGTTCTGGCGGTCAAGGACAGGGTCACGGGCCACAACCCGCTCGCGGCGCTCTATACGTCACATGCCTATTGCCTGTACCTGCACAGGCCCGGGTTCTGAGCTGCAAGGCGAATCCTGCCGCACATTTCTTCGTCATCCCGGCCCGCCTGCGGAGCGCGTGCGAGCCGGGATCCAGGAGGTTGCATCAAGTGCAGCCTCGGGTCAGAGAGTGCAGGGACTAGACCCCGGCCTGCGCCGGGGTGACGGAGAAGAGGGCGGCCGTTCGTCTTCCGTCATCCCGGCCCGCCTGCGGAGCGCGTGCGAGCCGGGATCCAGGAGGTTGCATCAAGTGCAGCCTCGGGTCAGAGAGTGCAGGGACTGGACCCCGGCCTGCGCCGGGGTGACGGAGAAGAGGGTGCGATCCCTGCGCCCGCCGGCATGTCGCCGGCGCACGCTTCCGCCTTGACAGCAAAAGCGTGTCGCCCCTAGACTGGTTTGGCCTTTTCAGCCGTAGAAGTGTCCTGTATCCACCCGGCGCCACAACGATCCTTCCGGTGAGGTCTGGATGCCATGAAGGTCCATGGTCCCAACGAGCTGGTGAACGACGTGCAGGACGGGGGCCTCTGCATCGGGTGCGGAGCCTGCGTGAACCTCTGCCCTTATTTTAGGAACTACCGTGGCAAGACGAGCGCCCTGTTCCCGTGCACGCTCGCCCAGGGCCGCTGCCATGCGAGCTGCCCCAAGGCTGAAGTGGATCTGGACGAGCTCGCAGGGCGGTACTGGGGCACGAGCTACGCGGGGACCCCGCTGGGCACCTACAGGGAGATCCTGGGTGCCCGGGCAGGGACCAAGATGCAGGCCGGGAGCTTCCAGGGCGGCGGCACGGTGAGCGCACTGGTGACCCTCGCGCTCAAGCGGAAGCGGATCGACGCCGCGATCCTGACCGGCTGCAGCGGCATCGAGCCGGTCCCCAGGATCGCCACCCGCCCCAAGGAGATCAGCGCTTGCGGGTCCTCCAAGTTCATATCCGCGCCGACACTGGCGGCCATGAACCAGGCCGTCCGGGAAGGGCGGCGCCGCCTGGCCGTGGTCGGCACGCCCTGTCAGATGACGGCGGTCGCCCAGATGCGGCTCAACCCGCTGGCCCGGGAGGATTTCGTCGACCCGGTGGCCTTGACGGTCGGCCTGTTCTGCAACTGGTCCCTGGACCACAGGGGCCTCACGGCTTTCCTGAAGAAGCGGGTGGATCTGGGATCCATCCGATCCATGGACATTCCGCCGCCGCCGGCCAACCTGCTGGTCCTCCACATGAAGGAGGGCAAAGTGGAGATCCCGCTCGACGAGGTCCGGCCCCTCATCCCCGAGACCTGTTCCATCTGCCCGGACATGACCGCGGAGTGGGCGGACGTCTCGGTCGGCATGTACGAAGGCCGGCCGGGCTGGAATACGCTCGTGGTGCGCACGGACCGGGGGGCCGCGCTCGTGGAGGAAGCCCAAGCCAAGGGGTTCCTGGAGACGGAGCCGATGCCGGATGCCTACACGGAAGGGCTCAAGAGGGCCGTGCTCCAGAAGAAGCAGCGGGCCGTGCGCGCCGCCATGAAGCGCGAGGTGCTCAACACCAGCCAGGACGGGAAGCGATCGGTCCTGCGGATCCGCCCCGAGGTGGTGGAGTCGATTCTGTCGCAGTAGGGAATCGGTCCGGCTGAGCCGGGAGGTTGCAGGAGTTTGTGGACATTGCGAGGGAGCCGTAAGCGACCGAAGCGACCCCCAGGGTCAAGATGGATTTTCGAGATCGGGCGCTCGCGGCGATGTCAGTGCCAGTAGCGCCCCGGGAGGTTGCTTCGCAAAGCCTCGCAATCTCCGGAAAAGTTTGCGGACATTGCGAGGGAGCCGCAGGCGACCGAAGCAACCCCCAGGGTCCGGCTGAGCCGGGAGGTTGCTTCGCAGAGCTTCGCAAGCTCCGGAGAAGTCAACCGGCGGCGACCGAAGGAACCTCCAGGGTACAACATGGATTTGCGGGACCGACAATATTACCTCTACATCCTGACCAACCGTCACAACACGGTCCTCTATACCGGAGTCACGAACGATCTTGCCAAACGCGTGTGGCAGCATCGGGAGGGAATAGGCGGAGTTTTTACAAGTCGCTATCAAGCACACAAGCTGGTCTATTACGAGGTTTTCGAGGATCCAGAAAGGGCCAACGAGCGCGAGAAGCAGATCAAGGCCGGTTCCCGGCGCAGGAAGCTGATGTTGATCGATTCGGCTAACCCGGCTTGGAAGGACCTGTACGACGAAATCGCAGGAGAGACCGGCTAAGTCGCACTTGAGCCGGGAGGTTGCAGGAGTCTGGGGACATT
>JBFLZG010000139.1:0-33520 GCA_040756235.1 bacterium | reverse complement strand
CGACGCATGCGTCGCCCCTACAATGCCGCGCGAAAGCGCCGGGCCGGGATGACGAAAGATGACACAGCTCAGGCGTACGCGCCGTAGCGATGGCAGCACTCGATGAAATGCCGGATGTTCGAGATGGGTGCCGCGACCGGGACCTGGCACCCGGGGCCGACCACGTAGCGCGCGTCTCCCTTGGAGATCGCGAAACATTCTTTCACTTTCTCCTCCAGCTGCTCCGGAGTGCCGTGCACGAACAGGAGCGGATCGACGTTCCCGATGATGACCGTCTTGCCCTTTCGGAGCGAGAAGGCTTTCTCCAGAGACGTGGGGGCATCGATGCTCAGCCCGTCGATGCCGAGCGAGAACAGGTCCTCCAGGATCGGGTCGACGTACCCGCAGATGTGGAAGACGATGCGGCTCCCCATGCCCATCACGGCGTCCGCGAGCTGCTTGTGGTAGGGATACACGAATTCGCGATAGATCGTGGGCGAGATCAGGCTCATGCCGGAGGAGGGGTCGCCGATGAACGGCACGATTCCGCACTTCACGACCTCGGCGCAGCGGGCGATCACGGCTTCCGTGGTGTACTTCATCAGGTTTTGCAGGAACGGCTTGTCCTCGTAGGCGTCCTCCAGCGCCTCCTCGATCCCCCGCAGCTCCATGGCCATGCTCCAGGGGCCGCCGACCAGGCTTTCCAGGTGGTCGTTCGGGAAGAGCTCGGCCACCTGCTTGCACAGGTCGAGGTGCTGGCTGAAGAGCTTGTCTTCCCGCGGGTCCCGCACCTTCCACTTGGGCAGTTTCTCCTTGATGTCCGGCTTCTTGACGCTGGGCAGCTTGCCCATGAGCTTGCGGATGGCCTCCTGAGCGTCCGGCATGTACGGGTTGAAGGGGACGAACAGGTTGTCGGACGAGATCTCGCTGCAGGTGACCTTCAGGATGTCGATCGCGGCCGCCGGGTCGGTGAGGAACTGGTGGAGCGTGTAGCCCGCTTTCTCGGCGCAGTGTCCCCCCAGGAGCAGGAAGACGGGTGCGCGATCGGGTTTCCGGCCGTTGAAGACGGCCTCCATCCTCTCTTTGGTGCTGATGGGGTTCTTCATGGTCTGGTCCCTTTTTGGCCCTTGGAAGGTCGCGTGGGAAGGTCGTCGGAACTGAGTGGCCCGGATAACGGGAAGCGCCGAAGTGCCTCTTGGAAGCCGGGTCCGGGCTAACATCGGCTATACCACAATCGTCCGGCTCCGTTCAAACGAGGGCTTCTCTCTCTTCGGGGCAAGGACCAAGTGCGGTGGGGATCCCGCCTCGATCGGCGCGGTCGAAGAGCGCTCCTTGCGAGGGCGCTCTTGCGCCTGCGGCAACCTCCCGACCACCGGAGCTCTCTGTCCACGGAGGTCGCCACGCTCGCAACGGGTGGGCCATGCCCGAAACCTCGACCTGCCGAGTGGCTCGCTCGCGAGGGCCTCCGCGATTCGCCCTCGCCTCCTCAGCGGGATCCCCACCGCCCTCGGTATCCTCGATGCTCGTGCTCCCTCCCGGTTTTTCCTTGACAACCTCGCGCGGCCGGAAATCTAATGGCTCCAACCCCGCACCCGCGCAGGAGGCCGCCATGGGACTCAGAGAGCTCAACGTCGACCTCAACAGGGAACACGTCGCCCTGTGGGACGCGAGCCGGAAATTCTTCGGCGAGGTCTGGCGGCCCGCGGCCGTCGCGCTCGACCGGCTCTCGGACCCGCAGGACGTGATCGCCGCCGGCTCGCCGCTCTGGGACGTGCTCCGGAAGAGCTACGAGCTGGGGTATCACGCCACCTTCTTCCCCAAGGAATTCGGGGGAATGGAGGTGGACTCCCTGAGCCTGGCCCTGGTCACGGAGCTCATGGGGTGGGCGGCCCCGGACCTGGCCGTGAGCCTGGGCGTGTGCACCACGCCCTTCATGTGGTCCATTCTTTCCCCGGACCCGCAGATGCAGGACCTCGTCCGCCGGTTCACGGCGGACACCGAAGCCAGGCTGACCGGCTGCTGGGCCATTACCGAGCCGGATCACGGCTCGGACTGGATCCTGTTCGGCAACCCGGTCGCCAGGGACCCGGCCTTCGCCCCCGGCGTGCGCGCCGTGCCGGATGGTGACTGCTACGTGATCAACGGCCAGAAGGCCGCCTGGGTCTCGAACGGGACCTTTGCGCGGTATGCGGCGCTGTGGCTCTCTCTCGATCCCTCCAAGGGCATGGAAGGCGGCGGGGTCGCGGTCGTGCCCCTCGATCTGCCGGGCATCTCCCGCGGCAAGCCGCTGAACAAGATCGGCCAGCGCGCCCTGAACCAGGGAGAGATCTTCTTCGACAACGTCCGCATCCCCAGGCACATGATGATCGCCCAGGACCCGGTCACGTTCCAGCTCATGTCGAACGGGCAGCTCGCGCTGGCCAACGGCTGGATGGGTCTCTGCTTCGCCGGGTGCGCCTTGTCCGCCCTGGAGGAGGCGCTCGAGTACGCCAAGACCCGGGTGCAGGGCGCCAAGGTCATCTACGACCACCAGAGCGTCAAGCTCAAGCTCTTCGACATGTTCGCCTCGGTCGAAGCGGCCCGCTCGCTGGCCAGGCGGGTGGGCGTCTACAACACGGCCCTGGCGCAGCAGATGCAGCCGGGCGCCGTGCACTACGCCATGGCGGCCAAGATCCTCTCCACCGAGACGGCCTTCCGGGTGGCGAGCCAGGCCATCCAGATCTTCGGCGGCAACGGCCTCTCCAAGGAGTACCTGATCGAAAAGATCTTCCGGGATGCGCGGGCGGCGCTCATCGAGGACGGCGTGAACGACACCCTCGCCATCGACGGTGCGGACCGGCTGCGCCAGGGGCGGAGCCGCTGGGTCGTCCAGGGGGGGATCTGCCAGGCGGCGGCATCGCCTGCGGCCGCGGCGGCGTCCTTCACCTGGGAGGACCTGGAGCCGATGGTGCGGCCCAAGGCCGGGACCGTGCACATGGGGAAAATGAAGGCGGACCCGGAGAAGTGCACCCGCTGCGGTCTGTGCCTGCTGAACTGCCCCTTCAGGGCCTGGGAGACCGACGAGAACGAAGTGCCCAGGATGAAGCAGGAGCACGAGTGCTTCAGCTGTTACAACTGCATGGCCGCCTGCCCGGCGGGCGCCATTTCGATCGTGGAGCCGTACCGCGTGGAGTCGGGCTATTACAGGACCGACCCCGGTCCTCTGCCCGCGCGGCTGCCGGCCGAGCCGAAGGACGCCCGGGGGAATCCGGCCGAGTGGACGGCGGTCGAGCGCCTCATCTTCGAGCGCCGGAGCGTAAGAAATTTCAAACCGGACCCGGTCCCCGAGGCGCTCGTCCGCCGCGTGGTCGAGGCCGGGCGGTTCGCGCCGAGCGGCGGGAACTGCCAGCCCTGGAAGTTCGTCGTGGTCACGGACCAAGCGCTCATCACGGAGCTGAACGAGGCCTGCTACGGCGTCCTCAGCATGTTCTACACGGCGTACAAGAACGACGCCATGGTCAAGAGCCTGGTGCCGATCCATGCGGCCAATCCGTCGCCCGGGCTCTACGACCCCAGGATCATTCTGGGGGGCATGGGGAGCGTGACCCGTGGAGATCTCCCGGTCTTCCTCAACGCGCCGGTCGTGATCCTCATGGCCTGCGACGACCGGGCCATCGGAGGCCCCCAGATCGCCGCCGGCATCGCGGGCCAGAACATGAACCTGGCCGCCCTCTCCCTGGGGCTCGGGTTTTGCTGGGTGGGCTTCAGCCAGGTGATCGAAATGGTCCCTCCGGTGAAGGAGAAGCTCGGGCTCAAGGACCCCTGGCGGGTGCAGACGGCCATGGTTCTGGGGTACCCCAAGTTCAAGCAGAGCGGGATCGTGCCGCGCGAGTTCCGGCCGGTCACCTGGTTCCGCGAGGGCGCTGCGGGGCCCCAGCTGGAAGAGTAGCGAAGGGGCCGGACACCCCGCAAGAGGGGCTGTGTCCTGTCTCGTCATCCCGGACGGCGCTTTCGCAGAGTCTTGTAGGGGCGGCGCATGCGTCGCCCGGAATTGTCTACGGGCACCAGCCCCGGTCCACTTTGAATAAGGGGGATAGGGGGATTTGACCGTGTCGCCGAAATCCCCCCAGCCCCCCTTTATCAGAGGGGGGTGTTGCCTTAGTACACGTCGACGCAAATACGCCAACGTAATCTTTGAGAACCCATCGGTGGCAGCGAAGTGGCGACCCGCTGGTATCGTCGGATATTGCGAGGCCTTGGGCCGTGGCAACCCCCGGAGTTACAGGGAGGTCGCCACGCTCCCGCTCGCGATGTTCGGCCTTCTCGGGCCCTGAACCGGTGTACTTACTCACGAGGAGGAACCCGCGATGATCCGACTGACCTATGTTCTCCGCCGGCTTCCGCATCTGTCCAGGAACGACTTTCAGAGTTACTGGCGCAATACGCACGGGCCGCTCGTGGCGAAGAACGCGGCCGCGATCCGCGTGCGGCGTTACGTGCAGGTCCACACGATCGAGGACCCCCTGAACGAGCTCTTGCGCGCCTCGCGCGGCGCCATGGAGGCCTTTGACGGGGTGGCCGAGCTCTGGTGGGACGACCTCGAGACACTGACCGAGGTCTTTGCCGCGCCGGAAGGGCAGCGCGTCGCGGGGCTGCTCCACGAGGACGAGCAGAAGTTCATCGACATGTCCCGCTCTTCCTTGTGGCTCGCCAGGGACAACGTGATCATCGAGGGGGCGGCCGGCAGGATCGTTGCGAGTCCGGAAAACGACGTCGTCCAGCTCTTCTTCGCAGCCCCCATGCAGGCGAACCGCACACTCCACGAGGCACAGCGCTACTGGCTCGAGCGCCACGGGCCTCTGGCGCGACGGCACGCAAAGGCCCTCGGCATCCTCCGCTACGTGCAGGTCCACAGGATCGACGATCCCGCGAACGAAATGCTTCGGGCCAGCCGGGGCTCCCTGGAGCCGATGGGAGGCCACGCCGAGCTCTGGTTCGACCGCAGGAACATGGAGCAGGCGGTCGAGACGGCCGAGGGCCAGAAAGGGATGATGGACCTGCTCGAAGACGAGGGTCGGTTCGTGGACCTCCCGCGCTCCGCCCTGGGGCTCGCCAAGGAGCACGTGATCATTGAAGGCTGAGTGGAGGCCGGGGGCCGGCAGACCGCCTCTTGTAGGGGCGACGCATGCGTCGCCCCTGGCACGACACGACCCTGGACAGGGCATCCTGCAAACGCAATAATTCCAACTGGCAGCCTTTATATCCACTGACACCGTGACTGGATTCCGGCCTGCGCCGGAATGACGGAGTGGGGGGAAAAGATGTCCAAGCCGGGAACGGCATCCGTGATGAGTCTGGTCCTGCCCGGGGCAGGGCAGTTCTACAACGGCTTCTTCTGGCGCGGCATCTTCTGGCTCATCGTGACCCCGGGGCTCTGGATCGGTTCCGGGGGACTGCTGGGCTGGATCTGCCACGTCGTCTCCGCCGTTACAGCTTACCGCGTAGCCTGTCGCAATGACTCGACTACAGCGGCTGTTCAAAAATGCCCGGATGCAAGGCAGGCGAAATTCTGAGGAATGAGGCGTACTTAAGAATCCGGCGGACGGGTGGGGAGCCTGTCCCGGCGAAGGCCGGGAACGAAGAACGAGCCGAACGCAGCAGATGGGCGTTGTGGGACAGCCTCTGCCGGAAGGCTCAGGAGATCGAGCAAAGGTGGCGTCGTCTGTTGATCTCGTGATGGCCAGGGGTTTCGGCCTGCTCCTGCTGTGCCTGCTCGTCTTTTCCGGCTGCAGACAGGAGCCGTCCGTGAGCCGCAATCCGGTTGCACAGGGTCCTCCCGGCGGGCAGCCGTCGACCCCGCCTGACGATGCCCAGAGCCGGACTTTCAGCTTTACGGGGGTCGTTGTTTACAGCGACGTCGAGGGCGGCTGCTTCGCGATCCGAGCGGCCGATGGCCAGAGCTACACGCCGATCGGCTTGCCGGACGAGGTCGCGGTGGACGGCACGCGGGTCAGGGTGGTCGCAAGGCTGAGACCGGACAGGATGAGCATCTGCATGGCGGGCCCTCTGATCGAGATCGTGGAAATCGAACGCTTCTGAAGCCGGGCGGCTCGGGGCCGTGGCGGGCGCCGGGCCGGATGATCCCCCGGAGTGGAACGCGATGCCTGATTCGGCTTATGCGCGGCTCCAGGAGTTCCTCGACCGGTTCCCGCTGGGGTTTCCCCGCACGGACTCCGGTGTCGAGATCCGCATCCTCGAGAAGCTCTTCACCCAGGAGGAGGCCCGCACCGCGGTCCTGCTTTCGCCCGTGCCCGAGGAGGCCTCGCAGGTCGCGGCCCGGGCCGGGGTCGACCCGGCCCAGCTGGCGGCAAAGCTCGAGTCCATGTCGAAGAAGGGGCTGATCTTCCGGGTGCGGCGCGGAGGCAGGACCTTCTACAGCTCGGCGCCTTTCATGATCGGGCTCTACGAGTATTCGGTCAAGCGCATGGACCGGGAGCTGGCCGGCCTCTACCGGGAGTACTACGAGACGGCGTACCTGGCCGAAATGGGGGCGAGCAACGAACCCGGCTTCAAGGTTCTCCCCATTCACGAAGAGGTGGTCGCGGCCGGCGCCGCGCTCTTGCCGTTCGACCGCATCCGCGAGCAGGTCCGGTCGGCCAGGAAGATCTCGGTTGCGGAGTGCATCTGCAGGAAGGAAGCGCTCCTCACCGGAGGCGGCTGCGGCCGCCCCCTGGAAACATGCCTCAGCTTCGGGGCCGCGGCCGACTATTACATCGAGAACGGACTGGGCCGGGAGATCGACGCAGACCAGGCCCTCGAGATCCTCGAGGAAGCGGATCGGGCCGGCCTGGTCCACGCCGGCTCCAACACTCGGCACCTGTCCAACATCTGCAACTGCTGCCCGTGCTGCTGCGCTTCCATGAAAGGAATCACGACCCGCGGGCATGACAAGGTCAAATACCTGAATGCGCTCTTCGAGGCCGTGGTCGACGATGAGGCGTGCCTCGGCTGCGGGGACTGCCTCGAACGCTGTCCGGTCGGAGCGATCACGCTCTCGGAGCGTGCGGAACGGCACGCAGGAGAGCGGGCGCGGGTCGACCGGAACAAGTGCCTCGGGTGCGGGCTCTGCGCCGGCCCGTGTCCCGCCCGGGCGATCGAGCTGTGCGTGAGAGAGGATCGCCAGGAGCCGTTCGAAAGGGTCCTGGACCTCGGCCTGGCGATCCTCCGGGGCAAGGGCGCGAGCGGGCGCAGGAGTTGAAGGGTCCGAGAGCGCGGACCGCGGCGGCACCTCCGACCGGCAAGCCGAGACGAATCACAAGGTGGCGTCATGCAAAGGGAGCGGCGCTCCGACGGCGACGCTGCGGGAAGGCGCACTCTGCGGCGCGGCCTCCGGAATCTCTGGAGGAAGTTCATGGGGCTCGACACGCTCGGGCTCGCCGCGGAGCTGGGCTTCTGGTACTTCTATTCGATCTTTCCGTTTCTCATCTTTTTCATTGCTCTGACGAGCTTCCTGCCCGTAGCCGATGACCCGGAGAAAGTCCTGGGCCTCATGCAAGACGCCCTGCCGCCGTCCGTCTATCAGGTGGTCGGCCCGACCCTGCACGACACGCTCATCCGACCGAAGAGCTGGCTGGCCGTGGGGACCCTGATCCTGGCGCTGTGGGCCGCATCGACTGCGGTCTCGAGCCTGGTATCCACCCTCAACCGCGTCTACAGGGTCCCCGAGACGCGTCCGTACTGGAAGAGAAAGGGCGTCGCCCTGCTGCTCACGGGCTCCCTCATCATCGGATGTCTGGTCGCCTTCCTCTTCCTCGTCCTTGCGCCCGTCCTCACACGCTATCTGGCCGGGCGTGCCCATCTCGAAGTGGACCTCCACCCTTTTCTCCAGGTCCTCCGCCCCGGGGTCGGGGTGCTCGTTCTCGTTGTGTCGTTTGCGATCATCTACCGGTACGCGCCCGACACCCGCCTCACCTGGCGCTCCGTGCTCCCGGGTTCCATCGTTGCCATGATCGGGTCGTTCGGGGTGTCCAGGGCCTTCGCTTACTACCTGCAGAACTTCGCCTACTACAACCGCCTCTACGGCACCCTCGGGGCGGTCATTGCGATGATGACCTGGTTCTACCTGGTCGGCCTGATGGTCCTGCTCGGAGGGCTGGTGAACAGCGAGTTCGGGCGGCCCGGGCCCGGGGCGAGGAGCCGGGGGGAATAGCCCGGAACACGATCGCGGATGTCGCAAGGGCCGAAGGCCCGCGGCAGCCATTATCGGAGATTGCGAGGCCCGCAGGGCCGCGGCAACCTCCAGTGGTCCCATCGCCACGCTCGCGGTCTGCAGCGGTGGTTGGTGGACACGCCTGCGGCTTTGTCCACCCTACCGAGCTTCGCAACGCCACGTCCGCGTTGGCGCTGTCGGGCCTCTCGGGCGATCGGCTGCAATGCCTCGGCCGCCAAGGGCGTATGGCCATACGCCCCTACGGGATTTTCTCCTTCCCTTCCAGGAGCGCCGCCCAGGTGGGTCTTTCCAGGAAGGAGCCTTCCACGTTCCGTTCCATCTCTTCAAACAGGCTCAGCGGGACGGCGAAGCTCATGAGGTTCGCGTCGAGCTGCTGGCGGATGTAGAGCCGGGCCGACAGGTCGGTCAGCCCCACCACGGCCCGCGGCTGCGCCGATTTCGCCTCCCGGTACGGGTAGATCCCGATCGTCTGGCAGCCGGCCGCATAAGGGACGATGACGTTTTCGTTGTCGCCCCGGCCGTAGTTCGCGAGCACCACGAGAGCGGAGAGCTGGTCCGGGTCGACGAAGAAGATGACGGTCTCGATCTTCTCGCGCGCCGGGCCCACTTCGTGCAGGGGTTTGAACACGACATAGGGCGCCGGAATGTCCACCAGGGGCAGGCACTCGATGAACGCGTGCACCTGCTCGGGCGATTTCATGTACCGCTCGCCCTTGAGGAACTCCTCGTAGGCCTCCTCGCGCATGAACGGCTTGACCTTCTCGGCCATCTGCCGCCCCTCTTCCCACGTCTGGTTGCCGATGGAGAGAAAGCGGCAGAAGCACTCCTCTCCTCCCGGGAAGTTCTGATACTGGTTGCCGAAGCCGAGGCCGACGCCTCCGCCGAAACAGCCGAAGGTGTCCCGGCTGCAGGCCGCCGTCCTTCCTTTGGCGGCGGCCGCCACCAGCCACATGACGCAGCCCCACTTGCCTTTCTGGAACCGTACGCACTTCGGGGGCTCCTCGTCGGACCAGAGCAGGGCCACCGGGTTGTATTTCATCCGGATGGATCGGGCGATCTTGCTTTCCATCCTCTCTCCCTGATGAATCAAGGAAATTGCTAGGAGGCTGTCCATAAATGCCCATCTGCTGCGTTGCACTCATCCTTCGTCATTGCGGCGTACTGCCATGTACGCCTCATTCCTCAGGATTTCGTGCGCCTTGCATCTGGACATTTCTGAACAGCCTCCAGGAGCCGAATACTTGGACAGGCTCCTAGGGCCGAAGTTCTGCTTTTCACAAATACGGCGACGTATTTCTGCGGGTCACCTTGCCCGCCAGGACGTGGCGCCTGGCATGAATTGCCGGAGATTGCGAGGCCCGGAGGGCCGCGGCAACCTCCCGTGCCGGGACCTCAGAGCGCCGGAGGTCCCTCGCTACGCTCGAGATTCAGGTCGACCACGCTCGCGGGGACCGGGACCCGGGCGGGCGCAGCAAGCAGCGCCCCTACAACCCCCGGGCTCACTGCTCGCTCGCGATTTTCGGGGAATATGAGCCCCTACATACGGTCTCCACACTCTTGTAGGGCAGGGCTTGCCCTGCCCATTCCCGCTACAGGAGAGCGTCCACCAGACGGAGGCCGCTCCGGAACAGGATCACGTTCGACTCGCCGTCCGGCAGCGACGCAGGCGCCTGAAAGGCTTCGTACCACTCGGTCCCGTTGCCGAGCCCCACGACTCCGTCCAGGGAGTAGGCGTGGATCCGCGCGAGCCCGGCCTCCTTGGCGGCTCCGATCTGTGCCCTCATCTGCTCTACGTCCGCGATCCCGCCGCCGTCGCCCACCATCCCGGCTTCTCCGAATACGCCGATGTCGAGGGCGGCCCGGTCGCCATGGAAACGGATCGCGTCCATCCCATAAGAGTAGACGAGGAACGGGCCCAAGTCCACGCCGAGCAGATCGCTGAAAGTCGTCGTGTAGGCCATGAAGGACAGCTCGTCCTAGGGAATTCCGTCAACCGGAATGTTCATCAGGTCCTGGATGTCGCTGTCCCCGTCCTCGCGGTCGTCCAGCACCATCGGAAAGGTCACGAGCATGACCCGGAAGCCCATCAAGTGGAGCTCGTCGACCAGGGTTGCGAACTCATCGCGCGCAGCCTGGAACAGGTCCGGGTCGTAATTGTCCGCGAACAGCCGCACGGCTCCCGCCAGGTCTCCCTCGGCCAGGAGCTCCTGAAGCCTTTCCGCCGACCGGAGGTCCAGCTCCATGTCCACGACGATCCACTCCACGGGCAAGTCCGAGGAGCGGATCCAGCGCGCGAGCTCCAGGGCCTTTTCGGCGAACAGGCCCGCGTTCCTTTCGTTGGGCCAGTACCCGTCGCCCTCCGGCAGCGTGAGCCAGGCCCGCACCTCGAGGCCGCTGCAGGCGGCCCGGCGCAGGAACGCCTCGGTCGCAGGGTCCCCGATCCGCTCGCTCCGGACGTTCTGGTACAGAGACACGGAGTGGCTCCGGAGAACCGGGACCTGCTCGAGGACTTCGCCGCTGTCGAGAAACTCGCTCCACAGGGCATAGGGACTCGGAACGGTTGCGATGCAGTCGGCCGCGAGATTCCCCGCGCCGGCGTCGCTGCCGCCGCCGCAGGAAGCTAGAAAAAAACCGAAGAGCGTCAGCAAGGATGAGAGCGATACCACAGACTTCTTTGCCTGCAAGATGGTTCTCTCCGTCTGACAAGCAGAGTGGGTCCTCGGCCTCGCTCAAGAACAAGGCTTGAGCAGGCTGTTCAAAAATGCCCAGATGCAAGGCAGGCGAAGTCCTGAGGAATGAGGCGTACTACTCGTACGCCGCAATGACGAAGGGCGAGCCGAACGCAGCAGATGGGCGTTTTTCAACAGCCTGCCAGGAACAGCGCCTTGTAGCCCTCCATGTAGATGTAGAACCAGTGGACCCCTCTGCCCCAGACGAGCATCACGGCCACGGCGGCGATGCCGAGGAGAACGGAGAGAACGGGCACGGCCGTGACCACGCGCACGTGTGTCCGGCCCCGCCTGGCCAGGCTCCGGCGGCAGACCATCTCGCAGATCCCCATCTGGGCGAAGGTCCCGATCACCGTGAGCAGGAAGATCGAGTTGATGCCGTAATAGAGGGTCTCGCCGGCCGTGAAAAACTCGCTCACCCGCACCATTTCCTTGAGGTTCCAGGCGAGCGGGGTGGCCAGGCAGGCCAGGATCCGCTCCGCGACCGCGGCCCCCTGGAAGAAGGCCATCGGATAGGTGAAGAGCGCGCCGAACCCGATGCTGGCGAACAGGACGATCCCCGAGAGCAAGGCCGTCGCCTGATGGACGGAGTCGTCTTCGATGCGCCAGGACAGGTTGTAGGCGAGCGTGGCCGCCGCCATGGCCAGGAGGACCGGGGCGACCGGAAGCACGAGCCTGCGCAGGGCGCTCGGTCGATCTGCCGCCATGTCTTACAGCTTCTCCCCTCTCCTGAGCGCCTCGAGCATCGCCTCGAGCCCCGGCCGCAGCCGAGCCCCCTCGTCCGTGTCGATCAGGTTGCGGTGCTCGCGCGGGTCGGCGACCACGTCGTACATCTCCGGAGGGCGCTTGCCTTCGTACTCAATATAGATGTGTTGTTCGGTCCGGACCGCCCGGATCTGCGGCACGTTGTACGGGAAGTCCTTGAAATACTCGTAGAGCCAGGCCTTGCGCCCGCGCGCCCGGGCCGAGGACAGGAAGGGCAGGAAGGACTGACCTTCCATGCTCTCCGGCACCGGCTCCCGGGCCAGCTGCAGGATCGTGGGGGCCAGGTCGATGTTGAGCACCATCTGCTCGGCCCTGCGGCCCGCGTAAGGCGCCAGGCCGGGATGGCGAACGATGAAGGGCACGCGGATGGCCTCCTCGTAGGCCCACCTCTTGTCCACCAGGCGGTGCTCGCCCCAGAAGTATCCGTTGTCGCCGGCGTAGATCACGACGGTATTGCCCGAGAGGGCCATTTCGTCCAGGCGCGCCAGGAGGCGGCCGATCTCCCGGTCCAGGGCGGTGACGACGCGGCAGTAGTTCCGGTAGAGCGTCTTCAGGTCTCCCAGGGTGCCCGCCCACAGCGCACCGCGCGTCGCGGTCACCCAGGGATCCGCTTCCCGCGGCAGGGGCGGCTGCCACTGGTCGTACAGTTGCGCCAGGTCGGGAGGCGGGCTGAACTCGTGGTGGACCGCCTTGTGCGAGAGAAAGAGGCAGAACGGGTTTTCCCGGGGCCTCTCGATGAAGGCCAGCGCCCGGTCCGTAAGCTCCTCGGTGATGTAGGCCTTTCCGGGAGGCTCCCGGACGCCGTCCACGATGAGAGGGCAGTTCCAGTACTGCCCCTGGCCGGCCTGGGCGGTGAAGGTGACGAAGTGGTCCACCCCCCTGAGCACGGGCAGGCGGCCCGGCATGTGCCACTTGCCGATGAATGCCGTGTCATACCCCGCAGCCTTCAGCAACTCCAGGAAAGTGACATTCTCGTCCCGCCACGGCGTGAGGTTGTTGCGCACGCCGTGGGTGTGGGCGTACTGCCCGGTCAGGAAGCTCGCCCGGCTGGGGCTGCAGAGCGCGGTCGTCACGAAGGCGTTGGAGAACAGGACGCCCTGACGGGCGAGCCGGTCGAGAGCCGGCGTCTGAACGAATGGGTGGCCGGCCGAGCCCAGGAAATCGCAGCGATGGTCGTCGCTCAGGATGAAGACGATGTTAGGGCGGGCCGCCGCTTCTCGGTCCGCCCCGGAGGCGCGAGCGCTGATGAGGGTCCCCAAGACGCAGGCGGCCGCGACAGCCAGGGCGCCGAACGCCTGGAGCGTGCTCCTTCGGGCCGCCGGCGTCTGCAGCGGTCCCTGCGGCTTCCCGCGGTCTGCCTTTGCAGGCGTCCGCGGTCCCGTCTGCTCTCGAATCTTGGAGCCGTCTTCCGAGTCCGTGCTCATGCTGGAGGAACCGCCTTCACGAGATGACCAGCGGCCTGTGGGGTCAACTGAAAGGTGTATAGGGGCAAAGAGGTGCTGAAGTCAAGAAGAAGCCGGGCCAGTTCGGCGCACGCTCCGGCGCGCTTCCTGCCGCGCCAGGCTTGGGGAGGGAGAAGGCCGACGCATGCGCCGCCCGACCAGCTTGGCGTCATTCCGGCGCACGAGGCTGTGTCATAAATCCGGTCAGACCGTCGTGCGACCAGCCATTCCGGAGGACTCGGAGGCGCGGCCGCATGATTTCCGTCATTCCGGCGAAGGCCGGAATCCAGTCTCTGCGCCGAGTTGCCACAGCTGGTCAAGGTGCACCCTTCTGGATCCCGGCTTCCACGCGCTCCGCACAGGGGCCGGGATGACGAATTGTGACACGGCCTCCAAGGTCGGAATCCAGTCCCGGATCCCTACGACTCCAGATGGCCGCAGTGCAGCCTCCGGGACGGGGGGGCGCGGCAGGCGATGCGCTATAAGGCCAGAGCTTCGCGAGCGAGCCTTGCACACCCGGGATCCCCGTGGAGAAGGGATTTCGCGAGCGTGGCGATCCCTCTCGAAAGCGCGGGCTTCGTGAAAGGGGCGAAATCGGGGACGTAGGTGCGCGACTCCGAGTTGAGGATCTCGTTGGTCCTTCCTGTCATCAAAAAAAGGGACAACAACATGGAGGCCGATTACATGAGAGCACTCAGCAGGAATACTTTCGCCGGAGCAATCTTGGTCACTTTTGCATTGTGCCGTTTCGTGCTCCCTACACAATCGTATGCCGCGGAAAGGGTTATCATTACGGGTACGGTATTGCCATTAAATAGCCCCGGACCCAACGTGTACACCTTGAACTATGGTGGTAAGAAATTCAGCCTGAGAATCGATCAGTTCGCAAGGCAGGGCGGAGGAGAACAATCCGACTGGAGTATTCTTTCGGAGACGGTCCCGTCGGATCTACTTGTGAATGGCGTCTCCGGAGAAATCCAAAAGCTGGAAATTTGTGAAGGCGCCCAGATTCAAGGATATTTCTATAGCTCTGACCGGCGACTTATGATTACGACTGTCAGGAAGGAACCAGAGTTGAATAGGCCCGAAATGTGCGGATAGCTGCCCGGCAAATGTCTTGATTGCCGCTCCGGTTTGTTTTTGAGTTCATCTGCCTGAAGGCGTCCTTCCGGCCGCGGTCACGCCGCTCCGTTCATCCAAAAGGGCAAGAGAGCGCTCGAGTATGCCCGGTTTTACTTGCAGAGGTGTTGAATCCCGGGTCTCCTCCCTGAGATCATCGACTCAGGTAAGCACCCACAATTGACTTGTTGATCTCGAGACTCGTGGCGATGGCCGAGGCGCCGGCCGCGGCCCGGTAGATGCGCTCGATCTTGAACTCGCGCGAATATCCGTACCCGCCGTGGAGCTGCCGGGCGATGTCGACGGCCTGGAGGGTCGCCGGCGTGACGAAGAGCTTGGCGGCCGCTGCCTCCGTCATCCAGCTCAGGTCGCCCTGGTCCTGCAGGAAGGCCGTCCGATAGGTGAGCCAGCGCGCCGCCTGCAGCCGGGTGTATATGTCCGCCAGCATCCACTGGATGCCCTGCATGGCGGCCATCGGCTTGTCCCTCACGATCCTGCCCTTGGCGTACTTCACGGCTTCGTCCAGCGCGGCCTGCATCATGCCCACCGAGGCTGCGGCCTGCTCGACCTTCTCGGTCGAGATCCAGTAGAGCAGGACGTCGAAGCCTCTGCCCTTCTCGCCCAGCATCTGGTCTTTGGGGACGCGCAGGTTCTCCAGATAGACGTCCACCGTCTCCATGCCCCCACCGCCCATCAGGTCCCAGCGTCGCGTCACCGAGTAGCCGGGGACGTTCTTGCGGATGACGAAGGCCGTGCATTTTCCGGTTTCGTCCTTGGCGAACAGCATGGCGTATCCGTCCCGGCCGCCGAAGGTACTGAACCGCTTCATGCCGTTGATGACGTAGGCGTCGCCGTCCGGCAGCGCCGTCGTGATGAGCGCCCGCGGGTCCGAGCCGGTGCTCTCTTCGGTGAACTGAATGCTCGAGCAGGCCTTGCCCTCACACACAGGCTTGAGGAACCGCTCCCGGATCGACTCGGAGCCGAACTTGTAGATCGATTCCGGGATGCTGTTGTTGAAGGCGGCCGACCACCACGCGCCCGTGCCCGACCAGGCGATCTCTTCGCAGGCCAGGATGACGCTCAGGTTATCGGTCTCCGAGCCTCCGTATTTTCTGGGGACCGGCATTCCGAACAGGCCGAGCCGGGCCATCTTGGCGATCAGCTCGGCCGGCATCTTCTCTTCTCGGTCGATCTGCGCTCCGATCGGCTCGATCTCCTTCTCGGTGAACTTCTTTACGGTCTTCTGGAGCAGGATCTGTTCATCATTCAGCCGGAAATCCATGAGGGCGTCTCCCTTCCATCCTGTAGGGGCAGGGTTCAAACCTGCCCCCTACGGGCAACATCGCAGCAAGGATCATTTCGCTTTTCTGGCTGCGGCCAGCTTGGCCTGCAGCTCGTCGATCCGGTGATGGTTGTCCTCGGATCCGATGTAGGTCCGGAACAGCCACTCCTGCAGCCGCATCGCACCGTCCAGGTCCTCGTTCAGGATCTTGTTGGCAAGCTGCTTGGTCTCCTTCAGGCACATCCGGTCGTACGTCGCCATCTCGCGGGCGATCGCCGTCACGGATTCGATCAGCTTCCCCTCGGGAAAGACTTTCGAGACGTACCCCATGCGCTCCGCCTCGTGGGCATCGTAGATCCTTCCGGTCAGGGCGACCTCCTTGGCCCGGCCCAGCCCGATGATGCGCCACAGAGGGTCCAGGATCGGGGTCAGGGAGAGGACGATCTCGCGCTGGCCGAACTTGGCCCGCTCCGAGGCGTAGCGGATGTCGCACATCAGCGTGAGGTCGAACCCGCCGGCAATGGCCGGGCCGCCGACCGCGCAGATCACCGGCTGGCTGCAGAAGAGGATGGCGCGGTAAGCCCTGTGGAACAGGGCCGTATAGGCTTCGTTGGAGACTTTCTGGAGCTGCCGGATGATGTTGAGGTCGAAGCCGGCGGAAAAGTACTTCTCGCCGCCCGTGAGAATGATGACGCGCACGTCCTCCCGGGCGCTCAGCTCCCCGAACAACCCTTCGACTTCCGCGAGCACTTCGGGGGAGAGCGCATTGCCTTTGTCCGGGCGGTGGATGGTGACGGTGGCCACGTTCGCCTCGGTCGACAGGAGCAGGTACTTCGTTTCCATGGGATCCTCCGTTTCGGTTGGCGCTCCGGCGCGTAGATCCGGCCACGGATTGCAGGGAAAGCCCTGCGCTCGCGATCTGCAGCCGCGGTTGGTGGACACGCCTTCGGCTTTGTTCACCCTACCGAGTTGTCCGTCATTTCGGCGCAGGCCGAAATCCAGTCCCTCCCGGCGCAGCCCGGGATCCATTCCCTACCAGGCTGCTGGATCCCGGCTCACACGCGCTGCGGAGCATGGGCCGGGATGACGAACAGATTGCGTGGCGCATTCGGCTCTCTGCCAGGCCGTGGTTGATTGGCACAGCTTCGGCTTGGTCCACCCAACGGTGTCCATGCCGCTCGCTCACGAACCTGCAGCCTGCCGGTTACGCCGGGTTCTGTCTCGCTCGATACGCCTGTACGTACCGGCGTGCGTACGGGTCCCGGCCCAGGAGCAGGTCGACGGCGGTCACCACCGGGCGCACCCTGGCAGCGTCCACGATCGGGCAGTTGAGCCCGCTTGCGATCGTCAGGGCGAGGAACGCGCCCGTGAGCAGGACGCGATCGGGCATGCCGAACGAAATGTTGCTCGCGCCCAGGCTCAGATTGACCCCGAGCTCCGCCCTGACTCTGCGCATCGCCTCGAGGGTGACAAGGGCGGCCCCGCCGTCCGCGCCGACCGCCATGGCGAGGCAATCGATGACGACGTCCTCCCGGGGGATCCCGGCGGCCTCCGCCCGCTCGACGATCCTCGAGGCGATCGCCACTCTCCGGTCGGCCTCCCGGGGAATGCCGCCCTCGTCCATGGCGAGGCCGATGACGCAGGCGCCGAAATCCCGCACCACCGGAAGGACCGCCTGCAGAGACCGGGGCTCGCCGGTGACCGAGTTGACGAGTGCCTTTCCCCGGTAGACCGCGAGCGCGGCTGCCAGGGCCTGCGGGTTGTTGCTGTCGATGCAGATCGGCAGGTCGACCGCTTCCGCGACCACGCGCACCGCCTCGGGCAGAAGCTTCGTCTCGTCGAGCCCGGGGACGCCCACGTTCACGTCCAGGACGTCCGCACCGGCCTGCGCCTGCGCGATCGCCTCCTTGCGCACCGCTTCCCAGTCTCCGTCAGCCAGAGCAGCGGCGAGCCTGCGCCTTCCGGTCGGGTTGATGCGCTCGCCGATCAGCACCGTGGGCCGGTCGTCGCCGATCAGGACTTCCTTCGTTGCGCTGGTGATGCGGGTTAACAACGCCATTGCCCTCGCGTGGTAAATGCTCGTTCCGTCCCGGGGTCCGAGAGGTCTTAAAGCAACCACCTGGAGTCAGCGCGAGCAGGGACCGGATTCGTAGCCGGCCTGGAAATCCATCCTCTTCGACAGGGGCATGGCCGCGGCGCCGCTGCCGATCGGGGCCCCGTATCTGCGCCACGGTTGGTTGAACATCGCCTGCAACCAGGGCGGCGCCGATTTCACAGAAGGCGGGAGAGCCGCTCTGCATGTTCATGGGAGGGGAGAAGTTGGCCGGGAACACGCGGCCAGGGCTTCCGGGAACCGCACCCGGTTCCCGGCGCTGCTCTGGCTGCAATCCATGGCCCACCTTCGACGCCGCTTGGAGAAGACAAGGGCCCGGTTGAGACTTCCGACCGGGCCCGCATGGGAGAGGTTCTATTTAGACATTTTGGTGAAGCCGGTTTGAGAGAACATATTCAGGTCGATGGTCTTGGCGTTATAGATATAGAAGCAATCGTCGCAGTATCCGTCGATGAAGCTGGCGTGTTGACGGCGCTCGTCCATTGTCCCGGAGATGACCGAGCAGGCCGCTTCTTTTCCGTCGTCGGTGGCCGCGACACCCCAATAGACCCAGTACATCTTCCAGTACTCGTCCGATTTGTCGAAGATCTGCTTCCAGTACACGGTGAAGGTCTCCTTGTCCACCCAGTGTATCTGGCGCCCGTAGTTGTAGTAGGCATCCTTATGGCGGCCTTCGATCACCCAGACCGGACGCTTGGTCCAGATTGCGTTGGTCGCACACCACGGCGCGACGTCTCCCTTGTAGTACTTCTTTGCATACGGCTCATAGCCGTAGGCTGCATACGATTCACGGTCGGTCATCCCTTCGGCGACCCACTCGCCTGCGCTATTGACCTGTATGCGCTGGGGTTTGGCCGAGTTGAAGCCGCCCAGAATCGTGGTTTCGCCCACGAGCTTCCATTCCACGTCCCCGATCTTGCCGTCATAGCCCACGTAGCCGCCGTCATCCCGGGCAAAGTCCGAGCCGAACATGGCATCCGAGCGGCTCGCAGGCGTCAGCCGGCGCACCCGCCGGATGGCCGGCACGTAGCCGAAGAGCATGTCCGGCCTGTTGTCCAGGTAGCGCCATTGCAGGAGGGCGGTGCCCTCCATATCATAGGGCTCCTTGATCAAGATCGTGTTGTAGAACTCCAGTCGGTCGGGGTTGGGTGCGATTTCGAGGGCCGGGCCCCAGCCCACAAATGCCCAGGAAAACCAGTCGACGGCGATATAGCGCTCGAGCTTGCGCGTCTTTCCGTTCATAAAGGTCAGGCGGAAATGCGTGCGCAGGGGCCCCTGGGCCTGTCTGACCATGTTGCCGTTGAACATGATCTTGGCCGGCGCCATGGGATCCTTGGAGTCGATATCAGGAAAAGGTAGCCCCTTGATGAACTCAGGTTCGACGCCTGTTTTGGCATCCACCATGGTCACTTTGTCGCTCAGCCCATATTTGCCCACGTTTTCGGTACGTGACTCCTTGACCCAGGATGGTTGAGTATTCGCCCAGTCGAATTCCAGTTCCCCGACCCGGAAGATGAAGTCACCCTTCTCCACCCAAGTCAACACCGGGTCCGGAACCAGGCCTTTGAGCTCCTGGTAATTGCTCTTGTCATAGACCACAAGATCGCCGGCAGTGGCCGCACACGATAGCAGACAGACTACCACCACGAGGGCCAGCATGAAGGGTTTCTTTTGCTTCATGGTGCTTGTTCTCCTTTTGCTTGATAGACAGTCGGCCGTCTGTCGCAGTTGACGATCGCCTCTCACTTAGAACATATAGGTGAACCGAAAAGAGAGCTGGTCCCAGTCGAACAAGACTCCCGGCGGGATCGTCTTGTTGCCCCACACGTCGTCGTAGGCAACCTTCGCCTTCCAGTGATTTCCAAAGCGTTTCTCCAGTGAGAGCGTGTAGAACCCGGCACCTCCTTCTCTGGGGTTGACACCTGCCAACACCGTTGGGGTCAGGGTCCCTTCCATGTAAGTGGTGGTAATCAGGGCTACGATAGTTTGCTCCCACCTGTGTAATTCGACAAAGTTGCCTGATGGCCACTGAGGGGCAGGCAGCACAAAATCCTCACTAAAGCTGGGATAGTATTCGTTGAACACCTCCAAGGTGGTACTGAACATCGACGTGGGGTTGAGGAATCTGACCCAGAATGGCCTGTCAAGGGCGACGGAAAAACGGAGCACATCCCATTTGGCCAATTCGCTCGGGGGAATGACGGGCGATCCGGCCAGGAACGCCCCGATGGAGCGGAAGTTCTTGGAGAGCGCAAACGCCGGCTCACCGAAAAACCAGGCGAGCTCACCCCGGACAATGGACTCGGTAAACGGCTCGAAGAAGCTGAAGCTCCCGCCGGCGATCTGCACCGGCTCCCAGAACTTCTGCATCTGGAGACCATGCAAGTCCCCGACGGCGAGCAAGCTCATGTCCACCACGCTCAGCAGGGCCGGATCCGTCATGTAGGACTGGTAATAGGCCAGGGAGAAGTTGAAGTTCTCCCCAAGTATACCCTGCATGCGGACGCCCCAGCGGCTGTTCTCGATCTCTTCGTCGGGGTCTTTCGGGTCGAATTGGTAGGGCGGAGCCGATGGTTGGGGAAAATTGTAAATCGATCCGAAGGGCGCCTGCGGGGCGAACTGCTGGTCGATCATTGCCGGTTCCCAGAAGAGCTCGGCGCCCAGGTTGTTGAACATTCCGACCTTCCCGAAGTTGTAGGTGGAGCGCACGGCCCAGATCGGTATGCGGCGATCATCCAGGTCCTCGAAGATGCCGCCGTAGGTGTTGTCGATGGGCATGATCCGGTCCAGCATGGGGAATACGTCGGTTTCCCCCCAGGAGATCTTCTGGCGACCGAGGCGGAGGAAGAAGGGTCCGCTGGCCACGTCAACGTAGCCCTCCCACAGGTCCGCGTCACGGGCAAGGTCATCGATGTCGTCTTCAAATGCGGAGTTGAAATCCCGAACGTCCTGTACGCTGTCCGGCCCGTACTCGTAAACCCCATCGTAGAGAAATCGACCCGTAGCGTGAGCCTTGATGTCGAAACCCGAGCCGGGTTTGAAGTTGTAGTTGGCCTCTATGTAGGCAATGTTGCGATGCTGTTTCAGGTTGAAAGATGCCAGGTCGGGAGAATTGGGCTGGTCCGGCACCGTGCTGGGAAGCGAGTACCAGCCGGTGTACTCCCGGGTCGTGAAGGTGAGCTTCGACTCCACCTTGCCCTTTATCTCGAAGGTTTTGTTTTTGTCCAAGTATATCGCCTCGGCCGCGGTGCCCATCATGAGGCTCATGATCAGGCAGAGCTGGAACCCGACGATAACGTGTCTTCTGTTCATTTGACCCCCCTTTTCGCGAGCTTTGTTGGATTGCCGTTGAGCGGCCCTACACCTGCGCTCCCCCTGGAGAGAAATGCCCGAACCTACTGTTGTGCGTCGGCGATGCGGAGTATGAAGCGTGGCTTGAACAAGGAAACCAGCGACGGAACGAACACCACCGAGTTGACCATGTTCAGCAGCATGAGAAGTCCCAGCAGCAGTCCCATCTCGGATTGAAACTTCAGATCCACAAAAACCCAGAAGACCACGCCGGCTATCATCATGGTGGCCGTGAAAATGACCCCCTTGCCGGTGGTCATCACCGCTCGAAGGTTGCTCTCCTGATAATCCCTTGTTTTGCTATACTCCTCGGCGATGCGAGACATCAGATAAATCCCATAGTCGATGCCGATGCCCACGGCTATGGACGCAACCGGCAAGGAGTTGATATTCAGGTCGATCCCGTAGAAGAGCATGAAGACCTCTGAGATGATCTGAGAGACGGCCAGGGGTATGATCAGGATGAGGCCGGCGGAAAGCGACCGATAGGTCGCGGAGCACAGCAGAAAACAGGCTGCGAAGACGACCACCAGCGACACCCAGTAGGAGTACTCGACCTCCTCGTTCACCGCATAGAGGATCCCCAGAAGCCCGCCGGCCATCCGAAAGTTGACCCGGTCCACGGGATGAGAATCGATGAACTCGCGGGCCCTGGCAACGCAGCTTTTGATGAGGTCATTGTTGTAGTTCTTGTAAAAACAGGTGATCGTCGCATTGGTCCAGGTCTCATCGAGCCACTGGTCCATCTCCCCGGGGGAAGCGGAGTTGCGGATGATAAAGCCGACCTGCCCTAGGTGCTTTGGGTTGGTGGGGAGCATTTCCCATTTAGGGTTGCCCTCGTGAAACATCCGGAAGACCCGTTTGATCATGTTGTTGAAGGTCAACGTACCGCCGGCTCCCCCCCGGGTCTCCATGTAGATCTGAAAGTCCTCCATGGCCTTCAGGGTTTCGTAATGCTTGATGGCCGCTTCTTCCTTGCCTTCCACGAGGATCACCAGTTGGGTCGCGCCGACGAAATTGTTGTTGAAGAAGCGGAACGCCTCGTTGTACGGGTGGTGTGCAAACAGGATCGACGCTCCGGCCTCGGTGTCGCCCACCTTGAGTTGGCGCGCGTACCACCCGCCCACCCCAAGCACGAAAACGAGGATCGCCAAGATGGCATAGCGCGCGCGACCCTGTGAGGGCTTGAGCAGCAGTTGCCCTATACGCTGATAGACCTTCCCGCGAACCTCGCGCTCAAGCTTGTCCTTCTTGGGCGGACTCACCAACGACAGCAGTACGGGAGTGAGCGTCGGAACACTCACCACGATGGTCAGGATCCAGAAGGAACAGAAAAAGCCTAGATGGCGCATCAGCGGTATCGTAGCCACGGAGATGAGCAGCAGCCCCAGGGCGTCGGTGGCAATGGAAAGGCTCGCCGGAATAAACAGCTCCCCGTAACCGCGGATGATGGCCTCGCGCTTGTCGCCCAGCAGAAAGTACTCCTCGTCATAACGTGCCAGGCACTGCACCGAGTGGCTGATGGTCCGGGCCGTAATGATGAGCGGCACGACCAAAATCAACGGATCCAGTGAGTAGCCCATCATGCTGGCAAACCCCAGGCCCCAAACTGCGCTCAGCGCCGCAGAGAGCATGGGAAACACAACGCCCTGCCAGGTCCGAAAAAAGTAAAACAGCAATGCCACCATCACCAGGAGCGTGAGCCCCAGGACCCGGTACACCTGGGGGGCCAGGCTGTATATGTAGGCGTAAAGACCCGGATAACCGGTAAAGTAGATTCGGTGGTTGCCATCCTCTTCCTCGGCCTTGATCGCCATCATCTTGGCGTAAAGGTCGTTGGGGTGGGCACCCTCCTCCCAGAAACCCGCAAAGATCGCCGCCGCCTTGTCGTCCGGCGATACGAAGAAACCCCTTACCCCCTCGTTCGAGTAAACGTTGCGCTTGACCTGCTGGGCTCCCAGTTCCGTGCGCGCTATGCCCGCGTGGATCATCGGCTCCATGACGATGCCGTAACCGGTGACCTCCACGTTCTTGAGCTTGGGGTGGGTAATCGAAATCAGCTGGGAGGGGTTGCATCCCTTGATGGTCAGCATCTTGGTCGTGATCCGGCTGATCTTCTGGATCGTCTCCCAGTTGTAGATGTCGCCTTCCTTTACCTCCACGGCCGTCACCAGGACGTTGGCGCTGCCAAACATGCTCCGGTATTCGTTGTAGGTCTGGATGAAAGGATGTCCGGGCGGATAGAAGGAGACAAAATCCGTGGCGATCTTCAAACGAGACACCCGGTATCCGAACAAGGCCGTGATCAACCCGATGATCAGCAGGGCCACACCCCGGTGGCGAAGCATGAAGGCCACATATCGCTCAAAGATTCGCTCGCGCTTCTCCATAGATGCCCCTATCTACCAGACAAGGTTTCCTTGTTGGATCCGGAAAAGAAAGCCATGTGCACCGGCTCCGAAGCCCACCGGTGCCGAGTTTGACCGAATACTGACGGCCCCCAACCAGAACAGCCGGGCCTGGATCGGAACCTCAACCTCCTGCCATGTCCGGCCGCTGTCCGCCGTTCGAAGAATCGTCCCCTCATCGCCGACGGCAAACCCCTGGTCGCCAATGACCGAGAGGCCGAACAGGGCCTTCTGGAAAGGCGTGACGGCCGCCTGCCAGGTCTCGCCCAGATCCTCCGAGTAGATCACCGCCCCCCCCAAACCCGCTGCATAGACACGCTCTCCGCTGCGACAAAGAGTGAACAGGGACTCGAGGGCCGGGGACGTCTTCTCCTGCCAACTCCGGCAGCCGTCCGCGGTCTTATAAATCCTGCCTGATTCCCCCACCAGGATACCGGTTCTCGAGTCGATCAGGAGGACGCCGTAAAGTACGATATCTTCGGTCAAGGAAAGGTCCTGCCAGGTCTCTCCCCCGTCCTCCGTGTAGAGAAGGATGCCCCAGTCGCCCACCGCGCACCCGTGCTGGGAATCGGCAAAGCTGATCGAAAATAGATGCTTTTCCGTTCCCGTGTTCTGCACCGACCAGCTCTTGCCTCCGTCACCGCTGTGCACAACGGTCCCCAGCATCCCGCATGCCCAGCCGTTCTTTTCATCCGGGAAGCTCACCGAAAAGAGCATGTTGGGCGTGCCGCTCGCCTTGCTGTTCCAACTGTTGCCGCCGTCCGAAGAAAGGAAGATCTCCCCGCGGTCTCCTACGACCACGTAATCCTGTTCGGACAGCATCGCCGAATCGAACAGATTGACCCGAACCGGATCCCCTTTTGTACTGCCGGATGCCGCGTGGGCGAGTGCCTGAAAACCTGCGGCAGCGACCGTCGCGGTCAGCAGCAACAGCCTTGAAAGTTTCAGCATGTTCGGAAATCCTATGGCGCGCGCTTGATGCCAGAAACGGAAGAGATTTGCATGCATGTAGCGGTGTCCTTTGCGATGGTTCCGTTCTATGCAAAGGGGGGAGTGGTATCCGCACTTCTACGCGGGATCTCCTGAAAATGTATATTCCCCAAAATGGGGAATTCACATCCCCATTTTGGGTGGATCGTCAAAGGGTCAGATGGAAGTGAATCCGCCATCCACCATGAGCAGATGACCCACCACCATGGCGGACTTGTCCGACAGCAGCCACAAGGCCGCCTCGGCGATATCTTCCGGTTCGCAGATTCGGCCGGCGGGATGCATCTCTTCGAACTGCTTCTTGATCTTCGGGTCCCCGCCGGTGAGTCCTGCCTTGCGTCCTCGTCTCACGTGAGTCTCAAGTCCCACAGCCCCATCCGCTTGGCCATCATCCGGTCAAACTCGTCATCGCTCAACGATTTCCGTTCAGCCAGCATGTCCTCCACCAGCGGGCCTGCCGTGTAGGCTGCAGCCGGGGCATCGGAAAGGATGGCCTCGACGATGACCCGGGCCACGTCCTCTGGCTTCGCCATCCGGAGGTTTTCCAGCATGGCCTTCGTAGCCTTGCCCGCGGCCTCGAGAATGGGCACATAGTCCGCAATCATCTGATCCTGGGGCTGATCCCACTGCTGGGCAATGGCATGGAACTCCGTGGCGACCGGCCCGGGCCGGACGGTCACGACCCGGATGCCGAATGGCCGAAGCTCCAGGCGCAGGGCATCGCTCACGGCCTCCACCGCGTGCTTGGAGGCGGCATATACCCCGTTCAACGGATTGCTGACCTTGCCGACCAGCGAGCTCACGTTGACGATGGTGCCCCTTCGTTTGCTGCGCATTCCCGGCAAACAACTCTGCGTGATCCGGATCAAGGCAAACACGTTGACTTGAAACAACCGCTGCATGGCCTCTACGGACTGGTTCTCAAGAACACCGCGGATGCTGTAGCCGGCATTGTTCACCAGGATTCCGACGGGCTCCGGCAGTTCCCGCAAGAAACGACAAAAAGCCTCGACCCCTTCAGGATGAGCAAGGTCCACAGTCTTGGGCGTGATCCCTCCGGCCTCCCGGGCCAGGGCCTCCAGCCGATCCAGGCGCCTGGCCGCCGCGATGACCGGATATCCTTCTTGAGCAAGCCTCTTGGCCATTTCCCAACCGATTCCGGAGCTTGCTCCCGTAACCAGCGCGGTTGCACGGTTCTTGGTCATGAACGGGCTCCTGATGCCTGGCGATGAACCGTTCACCCGGTTGTGCGTCCGCCTTTTCGGGTTTCCGCACCATGGTCAACGCCCAAGACCCTGTTTGGATTGCCGCGAGCCTTCGGGCCGTGGCCGGGTGCACAGTAGAAGGTTTTGGTAGCAAGTCCGACCTTGCCGCAGATGGAGGCGACTCACACCAGGCCCTTGGATTCGAGCTCCTTCTTCGATTGGACCAGCATCTCGGCAAGCTCCTTCTCCTGGTCTGCGGGCAGGGGCGGGACCTCGTGCCGGGAGACGATCTCGGCAAACTTCGCCCTGGCTCTGGCAATGCTGTCCTGCTTCCCCCTGTTCACCCACTCGGGATAAGGCCAGCGGTCGAAGACGTCCGGAAGGAGCTGTTCCTTCTTCCAGTTCTCGCGCGTGTGCCGGGTGCCGAGAAACGAGCCCGGGGCCGGGCCGACTTCCCGGATCAGGTCGGCGGCCAGGGTCGTCTCGTCCACCCGGATGCCGTCCAGGATCCGGCCGACCATCTTGGCCGCGTCGTTATCGAGGATGGCCGCCACCGGGTGGTTCGTGAGCTCGTCGTAAACCCCGCCGTGAAAATAGATCTTGTTGCTGCCCGCCATGGCCATGACCATTGCGGACAGGGTCTTCTCGACCGCGCACTGGTAATCGATCGCCTTGGCGTCCGAGCCAACGATGCCGGTGCAGGGGATCCCGTTCCTGCGCCAGACCTGCGACCAGGCGGCGTCCAGCAGAGCCCTTTCGGGACCGCCCTGAATGACGCAGCTCTCGCGCATGCCCATGACCTGCGAGTAGTTCCCGACCAGGACCTCCAGGCCGGGCCTGAAGACCTGGGCCAGCACGATGATCGCCGCCACCTCGGCATAGTTCTGCACGACCGTACCGGCGAGCGTGGCCGGGGAGCTCGCTCCTGCGGCGACGCCGCTGAAGGGGTTGAGCGGGAAGTCGGCCTCGGCGGCGCTGAACAGGAGTTGGAGCTGGTGGCCGGGCCAGGTCAGGGGGGGCGCTCCGCTCAGGAGCACGGCAGGCCGCACGCCGACCAGGTTGAACATCCGCACCATCCACGCGTCCGAGCCCATCTGCGCAGCCGCAAACAGGGCCTTCTGACAGTGGCGCAGGTTGAACGCCATCAGCCACAGGTAGGCCCACACGCCGCTGGCGACCTTCTCGTCGATGTGGGCGTAAGGCCCGAAGCCGTAGACGTGCACCTCGTCCAGGTAGTCGAGCACTCTGGAGGCATCGAGAAAATCCTGCTCTACAGGGGTCCTGCGCTCCCAGGTCTCGATATCCACGGTGTCCATGCCGATCCACGGGCAGAAGCAGACTCGGTTGCCGCCGAGCTCTACGTCGTACTCGGGGTTGCGCGCCTTGAGCACGACCTTGCCAGGGCACTTCCTCAGAGCGTCCTCGACCAGCGAAGGCGGGAAGGTCACGCGCTTCTTCTGTTTCTCGACCGTGCAGCCCGCGTCGCTCAGCACCCGGAGCGCGCGCTCGTCGTCGAACACCACGCCGGTCTGCTCCAGCACCTGCAGCATCGCCTCGTGGACTCTCTCTACTTCCTCGGGCTTGAGGACATTGAACGGTCTTTCGACCACGTGTCCTTTGGGTGGCATTGCGGTTGGTACCTCCCTCACATCAGACGTCACGTCTTTTCGAGGAGCTGTTGCCCAGGGGCGACGTGGCGATGGCCCCAAATACCGGAGATTGAGAGGACCGAAGGTCCGTGGCAACCCCCGACGGCAGAGATCCGGTGCGGAGTGATCGCCAGGGCAAGGCCTCGCGACCTGCGGCGGCCGCGCTCACGAGTCTCAGCTTTCCCCGTCATTCCGGCGAAGGCCGGAATCCAGTCCATGTCCCCCGCCCTGGCCCTGGATGCAACCTTCTGGATCCCGGCTCACACGCGCTGCGCAGCTGGGCCGGGATGACGGACCATGACACAGGCTCGAAGGCCGGAATCCACGGCTCGCGAACCTGAAGCGCGGCAGCCGCGCCTCTCATTTCCCTGCCAGGCGCCTGGCCAGGACAGCTCCTCCGACGGCTGTCGGATCGTATCCGTCCGCGCCGATCCCGGCTGCAAAGGCGTCCGTGATGGCCCCGCCTCCCACCATCACCTTCAGTTTCTCCCGGAGCCCTTCGCTCTTTAGCTGTTCAATCACCTTCTTCATCTCCGGGGCGGTGGTGGTCAGCAGGGAGGACATGGCGACGATCGCCGGATGGTTCTCCCGGACGGCAGCGAGGAACTGCTCTGCCGTGATGTTCACGCCCAGATCCACCACCTTGAACCCCTGGGCGGTCATGAGGGTGGACACCATCGCCTTGCCGATGTCGTGAATGTCTCCGAAGACGGTGCCCAGGACAACGGTCCCCACGCTCTCCCGCTTGGCCCCGGACCGCTCGATCGCCGCTTCGAGGATGGGTGTGGCTGCCTTCATGGCATCCGCTGCACCAACCATGTCGGGAAGAAACAGCTCTCCTTTGCCGAAGCCTTCGCCGACCTCCCGAATGGCTTCGGTCAAGGCATCGAGGGCCCGCAGCGGGTCGACCGAAGCCTCTACGATCTTGCGGGCCCAATCGATCGCCCCCTGCCGGTCGTAGGCCAGCACGGCCTGCTTGAGCTTCTGGAGCATCTCGTCTCCCATCGGTCGATCCCTCCTTCAGAGGCTGTCGATAAACGGCCATCTGCGGCGCCTGTTGCGAGCGAAGCGAAGTCGGAGATTGCGAGGCTTTGCGAAGCAACCTCCCTGCACCGCTGCGGCGTCAGCGGCAACCGGGGGTTTCCTCGTCGCTCAGCCTCCTCGGAACAAGCCTCAGGATTTCGCGCGCCATGCATCTGGCCATTTCTCGGCAGTCTCTCGAAAGGTGTTTTTCGACAGCATCTTCACAAAGTGAATCGTCCGCGCGCCCGCGCGGAATCGGCGCCGTCGGCTGAGTTACAGCATTCCTTTCTTGCCGTAATAGGAATATGCGTCCTTCAGGATTCTCTGCACCTCCTCCTCCTCGGTCGCGCTGAGCGGTTTGGAAATCTTGTGCGTGGCCAGGATCTGCTCCGTCCTCTCCCTGGCATAGTCGAGGGCGCTCTTCTTTCCGGCCGCGGTCCACTCCGGCAGAGTGAGCCGGTCCGTGAACTTCTGTACGTACTGCTCCTTCTTCCACCACTCCCGCGTATGCGGCGTCGTCAAGTAGTTGCCCGGGACCGGGCCGACCTGCTCGATGAGCTCCAGGGCCAGCGTATCGTCGTTCACGGTGATCCCCTGGACGAACCTTCCCACCATCCCGGCGATCTCTTCGTCCAGCACAGCCTGGACGGGATGGTGGGTGAGCTCGCCGTAGATCCCGCCGTGCAGCCAGATGAGGTTGGCCCCCCCGAGGGCCGCCGTCATCACGGAGAGGGCCTTCTCGTAGCCGCACTGGAAATCGATCCTCTTCGAGCTGCTGATGCCGCAGGCAGCGGCCCCGATCACGCACGAGTACTTGCGCGAGAGCTGCGCCCGGGCCACCTGGTGCAGGGACGTGGCGATCGCCCCGAAGTCGGGAGACCCTGTCCGCATGTTCATGGCAAACCCGATGTCTCCCATCCCGGTGCGGGTGCCCGGCCTGAGGAGCTGGGCGAGCACGATCGGGGCCGTGTCCATCGCGAGGTCGAGGATGAGCGAGCCGGCGAAAGTGGCCGGGCCGCTGCCGCCCATGACGTGCCCCCCTCCGCAGACGACCGGAAAGCCGGCCTCCACGTACCGGAAGAGCCCGTCGATCTGGTCTTCGTAGTAGGTAAGCGGCGCCGAGCAGGCCACGACGCCGCAGTACTCGACGCCCACGGCCTGCGCCAGCTGGAGGTTGAAGATGTCAGATCCTGCGGCCGTTCCCTCCATGAACTGGGCCTTGGTCGAGTGGGTGAGCTGCAGGGCGAAGCCCTCGGTGATGGCCATGGCCGGGGGCACGTCCGCGTAGCCGAAGTAGGGAGTGTAGCTGCCGAAGCAGCCCAGGTTCTCGCAGGCGTCGAGGACCCGGACACCATCGATGAACTCCTGCCGGGTCGGGGGCCGGGGGTCCCAGGTTTCGAGGTCCACTGTGTGCATGCCGGGAAAAGGGATGAAGTGGAGAGTCGAGCCGCCGAGGATGATGTCCTTGTCCGGGTCTCTGGCTTTCAAACGGAAGCTCGAAGGGACCTTCCTCAGGCACTCCTCCACGAGCCCCTGAGGCATCCTGACCCGCATCTGGTCGTAATCTACCCGGCAGCCGTTGCGCTCCAGCACCTCGAGCGCCCTGCGGTGCTCGATCCGCACCCCCGTGGTCCAGAGCACGTCGAGCGCCCTCGACCAGATCGTCTCGACCTGCTCCTGAGTCAAGATCTCCAGGGGTCTGAAATTGCGTGTGAAACCTCGGTGCATGTCTGGCTCCTTCTCGGCTGCCCGTTCATGCGAGCAAACCCCAAGGCGATATTGAGGGTCGATCTTCTTGTACCTTCTCCCTCAGCCCCGTCGGCGCGCGGCGGCAGGCAGCCGGGCGCCTTGTCCAAACTCTCCCCTGAAGATCCGGCCCGTCCACGCAAGAGCAGAACAGGATCTGCCCGGCCGCGCCGGGCACCCCCTCCCGGGTCCGCTCCCCGTCCGGGCTCCTGAACACACGAACCAGCCGGTTACTGGGCGGTGAATCCCCCGTCCACGATCAGCAGGTGGCCGGTGACGAAGGAAGACCGGTCGGAACAGAGCCAGCAGGCGGCCTCCGCGATCTCTTCCGGCTCGGCGATCCTCTTCATCGGGTGCAACTGGCGGATGTACGCCTGCAGCTGCTGGTCGCCGTGGGTGAACTTCTGGAACAGCGGCGTGTTGATGCCGCCCGGGCCGACCGCGTTGACCCGGATCCCCTTGTCCGCGAATTCCAGCGCGGCGACCTTGGTGATGCCGACGTCGCCGTGGCGCGCCGTGCAGTAGATGGCGTTGCTCGGCAGGCCGACCACGCCGCAGATGGACGCCACGTTCACGATGGCGCCCTTGCCCGCCTTGAGCATCTCCGGGATCTCGCTCTTCATCAGGTACCAGTGCCCCTTCAGGTTGGTGCGGATGACCCGGTCCCAGTCTTCCTCGGTGCTTTCCAGCAGAGGCTCCAGGTTGCCGTCGATTCCGGCGTTGTTGAAGGCGCAGTCGAGCCGTCCGAAGGCGGCGACGCCCTGCCGGACCAGGTTCTCCACCTGGGCCTTCTGCGTGACGTCGGTCGGCACGAAGATGCCTTCCCCGCCGGCCTTGCGCACCATTTCCAGGGTCTCCTCGCCACCCCGGACGTTCACGTCGGAGGTGATGACCTTGGCGCCCTCGCGGGAGAACAGCCGCGCAGAGGCGCGCCCGACCCCGCTGGCCGTTCCGGTGATCAACGCCACTTTGCCCTCGAGCAGACCGCCCATGGTTTCTCCTTTCAGATCGGGTTCACCGAAGGAAACCGGGGTCCTGGAACTCCGGCTTGGGGTAGGAATAGAAGCCCTTGCCGGTCTTGCGGCCGAGATCCCCCCGGTCGAGGTAGGGTTGCAGGAACGAAGCCATGGTCTGGTAGTCGAAGCCGGGGACCCCGATGGCCTGCATCTGCTTGAGAATCATCATCACCAGGTCCAGCCCCACCGCGTCCAGGGCCGCCAGCGGGCCCATGGGCGCCTCGTCGCCGCGCATCCAGGCACGGTCGATGTCCGCGAGGGAAGCGATCCCGAGGGCGGCGAGCTGCACCCCGGTCATGGCCCAGGCCGCGAAGAGCGCCGCGTGAACGTACCCGGGGAACTCCCTCCGGATGCGGATGGGCAGGTAGCCGAGCGAGCGCGCGAGCTGTTCGAGGCGGGCGACCGTCTCGTCCGAGGTCGCGCTCCCGCGCATGATCTCGATGATGGTTTTCGGCCAGCAGAAGTGGAAGGCGCTGAACTTGTCCTTGCGCCGGATGCCGGTCTCCATCTCGCGGGGGATGAGGGTGGAGGTGTTCGTGACGAGAAGGGTCCTCTCCGGACAGATCTCTTCGAACTGCGCAAAGACCTTTCGCTTGGTGTCCAGGTGCTCGAACACGGCTTCGATCAGCACGTCGGCGCTGCGGCCGGCCTCTTCCGGATCAGGTGTCCTCCGGATCCGGGCGAGCGCGCGGTCGGCCTGCTGCGCCGAGGCAAAGCCCTTCTCGACCTGCCACTCCGACCAGATGCGCCAGCGGCCGGGCATCGTCTCGAGAGCTTTCGGATCGGCGTCGAAAACCTTCACTTCGTACCCTGCCAGGGCGCAGTCCAGGGAAATCTGACATCCCATCGTCCCGGCACCCACCACCGCAATGGCCTTGATCGGACCGGTCTGCATGGCCCTCCCCCTGATGTGGTCCTCGTCAGGTCCGGTAGCATATCGCTGAGGCTTTCCGGTGGGTATGACCAGGATTGATGATTCTGGATCGCCATTGTAGGTGAAATGACGCTTGCTCCGCGGCTCTGGGTCCACGACCGAGGACGGATGATCTTGGGTCGCCATCGTGGGTGAAATGGCGGACTGAAAACCGAAGGGCCGGGGGCAAAGGCAAAAGGAGAAAGGGGAAGCCGAAGGAGACAATCCTTGACTTTTCGTTTGTCCTGTTCGCTTTGTCCTTCCCGTAGGCCTTTGTTGACAACAGGCGGGCTCCGGGCCATTTTCGAAAAGGGCCGTGAGTCGTGAGCCGCAGGGAGCACCCTCGAAGAATGCAGATGGGGGCCGTCGTCTCCGACCAAGGCCATGGAGCGGCGGAGCAGGGACAGGAAGCGTTGCGGACATTGCGAGGGAGCCACAGGCGACCGAAGCAACCCCCGGGCCAGGGAGGTTGCTTCGCTGCGCTCGCAATCTCCCGACTTCTTTCAGCTGCCTCTGCTTCATTCTGTTTGGGCCCGCATGCGATGAATCTCCCAAGTGAGCGGGCATCCCCTCTGTGCCGGGATCTCCCTCGCTGCGATCGGGACGGCGGCTCGCGGCCGCCTCAGCGGCCTTGGCCGGGTGTGACGAATGCGATACCGCCGCAACGACGGCGGGAGGGTTCGAAAACCGCACGGACCTCGATGAGCAACGGGGGCTTCACATGAAGAGCATAAGACTGGGAAGGACGGGCCTCATCGTCTCGGAGCTGGGATTCGGCGGGATCCCGATCGTTTCACTCTCCATGGAGCAGGCGGTTTCCGTGGTGCGCCACTGCTTCGATCTGGGCGTCACCTTCTTCGACACCGCCACCATGTACGGCGACAGCGAGAGCAAGATCGGGACGGCGCTCGAGTCGGTCCGCGAGCGGGTGGTTTTGGCCACCAAGACCATGAAGCGGGATGCGGAAGGCGCGGCCAAGCATCTCGAGCAGAGCCTGCGGAGCCTCCGGACCGCCGCGATCGACCTTTATCAGATCCACCAGATCGCCAAGCCGGAGACCCTGGAGCAGGTGCTCGCCCCGGGCGGGGCCTATGAAGCGCTCCGCAAGGCGCGCTCCGAGGGCAAGATCCGCTCCGTCGGGTTCAGCTCCCACAACGTCCAGACCGCTGTCCAGGCCTGCAACACCGGGCTTTTCGAAACCGTGCAGGTGCCTTTCAACTTTATCGAGCAGGATCCTGCCAAGGAGCTTTTCCGCGTCGCCCGGGAGCGCGACATGGGAGTGATCGGCATGAAGCCGCTGGCCGGAGGCGTGCTCGGGAGGGCCGACCTGTGCTTCCGCTTCCTGCAGCAGTATGAGGCGGTGCTTCCCATCCCCGGCGTGAAGGCGCGCGAGGAGATGGACGAGATCGTGGGTCTCTACCGCGACCGGAGACCGCTGTCCGAAGCCGAGCGGAGGGAGATCGAGAGAATCCGCTCCGAGCTCGGGACCCGGTTCTGCCGGCGCTGCGAGTATTGCCTCCCTTGCGAGCAGGGGGTGCAGGTTCCGATCGTGCTCGGGTTCAGAGGGTTCGCCAGCCGGTT
>JBFLZG010000138.1:0-61114 GCA_040756235.1 bacterium | reverse complement strand
CCCGGGCCTGCGCGGGGGCAGGCTCCCCCGCCTCCTTTCCCCATGAGCGCAACGCCGCAGATGGGCGTTTATCGACAGCCTCTTGACGGAAGGCCCGATGCGCGAATGTCCGAGATCTCCGCGCACCCACGGTCGGAGCAGATTCGGGCCGGCCGGCAGGACCCGATGTCCGGCCGGACACACAAAAGTGCCTCCTGAGAGAGCGACAGGTGGAGTGCGACGGACCGCCCTTGCGGCGGCAGGTATGAACGTATGAAGGTCTGCCTTGATCTGAGAACCTCCGCCGGCCCGATGCACGGAATCGCCCGTTATGGCGGAGAGCTTGCGCGGGCCCTGTCGGGCCTGCGGCACCTGCCTCCCCTGCTGATCCTGGCCGGCAGGAAAGGCATTCCGGATCCGCCGGACGGGACGGCCTTCCGGCTGTTGCGTTCGGCCGTCAGGCCATATGGATTGCTGGAGCAGTTTTGGATTCCCTGCCTGATCGCGAGGACGGAAGCCGATCTCTATCACTGCGTGACCTACGGGTGTCCTGCTCTGGTTTCGCAACCCTTTCTGTTCACGCTGCACGACTTAATACCGCTGATGCAACGCCGTGAGCACGGTCTTGCCAAACGAATCTACTTTCAGGTGATCGTCCGATGCGCCCTGCGCAGGTGCCGAAAATTGCTGGTTGTCTCCGAGTACACCCGCTCCTGCCTGATTCGCTGGGCCCCGGACTGTTCGGACAAGATCCGTGTGGTCCTGCCCGCTGGCGATCACATCCTCAGAACGTCGATATCACCGGCGGATGAATTGCGCTTCCTGGCGATCAATCCGGAGAAGAGACCCTTCTTCCTGTCCGTCGCGAACGCAAGACCCCATAAGAACATCCGTCTGGCCTTGAGGGCATTCTCGTGCCTCGCTCGAGAATCTGCCGACGGGCCGATTTACATCCTGGTCGGGCCGCAGCACCCGCAGGTTCATGCGTACGCGGCCGTCTCCGGGGTTGGGGATCGGATCCGGTTTGCAGGAGAGGTCAGCGACGGCTTGCTCCGACTCCTCTACCAGCGCGCGCTTGCCCTGGTGTTTCCTGCCATGGGGGAGGGCTTCGGGCTCCCGATCGTGGAAGCCATGCAGTTCGGGTTGCCGGTCCTTGCAGCGGATGGCGGAGCTAGCCCGGAAGTTCTCGGGGGGACCGGGTTCATTCTCTCCTGCGACCACGTGCGTGAGTGGGAAGAAGCCTTGTCGAAGGTCCGCACCGAGAGACTCCGAGAAAGATGGGACCCCAGTCCGGTGTTGGATCGAGCAAGGGTTTTCACCTGGGAGAGGGTCGCCAGGGAGACCCTCGGCGTCTATGGGGAGGCCACGGAACACGCGGGAGCTCCATGAAAGGGTGAGGGTGAGGCGGCTTGCTGAGGCAGAAAGTTCAGCTCTTTCAGAGATCGATGCTCCTGTCCGACATGCTCTGGGTCAGTCTCTCCTGGATGGGGGCCTACTGGCTGCGATTTCTCTCGGACTGGATCCCCGTGTACTTTGGAACCCCTGGATTCGGGACGTACCTGACCCACCTGCCCCTGGTGCTCGTCGTCTGGCTGGTCGCCTTCATCAACAGCGGGGTCTACCGTACGGACCGGTGGTGGAGCGTGCCGCGGGAATTGCGCTCCCTCTTTCGCGGGACGATGGTCGCCATGGTGCTCCTCATTTTCGTTACCTACTTCTCCACCAAGGCGGAGATCTCACGAATCTTTTATGTCTGCTTCGGCTGCCTGGCTGTCTCGACCCTGTCGATGAACCGGATTGTCCTTCGTCCGTTGATCAAGAGGATCAGTCGAAGCGCGGCGGCTGCGAAAAGAGTCCTGCTCGTCGGAGCCAACGCCATGGTTCCTGTGTTCCGCGAGCGCGTGCGTCGGCACCCGGAGATGGGGCTCAACGTGATCGGACGTGTGCTTCCGGAGACTCCGTCCTGCCGTTCATTTGAAGAGGGATTGCCGGTCCTGGGGTCTTTCTCCGACTTGAGGAGGATCGTGCTCGAAGAGAAGATCGATCTCGTCGTCTTCGCGCTGACACTGGACCAGTCAGGCCAGATCACGAACCTCCTCTCGGCGGTCCAGGATCTCACCGCGGACATCCACGTCATCCCGGATCTCTTTCCCATCATGCCCCTTCGGGCCGGCGTCGAGGATTTCGGGGGGATCCCTTTGATCCGGCTTCGCGCCAGCCCACAGCAGGGGATCTCGAAATGGGAGAAGCGCGTCCTGGACCTCCTCGTTTCCGGCCTGGCCCTGGCCCTGCTTTGCCCGGCCCTCGCCCTGATGGCCCTGCTGGTCAAGTGCACCTCGCCCGGACCGGTGCTGTACCGTCAGGTCCGTGTCGGATTCGACGGCAAGAAGTTCACCATGTTCAAGTTCCGCACCATGCGCGTCTCGGCGGAGCTGGGGAACAGACCGGTATGGTCTCAGCGGGTGGATCCGAGGCGAACCCGGTTGGGCGCATTCCTGCGGAGATACAGTCTGGATGAGATCCCGCAGATCTGGAACGTGCTGAAGGGGGACATGAGCCTCGTTGGCCCGCGTCCTGAACGGCCCGAATTCGTCCAGGATTTCTGCAAGATCGTCCCCTCTTATATGCTGCGCCACAAGGTGAAATCGGGTCTCACCGGTCTGGCCCAGGTGCGGGGTTGGCGCGGAGCCACATCCTTGGAAAAGCGGATCGAGTGTGATATTGAATACATGGAGCATTGGTCGATGGCTCTGGACCTGAAGATCCTCTGGCGCACGCTGTGGAAGGGGTTCATCAACAGGGCTGAGGGATGATGTCCGGTCCATGGAACGGCGGAGGGCATGATTTTCGAACACCTGCCAGGGCGAAGCTGTTCTGCAGCCTGATCTACGAGGAGAAGCTGGCGCTTGCCCCGGTGCTGGACCGCCTGGTCCAACACTGGGGCGACCTGGAGTTCCTCAGCCCTCGCTTGCCTTTCACGCACACCACCTACTACCAACGCGAGATGGGTTCGCCGCTGCTGCGGAGATTCGCGACCTTCGAAGAAACCCAGGAGCAAGAAGCTCTGCCCGGCTTGAAGCATACGTCAAGGGCCGTGGAGGCGTGCTTTGCGTCCGAGGACGGAAGACGCCGCGTGAACATCGACCCCGGTCTGTTGCTGCCCGATAAGCTCGTGCTGGCTACCACCAAGAACAGCGCCCACAGACCGTACCTCGGGATGGGGATCTACGCCGATCTGACCCTGACCTACTACAACAAGAGCTACCGGCCGTTGCCCTGGACCTATCCCGACTACTCCTCGGAGAGCTTGGTGGCAATCGTCAACGCCCTTCGGGATCGCTATCGACTGCAGCAGAAGCTGGGCCTGTCAAGGAGACCCCTATGAGGAGCATGACAGGGTTCGGATCCGCCGAGGTCGTTGGAAGATACGGCAACATCCACGTGGAGGCGCGCTCGTACAACCATAGATTTCTGGACATCCGGTTGCGCGTCCACAGAGTCTATCAGTCCCTGGAGCCCAAGATCTTTCTATGGACGCGCGACCGCCTGGTCCGAGGTCGAGTGGAGATCTCCGTTCAGCTTACGGAGGGGAAAGAAGAGGGGGCCCCTTTCGTGCTGAACGAAGCGGTTCTGCGCTTTTACCTCGAGGCGGAGAAGAGGCTCAGAGAGCAGTTCGGGCTTCCCGGAAGCCTGGATATTCCCGCTGTTCTCGGACTCAGGGATCTTCTCGTCGCGCGCGAAGAGACCCCCAAAGCGGAGGACGAATGGCCGCTGGTGGAGCAGGCCCTTGCGCGGGCCGTTCAGGAGTTGGAGACGATGCAGCATCAGGAGGGGGTTGCCATTCGCGCGGATCTGCAAGGGAGGATCGACTTCCTCGGGGCCAGACTGGCCGCGATCCGGGAACAGGCCAGGTCTCTCCCCGGGCAGTTGCGACAGAAGTTGCAGAATCGGATCGGTGAAGTCTTCGACACCGACCAAGTGGACGCAAGCCGCCTGGCTCAGGAAATCATATATTACACGGACAAGGCGGATATTACTGAGGAGATCGTTCGCCTCTCCAGTCACCTCGAGGCGTGCCGCAAGGATTTGGAAGGAGGAGGTGTCACGGGCAAACGGCTGGAGTTTCTGACCCAGGAGATCCTGAGAGAGGTGAACACGATCGGCTCCAAAGCCGGGCACACCGATATCATCCATGCGGTCGTGGACATGAAGACCGAGCTGGAAAAGATCCGGGAGAACGCTCAGAACCTCCAGTGACCTGCTTGCCGGAAGGATCCGCGATGAGGAAGAAGGACGTCTTGAACATCGGCCATTCCAACACGGTTCTGGCATCTAGGATCGTCGCCATTCTGATCCCCGGATCCTCCCCCATGCGCCGCTTCAAGGAAGAGACCAAGAAGGAAGGGCGGCTGGTGGACGCCACCCACGGCCGGAAATGCAGGTCCCTTGTGCTGACCGATTCGGGGCATCTTTTCCTCTCCTCCATCCAGGTGGATACGCTGACCCAGCGTCTGGGGGCACAGCCCGCGGAGGTCTCGGATTGACAAAAGAGCGAACGGGTATCGGGTCGAGAGGCCAAAGTGAGCGTCCTCCGAGGGTCTTCGTGGTGTCAGGGCCGTCCGGAGCGGGCAAGACGACCCTGTGCGCGGAGGTCATTCGCGACCTTCCGTGGCTGGAGGCAAGCGTTTCGCACACGACCCGTGCCCCGCGTCCGGGCGAGGAGAACGGGCGCCAGTACCATTTCGTAGACCGCGGCACCTTTGAGGAGATGATTCGGGTCGGGCAGTTCCTGGAATGGGCGGAAGTCCACGGACATCTGTATGGAAGCTCGTGGAAGAGCCTCGAAGGACGATCCGGAGGGCGCGACCTCCTGTTCGAAGTGGATTGCATCGGGGCGAAGCAGATTCAGAAGAAGATCGAAGGGGCCGTGCTCATCTTCATCATGACCCCTTCTCTCGAAGACCTCGTCCGCCGCATCCAAAGGAGGGGGGCGGTCTCGGGGGCGGAGCTCGCCATGCGTCTGCAGACCGCACGCAGGGAGATCAGACAGGTCGCGGAATTCGATTTTCTCGTGATCAATGACAGATTCACGGATGCCGTCGACGCCCTTCGCTCCATCTTGATTTCTGAAAGATGCAGGCTGGATCTGAGGGCCGGTCATTGGATCGAGAAATGGGCACGGGAATTCGACCGTCTCTCGGAGCTCCCTTCATGAAGGATGCAGGTCCTCTCCGGATGTCCCTCCCCGCCGGTTGCAGGCAATTGTAGAACCTTCTGCACGAAGAAGGCCAATGGTCAGGTATCAGGACATACAGGAAGCGGTCAAGTCCTATATGCCGGGGGCCGATACGGCCCTGCTGCGCAAGGCCTATGTCTTTGCCGCGATGACGCACAAGGGGCAGCTTCGCAAGGGCGGCATCCCTTACCTGAGCCATCCGCTGGCCGTGACCAAGATCCTGACCGATCTGAAGATGGATATCCCGGCTCTGTGCGGGGGTCTCTTGCATGATGTGCTGGAGGACAACACGGTCAGCGAGGAGACGCTGAGGTCCTTCTTCGGCGAGGAGGTGGCGCAGCTCGTCGCCGGCTTGTCCAGGACCGCGAGGCTGAGCCTCCAGAGCAAGAGCGAACGAAAGCTGGAAAGCTACCGCAAGATGCTCGTGGCCATGAGCGGAGATGTCCGGATCCTGCTGATTCGGCTTGCTGATCGGTTAGACAATGTCCGCAGCCTGCAGGACCTGACGGAGGAGCAGCGGACGCGGGTCGCGCAGGAGACGCTGGCCGTCTACGCCCCGCTGGCCAACCGGCTCGGCATCTACTGGATGCGAGCTGAGCTCGAGGACCTTGCGTTTCAGCATTTGAAACCCGAAACCTACACGGAAATCCAGAACCGGGTGGACGAGCGGGTCGAGGCGAAGACCAGGGGGATCGAGCAGGTCTCCGAGATCCTCCGTTCCCACCTGGAGACCGAGGGGATCACGGCGGAGATCTCGGGCCGGGTCAAGCATTATTACAGCATCTATCGGAAGATGCTCCGGCAAGAGACCGATCTGGACCAGGTGTACGATCTGTTGGCCGTGCGGGTGATCGTTCCGGAGTACAAGCACTGCTACCAAGTGCTCGGCGTCATCCACGCTCTGTGGGCGCCCGTGCCGGGCCGGTTCAAGGACTACATCGCCAAGCCCAAGGGGAATCAGTACCGCTCCCTCCACACGACCGTGATCGGGCCCACGGGGGACGCGGTCGAGATCCAGGTCCGCAGCCGAGAGATGCACCTGGAAGCCGAGCAGGGAGTGGCTGCCCACTGGATGTATAAGGAGAAGGCGGGCTTCGACAAGAAGGACGAGGAGAAATTCCAATGGCTCCGGCGCTACCTGTCGACCGTTCAGGAGCTCTCCCGGTCGAAGGATTTCCTCGATGCCGTGCAGCTGGATCTGTTCCCCGAAGAGGTCTACGTGTTCACCCCGAAAGGGGAGGTGCGGGAGCTGATCCGGGGGGCGACGCCGATCGACTTCGCCTTCCAGATCCACACCGAAGTCGGTCACCACTGTACCGGCGCCAAGGTGAACGGGAAGATCGTCCCGCTGCGATATGAGCTTCAGAACGGGGACATCATCGAGATCCTGACTTCAAAGGGCCAGACGCCCAAGAAGGACTGGCTCAAGATCGTCAAGACGGCCGAAGCGCGCTCGAAGATCCGCTCCTGGTTTCGGCAGGAGGAGAGGGACAGGGCGGAAGTGCTCGGCAAGGAGATCCTGGAGAAGAGCTTTCGCAAGGCCGGATTTCAGTATGCCAAGCTGCTCCAGGACGGTGACTTCAAAGCGGTGCTGAAGAAGTTCCAGCTCCGCAGCACGGAGGACCTGCTCCGGGCGGTGGCCTACGGCAAGATCCCCGTGAGCCAGATCATCGAATCCCTGCCCGGCAATCGGGCTCCCGAAAAGGATGGGAAGGAATGGGAGAAGGATCTCGGGAAGCTCATGGAGCGCGTGGAGAAGCGATCCGAGAGCGGCGTGCGGGTGAGGGGCGTTCCGGACGTCCTGATCCGGTTCGCAAGATGCTGCAACCCGCTCCATGGGGAGGAGATCGTCGGATTCATCACCAGAGGCCGCGGCGTGACCATCCATGCGACGAGCTGCCCCAAGATCCGGGAAGCCGACCCGCAGAGATGGATTGAAGTGCAATGGGAGGCGGAGACCGCGATCCTGCACAAGGCGAAGATCCGTGTGGTCAGTCAGGACTGGCCGGGCCTACTCGCCGGCATCAGCAAGGCGATCGCCGAAACCGACGTGAACATCGCCAACGCGAAGGTGTGGACCACGGAGGCGCACCAGGGGCTCGCTCATTTCGAGGTGATGGTCAAGAACCTCGACCATCTCAATCTGGTGATTCGTTCGGTGGAGAAGGTCAAGGGGGTGATCTCGGTGGAACGGCTGGTGCACTGAAGGAGCAACGGTCCGGACCCGGCGGGCCTGCCGCCTCACGTGGGTTTCAGACTGCCTTCTCGACTTTGCCGCTGTGGATGCACTGGGTGCAGACGTTCCTCGTACAGACTCTCCCCTGCTCCAGGATCCGAATCTTCTGGAGATTGGGCCGCCAGAGCCTCTTGGTTTTCCGATTGGCGTGGCTGACGTTGTGTCCAACGGTGGGCCGCTTCCCACATACGGAACAGATTCTTGCCATGAGACTTCCTCTTCTCTTGCTGCGCCGGCGACTCGCCTGTTGCACACGTGCGGTCGTCCAGGCCGGCTCCGACCCATTTCCCCTCGAACGCCGCCCCAACTAAAAAAGAATACATGAGACCTCGTGACTTGTCCACCCGGCACCTTGCCGCCTGCGACCTGCCGCGGTGAAATGACGTTCTCGGGGTCGCGCGCCCCTTCCGCCGGCTCGCCTCATCCACGCCCTTCGTCCCGGCGCTCACCAGACAACCGGCGGCTGCCCCGGTTCCCGAGGGGCAATGTCTCCCAACGGATAAACCGCTTCCCCGGCCTCCCGCAGGACCCGCAAGGCTTCCTCTGCGTGCTCGCTCTGCAGCACGAGTACCATGCCGATACCGTAATTGAAGGTCCGCAACATCTCCTCGAGGGGCAGTTTTCCCTCGGTCTCGATCCACCGGAACACGTCGGGGACCGGCCAACGGCCAAGCTGCAGGACCGCCTGCATCCCGGGAGGCAGGATTCTTGGGATGTTTTCGATGAAGCCGCCTCCCGTTATGTGAACAAGACCGTGAACGGGAATCCGGCTCAGCAGAGCCAGGACCGATCTCACGTAGATCCGGGTCGGCCTGAGGAGCTCTTCACCCAGCGAAATCCCGCCCCCCGGGACCGGCTTGTCCAGAGAATACCCTCTTTCGGCAGAGAACAGCTTGCGGACCAGCGAATATCCGTTGCTGTGCAGACCGCTCGAGGCCAAGCCGAGCAGCTTGTCTCCGGGGCGGATGCTCTTGCCATCAATTACACGGTCGCGGTTGACGAGCCCGACGCAGAAGCCGGCCAGCTCGTACTCGCCTTCTCCATAGAACGATGGCATTTCAGCGGTCTCGCCTCCGACCAGAGCACAGCCCGCCATGCGGCACCCCTCGGCAATTCCGGAGAGCACCCTCCTGGCAACGTCCGGCTTCAACTTGCCGGTGGCGAAGTAATCGAGGAAGAAGAGAGGTTCCGCTCCCATGACGAGGACGTCGTTCGCGGACATCGCCACAAGATCGATCCCGATGGTGTCGTGCCGGTCGAGCTCGAAGGCGATGCGCAGCTTGGTGCCGACGCCGTCCGTGGAGGCCACGAGCAACGGGTCCGGGAACCGATCTCGATCGATCGCCACCGCGCTCCCGAAGCCGCCGATCTCGGTCAGAACCTCTTTTCGGAAGGTGGATCTGGCCAGGGGGCGGATGTGTTGGACGAGTTGATCTGCGGCGTCGATGTCCACACCCGCGTCTTTGTAAGTCATCGGTTTCTTCAAGAGGAACCCTCCGAGTTTGTCATGGGGCGGCCGCACATTCATAATCTCTGCCGGGGCATCCCGCCGGACATCGTCCACACAGCCTGGCGTCAGCAGGCAAGCGGTCATTCTACCACAGCGGCCGCGGCCCTCAAGCGGAGGGCGTATCGGGCAGAGCGTGCGTCCCGCCGGCGTCGCCCTGTTCGGCCCCGCGGAAGATCCTGTGGTTGGCATGAAGGGTGCTAAGGGTGAGGAGCAAAGCCCGACGGCTCCCCACCCCTCACGGAGCTGTCGCAGTTGGGACGCTTTTCGAAGCGTGACCGGCCACCGGAACGAAAGCTTACTCGGAACAACATGTTAGTGCGAGCCTCGAGCAACCTGCCCTCCTGTCGACCGATAGGTCCGCCTTTCCACTCCCTGCGTTGCCCTGATATCTCTCAGGGAAATTTGTTTCCAAACGTCGGCAGAGTTTTTCTCCATCCACGAGATTGAGAGGAATGGGAATGGGGATCATCGTTCCTTTCCCCGCCGCCGGGAAAAGAGAGTCTGAGGCAATTTCCCGTGAGTGTGCTAGACAACTCGCAAGAGATCCCTACTGGCCCCTCGTTCCTGGCAGAGCGCCCATCGCGGTCTCGGGGGTGAGCGCTGCGGCCGAGAAGGAGATCGCTCAAATCATTGAGGAGTTCTCGCGCAGCCGCGGCGCGGATGCCTGGATGCCGAACGAAGAGCGCGAAAAGGAACGGGTCGCCAGCTTTTCCAAGCTCGATGAGCTGGTGCTTTTCAGTCCCGAGATTCAGCGGATTTCCTCAGGGGCGAGGAGGCGGTTCTCTTCTGAGTGCCAGTGGGGGGATGTCTTCGTCAAGGTCGAGGACAGATACCCTTTTGCTTTTACGATCTACACCGTGGTCTACGTACGGGAACGATCCCAGTTTTACGGGGAAAGCATCGTGCCTTCGTCCAAGGACGTGCTGCTCCGCAGAGCGCGCCTCACGCCGCAGGATATTGTGCGTGCGGCGATCAAATGGGTGAACCTCTACTTCCCGGGCTTGCACGGGAAGCCGATCCTGCTCGAAAAAGAGGAAGTGCTGCGCGATCTGATCTGCGACCCAGGGGTGGAGGTGATCGTCTACGATCCGTCTTGATCCCCCTCCCGCCTGTCCATCCCACTCGACGCTTGCTCCCAGAGCAATGGCTGCCTCCCTCCGAGGCCGTTGGCGCCCGGACGGCTTGCGCGCATCTTTGACCGGCCGCAGAAGTCGAGTCTGTCGGTATGGGGCCTAACCCTGAGCCGGCGGCGGCTTGGCGAGGCCGGGGCTCTTCTTCATAAAGAAGACGCAGACAAGCAAAACGATAAACAGGACGGCCCCTACCCACTGGGTGGAGGCCAGGCCGAAGGGCAGATCCTTCTGGAGATCCTGCCGGAAGCAATCGATCCAGAACCTGGACGCCACGTAGACCAGGGCCCCCAGCATGAACCCTGCTCCCGCCGCTCTACGCGCCATAAAGCCGGAAAAGGCCAGGAGCAGCACGAATATCAGAAAGCAGACCGAGGCTTCGTAGAGCTGTGTCGGGTGGACCGGCAGCGAGGCTGCGGCATCGGCTCTGATCAAGCCTTGATGAAGCTGATAGTTGTAGGCGAAGCTCCCCTTGGGAAACGCGACGGCCCAGGAGATCTCCGCAGGTCGGCCGAAGGCGGTACCGTTCAGGAAGTCGCCGACCCGGATGAGTCCGAGCCCCAGGAAGCCATACGGTGCATAGGTGTCCAGGAACGGCAGGACCGCCTGCCTCCTGCAGAAGAGGTAGCCGACGCAGCCGAGCATCCCGCCGATGGCTCCGCCGTACGTGGCAAGACTGCCCTCCCAGAGTTTGATCATACGGACCGGGTGAGCGAGATAGAAGGACGGATTCTCGAGGAACGCATAGACCCTTGCCCCTACGATCAGGGTGATCAAGCCGACAAACGTCATGTTCAGGGCTATGTCGACGGGAAGCCCTCTTTTCTGGGCCGCCTGTGTTCCCAGACAAATGCCCAGTACAAGTGAGACCGTAATGGCGAAGAAGACGGAATAGATCAGTATCTTGACGTCGGAGAAAGGAAGCGGAAGAACGAAAAGAATGGGGTGCATGGAGCCTCGCAAGCGAGTTTCTCCGGGATTGTTTGGAAGTCGCCGGAAGTTGTCAAGCATCCGGGACCACTTGCACGTTCGTTCCAGGAGGAAGGGGGCGGGCCCGTGCCGGATGCTCGACCACGGTTCCATCCTGGAGGCATGTGAGGCCCGTGCGCAGGAGAGAGCGAATTTACTCGTCGGCCCTTTTGTGTTATGAAAGATGGTCCATCCCCTCTTGTCTCTCCCCCAGAGAACCTCCCGCCGGAAGACACCCAGGCAAGGAGAGGACTCGATCGCTGCAGAGAGCCGGAACCCCTTGCGGGGACATGCGAGCGGCAAGGCAAAGAGGGGGTGTTGGAATCGGACCCCGATCGCACGTGTCAGGCAAGGCTGATGAGCAACAGATCCACGGACCGGTCTCATGGGTCGGACCGCCGGGCACGCCTCCGTGGGGCGCGAACGGTGAAGTCCGCCCCGGTGGACGGCACGGGTATGCATCACCCGGGCTCGCGCTCTCGGCTTCCGGGAGGAGCATGCTCCACCGTCCGTCATTTGTGCATCGCTGAGGAGAAGGTCGCGTGAGGGAACGGATCCCGGCCCACATTTCGGCTCTCAAGCCGTTTCTGGCCATGGAGATCATGGAGAGAGCCCAGCAGCTGGAGGCTCGTGGGCAAAGAATCATTCACCTCGAGATCGGCGAGCCGGATTTCGATACGCCGGCATGCATCAAAGAGGCCTGCATTCGAGCGCTTCGCGATTCCCGGCCGCGGTACACCCACAGCCTGGGTCTGCTTGAGCTGCGCGAGGAAATCTGCCGGGAGTATGAGCGGAACTATGGCGTCTCGATCTCCCCGGACCGGATCCTCGTTACGTGCGGAACGAGCCCGGCCATGCTCCTGACCTTCTCGGTCCTGGCCCATCGGGACGATGCATTCCTCGTCTCGAACCCTCATTACCCCTGCTACCCCAATTTCATCCGGTTTACGGGGGCAAGGGTGAAGTGGATTCCGGTCCGGGAGGAGGACGGGTTTCAGTACACCACTCGAGACGTTCAGGCTGCCGTAGCCGGAAGGGTCCGGGCGATCGTGGTCAACTCACCCTCGAACCCGTCCGGAACCGTGATCCCTCCCGAAGTGCTGCAAGCGGTCGGCTCCATGGACGTCACGGTCATCTCGGACGAGATCTACCACGGCCTGGTTTACGAGGGAGAGGCGCACAGCGTCCTGCAGTACCAGGACCGGGCCTTCGTGCTCAACGGCTTTTCCAAACTGTACGCCATGACCGGGTGGCGACTCGGGTACGTCATTGCGCCTTCAGCCTACATGAGAGCCCTGCAGACCCTCCACCAGAACTTCTTCATCTCGGCGAGCTCCTTCGTGCAGGACGCCGCCCTGGCTGCTCTGCGCCTGGCCAGGACAGAGGTCGAGAACATGCGCCGGGTTTACGACGGCAGGCGGAGGCTCATCGTCCAGGGTCTTCGAAAGCTCGGCTTCGGCATCTCGGCGGAGCCGACCGGCGCCTTTTACGTCCTGGCCAACGCGAGAAAGTATGGTGCCGATTCGAAGAAGCTCGCCCTCGAGCTCCTGGAGCACGCTGGGGTGGGGACCACCCCCGGCATCGACTTCGGCAGCAATGCCGAGGGGTATCTCCGGTTCACCTACGCCAATTCGCAGGAGAACATCGAGGAGGCGCTGGAGAGAATCCGGAAATTCGTGGAGGCCCGCGATCCCTGAAGCATTTACAGGGTCTCCGCGAGAGGTCTCCTCTTCTGCAGCAGAGGAAGTGCTACGAGTGCCGGACCATGCAAGTCCGATCGATTCAGTTAGAGAAGCGCTGCCGCAGTCCGAAGGAGTTCCCGCGCCTGTCCGTGCCTGAGGTCGCCTTTTGCGGCCGCTCCAACGTAGGCAAGTCATCGCTGATCAACGCGCTCGTCAACCGCAAGGGGCTGGTGAAGGTCAGCTCCACTCCGGGCAAGACGAGGACGATCGACTTTTTCAGGCTCAATGACCGGTTCCGGTTCGTGGACCTTCCGGGGTACGGATATGCGGCCGTCTCCCGGGATCTCCAGGAGCGGTGGAAATCGCTGATCGAGTCCTACTTCAGAGGCAGGGAGCGGCTCGCGGCGGTCGTGTGGATCCTCGACATCCGGCGGGAGATCTCCGAGAGGGACTGGATGCTGTGGGAGTGGCTGCGCGGCCAGAACGCCCGCTGCATCGCAGTCTGCACCAAGGCGGACAAGCTTCCCCATGGCCAGAGGATGCGGCGGCTGGCTGCCATCCGCGAAGTTTTGCGCGAGGACGTGAGTCCGATCCTGTTCTCTTCCCGAACCGGGCTCGGCAAGGACGCTTTGTGGCGCGAGATCCGGCGCACGCTTTCCGAGATCGATGAGGACCTCCGGGACGATGACAAGACTTGAGGAAGACCCGGGCAACAGCCGCCCCATCGGAATCTTCGATTCCGGAGTGGGGGGGCTCACGGTACTGCGCCAGTTGCTGCGCCGTCTCCCTTCCGAACGGATGATCTACCTCGGGGATACGGCGAGGTTGCCGTACGGCACCAAGTCCCGGGAGACGGTGGTCAAGTATTCTTTGAAGAACACCTCCTTCCTCGTGGAAAAGGGCATCAAGTGCCTGGTTGTGGCCTGCAACACCGCCTCCTCCCTTGCCCTGGAGGCTCTGAGACAGGCGTTTCCGATACCGGTTCTGGGTGTGATTCAACCCGGGGCCGAGCGAGCGGCCAGGCTGACGCGCAACGGCAGGGTAGGGGTGATCGGAACCGTCGCGACGATTCGGAGCCGGGCCTACGAGGAGGTCATCCGCACCGTCGAGAGCTCGATCGAGGTGGTCAGCGTGCCGTGCCCGCTGTTCGTTTCTCTGGCCGAAGAAGGCTGGACTCAGGACGAAGTGACTTACCTGGTCGCCGAGCGGTACCTCGAACCGCTGCGGAAGCGGGACGTCGACGTCCTGGTCCTGGGGTGCACGCACTACCCGTTGCTCAAATCGGTGATCTCCGGGATCATGGGAGAAAAGGTGCGCCTCGTCGATTCCGCGGAGGAAATCGCCGTCCAGGTCCGGAACCTGCTGGATCAGAACGGCACCCGGAACGCGGGACGCGAGAGGTGCGCCCCCAAGGTCTACATGACCGACTCCTCTCCTCACTTCTTGGAGCTTGCGCAAATGATCCTGTCGCTGCCGGCCACGGAATTCGAATACGTGGACCTGTGAAAGGCCAGTGAAAGGCCAACATGAATCTCCCCAACGATTCCCGGAACACGACTCCCGCAAAAGACCTCCCCGGTTCATTGACCGACCCCGTGCCGAGCCCTTTCGGCGACCTGCTGGAAATGCACGGCCGGTACGGCCTGGTGATGCGCGCCTTGTTCAGGCGACTGTTCCTGCCGATCCGCTTTCCCGAGGCCCAGGCCGAGAACCTGGAGGACCTTGCGCGCAAGGGGCAGGTCATCTACGTGATGCAGAGCGCCAGCGTGCTCCTGTATCTGTTTCTGAACTTCTGGTGCCTGCGGCTCCGCATCCCACTCGCATCCTACGGCAACGGCATTCCGGCCTTTGCCCTGTTCCAGCCGCTCGGCAAGCTTCTTCGGGCTCTGGCCAGGGCGATCCCTTTCCTCTACCGGCGCAAGGGCTCGCTGTTCACCTCCCGCTACCGCGAGTACCTTCGGCAGGGCCGCCACGTCGTGCTGTTCCTCCGGGCCCCCCGCTTCTTCAAGATGAGGGCCCAGATCCAGGCCAGAGAGATCCTGGAGAACCTGCTGTCCATCTGCAGCAACAATCCGCGCCCGGTCTTTCTGGTTCCCGTGGGGATCCTGTGGGGAAAGCGGCCGGAGAAGCTGGAGAGGAGCCTCCTGGACATCTTCCTGGGGGCCCGGGAGACTCCAGGGCTCACCCGCCAGGTCATCTTTCTCCTGCGCTACTCACGCAATTCGGTCGTCATGACGGGGCAGGTCATCGATCTTGCAGAGTTCATGAAGACCAACCAGCATCTCGAAAAGGAGCTGCTGGTCAAGAAGATCAAGTGGGCCCTGCACCGAGAGCTGAGCCTCGCCAGGATCGAAGTCACCGGCCCCACCTTGAAACCGCGCAAGTACGTCATCGAATCGATCCTGAGCCATCCCGCGCTGCGGGCACTGGTGAGGGAGCTCGCACGCTCCGAGGGTATGTCGTTCGACAAGGTCATGAAGCAGGCGTCCCGATACGCGGACGAGATCGCGGCGGATTACAGCATCACGTACATCCAGATCCTGGAACGGCTGCTGACGTGGGTCTGGAACAACATCTACAGCGGGATCTCCGTGGACCAGGAAGGTCTCAGGAGGGTCAAGGAGGCCGCGCGCAAGAGTCCCCTGATCCTCCTGCCGAGCCACAAGAGCCACGTGGACTATCTCGTGCTCTCGTACGTCTTCTACCACAACGACCTGCCTCCCCCCCATATCGCGGCGGGGGTCAATCTCTCCTTCTGGCCTCTCGGGCACATTTTCCGCAAGGGAGGAGCCTTTTTTCTGCGCAGGACCATACGGGGCCAGAGACTCTATGCAGCGGTCTTCAGCTCGTATTTGAAGAAACTTCTGCGCGGAGGCTATGTGCAGGAGTTCTTTCCCGAGGGGACGAGGAGCCGCACGGGCAAACTGCTTCCGCCGAGGCTGGGCATGCTTTCCATGGAGATCGATGCGTTCGGGGAAGGGGTCTGCGACGATCTGCATCTCGTCCCGGTCGCGATCACCTACGACAGGCTCGTGGAGGAGTCGAGCCACACGCGCGAGACCGGCGGGGCCAGGAAGGAGCGGGAGAAGTTTTGGGACCTCCTCAAGATGCCCCGGTTTCTGAGAAGGAAATACGGCCGGGTATACATCCAGTTCGCGTCGCCCCTTTCCCTGCGCGAATATCTCAGGGCGAGGAACCTGGACCTGGCCCGCATGGACACTGCCAGAAGGTGGAAGATCTGCGAGGAACTGGCGCTGTCCACCAGCTACGCCATCAACAAGGTCACCACGGTGACGCCGGTGGCGGTTGCGGCCACGGTGCTGCTCAACCACGCCAAGCGCGGCATCTCCGAGGCGGAGCTCCTGGAGCGCTCCGCCTTTCTGCTCGAGCTGATCCAAGGTCTGGGCGCCAGGACGACCCCAGGGCTGCGGAGCCTGCGTTACGCAATGGAAGAGACGCTGGAGCGGTTCGTCGACGATCGTCTCATTCAGAAGTGGGAAGATCCGGAGGGGACCCTGTACACGCTGGATGATTCCAAGAGGATGCATTTGGACTACTACAAGAACAACATCCTCCACTTTTTTCTGCCCTTTTCGATTGCGGGATGCATCTTCCGGCTCCATCGGTGCGAGCGCCTGCCGGAGGAGCGCTTGGTGGAAGGCATTCGCTTCCTGCAGGAGCTGTTCGCGCGCGAGTTCATCTTCCCGCGCGAAGAGCCGGTGCAGAGTTATTGGGAGACGGTGCGCAGAGGGCCGCCTTCCGGGCAACCTCTCCTCGCTTCGCTGGAAAACGGCCAGGTCCGGCCGGCCGGGGGGCGCGAGCTCTTCTATCTTGCAGGACTGCTGGACAACTTCTTCGAGTCCTACTATGCGCTGTTTCGGAGCGCTCAAATGCGGCTGAAGGAGCCGTGCGACGAAAAGGAATTCTTGAAACAGACCCTGGAGTCGGCTGACCGGCTCTATCGCAGAGGCGATCTCCAGCGCCGCGAGTGCAGGTCCGTGTTCGCCTTCCGCAACGCCCTGGAGTGGCTCGTCGATCACGGATGCGTGCAGCGGACATCCGGCCGGGGGGCCCAACGCCTCCAGCTCGACCCTGCCGGTAGGGAGAGGATGGAGCAGGTCCGCAAGAACCTCCTGCGTCTGCTCCCCGGAGAGTCTTCTGCGAGCGAGACCGGTTGACGGGAGCGCCCGGGGCGGGATCCTCCCGGCCGCACCGCGCCCCGCCGCTTTTTGACACCCCCCCGAGCGCATGCTAATGAATGAGGGTACCGCGGTGGCGGATGGTTTTGCCTGCGGGTGAGCTCGAGACGCAAGGATGGATCGGCAATGGCCAAAATCGTGATTGAAACGGAAAGATGCAAGGGCTGCAGGCTCTGCATCTCCGTCTGTCCCAAGAAGATCCTCGTGGTGGAGCCAGTATACAACCAGAAGGGCTATGAGCCGGCCGGTGTTGCCGACCTGGAAAAGTGTACCGGCTGCGCGCTGTGTGCGGAAATGTGCCCGGATATCTGCATCCGGGTCTGGCGATAGCGCCCGAACCGCGACCCCCCGTGCAGGGGAAAAGGGGCGATGGCATGGAGAAGAAACTGATCAAAGGCAACGAAGCGGTCGCAATGGGCGCCCTGGATGCCGGTTGCAGGTTTTACTTCGGGTACCCGATCACGCCGCAGAATGAGATTCCCGAGTACCTGTCCCGCCACTTGCCGCGGGTCGGCGGCACCTTCATTCAGGCCGAGAGCGAAATCGCCTCCATCAACATGCTGCTGGGCGCAGCGGCCGCCGGCGCCCGCGCCATGACCTCCTCTTCCAGCCCCGGGATCTCCCTGAAGCAGGAGGGGATCTCCTACCTGGCCGGATCGGAGCTGCCGGGGGTCATCGTCAACATGTCCAGGAGCTCTCCCGGGCTGGGCGGCATTTCGGCTTCCCAGGGCGATTACTGGCAAGCGGTGAAAGGCGGGGGTCACGGAGACTATCATCTCATCGTGCTGGCCCCCCATTCCGTGCAGGAGCTCTACGATCTGACCTGCCGTGCTTTCGATTTCGCGGACAAGTACCGCAACCCCGCCATGGTTCTCGGCGACGCGGTCCTGGGGCAGATGAAAGAGCCTCTCAGGCGGGAGCCTCCGCCGCTTCTGGAGCTGCCCCCCAAGGACTGGGCGCTCTCAGGATGCAAGGGGAGGGCGCCGAACGTGATCAAGTCGCTCTTCCTGGCCGAGGGAGAGCTCGAGCAGCACATCTGGCAGCTGGTCCAGAAATACGAGCGAATGAAGAAGGAAATCGTCTTGTCCGAGTCCGTGGAGCTCGAAGACGCGGAGCTCATCCTGGTCGCTTTCGGCACCGCGGCCCGCATCTGCAAGAGCTCGCAGGCGCTCGCCAGAAAGGCCGGACTGCGGGTCGGCCTCATCCGCCCGATCACGCTTTTTCCGTTCCCGCAGGCGGCCCTCAAGGAAGCATCGGAGCTCTCGAGCAAGTTCCTGGTCGTGGAGCTCAACGCCGGTCAGATGGTGGAAGATGTGCAGCTCGCGGTCGGCAAAGGGGCCGAGGTCCATTTCTACGGGCGCCCCTGCGGCGCCGGATCGCTGCCGACTCCCAGGGAGATCTTCGAGCGAATCCGATCGCTCTGCGGCGCCGAAGCGGGTGCATCAGAGAAGGTCAAGAGGAATGGATATGAAAGTCGTATTTGAACGGCCCGCCAGCCTGAAGCTTACGGATTTCAGCTTTTGCCCCGGCTGCCACCACGGGCTCATCCACCGCCTGGTCGCGGAAGCCATCGACCATCACAGTCTGCGGGAGAAGACGATCGGCGTGGCCTCCGTGGGATGCAGCGTCTTTCTCTACAACTACTTCGATCTGGATGTAGTCGAAGCGCCTCATGGTCGGGCGCCCGCAGTGGCCACCGGAGTCAAGCGGGTGCACCCGGACAAGATCGTTTTCGCCCTGCAGGGGGACGGGGACCTGGCGGCGATCGGCACCTCCGAGATCATCCACACGGCCAACCGCGGCGAAAACATCACGATCATCTTCGTGAACAACACCACCTACGGCATGACCGGAGGCCAGATGGCGCCCACCACCTTGCTCGGTCAGGTCACGACGACATCCCCTTACGGAAGGGATTTCCGGCAGGACGGCTATCCCATCCGCATGGCCGAGATGCTGGCCACGCTGGAGGGGTCCGCCTACGTCTGCCGGGTTGCGGTCGACAAACCGGCCAACCTGATGAAAGCCAAGAAATCGATCCGCGAGGCGTTCCGGATGCAGAAGGAAGAAATGGGGTTCAGCTTCGTGGAGGTTCTGTCCGCCTGCCCGACCGATTGGAACATGACGCCGCTCGAGGCCTGCAAACGGATCGAACAGGAGATGATCCCTTACTTTCCGCTGGGCGTGTTCAAGGAAAGGAAGATGGCAGACCACCTGTGATTTTCACAGGGGGGGAGCGGACGGAGCGCGAAGGTCGAGGAGGACCGGATGTACCACGACGTGATCATCGCCGGATTCGGAGGGCAAGGGGTCCTGTTCATCGGGAACCTGCTGGCGCAGGCCGGGCTCGAGGAGGAATTGCACGTGACGTTCATGCCGTCCTATGGAGTGGAGATGCGGGGCGGCACCGCCAACTGCAACGTGATCCTGTCATCCGGGGAAATCGGATCGCCCGTTCCGGACGATCCTTGCTCTGCCATCATCATGAACGAAGCTTCGCTGTTCCGTTTTGCACCGCTGATCCGGCCCGGAGGGCTGCTCGTCTTCAACAGCTCCCTCATCTCTCCCGAAAAGGTGGCGCGCGCGGACATCGAGGTGCTGCCGATTCCGGCGAACGAACTGGGCGCCGAGATCGGCAATGCCCAGCTCGGCAGCCTTGCGGCGCTGGGTTGCTTCGTCGAGCGTACCGGCATCGTGAGCAAGGAAGTCCTCCCCAAGGCCATGGAGAAGATGCTGTCACCCAAGGCGATCGAGAAGTTCCTGGCTGCCAACCTTGCGGCCCTCGAAGTCGGTTACGGGTGGGCGCAGAAGAACGCACGGCAGACGTCCTGAACGCGGCGTAGGATCGTCATGCGGCCAGGATGAGGAGCATGCATATGGAAAACGAAGGACCCGAGCAGCTCGTGCAGGTAGGCGAGAAGCTCAAGCTGCTGCGGGAGGACAAGGCGCTTTCCCTGAAGGACCTGTCCGAGAGGACCGGCCTGTCGACGGCCGTGCTCTCGCAGATCGAAAACCATCTCGTCTCCCCGCCATTGGGAACCTTGATCCGCCTGGCCAAGGCGCTGGACGTGCGGCCCGGCTATTTCTTCGACCAGCACGCGGACAAGTCCTTTGCCATCGTGCGCAAGGATGAACGGAAGCAGGTGAGCCGTTTCGCCTCCAAGAAGGGGGTGTCGTACGGCTACTCCTACGAGTCCCTGGGCTACGACCTGAAGGACCGGCACATGGAGCCTTTCCTGGTCACTCTGGAGCCGGCGCCCGTGGCCAACCCGAAGCCTTCATCCCACGACGGGGAGGAGTTCCTGTTCGTTCTGGAAGGGGAGATGGAGATCACCCTGGGCGAGCACAGCGACGTCCTGCAGCCGGGCGACGCGGTCTACTACGATTCCAAGATCCCGCACCTGGTGGCCTGCGGGGGCGGCAGGAAGGCGGTCATCCTGGCGGTCATCTATTCGGGGTAAAATGGAGCCCGTCCCAAAGGCCTCCATCTGCTGGTTCAGTTGCGCTCTTGGGCGACCGGCGATCGGACACGCTGGGTTCTGCGAGAGCAGCGCAGCGGGTACCCCGCCTCGATCGTCTCGGGCTCAGAACGCTCCGGCCCTTCTCCTCCCCGAGGGTCGGAGACGACGGCCTTTCGGGCAGGTCGCTCTTTTCGTCCCTCGCTCCGGGCCGGGTGTATCGGTGCACACCGCCTGGCCCCAAAACCGGGCCAGAGGGCGAGATAGCGAGAAACAGCGTTGCGTTCCACCGGCCGGGCGGAGCTCGGGACGGCCTCCGCGACTCGCCCTCGCCTCCTCGGCGACGCACCCACCGCGCTCCATGTTGCCCACCGCTGCTCCGTTTCCGTTATCTGTTCTTCATTCCGAGGCTACGGGGGAGCGGCCTGACAACTGACAACTGATCGCTGGCCGCTCTCCTCATGCGGAGCGGTCCGGCTTCCCGTGAGCCTCGCGGACGGTGGCGCGCAGCACCTTCCCCACCGGGCTCACCGGCAGGGAGGGGACGAAGATCGCGGATCTGGGCTTCTTGTAGCCGGCGATCTTGCCCCTGCACCAGTCGATCGCCTCCTGTTCGGTCAGGGCAGCGTCGGGCTTCAAGACCAGAACCGCCCGGACCGACTCGCCCCATTCCTCGTCCGGGACCCCGATCACGCAGGCCTCCCGGATGGCCGGATGGGACAGCAGCACGTCCTCCACCTCCTGGGGGAAGATCTTCTCTCCGCCGCTGTTGATGCACTCTCGCTTGCGTTCGACCGCATAGATCTCGCCGTCCGCCCCCCGGTAGGCCAGGTCCCCGGACCGGAACCAGCCGTCGGCGGTCAGCACTTCCCGGGTCTTGGATTCATCTCCGAAGTATCCCTTCATCACGGTCCGGCCCCTGTAACACAGCTCTCCGATCTCCCCGTCCGGCACCTCTTCCCCCTGCTCGTCCACGATCTTCACCTCGAGCCCCTCGAGCGTCCGGCCTACCGAGCGCTCGCGCACGGTTGCGGCGTCGGCGTCGATCTTGAACGTGGTCACGGGCGCCATCTCGGTCTGGCCGAACCCGTCCACCACGAGGGCGTTGGGAAAGCTCGCGAGAATGGCTTTCTTGTACTTCGACGGCATGACGGCGGCGCCCGTGAGGGCCATCCGCAGGGAGTCGATCTTCCGGGGCCGGCGCTCGAGGGCCTCCAGGAGCCTCTTCCACATGGTGGGCACGAGAAAGAGCCAGGCGATGCGCTCCGCTTCCATGAGATCCAGGACTTCATCGGGATGGAACTCGGGAACGCCCGGAAGATAGATCGTGCCTTCCTGGTACATCCAGAAGGTGACCCAGAACGCGTAGCTGGCGAGATGGAAGAGGGGCGGGACGAGGGCCAGGTGCTGAATCTCTTGCTCGTGCGGTTTGCGGAAGTTGGCCAGCGCCATCTGTAACCGGTAGCGCCGCGGCCCTTCGATCCGGATACTGCCGGAGAGGCGCAGCCGCGCGAGCTTGGGAAGGATCTCGAGGCGTCCCCTCCAGGTGTGCGTCATGTAGCTCAGCTCCAGGAACTTGCGCAGCTCCGCTCCGGTCTGGACCCGCAGACGGAGATCGAAGCGAGGTGGCGCGCCGATCAGGATCTTGGTCTTGCCCTCGCGAACGGTGAGCGTCAGGGGGGGGATCTGGATGGAGGAATCGCTCTTCAGCTCGAGCAGCACGACGGGATTTCGATCTCCGCCCGACTCGAGCAGAGCGGCTGCCGGAGAAGCGGTGCGTCCCAGCAACCCGAGGATCTTTCTCTGCAGCTCAGAGCGCGCGTGCACCGGAAGCTCGAGCTCTTCCACCGGCGGGAGCAGGTGGAGGAGGTAGCTGAAGATGGCCTCTTGGTTGGCCCGGAAGTTCTCATAGGTGAGCATCACCCCCTTGGGCTGGCCGGTCGTGCCTCCCGTGTAGATGATGACCGCCGTATCCTCGGCCGTGACGTCCGCCCGCGGGTAACCGCGGGGGCGGGAAGAGCGGATGAGCTCCTCGTAGGACAAGACGTCCTGCGGCAGCGCCTTGCCGCCCGCACATACGAGCGTCAGAGGCCCGGGCAGCTCGGGCGCGACCTGTTGCACGAGCGGAAGGGCCGTTTCGTTGAAAAGGAAGAACCGGGTTCTGGAGTTTTCCAGCACGTACCGGAGCTCGGCAGCCATGTACCGGTAGTTCACGGGAACGGGAATCGCACCCAGAGCCTGGATGGCCAGGTTGGTCTCGAGGAACTCGGGCTGATTGAAGAACAGGAACGCGCACGTCTCCCCTTGGGCCAGGCCCAGCCGGTGCAGAGCGCCGGCCAGCCGGTCCGTCCTCTCGTTGACTTCGCGCCAGGTCAGCGCGCGGCCCCTGCAGACGATCGCCCGCCGCTCCCCGGGGAAGTAACGCGCCTTGACCTCCATCGCTTCCTTGAAAGGGGAAATGGCCATCCTGTTCCTCCCTGTTTAGAGAAATGGTCACGTGCGGGGGTGCGCTCATCCTGACAGCCCATTCCCGCCCGGGAGCGGCAGGCGCATACTATATGCCGCGGGCAGCGACGGCTGCAAACACCGGCCCGCCCAGGCGCGGCCGTTGTTTCGGCCGCAGCAGGGCTCCGCGGTTCGGCCTCATTCGCCGATCACCTTGACCAGCACCCGCTTGCGGCGGCGGCCGTCGAACTCGCCGTAAAAGATCTGCTCCCACGGGCCGCAGTCGAGCTTGCCCGCGGTCACGGCCACCACCACCTCCCGGCCCATGATCTGCCGCTTCAGGTGGGCGTCCCCGTTGTCCTCTCCGGTCCTGTTGTGCCGGTAGCGGGAGATGGGCTCGTGCGGTGCGAGTCCCTCGAGCCAGTCTTCGTAGTCTTTGTGGAGTCCGGATTCGTCGTCGTTGATGAAGACCGACGCGGTGATGTGCATGGCGTTGACCAGGCACAGACCTTCCGTGATGCCGCTCGCCGCAAGGCATCTTTCCACCTGGGGGGTGATGTTGACGAACCCTCTGCGGGTGTTCAGCTGAAACCAGAGCTCTTCCCGGTAGCTCTTCATGGTCTCTCCTCTCTGTGCTTAGGGGCCACGCAAGAATAACTTCCCATTTCGCATCTGACCCAAATCTGGGCGCGAAACCTACCCCCTCCAAAATGTTGCCGTTGGCCCTGCCCCTGCGAAGTTATTCTTGCGTGGCCCCTTAGGAAAGCTTCATTCTTGAGATTGGATGGCCGGATGCGGGCCGGGGAAGACCTCGAGGCCGCAGCCGGGCGGCCGGGTAACAGAATTTCTTGCGCGACCGCCGTTCGGACTGCTACCCTCTGCGGCAAACCGGCACGGCCGGCGGGGATCCGGGCTCAGCGACGCCACGATCGCGGAGGGCGACTCATGAAGAGCTTCGACGGGAAAATCGTCTACATCACCGGGGGGTCCAGCGGAATCGGTCTCGCCGCGGCCAAGAGGCTCGTTGCCTCGGGAAGCCACCTGCTCCTGTTTGCCCGGGGAGAGGAGCGGCTCGTGTCGTCGACGGAGGGACTCCGGGCACGCAGACGGCACGACGGGCAAAGAGTTTCGTGGATGCAGCTCGACGTTTCCAGGAAAGACCAAGTCGACCGGGTGATGGCGCGGGCCGTCGCGGGGTTCGGCGCGCCCGACCTGCTGATCAACTGCGCAGGCCGAGCGTACCCGCGGCGCTTCGAGGAGATCTCCTACGAGCAGTTCGAGGAGACCATGCGGACCAACTTCTTCAGCGTCTGGCACACCAGCTCCTGCCTGGTCCCGCATATGAAAAAGAAGGGCGGCTGTATCGCCAATGTCGCTTCCATGCTGGGGTTCGTCGGCATCTTCGGCTACACGGACTACACGGCATCGAAGTTCGCGATCATGGGCTTTTCCGAAGCCCTGCGGAGCGAGCTGAAGCCGTGTGGCATCCGGGTGTGCGTGCTGTGCCCGCCGGATACGGACACCCCGGCGTTCCAGGTGGAGAACCAGACCAAGCCCGAGGAGACGAAAGCGATCTCCGCCGCAGCCAAGATCCTGCAGCCGGACGAGGTGGCCCGCGCCCTGCTCCGCGGCATCCGCGCCGGCAGATTCATGATCCTTCCCAGTTTCGAAGGGAAGCTGACTTATCTGGCCAAGAGGCTGGCCCCTTCTCTTGTAAATCGGGTGATGGACCGCGCCATACGGAAGGTCCAGAGATCGAGACGCTGAGCCGGTTCACGCCCCCGGCGCGCGTGCCTCCACCAGGGCGTCCATGAGCTGGCCGCCGCGTACCTGGCGGACCTTCCCGAACCCGGCCCGCTCCAGCGTGTCCCGGACTTCGGCAAACGTGTACGTGTCTCCGCGGCGCGTGCTCACCAGCATGTTCAGGGCGAAAAGCGTTCCTGCAGCCGGAACCGTACGGGATTCGTCCATGATGAAATCCCGGATGAGGAGGACCCCTCCGGGCTCGAGTGCCCTCAGGACCTTGCGGTAGAGCTCCACGTTCTCATCGGGGCCGTTCTGGTGAACGATGGCGGAAAGGAGCGCCAGATCGCACCCTCGGGGAAGCTCGTCTTCGTAGAAGTTGCCGCCGACCAGCTCCACCCGTGCGCGCAGCCCTTCGGCCCGCAGGCGCTGGTCGGCCAGGGGGATCACCTCTTCGAGGTCGAAAAGCGTCCCCTGCAGGCTCGGGTTGCGCTCGAGAAACGCGATGGTGTACGATCCGGAGCCGCCTCCCACGTCCAGCAGCCGCCGGAAGGGGCCCGTATCGTAAGCCGCCGCGATTTCGCGCGCCAGGGCCCTTCCCGCCACGTGCATGGCGCCGATGAAGTTCTTCTGGTCCTCTCCGGTGAAATGCGGAGCCTGCCGGTCCGGGCTCCCCCCTCGCGCCACCGCTTCGGTGAGACCGCTCCAGAGCCTCCACTGGCGGCCGAGGTGAAGGACCATCGGCAGAACGCTCTCCGGGTGGGCCGCAGAAAGGAGCGTGCCCTGCGCCGTTGTACCGTAACGGCCGGCCTGCTTCTCGAGCAGGCCCAGCGCCACGAGCGCGTCCATCAGCCGGGCGGTGCCCCTGGGATCGAGGCCCAGCTCTCGAGCCGTCTCCTCGGCTGCGGCCCGCTTCCGGCCGAGCCGGGTGAACAGGTCCAGCTCGGAAGCGCTCAGGATGGCCCGGCTTCTCATGAAGGCTTGAGCGATCTCCAGCACGTGGGCCGAAATTGCGTCCATGGGTCCTCCCCTCACGGTGAAGCTGTAGCCCCTCGGAGGCACTTGCACCGGCGCGGCTCAGGGCGGCCCCCGCGATCGGCAAAGCCTGCGCGGATAGAAAGGCCAGGAGGGGGGCGCGTGTTGCGAGCGGACGAGAACGGCGCCGGCTCGTGATCAGAGCACTTGAACGATCTCGAGCCAGTCCCTGCCCCGGGTCTCCAGCGCCTCCTCGAGCGCTTCGCGAGAACCCATCACGACCACCTTCGCCTGCTCGTTGAACCGCTCCAGGAACTCGGAGAAGGACCCGAAATCGCGCGCCTCCAAGGACAGGATCTCGTCCCGCATGCGCTGGCGCGCCTCTTCCGAGTCGCCGGTGAGATAACGCGCCAGGGAAGTGACGCCTTTCGCGTCGGGCAGCTCGTGAGCGTCCAGTTCCCCGATCGCACCGATGACGGCCCGCCGGACTTCGTCCCCGTCCAGTCCGGCCTCGCGCAGGAACCGGGCCGCCCCGTCGTAGTTCTGCAGCGTACCGAGGAGGTTGGGGTCTCTGTAGGACAGCAGAGAGAAGAAGCCCGAGCGGCGGTCGAATCCGCAGAAGGCGCCGTACGCGCCTCCCTGCACGCGGATCCGATCCCAGAGCCAGGTGGTCCGGAGGTAACGGGTGATCGCGATCGCCGAGCCGTGAAAGCGGTAACCGAGCTCGTACAGGTTGGCGGCCTTGCCGACGAAGTTCACTTTCGCCGGGATCGCCAGTCCCTCGAAGCCGCCGCCGAGCTTCAGTGACCAGGGCTGCGGGCGGAAGGCCGCGGCGGGCAGCTCGTCCAGCAGCGCCGCCAGCGTGGGCTGGAAGCGTCCCCAGCTCGCCTGGTCGGTGGTCACGTTGCACACGAGCCCGTTCCGGTTGATGAGGCAGCGCCGGATTTCTTCCAGCCTGCCGAGGGCGTCCTCCCAGGCGGTCTCGATCTCTGCCGCCAGCCGCCGGAGGAAGAAGAGGCTGCTCACGCCGCTCATCTGCTCGGTGACCCAGCCCGCCTCGTTGAAGCAAGAGGCCAGGCGCGAACCGACGATGCCGTGCCCGGCCGGAACGAGCTGCGCCTCCAGCCCCGCCTTTTCGTCCAGGACCATCTGCCGGAAGCGTTCCCGGTTGTCCAGCCGAACCGTGCGCAGCACGTCGCGCAGGATCTCGACCAGATCGGCCGAGCGCTCGAGGGTCGCCTTGCCGCGCAACAGAAGCCAGGCTGCGGAAGCGTCGGATCCGCAGATCGCGGCGGCAAACGTGGACGGCCGGATCCCGCCGGTCCGGCTGCCGATGCGCTGAGACAGCCGGACGAAGTCCTCCTGCGCGGTCCCCATCTCGACCAGAGACCTGCCGAACAGAGGGACGTACGGGATCAGGTCCCGCGGCAGCTGGTGCAGGTCGAAGGCCAGGTCCAGGTAAACGATCCCGTTCGTGAAGAGGTCGTGGAAGGCGATGCGGGTTTCGCCTCGGTGTTCCAGGACCATGGGAATGGTCTTGTTCCGGCGGGGCAGATCGGACAGCTGCAGGGTCGGGATGGTCGCCAGGGCCTCGGGGGGATCGGGGCTGCCTTGCATGCGCTTGAGCTCTCGGGCATTTTCCGCGATCGCCGCAAGCTCCTCGGGGCTCATGCCAGCCCGGATCCGTGCGAGCCGCTCGCGCTCCTCGGCCTCTTCGCGCGAGGCGAGTCCCGGCTCGGGCTTCAGCGTCACCGTGCTGCGGTGGGGATTCCCGAGAAGGTGTTCTTCGATCAGCCCCTCGAAGAACCGACCTCGGGAAACCCGCTCCTTGAGGGCCGCCAGAGGCGCCTCGAAGCGGATGGTTGTGAGGGGATCCCCGCCGTAGAGCCAGGTCGTGAGCGAGCGGAGCATCAGAGCCAGCCCGCGGGGAAAGCTTCCCGTGTTGTTTTCCCGGAGCCGGAACTCGACCGTGTTCACCGATGCCTGAACCGTCATCGGATCGACCCCGTCGCGGGCCAGACGACCGAGCGTGTCCAGCACGAGAGGCTCCACCCGGGCGATGTCCTGCTCGGCAACCCCCTTCAGCCCGGTCGAGAAGTACATTTGCCGGAGCTCGTTTTCGAGACCGACCCCGGCCAGGTCCTCGCCGATGCCGGAGTCGATCAGAGCCTTGCGGAGGGGAGATCCGGGAGTTCCGATGAGCACGTGGGAAAGGATCTCCATGGCCAGGTAGGTCTGCGCGTCGAGCGTCTCCGGCAGGAGCCAGTTCAGTGTGACCATGGCCTTGGCCGTCGCAGCCGACTCCTGCCCCGGATCGTAGGGGAGGACGGCGTTTCTCGGCCGGTCGAAGCGGGGCGGCCGAGGGATCCGCGAGTCGATCTCGAGCCGCGTGTAGCCCTCGAGGTATTCCTCGAGGAGCTGCAACCGGTCTTCGGTCTTGTCGTCCCCGTAAAAGAACACCCGGGCATTGGAAGGGTGGTAGTAGGTGTCGTGAAAGCGCTTGAAGCGTTCGTACGTGAGCGACGGAATGTGACGCGGATGCCCGCCCGAGTCCAGGCCGTAAGGGTGATCCGGGAAGAGCGATTCCTGGGAGTACTGCGCCAGGAGCCGATCGGGTGAGGAGTAGGAGCCTTTCATCTCGTTGTACACCACGCCTACGATCTTCAGGTCCCCGTCGCGGTCGCCGGGCTCATAGTGCCATCCTTCCTGCTGCAGCGTCTGAGGGGTGATGCGGGGATGGAAAACGGCGTCGAGATAGACGTCGGTCAGGTTGCGCAAATCCTGCAGGTTCTGACTTGCCACCGGGTAGCAAGTCTTGTCCGGGTAGGTCATGGCGTTGAGAAAGGTCTTCAGAGAGCCTTTGAGCAACTCGACGAACGGCTCTTTCACCGGATACTTGCGCGACCCGCAGAGCACCGAGTGTTCCAGGATGTGGGCGACCCCGGTGGAGTCATCGGGCGGGGTGCGGAAGGCGATGCCGAAGACCTTGTTCTCGTCGTCGTTTTCGATGGACAGCACTTCCGCGCCGGTGCGCACGTGCCGCAGCAGGAGAGCTCGCGCCTTCAGCTCCGAGATCGCTTCTTCCCGAACGAGTTCGAACAGGTCGAAGATGTTCATGGGCTCCTCACCCTCTATGGATGCATGGCACTCGGGGGGATGATTCAGGCGGCGCTGATCGCTCACGACTCAGGGGTCGCTGAAGAACTCGATGAGCGCCCGGGCGACTTGCTGCGGTTGCTCGTGGAAGAAGCTGTGGCCGGCCCCCTCGACCAGCTGGAGCTTGGCGCCGGCGATCCCGGCGGCCAGCAGCCTCGAATTCTCCGGCGGCATCATCCGGTCCTGGTCGCCGGTGATCACCAGCACGGGCTGACGGATTTCAGACAGTCGCTTCTTCACGTTGAAGTAGCTCAAGGCTTGAAACTGGGCCGATGCGCCCGCGGGATGCGGCAGGTAGCGGGCGGCAACCTCCTGGAACTCCTCGACCCTCTCCGGCTGCTGCCGGATGAAGTCGTCGGAGTAAAGGATCGGCAGCGCTCTCAGCATCCGTTCCCGGGGCGCGACGTTCGGATCGGTCATGGAGGAGAGGCCCGCCATCACTTCGGGTGCGGGTTGCACCGCATGCCGTCCGCCGTGGGAGGTGCATCCGAGCGCCGCCTTGCGTACCCGTTGCGGCCGGTCGAGCAGAATCGTCTGGGTGATCAGGCCGCCCATCGACACGCCAAAGAAGTACGCGTTGTCGATTCCGAGCGCATCCATCAGCTCTACTGTGTCCTGCGCCATGTCGGCGATGGTGAAATTCCCCGCTGGAAAGGTGGTCTCGCCCACACCGCGGTTGTCGAATGTCAGGACCTGGAAGTGCCGCGTGAGGTGAGAGACGACGGGTCCCCAGGTCTCCTTCGTCTGGGTGAATCCCGCCACCATCACCAGCGGTTCCCCCGAGCCCCTCAAGCTGTAAGCGATCTCCAGTTCCTTCACTCTTGCCTTGGGCATCTCTTCTCCCCTCCCTCTCCCTCTAGTTGCGATCTGAAGGCGTTTCCGGATCCCCGGCCGCTCTGCGCTCCATCTTGCGCGCCACACCGACGATTCCGAAGGGCGATCCGATCCGCACCCCTTCCAGAAGACTCAGGCCGCTCGCCGCCAGGGCGGCGAGGAACCGGGGCCCGTCGAACCGGTCCGCCTCGGGGTGTCGCACCAGGCGCCTCATGAGAGGGTTCGCATACACGAGCGGATAGATTTCCTCGAAATAGAACAGCCCGTCGGACCGAAGGACGCGGCTGATCTCGGACATGCAGCGGCGCCAGTCCAGCACGTGGTGGATGATCCCGTAATCGATCACCGCGTCAAAGTCAGAATCGCGGAACGGCAGGTCCTGCGCATCGCTCGCCAGAAAGGAGATGCGGCCGGAATAGGCGGCCGGCAGCTTCCTGGCCGCCCGCAGGACGAGCTTCTCCTCGAGATCGAAGGCGATGACCCTGCGCGCGCCCAGGCGGTCGACGCAGATCCGCGCTCCTTTGCCGAGGCCGCAGCCGATCTCCAGGGTCCTGGCAGGCGGCCGCACGGAGCCCGCAATGCCGAGCCAGCGTCCGGCCTGGCGGTGCTGCATCAGGATCCGCAGCGGGCTGTAAATGAAAAGCCGCTCGGGCCAGTTCATCAGCATGGTCTTCCTGTTGCCGACCTGCATGGCGGACCCCGGACGAGGTTACGGATGGAAGACGAGAGCAAGGGTGGTCAGCACCAGGAAAGCCAGCGGAACATAACTCGCCCGGTTGAACAGGGCCGCGGCCGTTTCGGGACACGGATCCGCGTAAAGCTTGCGGGCGGGCTGGAGCAGCAGCTTCCAGCCGATCACCGCCGCCCCAAGGGGGTAAATGGGTCCGATGCCGGGCCCGGAAAGCCAGTAGATCGCGACGCCGGCAAAGGCTGCCATCGATGCCGCAGCCACGGCAACGAAGACCGATTCCCGCACGCCCAGGACCGTGGCCAGCGTCTTGGCTCCCACCCTGGCATCGTCTTCCAGGTCGGCAATGTCGTTGACCACGTTTTGCCCTCCCAGCTCCCAGCTGGCCAGCCAGAGAATCAGAAAAGAGACGTAACCGGGAGGCGGACTCGGGTCTACCGCATAGATGCCGACCACGCCGCCGGCGGCCTTGACCAGGACCGTCGGGATGATCTTGAGCCAGGTGACTTTCAGCAGCTTGCAGTACAGCGCCTCAAGGGCCGCCACGATCAGAAACATGACGACGCAGACGGGGTTGAGCCACCAGGCACCGGCCAGGGCGATCACGGCCCAGAAGCAGAACCAGAGCAGCCCCTTCGGCAGCGAGAGGAGCCTGCGCGCCAGCGGGTGTGGCACCAGCAGTCCGTCCAGGTCAAAGGGCCTTTTCGCATCCTGGCGGAGGGCCAGTCTCTGCCGGTCGACGCGGTAGTCCACGATGTCGTTCAAGGCGTAGACGGCGGTGTAGCCGGAAAAAGCCGTCACGATGCCGACCAGGACGGTTGCCAGCGGAGGGAAATGACCCAGACCGAGCAGGGCGGCCATGGCGGGCGTCGCCATGTCGAGCAGGCCGTGGGGCGTCCGAGAGAGCCCGAAAAACAGCTCCCATCGGAGACTGCCCCTGCCTGCGGGCGCAGCGGTGGGGGGCAGGGAGTCTTCCGCCGGTTTCATGCAGACCTCTTTGGAAGCCTAGGAGGCGGAGAGAATCAATGGATGTGGGGGGGCCGCTTGCTCTCGTCCCGGTCGCCGTCCACGACGCGGTATCTCTTCCTCAAGCGCTTGAGCTTCTTTTCCAGATAGAACCCGTGGAGCTGCCGGACGTGCCTCCAACCCCTCAGGTAGATGTAACCGACGGCCAACCCTCCCAGGTGGGCCAGGTGACTGACGCCGCTGCCGGGCACCGTCAGGCTGGAGTAAAAGGCAATGGCTCCCATCACCAGCACGAAGTACTTCGCCTGTATCGGTACGAGGAACCAGAGGAAGATCTGCCGGGTGGGGAACAGGAGACCATAAGCGAGCAGGACGCCGTAGAGAGCTCCGGAGGCCCCGATGGTCGGGATCTGGCCGGATGGACTCAGGGCGACGACACAGAGGCCCGCACCCACGCCGCACAGGAAATAGTACTTCAGGAAGTAGCGCTGCCCCCAGACCCGCTCGAGCTCGCCCCCGAACATCCAGAGTACGAGCAGGTTGAACCCCAGATGAAACAGCCCCCCGTGGAGGAACAGATAAGAAACCGGCTGCCAGACGAAGCCGCGGTGGGTGACCCGATAAGGCACCAGTCCGAAGATCGTTTCGAGATAGATCCCGAACCTCTGAGAAATTACCTGCAGGAAGAAGGCGGCAGCGGTCAGGATCAGCAAGAGCTTCACGGCCGGGGTCAGCGACCCTCCGCCCAGAGAATACTGAACCCGGTACTGGGGCGGTCGGTAAGGCATTCTAACCTTTCAGCAGATCGGGTTTCCGCACCAGCGGATCTTCAGGATCTCTTGGCGCCGATGGGTCGAATCGACTTCCGTTGCAGGTTAGATGATCCCGGCCCGTCTTTGGCTTGCCCCGGCTTGCTCATCTCTTCTTGTAGCACAGACCGGACCAACTGAACAATGCGCGTTCTCATCGGCCCCTCGAAATCTGCCAGGACCCGCTGATCGATCCTGCGGTTGAGCCACTTCTCCAGCGTTTCTTCGATGCGCTGAAAGTTCTCGAACAGGACCTCGACGATCCTCCGGCGGAAGTAGACGAAGTAGATCAACAGCGTCAGACCCATGGCGGCGACGATATCGAGGATGTAATGCTGCTTGATGAGCACGGTCGAGGCTGCGATCGTGCAGGTCAGCATCAGGGTCAGGATGCCGCGCACCCGATGGACTTCGAGGATCGTGAGGGCGGACAGCAGGGACATGGCCACGTGCATGCTGGGGAAGCAGTTCCAGGGCCTGTCCGCCTGGTAGACGATGCGCAGGGTCCAGGTGGAGAAGGAGTCGACCGCGAACGCGGGCCTCTCGATCGTGACGGGATACGCCAGGTACGTCACATAGCAGACGGACATGACGGTGATGTAGGCCAGAGAGAAGATCCGGAAGAAGTCCTTGTCGCGTATGAACAGGAAGGGGAGGAGGAAGGTCGGATAAATGCTCAGGTAGATCCAGACGAACTCCGGCCGGAACGGGATCCTGTGCTCCCATTGAAACGGCGACAGCGTATGGACCGGCCTTCCCTCGGTGAAGTGAGAGATGGCGAAGTAGCCTCCGGCCCAGATCCCGAACATCAGGAAACCGAGGAGGATCTGTTCGTTGCGCTTCCAGAATCCGGCAGCGATCGTTTTCGTCTCCTCGTGCTCGGCTGCCCGGCTTGCCCGGGGCGCGCTAGTCCTTGCCGTTCCTCGCGCCGAGGATGCTCGCGACCACGGTGATCAGAGGGATCACGACCGTGACGCAGAGGCTCTTGCTCAAGTAGCTGCCCGGAACAGGGAAACAGGTTTCTTCCGCGAAGAAGACCAGGCAGGAGACGATCAGCCCCACGAGGTAATAGAAGAGCACCCACCGGAGCTTGTTCTCGCTCCAGGTGATCATCCATTCCTTCGGCTTTTTCCGGGTCGCCAGAAACTCCATCGACACGTCGCGTCTCCTGATCGCCTCGGTGAACGCCGACAAAGCAATTATAGGTGGGGGGAAGGGCGTGTCAAACCAGGGGAGGCCCTGCTGCCATACAGAAGGGGAGCCCGCGGGGGCAGCTCCTTGCACCAAGTGAAGCGTGTTTCGAGGGCGAGCGGAATCCGGAATGGGCCCTTCGCCATCGCCTGCTATCGGCCGGAAGCGGTCATGCCGCCTCCCTGCCTCGGGGCCGCATGCGGCATTCCGTTCGTGCACTGATGGTCCGCGCAGACACCGTCGCCGCAGTTCGTGCAGGCAATGCAGACTTTTCCCGCAGGACAGCCGGCGCTGCTCGTGCAGGGCTGTGCTCCGGCGCAGTAGAAGTCGTCGATGCAGACGCCGCTAGCTTCGGTCGTGGTGAAGCAGATACAGGGCACGTCCGGATTGCAGTCGGCCGTGTAACCGCCGTAGCACTGGCCGTCGCACGAGGACTTCGTGAAGGAGGAGGCAGGGCTCACGGCCCACTGAAAAGTGTCGGTGTGGAAGCCCAGAACGGCCCAGTAGCAGGGCATGCCCTCGCCCAGCCAGTTCCACCAGGTCGACGGCATGGGGAAGCCCGGGTCCAGGAGCCAGAACTTCACCGGATAATAACCGTGCCAGGTGCCCAGATCGTAATAGAACACGGAGATGAACATGAACGAGTCGTAGCTCGGGCCCGACCAGGCGAAGGCCGGCGCCGAAGAGAGACCGTCCCCGTCCGCCGGGGAAGTGAGCGTGACCTGGGCCCGGGCACCGGCAGCCCATCCCAGCAGCCACGCGCACGCGAGCAGCGTCCTTGCCGTGTTCTTCATTTCCCGTTTCCTCTCCTGCGGGAGAGGTGTTCCCCGAGGCTTGGCCGCCAACCTCTCGTCCCGCCATGAAATCAATAAAAGCATATTCTACTGCATTTATCCAGAGAGAGACGTTCCGAACGGGGGATCTCCTCCCGAGCCTGGTTGTTCAGGAAAGGTCCGAACGGCTTCCCGCTTGCTGAGCAGATGCCCGGACAGGAGCACCGACATGGATGTCAAGGAGACTCCGGCGGGGCGCACACCGTGCAAGAGCCGGCGAGTTCGAGTCCGAGCAGGAGCGGCGAGCGGCTGAAGAGAAACATCGGAGGACCCGTGAGGGGCGCCATGGCCGAGGACCGGGCGCCACGGCGAGACTGGGAAAGTCGGGTGTTTGATCCGGGTGGGGGGGCCAGACCACGAAGGAGCAGCTGCTGGCAACGCATAACAAAAGGGTTTAGGACTTGATCCTAAACCCTTGATTCACCTAGGTGCCCCCGGCGTGACTCGAACACGCGGCACCAGGATTAGGAATCCTGTGCTCTATCCTCTGAGCTACGGGGGCGTGATCTTTCTCATCATGCAGATCTGAGGGGCTCGGCGGCAGCCTTCACAGCTTGGGCCGATCCAGGCCCGGGTCGCGGCTTCTCGGCCTATGGGATGCCGAGAGCACTCGATCGTGAAGGGAGTTTACCCTTGAGCTCCGTACGATTGCAACCCGCGGTCAGACCTCCAGCGCCCAAGCTTTCCGGACCTCCAAGCGCCCCTCGAGGCGGATCGTCGCCAGTCCGACGTTCACCCCTTTCCGCCGTGGCCGGAGGTCTCGAGAGGGCCACCGGATCCTACGGCGTCTCTCCCAAAAGTGGCAAAATTCCCGGGACAATTGGGGTGGAACAAGGGTCGAGAATACCGGGAGCACCTGATTCGGTCCGGGCGAATCCTTCGGTATCATGGACCATCCTTTACGATCCGGTTCCCTTGCTAGGCTTCCTTGGGAAGGAGAAAGAATCATGGCGGAAAACCTGGCGTATACGCAATCCCCGGCGTGCTGGGCGTCCGATTCGGAGCTGGTCCAGATGGTGCGTGAGGGTGCTGACGAGGCTTTCGATGAGCTGGAGGCGAGGTATCGGCCCATCATCCTCTGGCGGCTGCGACTGCTCTGCAGGAACGGGGAGGACACGGAAGAGATCATCCGTCAGATCCGCACCGGACTCTACATCAAGATCAGGAGCCATCAAGTCAGGTCTGGCGCAAGATCCACGCTCTTGTCCTGGGTTCACTCGCTCACGATCAACTCGTTTCTCGTGTACAAGCGGATCCATGCTTGGTAGAGACCTCTGCGGCCATGGAATGCATCCTCTACTCCTCGCCCACCTTCTCTGAAGTGTTCTCGAGCGGTCGCGCTCAGCGCCATCCCTTCTTTGGAATCGGCGGGGGAAGCCATTTCCTCGCTCTCCGATACCGGTCGTAGCTCCATTTGTTCGGAACTCCTCTGCGGGTGAGATAGCGCGGGTGATCGATCCAGCTCAGGAGATCCAGGTGCGCTGCATGGATCTCCCGGAAGAGCCTCGGGTTGCCTCCGCGGTCGGGGTGGTGGCGCTTGGCTTCTCTCCTGTAGGCCGACTTCACCGCGTGCTTTGCCTGAGGGGACAAGAGATCTGCCGGAGTCAAGCGCAGACGGCTGAGGGAGTCACGGCTGAAAAGGAACTCCCTCTCCTCGACCGGGATGACCTCCGCCCGGGACGCTTCTTGGCGCAACGCGCGCTCCAGCACCTGCCGGGTCGCGAGGTACCTCTTCCCGGTCTGCTTCACGACCAGGTGCCAGCTGGCTCCGAGGCTCTCGACGAGGTTCCACAGGTCCTGAGCGGGCTTTCGATAGGGACTCCTCTCGCGGCGGAAGCTGAAGACTTCGGACCTCTCGGGGAGAACGTGAAGGCAGAGGCTGGAGTCCGTGAAGGTGAACGTGGCGAACCGTACGTTGAGGGCGTTCAGGAGCCCCACCGAGAGCTCGAGCTTGGCTTCCAACGTCTCCCTGCAGTAGTCGGTGCAATACCGGCGCTTCGGCGGCGGCAACGCCCTTCCGCACGACAGACACTTGGGCCTGGGCCGTACCCGGGGCTGCTTGACCTTGGCCAGACGATTGGAACGCATGCAGAAGGCAACGCCCCGCAGGCGGTTCGATCGAGTGGAAGGGCGGTACCTCGCCCCTGTGACGAGGTTCCATGATCGATTGTCACTGCGCTGGGCGGAGTTGTAAAGCACCCCACGCGCCCGCTACGATGGTAGCGTCCGCCTTCGAGCCGCAAGGAGAGGATTCCTTGAAGAAGAGATCGCTGGGTCATCTGGAGCCGAGAGGGCTGTGGGAGCATTTTCTGGGGATCACCTCTGTTCCGAGGTGCTCGGGGTGCGAGGAGAGGGTGAGGAATCATGTGCTGGAGATCGCGGCAAGGAACGGCCTGTCGTTCGTGACCGACGCGGCAGGCAACGTGATCGTGCGGAAACGGCCGCATCCGGACATGGCCGACTCACCCGGCGTGGTCCTGCAGTCTCATCTCGACATGGTGTGCGAAAAGAACCTCGACGTGTCCCACGACTTCGCGACGGACCCCATCGAGGTCGTCCGGGAGGGCGACTGGATCTCGGCCGATGGAACTACGCTCGGTGCCGACAACGGAATCGGTGTCGCGGCGATGCTCGCGCTGCTGGAGGACCGGCGGCTGGTGCACGGGCCCCTCGAAGCGCTCTTTACGGTCGACGAAGAAAGAGGCCTGCACGGCGCCTCGGCCCTGGAGAAAGGCCTCCTTGAAGGACGGATTCTGCTCAACCTGGACAGCGAAGAGGAAGGCGCTCTGGTGATCGGCTGCGCCGGGGGAGCGGACACCTTCCTGGAAATGCCTCTGGAGCGAAGGGATGCTGCGGCACCGGGGGTCGAGCTGGAGTTGAAGGTCAAAGGGCTCCGGGGGGGCCACTCCGGCATCGATATCCACCTGGGCCGAGGGAACGCGCTGAAGATTCTGGCCGGCGCCCTGGATGCGTTGAGCGGATCGATTCCGTTCGAGCTGATCGGCATCCACGGCGGAGACAAGCACAACGCCATTCCCCGGGAGGCGCGGGCACTGTTGCGCCTCGGCAAAGAGGAGATCGGGGAGATCGAGCGCGCCCGGAAAGTCCTTGACCAGGTACTGGGAAGTGCGCGAGCAGATTACCGAGCGACCGATCCTGAGCTGGAGTGGGCTCTGTCGCCTGCAGCGGAGCCCGGTCTGCCGCTGCGCAGCGAGCAGCGGCAATTGCTGATGGATCTGCTGCGGATCCTGCCCCATGGGGTGCTGGCCATGAGCCCGGCGATCCCGGGACTGGTAGAGACCTCGACGAACCTGGCTTCGGTGCGGACCGAGGACGCCCGGGTCGAAATCGTCGCGAGCAGCCGGAGCGCCCGGGCAGCGGCTCTCGAGGAGGTGAGGGGCTCCCTGCGGGCCCTGGCCCGCGTGGCGGCTCTGAAGATCCGGCAGCCCGAGGGCTATCCGGGATGGCTGCCGGACCCGGAGTCGCCGCTGGTGGCGCGGATGACGGAGACTTACCGCGATCTTTTCGGCACGAACCCTGTGATCAAAGCATTGCACGCCGGGCTGGAGCCGGCGGTCCTGGCGGGGAAGTACGAGAACATGAGGATGATCTCTTTCGGCCCGGAGATCCGGGACCCCCACTCGCCTCGCGAGAAAGTGAGCATTCCCTCGGTGGAGCGCTTCTGGAGGCTCCTGACTCAGGCGCTCGCCCGCATGAGCGCCCTCGACGGCTGATCTTCCGGATCCGCTTGTCCGCCTCGCCTTTCCCCAGCAGGGCCGTTTATCGACAGCCTCACGGATGCGATGGCGGGATGCTGTTCCTCAGCCTGCCAGGAGGTGTCTGGCCAGGAACTCGCTCTCCGCCTGCACCACCTCGTCGAAGATTTCCCCGACATATACATCGAAATGGCCGACCGGCATGCGGACGACCTCGGCTTTCGGCATCTTGGCCGCAGTCCGGAGCACGGCCTCTGCAGGGATCAGGGCGTCCTTGTCGGCCACCACCAGGAGAGCCGGACAGCTCACGTTGGCTGCGTGCGAAATCGGCCGGTAGAACGGGGTGGCGAGAAGAACCCGGGCCGGGCACTCGTTTCGCCACGAGGAACCCGGAGGCACGATGGCCAGGTAGCCTTTCATGGCATCCGGCTTGTTCATGGCCGCAAAGCGATCCGGAGGTCCCACGACCGGCACGCAGTACGGTGGGCGGAAGGTGAGCACCCGGGCGACGTCCTTCATGCCCGCGACAAAGGCCTGGAGCGCGTACTTGATGCCCAAGGTGCCGATCGTCGCCAAGCCGTCCACAAAGGGAACCTGGGAGACGATGGCCGCGATTCTGGAGTCCCTGGCGGCCGTCACGATCACATGACCTCCGCTGAACGAGGAACCCCAGAGTGCTAGTCTCTGATTGTGGACGCCCCTCATGGACCGGACGTGAGCGACCGCGGCTTCCCAGTCCTGCAGGTGCTTGGCCGGGTGGACGAGGTTGCGGGGTTCTCCGTCGCTCGAGCCGAAGTTCCTGTAGTCGAAGACGAAGGCCGCGATGCCCTTTTCCGCGAAGCGCTCGGCAAAGGCCGGCAGTCTGAAGGTCCTCTCGGCGGCAAACCCGTGCGCCATGACGACGACGGGCGGATCGGCGACCCCGCCCGGTCGGAAGAGCCAGCCGGCACAGCGGGTCCCCTGGCTCAGAAAGTCGGAATCGACCACCGTGTGACCCCTCTTGCTCCTTCTTTCCGGCGCCATGTTCGCCCTTCCTCCTCGAGGGAACTCGAGACCTTCTCTTGCCTCTTGACTGGTTGAGTGATTCCGCCGAGCTGCTTCCCCTTGCGCTTCGATCGGGCCTTCACGCCGCGCCGAGGAATATAGGATCAGGGATCGAACGGGGTCAAGCGGTGCTTTCCGTCCCGCACCGTCCGAGGACCATCGTCCGGGAATCTTCTTGCATTCATTCTGAAGAATTTCGTTATAATGTATCCACCGAACAAATGCTGCTGCAGTCCCGCGACCTCAGCCTGCCGGCGGGTCGCCCGACCGAGTTGTCGTGCAGATGTGAGCGCGCGAACCCTTGCCAGTAAAGGAGTCGCCATGAATCGGAACCGTCGGAGCCCGGCGCTTCGTCTGGCCGGCAGGCTATTGTCGATCGCGGGTCTCGCCGGTCTGTTGGCCCAGGGCTGCGGCGATGATGACGAGAAGATCTCCGGAGGCGCTGGCCAGGACATCCGCATCCTGTCCCCTCAGCAGGGTGAGGTCGTGAGGACACACAGCGTGCGGTTTGCGCTCTCCCTGAGCTCCGAGATCGATCCTGCCGGCCTGCAGGTCCTGCTCAACGGCCGGGATGCCGCCCCCCATCTGCGGGTCAGCGGCACTCAGGCCGAGGGGGCCGTGCAGGGAATGGCTCAGGGCCAGAACGTCCTGCGTTTCGTCGCTGCCGGGCACCAGGGCGCAGCCGCCTCGGCCGAGGTCCGACTCACCTTCGCGCCGGTCGAGGTGGATGCGGTCGAGGCTGCGGAGACCCTGAAGATCCCGGGCGTCCAGGGCGTCGTGGATGTCCTGGTGGACCCCTGGGGGGTGCATCACATCTACACGATGGAGGACAACCCCGAGGACCTGCTTCGCATCCAGGGCTACCTCATGGCCCGCCACCGGCTGTTTCAGATCGATTTCTTCCGCAAGGTGGCCCAGGGCAGGCTCGCCGAGCTTCTGGGCACGGCCTTGAACAGGAGCGTTCTCGAGACCGACCTGTTTTTCAGGACGGCCTTTCTCACGCGTGAGGGAGGGCAGGTCGGACACGTGGACGAGGTCATGACCGAGGCGATCGCGCGGGACGCTCCCGAGGTGTTCGCGTCCCTCGTGGTCTTCGTGGAGGGAATCAACGCCTACATCGAGGACCTGCGCGAGGGCCGCAACGGTGCGGCCCTTTCCCAGCAGCACCAGCTGCTCAACCTGCTCGGCCCCTATGAGATCGAACCCATGACGGTGGAGCAGATCGTGGCGATCGGAAGGCTCCAGCAGTACGAGCTCTCGAGCACCCTCCACGAGGAAATCCGCCGCAAGCTGCAGTGGGACTGGGTCGTCCAGGCGGAACAGGCCGGGACGCTTCCCGCCGGAACGCTCGCCGACGTGTTCCGCGCCAAGCCCCCGGACCCGGCGACCATCCTGGCGCCGGGAGAATCGGGATACCTGGGGCCGGCATCGTTCAAGCAGGCGGCGGCTTCGGAGAGGACCGCGGCCGCGACGCCGTTCGCACCGGGAGAGGAAGCCCCCGGGCGCACGGAACCGGAAAGGAATCGGCATCTGAGCCAGACGCTCCTGCGGTTGGAAAGGGTCCGGGAAACGATCTGGCAGACGACCGACCGGCCTTTCAGCAACAACTGGATCCTCGCGCCCGAGATGACCGCGTCCGGGGTCGCGATGCTGTGCAACGATCCGCATCTGTCGCTCTCGAACCCTTCGATCTTCTACCCCACCCACTGCGACAACAAATCCTTCAGCGGTGGCGACTTGAACTTCACGGGCTGTACTTTTCCCGGGATCCCCGGCCTCATGTTGGGGGTCAACGAACGACTGGCCTGGGGCGGCACGGTCGTGGGCTATGACGTGGAAGACGTGTACGAGGAGACCGTCCAGACGGGAGCGGACGGAACGGACCAGGTCTTTTTCCAGGGTCAGATGGTGCCGGTCGAGACCGTTCTGGAGGTGTTCGCCATTCGCGGGGACGATCCGATCGAGATCCCGATCGATTACGTGCCCCACCACGGCCCTCAGGTTCCGGGCGATCCCTACAGCGACGATCCCACGCTGGCTGCCGAGAACAACCTCAGCTTCCGCTGGTCCGGGCACTTCATCACGCAAGACCTGGAAGCCTTCTTCGGTCTGCTCCGCGCACAGAATATCGACGAATTTCATGCCGCTCTGGAGAAGTTCGGCGTCGGAGCCCAGAACTGGGTGGGTGCCGACGTGGCGGGCGAGATCGCCTATTTCCCCCATGCCCTGATCCCGTTGCGTGCGGCAGCGGCTTTGACGCCCGAGCATCCTCCTTATCTCCCACTTCCGGGAACGGGAGAATACGAGTGGCTTCAGGACAGCGCGGGCAGGCCGGTGTTCCTCAGCGCGGACGAGGTCCCGCAGGTCCGCAACCCGGAGCGCGGCTGGCTCGCCAGCGCGAACAACGACATCACCGGGACGGCCCAGGACAACGACGTGCTGAACGACGGGCTCTATCTCTACTACTCGACCAGCGTCGGATTCCGCGGCGGCAGGATCGGCGAGAGGCTGCTCGAGCTCGGCCGGGAGGAGCGCAACCTGGACGAGATGAAGAACATCCAGGGAGACCACTTGTCGCGGCTCGCCGCCCGGATCCGGCCCTTTCTCCTGGAAGCTCTCTCCGACCCGGCGGCCACCGAAGCGCTTGCTCCAGAGGTGCGTTCCAGGCTGGAGGAGGCCCAAGCCCGGCTGCAGGCGTGGGACCTGCGGTGTAAAGCCGGCACCCCGGATGCGTTCACGGGGGAGCAGCCCTCGCAGGCGGATATCGATTCTTCGGTAGGTGCCAGCCTCTTCTTCGTCTGGCTGAACCGCTTGACGGAAGGAGTGTTCAACGACGAGTTTGCAGGGAGCCCGCAAGGGTTGGGGTCCGATGATCGCGCCGTGGCTCTGCTGCACATTCTCGAGGACGCGGCGGCGCCGGCCGGTTCGGTCTCCGAGGTCCACACCCTCGGCCCGGACGGCCAGAGTCTCCTCTGGGATGACCGGACCACGGCCGAGCGCCAGGAGAGGCGAGATGAGATCATGGTCCGGGCCATGGCTCGGGCGCTGACCGACCTGGAGGATCTGATGGGAAGCCGGGACATGGGGACCTGGAGATGGGGGAACATTCACACCCTCACTCTTCGACTCGAAGGGCTCGGCAGCGTGTTGCTGGCTTTCAACCTGCCCTCTTACAGCATCGGCAGGCAGGTGCTGGCCGGCATCCTGGGCATGGACTTGAAGGGGTATCCGCGCAATGGAGGGTGGCAGACCGTGGACCCGGCCCACCACAGCCTGCACGGCCTCGACTTTTCCGCCGGAAGCGGGCCGGCCATGCGGATGGTGGTGGAGTTGGAGGAGGGGGTGATGACCGCGTACAACGTCCTGCCGGGAGGCGTGAACGATCTCGATCCGGCACGCTCGATCGCGGTACCGGTTCAGGTCAACCCCGAGATCCACTATGGGGACCAAGTCCCCCTCTGGCTGGCCAACCGGTACCGTCCCCAGCTCCTCTTCTGGGAAGACGTGACGAACGTGGCGGAATCCAGGCTCCGTTTCGAACCGCTCTAGAGGTCCCGCGGTCCGCCGCAGACCGCATTCGAATCCTTCGACAAGCGCGGCTTTCCTTGACAGCGTGCTTCGGCCGGAACTAGTATCCAGGAACGAGGGCCGAGGGGAGAGCTTCGGGCTGCACCGGTGCCAGGCGTGCAGCAAACGCATTCCTTCTACGAGGAGCAGATGATGGCAACGAATCCGATTCTTGGAAGCTCAGGCACAGGCAGAAGGATCGGGCTGGCGGCAGCAGCCCTGTGGGCCCTGACTCTCGCTCCGGGCTGCCAAGGGGGAATGGGTTCCGGAGACGACCTGAAGGCCCTCAAGGACGGCCAGAAGCAGATCCTGGAGCGCCTGGAAAAAATAGAGAGCGCCCAGAAGCAGATCCTCAGCTCTCCCATATTCGCCCGCACCCAACAACCCGCCATCGACTACAACAAGGTCTACGAAATCCAGATCGGGGATTCTCCTGTCCGGGGTGCCACGGACGCCAAGGTGACACTGGTGGAATTCTCGGACATGCAGTGCCCTTACAGCCAGAGAGCGCAGCCGATCCTGCAGCAGCTCGTGGAGGCATTTCCGACCTCGTTGAGGCATGTGTACAAGAACTTCCCCCTCTCGTTCCACAAGCAGGCCATGCCTGCCGCAAAGGCCTGCGTCGCTGCCGGCATGCAGGGCAAGTTCTGGGAGATGCATGATCTCGTATACGCAAATCCCAAGGAGCTGGAAGATCAGCACCTCAAGGCCTACGCCCAGAAGATCGGCCTGAACATGCAGCGCTTCGAGCAGGATCTCCAGTCCGACGCGGTGACCCGGAAGATCCAGGCGGACCTGGAGGATGCCAAGAAGGCCGAGGTTCGGGGCACTCCTACCTTATTCCTCAACGGGAAGCGGGTTGCAGACCGCTCCTTGGAGGGGATGAAGAAGCAGGTCGAAACCTTGACCGGAGCGTCCGCAAAGCCCTCCTGAGAGTCGAGCTGTCGGTTTTCGGTTGCCCCGTTCCGTTGCCGGCCGCAGACCGAAGCGGGCAAGTCCGCGCCGGAGCCCTCTCCGGCACACGCTGCCTGTTCGCCCCGAGCCGCACCCCGAGCACGCCCTCCTTGAGCCGGTTGCACCCGCTCGAAAACCTCGCCCTGCTGTGCTATGGATGACGGGATGCCGGACAGAGGCACGCTGGCGGGCGCCGTCACCTTCGAGCCACAGGTGTGACGGTCTCAGTGCACGGTTGCTGACTCCGGGGGGGGGAAATGGAGACGCTGATCGCGGCCGCAACGGCAACGGTCCTGCTCTGGGCTTTGCTTCACTGGGTCGGAATCGCTTCACGGAGCAGGTACGCTTTCGAACCCGGCTACCAGGAGATCCATCTCGTCGCCACTCCAGACGGAGGAAAGATCTCTCTGTACCGGTACCCGCCTCAGGGGGTCAGACGGGCCCTCCCCGTGATCCTGTGCCACGGGCTGGCCGCAAACCGCTTCAACTTCGATCTGGGAGAAGATGTCTCTCTGGCACGCACCCTCGGCCGTGAAGGCTACGACGTGTGGGTCCTGGAAGTGCGCGGCCGGGGCATGAGCCGACGGAACGGGCGCAACGGAGGGAACTCTCTTTTTCATTATGCAAGGCCCCATCCGTTCGACACGTACGTGCGGGAGGACGGGCCTGCCGCCATTGCCTATGTCCGGGCAAAGACCGGCGCGGACCGCGTCCACTGGATCGGCCACAGCATGGGCGGCCTGATCCTGTACGGGATCCTGCAGGGCGACCGGGCAAGGGAGATCGCTTCCGGCGTGGCTCTGGGCTCTCCGGGCCGCATCGACCCGGTACATCGCCTCCCGTATCGATCTGCCGCTTACAGGCTGCTCAGCCTTCTGCCCGGCCTGGAGTTGGCGTTTGTTTCGCGCGCCTTGGCGCCGGTGCTCGGCCGGCTGCGCTTTCCGCCGCTGTACAGTCCGGTCAACCTCGAGAACGTCGACCCAGTGAGCGTCCGCAGGGCACTCTGCTTCCTGACCTCCGATGTGACGCGGGGGGAGTTGCTCCAGTTTCTGGACTGGATGAGAACGGGCGAGCTCCGCACCTTCGATCACGCCTATTCCTACCAGCGGCATTTCCACCGGATTCGCAGGCCTCTGTTTCTCATCGCGGGTGCACGGGACGCGCTCGTGCCCCCGCAAGCCGTCGAAGAAGTGTTCGGCCGGGTCTCTTCCCCGAAGAAGCGGATGTGCATTCTGGGAAAAGAGAACGGCCAGGTGGAGGATTATGGCCACGGAGACCTCCTGATCGGCCGGCATTGTCAGCAGGAGGTCTTCCCGCTCATATTGGGGTGGCTGGACGAGATGGAGCGGGAAGAAGGGGAGAGGGCGCGCAAATGGATGCGCCTCGTGGCGGGATCGACCTCTCCGCAAGCCACCGCCTCCTGAAGAGGCTGTCGATAAACGGCCTTCTGCGGCGTTGCGCTCATGGGGTGGAGGGTCCCGGGGCAGCCTGGTGAGGGAATCCGCGGTCGGGTCCAGCCTCGCCCCGGGAATCTAGAGCCCTTCCCGGGCCAGATCTTCGACCAGCTTCTTCTGTTGCTTGCTGAGATTCTTGGGCAGAGACACCCGGACCACCACGTACTCATCGCCCCTTCCGTTCCCGCCCATGCGCGGCAGCCCCAGGCCCTTCAGGCGAATTCGGGAGCCCGGCGACGTCCCGGGCGGCACGCGCAGCTTGCGGGCCCCTTCCAGGAGAGTGGGCACTTCGATGGTCGTGCCCAGCAGTCCTTCGGTGAGCTTGATGGTTTTTTCGACGTAGAGGTCGTCCTCTTCCCGCTTGAAGACCGGGTGTCGCTGCAGCTTCACCGTGAGATACAGATCGCCCGCGCCACCGGGCCCGGCCTGACCCTTGCCGGCCAGACGGAGTCGCTTGCCATCCGAAATCCCCGCCGGAATCTTGACCGAAAAGCTCTCTAGCCGGCCCTCGCGAGACAGGGTGACGGTCTTGGTGGCGCCCCTTGCCGCTTCCTCGAGAGACACCGAGACGTCGGCCGAGACGTCGGCCCCTCTGGGCTGGGCTTGAGGTCCTGCTGCGTAAGATCGGCCACCTCCGCCGGCAAAGATGTCGTGGAAACCGGACTCTGCGCCCCCGAACGGGCTCTGTTGCGTGCGCTGGCCCCTCCTGGTCCGGGGCCTCCTTCCCCTGCCGAAGAGAGTGTCGAACAGATCCTCGCCCGAGAAGCCGAAATCCTTGAGGATGTCGCCCACGTCGAACCCGCGGAAGATGTCTTCCTGACTGTAGCGCTGGCGGAACCCGGCCGACCCGAACGTATCATACTGCTTGCGCTTCTCCGGATCGCTCAGGACGGCATACGCTTCGCTGATCTCCTTGAACTTCTCCTCGGCGGCCTTGTCTCCCTTGTTCCGGTCCGGGTGGTACTTCAGCGCGAGCTGGCGGTATTTCTTCTTGAGGGCTGCGTCGGTGACGTTCCTGTCCACACCAAGAACCTGGTAGTAGTCCTTTGTAGCTGCCATGGCGGATCACCTCTGGGAAACAGTGTCGCGGGTCAGTGGATCGTAACCTTGAGGTAGAGGTCTCCCCTCCTGTCGGTCCCGGGGATTCGGTTCCCCTTGCCGCGCAGACGGATCTTCGTTCCGGTCCGGACACCGCCGGGGACCCTGAGAACGATGCGCGACCAGCGCGAATCCTGGAGGAAGGAAACGTTCAGGCGGTTTCCGGCGGCCGCCTCTTCGCACGTAATCGCAAGCGGCCACTCGACGTCTCCCTGGGGGCGCGAGACCGGACTCCGCGGCCTCCGCCGTCCCGCGGCGTTTCTGTGGAGGGACCGCAGAAGCGAGGCTCGAAAGGGTCTCTCGCCCAGCCGGGAGGCAGCGCGCTCTCCCGTGCGCGATCGCAGCTCCCGGTGCACGGCCTTGAGAACACGAAGAACCAGGAGCACCGGCCATCTCGACGCCGCCGGGGGAGCGGTCCTTCTCAGGGACCTCGCGTCGCGCAACGAAGACAAGAGATGTTCCGCCACAACGGGAAGCTCGTGTTTCAGAAAGAAGCTCTCGAGCAGACGATCTCTCCTCCGCCCGAGCCGGATCCCCCAGCGATCGCAGAAGAAAACGAGCTCCCGATACAGATCGTAGCGGCGTCTCTTCCTGGAATCTCCCAAGATGGAATACGCGTGGCTGGCCTGCTTGAAGCGCTCCTCGGTCTCCTTCCGGCCGAGGTTCCTGTCCGGATGGGACAGGAGCGCCGCTCGGCGGAAGGCCTTTTTGATCTGCTCCTCGGTGGCGTCTTCCGGCACCTGCAGAATGCCGTACAGATCCTGCTTCAAGATTTCCGAGGTCCTGTCCATCTGTGCCCTCGCGACCCAAACCACGCCTAAATGTAAGCATGCCGGTCATGAGTTTCAAGAGAAGCGCCGGTGCGGCGGGTTGCGTGCGCCTGCGGCAAACGAGCTCTGCCAGTAGATCTGCAAGTACTTGCATTCATAGCGGGGCCTGTGCTACCAGATTTCATCTTCAACGGGCCACGGGTCCTGGAGAGCTTCGGGGATTCAACCCAGACGGTCGGGAGAAAAGAACATGCGAACCGAGCGAATGGCGGTTGCCGCCGCGATCCTGGGCGTTTTTCTCTTTGCAGCTTGTGAGCGGACGACGCCGGGAGACTCGTCCGGGCATGCCCCGAAAGGGCACAAGTCAGAGGGAGCCGTTCTTGCCAAGGTCGGAGGGGAGGTCATCACGCAGCAGGATTTCGAAAAGGAGCTGTCCTCCCTGCCCGAATTCACCAAGAAGCAGATGCAGACAGGGGAGCAGAAGCGCAAGCGGCTCGAAAGAATGATCGATGAATCGGTGCTCCTGCAGGAGGCCAGGAAGCGGGGGCTGGAGCGGGACGAGGACATCCGGTCGAAAGTGGAGAAATATCGGAACCGATTGTTGACCGAGAAACTCTACCAGGTCGTGGCCGAAGAGAAAGCGGCGGTGGACGAGTCCGAGGTCGCGGCCTATTACGAGAAGAACAAGGAGCAGTTTACGCAGAAGGAACGGATCCACGCCCGTCAGATCCTGATCCTCGTCCCGCCGAATGCCGGTCCAGAGAAGGAGAAAGAAGCGCAGGCCAAGGCAAAGGAAGCCCAGGTGAAGGCCAAGGCAGGGGAGGATTTCGTGGCGCTGGCCAAAAAGTATTCGGACGCGCCGGATCCTCTCCGTGCCGGAGACCTCGGCTATTTTTCGCGGGGCCGGATGCCGCCAGAATTCGAGGAAGCAGCGTTCTCTCTGGCCAACGCGGGCGATGTGAGCGAAATCGTCCGCACCAAGTTCGGCTATCACGTCATCCAGCTGATGGATCGGCAGCCGGCCAAGGAACAGCCTCTCGAGGAGGTTCGGGACAGGGTGGTGCGCGTGCTGAAGTCCCAGAAGACGCGGGAGATCCGGCAAACACTGGCCGGCGAGCTGCGCGGCAAGACCACGGTTGAAATCGACGAGGCCTTCCTCAAGGAGGAAGCGGCTGCGGCCCAGGCGCCGCCCGCGCCGGCGGGCCAGGGGCAGTCCGTGCAACCGGCTTCGACGGACGTCTCTTCTGTGCCTGCCGGGACCGAAGACGACGCGGAGGGCGGGGAAGAAGCTCCGGCCCTTCCGGCGCCGGTCCCGGAGAAACCCTGATTCTCCGAGGCTGTCGATAAACGCCCAGCTGCGACGTTGCGCTCATGGCGCGGCATGGAGGCGGGAGAGCCTGCCCCGGCGAAGGCCGGGTCCACCGTGACTCCCACTTACGCCTCATTCCTCGGGATTTGGCGCCGTCCATGGCGCTCGCCCTTCGGGCGCATCCTCCTGGCGGAGGATGCGCCCAATTCCGCTGTCCTGCGGAATGGTCGCGCGCCTTGCATCCGGGCATTTCTCACCAGCCTCCCAGGAGGGTGTTTTTCGAAACCCTCAGGAGGAAAGGCCGGCTAGCAGGTCGGGAATCAACTCCTCTGCGTCCGGGATCTCCTGCACGAGGTAGTGGCGGATCTTTGCGAGCAGACGGCTCTCGATCTGCCTCGTTCTTTCTTTGGTGATGCCGTAGCGGTCGCCGAGCTCCTGGAGCGTCAGGGGTTGGTCCGTGAGGAGGCGCTCTTCCAGGATCTCCCGATCCCTCCCTTTCAGCGTCTTGCGGAACTCCTGGATCTTTTCCTGGATCAACTGCCTGAGTTGATCGTCTCCGAGCCTCTCATCCAGGGGTCTCGCGGGCGCAGGCAGCAGGTCTTTGGGCGTGGTGGATGAGTTGTCGGCCCTGATCGGCTTTTCCAGGGAGACTTCCCAGGCGCCGAGGCGCTGGTCCATTTCGATGACGTCCTTCTCCTTGACCTGAAGGCGCTCGGCGATGAGCCTCGGGCCCGGCTCGAATCCCAGCTGGTCCAGCTTCTGCTTTTCCTTGTAGAGCTTGAAAAAGAGCTTGCGCTCCGCCTGGGTCTTGCCGATGCGCACGAGCCTCCAATTGTCGAGAATGAACTTGAGAACATAGGCCTTGATCCAGTAGGAGGAGTAGGACGTCAACCGGACGCCCCGGTAGGGATCGAACTTATTGACGGCCTGCATGAGGCCGACGTTTCCTTCCTGGATGAGGTCCAGGAGGTTGTTCATCCAGGCTCTCTGAAAGTCGAGGGAGATCTTCACCACGAGCCGCAGGTTGGAGGTGACCAGCTTGAAGGCAGCGTCCCGGTCGCCGGTCTCGGCGTAGCGGACCGCCAGCTCGTGCTCCTGCTCCGGGGTGAGAATGGGATATTGGCTGATCTTGGACAGATACAGCTGAAGCGCACTCGGCCTGGCGAGGGCCGCCCCCGAGTCGGCCCAGCCTCGGCTTGTCTCGGGAACACCGGCCGCGGCAGATTCGGCCGGCACCTGCTCATCGACTCTCGGAGATTCCTCCTCCCGTTTTGCCGTCATCTGGCAGCCGTCCTCGTCCTCGCTCTGGGCTCAAAAAGATCCTTTCACATTAAGCTCTTTCGAGCCCGAATGCAACCGCACGAGGCGCTACTCGAGGGTGCAGCCCGCAGCCTCGGCCAGGCGCAACCTTTCCACGAAGGGCGGGTGCGAGTAGAAGAGCCAGACGATCAGCGGATGGGGGTCGACGTCGCTGTAGTTCAAGGCGGCCAGCTTGACATGCGCCCGGATGAACGCCTCGGGATCACAGACCATCTCCAGCGACTCGAGGTCGGCCTGGAGCTCCCTCGCCCTCTGCCAGACGGAGTTGGCCGGCTTCAGGGCTTGGAAGAGAAGAAAAAACGTGAGGAAGAGCACGGGAAGGCCGGCCACGTCCCTGGAGGACTCGTAATGGAGCCTGGGGAGTCGCGCGCCGGCCTTCAGGGTACGGCCGGCCAGGCCCAGGATCCCGAAGGCCGTAATGGAGAAGACCACATAGGAGAGAACCTTGCCGGACTCTTTCCGGTGGGCGATTTCGTGGGCGAGGATCATGGTGATTTCTCCGGGCGTAAACTGATCGAGGAGCGTGTCGTACAGGACGATCCGCTGACTCGGTCCGGAGCCGGAGAAATAGGCGTTCACCTTGCGCGTCCTGCGGCTGGCATCCACGACCAGGATCTCCTGCACGGGCACCTCCTGCCGTCTCGCCAGCTCCTCCAGCCGGTCTCGTAGCTCGCCCGGTTCCAGGGGGCGGAAGTCATTGTAGATATGGGATCGGTAAGGCGCCACGTAGGCGTACCCCGCGACCCCCGCCGAAAGGCCCGCCCATAGGAGGATCCACCACTTGTCTCCCACTCGCCGCAGGAGTCCGTAGATTCCGAAAACCATGCAGCCCAGGACGGCGGTCCCGGTCGCGAGGCCCTTGGCCCAGTCGAGGAGCCAAAGACCCAGAGAATAGGTCGAAAGCCCGTACCGATGCTCGAACCAGAAGGTGCGAAGAAAGGACTGCGGAAAGAAGACCAGATGGAGGATGAAGACGAAAACGAGCGTGTAGGAGAGAACGACCAGACCTTCAGGGTCCCCGTAAATGCGCTCCGGCAACCTGGCCAGCCGGCCGAGCCGGGGAAAACGAGCTCCCAGACGGCGCAGAAACTCGCTTGCGTAGCAGGCCTGTGCTGCTGCCAGGGCGAGCCGTTTCAGCGTACGGTTGAGACCCAGGAGAATGAAGAAAGCATAGAAGAGAATCACCGACGCGAGACCGCTCAGGTGCAGCCACAACTTCTTGTGCTGATATCCTTTCCATTTCTTCATGTCTTCTCTGCTGAAGAACCTCTCGAGAGCGGCCGGCGTCTGTCCGTCGCCACCGGCGTTCGCAAGGAGTGAGGCCGCGCGGGCGGTCGGCCGTCTCCAGGGGAGCTCGAAATCCTGAGGTTGCGCAAATGGGACGGCCAGGAGCCAGACGATCCCGATCCCGGAACATGCGAGGAGGGCCCTCTTCCGCATTCGATTCTGTTCCCGGGGCGGCGCCTGTCGGGCGCCGCGAAAGGGGCCTGTTTCGAGAGGCTGTCGATAAACGGCCGTCTGCGGCGTTGCGCTCATCCTTCGTGCCCGGCCTTCGCCGGGACAGGCTCCCCACCCTCCACCATCTTGAGCTGGGCCTCATTCCCCAACAGTTCGCCCGCCTTGCATCTGGCCATTTCTCAACAGCCTCTTCTGAAGAGGGTGTGTTCGACGCCCTCTCGACGGAGGGAGGATGCGCCGGCCCCGCGGAGCGTGCGGAACCAGGACCAGCGTTTTCATATCAGAGCCAACAGATCGAATCAAAGAAAATCGCGTGCGCGCCCCGGCGGTGCACCCCTTCTTTCCCCTTTTCCGGACGCTCCGGCTGTATGGCCCTGAGGAGACGCCGCAAGAGACGCCTGAAAATTGACCCCCCTCAGCCCTTACTGTAAAATCCTCGCCGATTCGCGAGACTCGTTCGCCTTTTGCGGAGAGAGGCTCCATGGTCCGGGAGCAACAGAATCGATCCATCCAGGTTCGATTTTCTCTTCTTTCGTTTGTCGGCCTCATGTTGTGCTGGGGTGCGGTCTCGGCTCTCTCGTTCTACGGAGGCACGCTGGTCGGACGAATGTCGGAGCTGAACGATCAAATCGAACGGGCTGCGCGGATCGAGAAGATGGTCGCCGAAGAGGAACAGGCGCCGCTCTCCTTTCCGCAGGCGCTTTCGCAGACGGCTCCCGCGGCAGCGCCGAGACCCGTTGCGGTCGCGGCGCCTGGAAAGGCCGAACCGAAGAAATCCGACGCCTCGGAGGCGAGCGACGAACCGGCAGCAGCAGCCGTCTCGGGGACGGCTCCAGTGGAAGAAAAGGTCCTCCAGGTCGGATCGTTCCGGGATCTGGGGAAGGCGCAACGGCTCGTTCAGAGTCTCAGGGGGAAGGGGCACGCCGCCTTCATGGGCATTTCCGGCCCCGCCGGCTCGGATCCCAACTACCGGGTCTACGTGGGCCCCTTCCCGGACGGCGGCGCTGCTGCGAGGACAAAGGATGTGCTCGAAAAGCAGGAAGGCTTTCGCGGCATCCTTTTGGTGGCCAGGCCCGAAGGAGGGGCCCGCCCGTGATCGCCTCGGTAAGACCTTCCCTGTCCGACTTCGAGAAGCTCGCCGCAAGAGGCAATCTCATCCCTGTATCCTGCGAGATCCTGGCCGACCAGGACACGCCGGTCTCTGCTTACCAGAAGATGCGCCAGGGGCAGCACGCTTTCCTGCTGGAAAGCGTGGAAGGCGGGGAGCGGTGGGCGCGGTACAGCTTTCTCGGGACCGGGGTTTCCTCGATCTTTCGAAGCAGGGGACCCTATGTGGAGATCTTCGACAAGAACAAGAGAGTGTTTCGGGGGGAGGTCGGCGATCCTTTTCGTCGTTTTCGCGACCACATGAAGCGTTACCGTCCCGTTCCCGTCCCGGACATGCCGCGCTTCTACGGGGGTGCGGTAGGATACATCGGGTATGACGCGATCCGGTTCTTCGAGCGCTTGCCCGAGCGGGCGAGGCAAAGCCTCGATGTGTGGGACATCTATCTGGTTTTGAGCGAGAGCCTGCTGGTCTTCGACAACGTGCGGCACACGATCCGCGTCCTGTCCTGCTGTTTCCTGTCCGAGTTTCCCAGCGTGCGGGCCGCTTATCAGAGCACGCTGGGCAGGATCGAACGCACCATCCGGCGACTGCGTTCCGCGGGGAACGAATCGGCGCGCAGGGGTGCCCCCAGAGAGCCCGGCACTTTGCGGATCTCCTCCAACATGAGCCGGCAAGGGTACTTGGAGGCGGTCCGGCGAGCCAAACGGCACGTGCGGGCAGGCGACGTCATCCAGGTCGTGCTTGCCCAACGACTGCAGGTCGAGGAGGCTCTGGACCCATGGTGCCTGTACCGGGCCCTGCGCACCGTGAATCCGTCGCCGTACATGTTTCTTCTCCAGTTTCCGGATTATGCGCTGGTCGGGTCTTCCCCGGAGGTGCTGGTTCGGGTCGAAGATCGGCAAGTGGAGGTGCGTCCCATCGCCGGGACGAGGCCGCGCGGCGCGGATCTGCGCTCGGACCGACGACTGGAAGAAGACCTCAGGAGAAGCGTCAAAGAGATCGCCGAGCACATCATGCTCGTGGATTTGGGCCGAAACGATGTCGGCCGGGTCTCCGCTCCGGGTACGGTGGAGGTGGCGGAGTTCATGACCGTAGAACGCTACTCCCACGTCATGCACCTGGTCTCTCACGTGAAGGGGCGCCTGACCGGGGGGAAGGACTGTTTCGACGCCTTTCGGGCCTGCTTCCCCGCGGGTACGCTCACCGGTGCCCCCAAGATCCGTGCCATGGAAATCGTCGAGACCCTGGAACCGGATCGGAGAGGGCCGTATGGAGGGGCGGTCGGCTACTTCGGGTTCTCGGGCAACATGGACATGGCGATCGCCATTCGCACCATTCTGGCCATGCCCGAGACCCTTCACTTCCAGGTCGGGGCCGGCATCGTGGCCGACTCCAGACCTGAGAGGGAGTACCAGGAGTGCTTGAACAAGGCCCGGGCCTTGGTGAAGGCGATCCAAATGGCTCGGCACGGGCTTGTGCCGCAGTCGGCCGGGGAGGACGGGGTCGTCTATGATGCTGGTGATTGACAATTACGATTCGTTCACCTTCAACCTGGTCCAGTATTTCCAGGAGCTGGGACAGCGCGTGACCGTGGTCCGCAACGATGCGATCCGGGTGGCCGAAATCGAAAAGCGCAACCCGGAATTTCTCGTCATCTCGCCGGGCCCGGGCAGGCCCGAAGATGCCGGCATCTCCGTCGAGGCCATCCGGCGCTTCAGCGGGCTCGTTCCGATCCTGGGCGTCTGCCTCGGACACCAGGCGATCGGCGCCGCCTTCGGAGCCAGGATCGTGCAGGCCAGGCGTCTCATGCACGGGAAGGTCTCGGCGGTCCGGCACGACGGCAAGAGGATGTTCAGGGGGCTGGAGAGCCCTTTCCCGGCCACGCGCTATCACTCTCTTGCGATCGCCCGTGCGGGGCTGCCCGAATGTCTCGCCGTGACCGCCAGCGCCGAGGACGGCGAGATCATGGCGGTGCGGCACAGACGTCTTGCCGTGGAAGGGGTCCAGTTCCATCCGGAGTCCATCCTGACCCGTCCCGGGAAGCAGTTGCTCCAGAACTTCGTGTCCTGCTATGGCCGTGCCGGCCGACGCGCCGGCAAACGTGGAGGATAAAGACGTGCAAGGCAAAGAGAAGTCGTTGGATCCCGAGCGGCCCTTGCCGTTCGATTTCCCGAGGATGAAGAGGCTCCCACCCTATGTGTTCCGGGTGGTCGATACCATGAAGATGGAGGCCAGGAGGGCAGGGGAGGATATCATCGATCTGGGCATGGGGAACCCGGACCAGGCCACGCCGGAGCACATCCTCGGCAAGCTCTCGGAGTCGATTCTCAACCCCAGGAATCATCGGTACTCCGTCTCGAGAGGCATCTACAAGCTCCGGGTCGCCATCGTGGACTGGTACCGGAGGCGCTACGGAGTGGAGCTCGACCCGGACACCGAGGCGATCGTCACCATCGGAGCCAAGGAGGGGCTGGCGCACCTCGCCCTGGCGACGCTCGGGCCCGGCGACGTCGTGCTCGTGCCGGATCCGACTTACCCGATTCACATGTACTCCGTGGTGATCGCCGGAGGCGACGTGCGCAGCGTCCCGATCTCGCCGGAACGGGATTTCTTCGAGGATCTCGCCAAAGCGGCTCGGGACACCTGGCCCAGGCCGCGCATGATGATCCTGAGCTTCCCCCACAACCCCACCACCCGCGTGGTCGACAAGCCTTTTTTCGAGCGCGTCGTCTCTTTCGCGCAGGAGCACCAGATCCTGGTGGTGCATGATTTTGCCTACGCGGACCTCTGCTTCGACGGGTACAGGCCCCCCAGTCTCTTCGAGGTTCCCGGGGCCCGGGACATCGGGGTCGAGCTGTTCTCCATGTCGAAGAGCTACAACATGCCGGGATGGAGAATCGGCTTCGTGGTGGGGAACAGCCGCATGATCGCCGCTCTGGCACGCCTGAAGAGCTATTTCGATTACGGGATTTTCCAGCCCGTGCAGATCGCGGCCATCATCGGCCTGAACGGGCCCCAGGAGTGCGTGAAGGAGATCTGCGAGCTCTACCGGAACAGAAGAGACGTGCTGGTCGAGGGCTTGTGCCGCGCGGGCTGGGCGATCGAGAAACCCAAGGGGACCATGTTCGTGTGGGCCAGGATACCCGAGCCGTTCCGGGCCATGGGATCTCTGGAGTTCTGCAAGCTGCTTCTCCGGCAGGCCAAGGTCGCCGTCGCTCCGGGGATCGGCTTCGGCCAGTACGGCGAGGGGTACGTGCGGTTCGCCCTGGTCGAGAACGAGCAACGGACGCAGCAGGCCGTCCGGGGAATCCGCCACGTCCTCGCCGCGGAGAAGTCGAAAGGTGAAAGGGAGAGAGTGCTGGGAAGAGATGGACCCCTCTTGCCCTGAGCTGACCTCCCATTCATCTTGACTCAGGCGCGAGCCGAACGCCGCAGATGGCCGTTTATCGACAGCCTGTCGAGGAGGACATTGTGGACTCGGTCAAGGTAGGTCTCATCGGATTCGGGACCATCGGCACGGGTGTGGTCCGCATCCTCACGGAGAACGCCGCGTGGCTGGCGCGGCGCGCCGGCGTTCCCATCCGGCTGAAGACCATCGTCGATATCGATCTGGAGCGGGACAGGGGCGTTCCTGTCGAGGGCATCACCCTCACGCACGACATCGGGGACATCCTCGGGGATCCCGAGATCCGCATCGTGATCGAGCTGGTGGGGGGCATCGAGCCGGCCAGTACGATCCTGCTCGACGCGATGTCCGCAAACAAGGACGTGGTGACCGCCAACAAGGCCCTGCTGGCTGCCAAGGGGCCCGAGCTGTTCCAGGCTGCCGTCGAAGCGGGCGTGGACATCGGCTTCGAGGCTTCCGTGGCCGGCGGCATTCCGATCGTGCGGTGCATCAAGGAAGGGCTTGCCGGAGACCGGATCCGCTCCATCAGCGGAATCATCAATGGGACCTCCAACTATGTCCTTTCGACCATGACGGAACAGGGCCGGGGTTTCTCGGAAGCCCTGAAGCAGGCGCAAGAGCTCGGGTACGCGGAAGCCGACCCCAGCCTGGACATCGACGGGCACGACACGGCGCACAAGCTGTCGGTTCTGGTCGGCCTGGCCTACGGCATGTCGGTGCGCCCGGGGGAGATCTTCACCGAGGGGATCCGGGAAATCACCGATATGGACATTGCCCATGCCGGCGAGCTCGGGTACAGGATCAAGCTGCTCGCCCTGTCCAAGAGGCAGCAGGGGACCCTGGAGGTGCGCGTTCATCCCACCATGATTTCGGCCCGCCACCCGCTGGCTTCCGTGGGAGAGGCGTACAACGCCATCTACGTGATGGGGGAGGCCACGGGGCCGGTCATGTTCTACGGGCAAGGGGCCGGCATGATGCCGACCGCAAGCGCCGTGGCCAGCGATCTCATCGAGATCAGCCGCAACCTCCGACTCGGCATCCGCAGGCGCATGCCTCCGCTCGGCTTCTACGGCGACTTCCTTCAGGAAGCGGCGGTGAAGAAGATGGAGGACCTTTGCACGAAGTACTACATCCGATTCCCCGTCGAGGACCGGCCCGGAGTGCTCTCCAAGATCGCCGGCGTCCTGGGGGACAACGGCATTTCCCTCCACTCGGTGATTCAGCACGGAAGGAGCGGTTCGGGGCCCGTCCACATCATCATGCTCACCCACGAGGCGCGGGAGCGGAGCCTGCAGCAGGCCCTGAGCAAGATCAACGGAATGCAGGAGGTGCTCGGCAAGAGCCTTTCGATCCGGATCGAGGACGCCCTGAACCCTTTCTGACGGGATCACCTGCCGTGGTTGACTGCACGATCATCGGAGCCAGTTTGCCCGGACTGGCCCTGGGAGCCATGCTCGCCAGGTCGGGAAGGAAGGTCCTGGTCCTGGAGCGCAAAGGTGTGCCCGGAGGCCGCGCCGCGCCCTGGCACCGGGAGGGATATACCTCACTCCACGGAATTCCCAGGATTCGATACGCCGAAAAGGGGCCCTTTCTGCGCATCTGCCGCTTCCTGGGCTGGCAGCCTCCCGTGCTGCATCTGAATCGCGGCTGGGTCATCGACGCCAACGGGAAGGTTCAGCGCATCAGCGTCGGCAAGCCGGGGCTCTTGTGGGCGGAGTTCCTTTCCAGTCTGGACCGTGTCTTCGCGTGGAGAGTGCTTCGCAATCTCAAGACCGAGAGGCTGGAGGAGCTGGAAGAGATCAGCCTCGAAGAATGGTTCGTGCGGAACAAGATTCGGGTGAGCCTCCAGAAGTACTTTCAGCTCCTCGCCTGTGAGTCGACCCATTGCACGACCCTGGACCGGATCTCCGCAGGAGAGACGCTCCGCACCTTCCAGAAGGCTTTTCAGGCAGGGGCCTACCTGGCCTATCCCCGATGGGGATGGCTGCCGGTGCTCGAGAGATTTCAGCAGGAGATCCGCAGCCGCGGTGAGATCCGGTTGAGGACCCGGGTGGACGGCATCGACGTAGAAGCGGGAAAGGTCGTGGGTGTGCGGGCCCAGGGCCAGCAAATCAGGTCCGGCCGCGTCGTCTGTGCGACCCCCTGTCAGCACCTGTTCCGGATGCTCTCGCCGGCGGTCACGACTCCCGAGTACGTGAGGCTGTGCTCGCAGGCCAAGCCTTCCGCAGGCTTGATCATCGACCTGGCCCTGAGCCGGCGCGTCACGAGCACGAAGGGCCTTTGGTTCCTGCTGGAGCCTCCGGCCTACGGTGCATTCCTGTCGAACCTGTGCCACCGCCATGCCCCCATGGGGCGGCAGCTCGCTTCGTTCGTGTGCCCGGTCTCGCAGGAGGAATCCCGCCAGCCCGGACTCCTCCAGGAACTGGAGAGCAAGGTCGAGGCCGGTCTGCGCAAGGCCTTTCCCGTGATGGAAACCGCCGTCGAGTGGAAACGTTCTCACCTGGTGAGAATGCTGGACAGCGTGGCCATTCGGGTCGACCAGACCCGCAAGGACAGGCCCGGGTACCTGGTGCCTCAAGTGGAAGGGCTCTACCTGGTCGGAGACTCCACGTTCGCTCCCGGATGCTCGTGGGAGATGGAGTTCGAATCGGTCCTGGCCTGCTTCGAGCGGGTCACCGGAAAGGGAGTCTGATCGTTGCGGAGATCCGTTCGGGCCGTTCTGGAGGTGACCCTCGTATTCCTGGGCGTGATCGGGGCGTGCAAGATTCTGGACAGCTTCCGCGGCGTCGGCTGGATCGCTCGGCATGACGTCGTGGCTATCGGAGCGGCGTGCCTGTTCCTGTACGTCCCCCTCGCTCTTCTTCAGATCTCCCGCAGGGAGCCCAGGGACTATGGGATCACCCTGAGGGGGTCCGGCGCCTCGCTGAGGACTGCCCTGGCCGTATCGGCCGTTGTGCTCCCCGCCTTCCTGCTCCTGTATGTCCTGTGCCGGAAGTTCTGTTTTCACGCTCCGGCGCGGATCGTCCTGCCGGCCGGCTGGTCACTGCTGCTGATCTATCACCTGGTCGGCGTGGCCCTCCCGGAAGAGGTTTTCTACCGCGGGTACATGCAGTCGCGCCTGAACACGGCTCTGCCGGGGCGGGTTCGGCTCCTGGCTGCTTCGGTGGGAGTCGGCTGGCTGTACACGGCGCTTCTGTTCGCCCTCGGGCACTTTCTCATTGCCCATCGCCTGGAGAGGCTCGCCACCTTCTTCCCCGGCCTTCTGTTCGGCTGGCTGCGGGAACGCACGGGCAGCATCGTGGCTCCCACCCTTGTCCACGGGCTGTGCAACTTCACCGTGCTTCTGGTCGCCTAGGAGGCTGTCCATAAACGCCCATCTGCTGCGTTGCGCTCATGGCGCGGCATGGAGGCGGGGGAGCCTGCCCCGGCGAAGGCCGGGGTCGTTGCGGCGCACTTCATGTACGCCTCACTCCTCGGGATTTCGCGTGCCTTGCATCTGGACATTTCTGAACAGCCTCCAGGAGCCTGGAAGGAGGCACAGCGAGCGGCGCCCTTGCAAGGGCGCGTGCGTGGTCGCCCTCGCAGGGTCAGGGGGGAATGCCGGGACTGACAGCTGATAACTGATGACTGGAAGCTCTCTTCTCAGGAGCCCCTGGGCTCTACCCGGAAGACGATCTGGAAATCGATCTTGTCGCCCGATTCGGGCAGGCGGATCCGGACCGGAATCCGGATGCCGTTCTGATCCTCCCTCTCGGGCGCGCCGACCTGGATTGCACTGGCCGGCAGTGATTTCTCTGCGGGGGATGCCTGCACCGTCAGGTCGATCTGGGACGGGTCCGCCCAGTTGGCAATGGAGACCTCCCGAGCCGGCGCCGGTGGGGAATCGCCGGGGCGCTTGCCGGTCGGCGCGTGCAGGACCCGCAGCGCCCTCGGCGCCTCCGATCGGCTCTCGGCGGGTTCGATCGCATCCCCGATGTCCGGCATCTCCTGCGCCGCAAGCGTCACCGTCTGTCCGCTCCCGTTGGGCGGGGGAGTCGGATGCGACTTTTCATTCTCGGGATCCAGGAACATCACCGGCTCCTGGATCTCTTGGATTCCCGCAGTGCCCGGGCCCGGTTCCGGCATATCCGAGGCCACGGTCAGGGCCGCCGTGTCCTGGAGAAAGGCGGGGATTTCCTCCGAGCGCGGTTCTGTTCGGGTTTCGCGAGGCCGGGGGGCGGGCACGGCCTGGCTCTCCCGGGGAAGCGATGCGCGGGCAGTGGTCCGGGCCGGGCGCTGCTCCGGGTGTTCGAACAGGGAGCGCTTCAGGTGTTCTGCGACCATGCGGGTGATGCGGGTGAGGGTCGTCAGCACTCCGTCCCCGCGGATGGCGACCGCCTCGAAGAAGGGGAGGGTCTTCGGATTCAACAGCCGGTTCATCTCCTGTACGGAAAGAATGTTCGGCAAGTCCCTCTTGTTGAACTGAAGAACGAGCGGGACTTCGGAGACCGACTTTCCGATGGACTTGAGGTTCTCGGTCAGATTCCTCAGGTTCTCCAGGTTCTCGTTCGCCATTTCCTTCTGGGAGTCTGCCACGAAGACGACGCCGTCGACCCCTTTCAGCACCATTTTCCGGGTCTCGTTGTAGAAGATCTGGCCAGGCACCGTGTACACGTTGAAGCGCAGCCGGTACCCGGATATCTCGCCGATCTGCACCGGGAGGAAATCGAAGAAGAGCGTGCGATCGGTCTTGGTCTCCAGCGAGATCAGCTTGCCCCTCTTGTCGGGCTCCAGTTTCTTGTGTATCCATTCGAGATTGGTCGTCTTCCCGGACAGGCCGGGACCGTAATAGACGATCTTGGCACTCAACTCGTTTTTGGCATGATTCAGAAGTGCCATCGACCCCCTCGTTCGGATAAGGGTGGTTTAGAGCAATCCCCGAACGGCCAGCAATTTCCTGGCCCTCCCGGCGATATGCACCGAGACGTCCTTGCTGCGCGCAATCTTGCGAAGATCGGCATCGCGCAATGTCGCAAGCAGCTTCAGGGCGTTCGGCAGGGGCAGCTTCGGGTTCTGGGCCAGGGCCAAGCGCACCGGGTACTGCTTGATCCATTCCTTCCGCTTCGATAGGGACAGGAGAATCTCTTCGGGCAGGGTCTTGTCTTTGGCCATCTGCAGGACTTCGTGATCCGTCACTCTCGGGTTCTGCAGGAGATAACCGAGCAGCAGTTTGTTGGATTCCCGGTAGAGGATCGCCCGGCTCTCCCGATCCCCGGTCAGGGCGAGGCGGATCTTCTCCGGCAGGCTGAGGGCCGCGATTCTCCGGGGCAGAGAGACAGAAGAGGTCACCTGGTTGGCTTGTGGCTCGACCATGCCCTCTCCCCTTGAGTCTGTCGGTAAACGGCCAGCTGCGGAGGCTGTCCGGCCATCGCTCACCAGCCTTTCAAGAGGGTGTTTTTCGACGCCCTCTCTCGCGGCGGGTGTATTTCGAGAAGAAAGGACGGCTCCGGGGCCGGTCCTGTCCTGGAACGACAGCAGACGCCTTTTACCCGTATTCTATCGGCAGAGTAAGGGGAAAAACTTAATTCCGAGGGGCTCGGAGGTTCATTTGCCCCGGGTGGCCTCCGGCCAGAGGACCCGGTGCAGGGGGACTTGCATGCGCACGGACAGGCGGTCGGCCAGGATCCAGGCGGCCAGCTCCCGAGCCGGCAGAAAGGGATGAGCCGGGCTGAACAGAACCTTGCCCGGGCGGCGCTCGAGAGCGTGTTTTCGGAGAACGTCCTTGGCCCACTCATAGTCGTTCCGGTCCTGGATGACGAACTTGACTTCGTCCCCGGCGCGGAGCGCGGCCACGTTCCGGAAGTCCATCTTGTCCGACATACCGCTCGTCGG